>NZ_CP058601.1:0-622828 GCF_013402815.2 Natrinema halophilum
TCGGACGCGTCGACCGGTTGGACCTGTCCTGAATCGGTGGCTCGAGGCGTTCGCACGCGTCGACGGATCGTAGACCGACCGAGCCAATTCGAACCCGTTCACTCATGCAACTCCGCGTTAAACCGCTGAAACGGAAAGATGTAGGCAGCGGTCTGGCCGCGATCGATCGCGAGGCGATGACCGACCTCGGTGTATCGAGCGGCAACTTCGTCGCAATCGCGGGTCCCGACGGCCGAGTCGTCGCACGTGTCTGGCCGGGCCGCAGCGAAGACACGGGTCGGGGCATCGTCCGAATCGACGATCGGGTCAGCGTCGAGCCGGCCGACGTCGAACCAGCGGAGCGTGTCTCCCTCGCGCTGCCCGAGAACGTCCGCATCCAGGGCGACGTCGGCTCGTACCTCAAGGATAAACTCTCGGAACGCGCCGTCAGCCCCGGCGACACGTTCTCGCTGTCGCTCGGCTTTGGTCTCCTCTCAACGCGTTCCGGTCGGCGACTACCGGTCACCGTCGTCGAAACCAAACCGAGCGGTTCCGTCGTCGTCGGCAGCGAGACCGAGGTGATCGTGACCGAACGGGGCGACGACGAACTCGCGGTCGAAGCAACCGGCCCGTTTGCGTCCGAGGACGAAACCGGCGGACGGCCGCCGGACGTCACTTACGAGGACGTCGGAGGTCTCGATGACGAACTCGAACAGGTTCGAGAGATGATCGAGCTGCCGATGCGCCATCCCGAACTGTTCAGAGCGCTCGGCATCGAACCGCCGAGGGGTGTCCTCCTGCACGGTCCACCCGGTACTGGAAAGACGCTGATCGCTCGTGCGGTGGCCAACGAGATCGACGCTCACTTCGAGACGATTTCCGGGCCGGAGATCATGTCGAAGTACTACGGCGAGAGCGAAGAGCAACTCCGCGATGTCTTCGAAGAGGCGGCGGAAAACGAGCCGGCTATCGTCTTCATCGACGAACTCGATTCCATCGCGCCCAAGCGCGAGGACGTACAGGGTGACGTCGAACGCCGCGTCGTCGCCCAGCTGCTCTCGCTGATGGATGGCCTGGAACGGCGTGGCGAGATCACCGTCATCGGAACGACCAACCGCGTCGACGCAATCGACCCTGCGTTGCGCCGACCCGGACGCTTCGACCGTGAGATCGAGATCGGTGTGCCCGACGCTGCGGGACGGGAAGAGATCCTGCAGATCCACACTCGCGGAATGCCGCTCGACGCAGACGTCGTTCTCGAGCGGTACGCTGAGAATACCCACGGATTCGTCGGGGCCGATCTCGAAAACCTCGCCAAGGAGGCCGCTATGACCGCCATGCGGCGGGTCCGCCCCGAACTCGACTTCGACGAGGAGGAGATCGACGCCGAGACCCTAGAGGCCATAGAGATCACGGAGGCCGACTTCAGGAGCGCCCTGCGCGGCATCGAACCCTCCGCGATGCGCGAGGTCTTCGTCGAAGTGCCGGACGTCAGCTGGGACGACGTCGGCGGACTCGAGGCGGCCAAGGAACGCCTGCGCGAGAGCGTCCAGTGGCCGATGGAACACGCCGACGCGTACGAACGCGTCGGCCTCGACCCCGCCAAGGGCGTTCTCCTGTACGGCCCGCCAGGAACCGGAAAAACGCTGCTGGCGAAAGCGGTGGCAAACGAGTCCCAGTCGAACTTCATCTCGGTCAAGGGCCCCGAACTCTTCGATAAGTACGTCGGCGAATCCGAGAAGGGGGTCCGCGAAGTCATCAGTAAGGCCCGTGAGAACGCGCCGACGGTCGTCTTCTTCGACGAGATCGACGCCATCGCGAGCAAGCGCGGGACTGGAACCGGCGACTCCAACGTCGGCGAGCGAGTCGTCTCCCAGCTCTTGACCGAACTCGACGGGCTTGAAGAACTCGAGGACGTCGTCGTCATCGCGGCCTCGAACCGACCAGAGTTGATCGATGACGCGCTCCTCCGGCCGGGTCGTCTCGACTGTCACGTCTCCGTCGACGAACCCGACGAACCGGCTCGCCGGGAAATCTTCGAGATCCATACGCAAGATCGCCCGCTCGCCGACGACGTCGACCTTGAGGATCTCGCGGCCGAGACGGACGGGTACACCGGGGCGGACGTCGAAGCCGTCTGCCGCGAAGCCGCGACGATCGCCGTCCGCGAACACGTCCGCGCGAAAGCAGCCGGCGAAGAGACCGACGTTGCCGCGATCGAGCTGACGGCCGACCACTTCGACCGATCGCTCGACGTCGTCTCGCCGGAATCGGACGACGAGTTTGCGCTCAAAGGAGACGAGTTCGCCGACGCGCTCGAGGGTCTAGAAGGCGAAGCATAACGATAGACCAGTGATCGATCCGCCGCTGTGAGTAGCCCGTCAGAAACAAACCGAACGCGCTGGTCGCTCTCGTCCGAGCCCGGAGCGTTCGGGTGACTCAACCGGCGGTCGGACCAATACCTGCTGTCGGGGGTAGAAGACGAAAGGCCCATAAGTACCGCACGCCAACTATGAACTGGACTAGGTCGGGCAGTTTGGCCCTGCTCGTTACCCGCGCTATGGTCATTAGCGGGGACCGAACACCGCGGGCGTCCGGTCAGACCGGCCGGGGCCCCGGGAGCCAACAGAGAAGCCTCGTCCGTCGGGGACAGCGGTCTCCGGTGGCCGTCCGCAGGGACGACCCATCGTAGTTAGTCGGCGACAGCCCATCAGGCGCGGAAGCGAGCAGTGGACCGCCGAACACCTGTCGCTCGACGGGTCGCGGGGTGGAGAAGGCAACCGGGATTCCCCCGGACGGAACGCCGGGCAACCCCGGTCGTCCGCATTCATATCGTTTCCAGTAACCCGACTAAGCGGAGGCTTCGGGTGCCGTTCTCCGCAACCTTCGCGACGAGAGCACCGTCGGGATGATCCTATCCGGACTTCTCTGCGGTATCTTGCTCTTCGTTGCGTTCGATGTCCGGCATTTCAATTCTTTCAATACCTCACGAAATCAACTCACTTATTTAGAAAAACTTACAACGGTTATAATGGTCGATAGTAACGATGACGAACAGACGATACACGGTCGTTCTTGGAGCGCTTGCGATAATGGTTCTTCTGAGCGGTTGCTCGATGGTCAGTGTCCCCTCGAGCGGTACCGATGATGGCGGTCCTGATTCCGATCCCGACCCCGAGGTGGTGTTCGAAGGGGCCTACGTTCACGCGGATGAACTGGAGGACGTCCAGGGTGTTCGGACGAACAACGTGACCAACGGGTCCGAATCAGTTATCGAACGGGTTCGCGTCAAACAACGACCGTACGTCGACGAACGAACGAAAGTACTCGAGTCGCCGGATCCGGGTAGAATAGGGAACGTCTACGTTTCGAACGCGACGGAAAACTGGTTTTATTATCCGAACTCGTCGGTAGCAGAGTACTTCGCACCCGAAGAGCCGTTCACTAACGAGGAGGTGCGGTCGAGTCGGGCGTCGATGGCCGAGAAACAACTCGAGAATTACAGTATCGAATACCGAGGCACCGAACGAGTCGCTGACCGAGAAACCCACGTTCTGGACGTCAAAGCGAAGAACGAAACCGTCGAAAAAGGCATTTCGACTATCGTCGGCGATACAGAATACGTCTTCGCACTCGAGACGAGTAATCCGGCAGAGGATCTTCGGACCGTCGAACAAACGCTGTGGATCGATACGGAGTACGACTATCCCTTGAAAGAGAAAGTCGTGTTCGAGCAACCGAACGGAGAACGGATCGTCATGACCGAACGGTTCGAGTCGGTCAGGTTCAATACCGGCCTCGACGACGAGACGTTCGCGTTCGACCCGCCGGAAAACGCCACCGTCCGGGATATCTCGTAGGACGTACCGGTGACGTATTCGCTATGCCGGCAGCCACTTACACGCGATAAAGCTCCAGCGGACTGCCTCGAGGCGATTGAGGCACCTATTCGGCCGGTTGGACGATGCTCTGATCCCGCTCGAGCGACAATCCTCCCTCGAGCGTGCGGACGGGGTAGGGGATGTCGATTCCTTCCTCGTCGAAGCGTCGTTTGACCGCAGTGACGTACTCGCCGCGGATGCGGACGAAGTCGGCTCGAGCGGGATTAGCGATCCAGAACCGCGATTGAAGGCCGACGTCGGACGAACCGAGTTCAGTAAGTCGGACGGAGGGCGCAGGGTCGTCCATAATGTCGGGATGGCGCTCGGCTTCGTCGACGATGATCTCGGTCGCCTGATCGATGTCGTCGTCGTAGCCGATCCCGAAGACGAACTTCAGCCGAAGTTCGTCTGCGTCGACGGGGTTCTTGAGAACGCCGTCAGTAAGTATTGAATTCGGTACGGTGAGTAATTCGTTATCGAACGTTCGCACGCGAGTGACGCGAAGGCTGATATCCTCGACGACGCCGGAATAGGCGCCGTCGTCCCACTCGATCCAATCACCGATTCGAAACGGCTTGTCGGTGTAGATGAATACGCCGGCCACGAAATTTGAGATCACGTCCTGCATCGCCAGCCCGACGGCGAGTGCCCCGGCCGCCGCGATGCCTGCCATCGAAACGAGGAAATTCCCGTAATCTGCGAACCCGAAAGCGATCGCGACGGCGACGAAACCGATACCGAACTTCGTTACCATCAACAACGGATTCTGTACGTGTTCGTCGAGGCCTCGGTTCTCGAACGCCCGTTTGGTAAGCGGCACGACGACCGTCCGGCCGACGAACCAGATAACGGCGAACGCGATGACGAACTTGATCGCACTTTCCGCACCGGCGGCGAAGGGTTCGTTGATGAAGTCCAACTCTTCGAGTTGGCTGCCGATGGGGCCAAGCGTTTGCAACGGGGTCAGTAGTACCCCGATACTCATCGATAGATCACCGCTGTATGCCCCCGGGTTTCAATCAGTTCAGCGTTGACGCGGTCGGCGAGGTCGGCCGCCTTTTCGTCGGTCGAACTGCCCGCGCGGGCTGCGCGGAGAAACTTTACTTTCACGAGGTCTCGACTCGAGAGTTGATCGTCGAGTTCGTCGACGACCGAGTCGATGCCGCTTTTACCGACCCAGACGGTAACGTCGAGATCATGTGCGTCTTGCTTGAGCTCCTGTTTATCCATGGCATAGGATTGTGAACCGAGCCGTTTCAATCTTCTCGAACGAGAATCCGACGGCGATTAGCGTCACATTCGGGGCAATCGTCCGAGCGGTCGGCGACCACTCCTCGTGGCATTCCTGCGATGACGGTCGTCAGTCCTCGTACGGATATCTCGCGTGGGCACCACAGTCACAGGTAATGACGACGTGGCCGTCTCGCACTCTGACGCGGGCGTTCGTTCCCGGCCTGAGATAGGCGTCACAGCGGTCGCACGTAAACCGTCGGAACTCCCGGGGAAGCGAAAGCCGATTTCGCTCCGCGATTCGACGCGCGAGGCGGACGTAGTATCGAGCTCGGTCGTCCTCGCCGTTCGACGCCGCCGCTCTAGCCAGGTCCTGAAGCCGCTCTATCCGCTCGGCGGCGATCTCCATACTCCGTTTTCCCTCGGTTACCCTATTGATGTTGCGCTCTATCGATGGAGTCGTGCCCTCCCGCGGTTGAAACGAATGCTAGTGAGTTCCTATCGAATACTAATCTGAAGATAATGTACCGATGATTGAAAAGATTCTTTACCCCACCTGGCGTTCGGCTATAGTACGCAATATTGTTATATATCAAATGCAAAATGGTGTGACATAACCGAATGAATTGGAACCCCTCTCCCTCCGAGAACCGCGTTAGCAGGCGCTCGGTGCTCGCTGGCGGCGCTGCAGGCGCCGCGATCACGACGAGCGGCTGCATCGATAGCGTTCGAAGCGTCGTAAACCACCGCGGAAGTAACAGACTCTCCCTCTCAATCGCCACTGTCCCCGCGGACGCAGACAGACAGAACGTACGGATCGCACGTCGACTCGAGGAGAACCTCGAAAAGGTCGGGATCGAAGTCTCACTGGATATGCGGTCGCGATCGGAACTGCTGAAAGCAGTGTTGATCGACCACGACTTCGATCTCTACGTCGGTCTCCACCCGGCTGGCTACGATCCTGACTTCCTCTATGAGACTCTCCACTCTACGTACGCCAGCGAAGCAGGGTGGCAAAATCCGTTTGGGTTCACCGATCAGGCGTTCTTCGACACTCATCTCGAGAAACAGCGTCGAGCCACCGGCGAAAAACGCACACGAGAAATCAAAAACATCTTGAGAGGACTCACACAGGAGAAAGTGCTCGAACCGATCTGCTTCCCTGACGAGTATCGCGTCGCCAGGTCGGATCGATTTACGGGTTGGAACGAGGGGAATCTCGCGACACGACACGGTTATCTGGGTCTCGAGCCGGCCGAGGACGTCGATCAACTCCACGCGCTCGTAACCAGCAGCCGCATCACGAAGAATCTCAACCCACTCACAGCGACGTTTCGAAAGCGGGGAACGATCATCGGCCTACTGTATGATTCGCTGGGGACTGTCCACGACGACGACGTCAAGCCGTGGCTAGCGGAATCGTGGGAAATACCCAGTGAGCCGGCGACTGGCGAGGAATCGGCGAACGACCAGCAAGCGACGGATGGCGAAGAGACGCTGCAGACGATGTCCGTCACGCTCCGAAAGGGTTGTCAGTTCCACGATGGTGAGCTTGTGACTGCCGACGACGTCGCGTTCACCTATCGATTCCTTGATGATACGTCATTGGGGCGAGCGCCTCTCAAATCACCAGCGCCGCAGTATCAGGGTCAGGTCGACGTTGTCGACGGCGTCACGACGAACGGCGACTACGAGCTTACCATGACGGTAACTGGCGGTCGAGAGCCATGCAAACGTGCCCTGACAGTACCGATCTTGCCCGAGCACGTGTGGCGCAAGCGGGTCAACGAACACGCTCTCGACGGCGAGTTCACTGCGTCGCAGGGCCGGTGGAGCGCCGTCACCACGAACAACGTTCCGCCTGTTGGCAGCGGCCCCTTCCAGTTCGATAGTCGCACCGAGGACGAATCGCTTACTCTCCGGCGGTTCGACAATCACTTCACCCACCGGGACGACGTCAAATTGCCAGCGCCGACCGTCGCCGAACTGCGGTTCAGTGTCGATCCGGGCAGCGTCTCGTCGATTGGACGCATTCAAGACGGTGGGGCGGATGTAACGGCTACGATGCTCGGCGCCCATTCGCTGGCCGCAATGAGCGACTCGCCGAATGTCGAGCAACTGAAGTCCAAGTCACGGATGTTCTATCATGTCGGGTTCAACGTTCGTAATGCGCCGTTCAGCAATTCCTATTTCCGCCGAGCGATCACACAGTTGCTGGATAAAAAAGCGATCGTCGAGGACGTGTTCTACGAAAACGCGACACCAACTGCGACACCGGTTTCCGGTGACTGGGTCCCCGCGGATCTCGAATGGAACGGTGAAGATCCGGTAACGCCGTTCGTCGGTTCGAACGGAACGCTCAACGTCGAAGCAGCGAAAAAGGCGTTCGAGCGGGCAGGGTTCCGTTACGATGATAACGGAAGACTGCTTGGAGGATATTAGAAGCGATGCTCGCCGAGGTGCTGACTCAGCTCGTCGCCGTTATCTTGATTTTGCTGCCGATTTCGATAGCCGTCTTTATCGGCCGCAAACGTCTTGCTCAAACGCGATCTGAATGGCGAAGCAGACTGCAGACCGCTGCACCGGTGATCGTCGTACTGTTGATCGTGTTGCTGATCAACCGGGTCGCCAGGCAGACGGCGCCGGATCTCTCCCGGGAGATCGGAATTCATCTGACTTCGACCTTCTACAACATCGAAGGAGAATTTATTCTGATCTTCCGGACGATCCAGACAGCGGAGACGACGGCGTATTTTTCGTCGATCTACGTCTATGGATATACGTTTCTGCTGATATTCCCCATTATCGCGTATTTCACTCTCTCGGATACTCGGATCTTTCGTCGGCTGTTGACGGCATACGCCCTTAACTACGCGATCGGATTGGTGCTGTATATCCTCGTAATCGCGTACGGTCCTCGGAATCTGATGCCTGCCGAACTGATGGAACGAATGTTATACGATACAAACCCACAATATCAGTATCTCACGCGGGAAGTCAACACGAACACCAACGTTTTTCCGTCGTTGCACACGTCGCTCTCTGCAACCGTCGCCACGTTCGCGTGGATAACTCGCTCGAAATTCCCGAAGTGGTTTCCCGTCGCAGTAATCCTGGCAGCAAGCGTCGCAATATCGACGATGTACCTCGGGATTCACTGGGGGATCGACGTCACCGCTGGCTTGGTGCTTGCTGCCCTTTGTGTGGATCTTTCCGACCGGCTCGTCGACCGCTGGTCCGTCGCAGAACTGTTCGACCAGTACGGTGATCGAATTCCGTGGAAGCAAGAACACGAGTAACCAGGTCGCTTGCGGTTTTGCCCGGTCACTACCTTCGGAACGGATGGTTGACTGCCGTCATATGCCTCGCCATCCGCGGTTCTGAACGGCGTCGCAGTCTCGGCATCGAACTGGTTCCCTGTGTCCGTTCGAACGCCACAACTCGCCTCGACGGAGCTGACACACCGGCTCGAATACGTCAAAGCGAAACTGAGCTCGCGGTTCAAGTACCCGGGTGGATACCGGACGACCGCACCGTTTGCGAGGATCGATTGTGCCGTTACCCCGCGGACTCCCGATAACATAATACTGTTATATCGCGGCAGATTACTGTGGCAGACGTACAAGATGAACGGACGACGGGCTGCCCCCAATCGGAGCAACCGCAACACTGGCGGCAGTAGCGTCAGCCGTCGTGCCATGCTGGCGGCGACGACCGGAGTGACAGTCTCGACCAGCGGGTGTGTTAATCGCCTCCGGGATCTCGTGACCCGGAACAACATCAAACAACTCTCGTTGACGATTACCACGCTCCCCGCAGACAGCGACAGGGAGAGCATTCGAATTGCAAACGAACTCGAACGTATCTTCAAGACGGTCGGGATAGACGTTTCCTTCGACGTTCGATCTGGTATCGATTTCCTCCAGACCGTTCTTTACGACCACGACTTCGACGTCTGCATCGGTCGTCACCCGGGCGGGACCGACCCGGATTTCCTCTATCAGGCGTTGCACTCGCTGTACGCCGACGAATCCGGCTGGCAAAACCCCTTCGGGTTCACCAATTTAACCGTTGATGCCTTTCTCGAGAAACAACGCACCGCCGAAGGGGCGGATCGTCGCGAAGCGGTCACGGACGCACTCGAAACGATAGCGACCGTCCAGCCGTTCGTTCCGATCTGTATCCCAGAGGAGCACCGGATGGTGAGAAGCGACCGGTTCGACGGTTGGGATGAGGGCCACCTCGCGACGCGACGCGGATATCTCGGCCTCGAACCGGCCGAAAGCGTCGAGACGCTACGTGCGATTAATACGGATGCCAGACCGACGGACAACTTAAACCCCCTCGCTATCAGCCACCGGGGCCGTGGAACGTTCACTGAATTACTATACGACTCGCTGGCGACCGACGACCCTGACGGAGACGTTCAGCCGTGGCTCGCTGAGTCGTGGGAGTGGGATGGACGGACGGCAGACGTCCACCTCCGCGACTGGTGTGAGTTCCACGACGGGGAGACGATATCCGCAACCGACGTCGAGTTCACCTACCAGTTCCTGAAGGACATGTCCCTCGGGAATCACGAAGTGGAGACGCCGGCCCCTCGGTATCGAGGACAGGTTGAAGCCATCGAAACGGTCGAAGTGAGAGGTCCCACTCGCCTGGAGATAACGGTCGACACCAGTCCGGAAGTCGGCGAACGGGCCTTTCTCGTCCCCATTCTTCCCGCTCACGTCTGGCAAGAGCGGGCTGCAGACCCGAACGGGCCGGTCGGCGTAAGCCTCGCCCAGGGAACCACGAAAGCGGTCGTTACGAACAACGTTCCGCCGATTGGAAGTGGTCCCTATCAGTTTGCGAGTCGTACAGAAGGTGATCAGCTCACGTTCGAACGATACGATTCACACTTCACCCGTCGGGCCGGCGTCGATCTCCCGGAACCGACTGTCGACGAGCTTACCGTCCAGATCACCCCGAGCAGCAAGACTGCTATCCGCGCCGTCGAAAACGACGTCGCCGACGTAACGAGTACGTCACTCGAGTCCAACGTCATCGATACTATCCACGATTCCAGCGACAGCCAGTTACTCGAGTCTCCGTCGTGGACGTTTTACTTCCTGGGATTCAACGCGCGCAAGGCCCCGTTTAGCAATCCACGATTTCGACGAGTCCTTGCACGCTTGATCGACAAGGAGTGGCTGGTTGAGAAGGTGTTCTACGGAAATGCACGACCCGTCGCGACGCCGGTCACCGAGCAGTGGGTCCCCAAAAGCCTCGAGTGGCAGGGGGACGATCCCGAAACACCGTTTCTTGGGACAGATGGCGAAGTCAACGTAAGCGCGGCGCGGGCCGCATTCGAGGCAGCCGGATTCCGCTACGACGAACAGGAACGGCTCCGTGTGAGACAGTGATTGCCATCGAGACGCTATTCGCGACGTGATACCGCATACTGAAGGCCGTTCGCGTGTTGCATAGTTCGGCTCGGAGTCGACTGACGTGGTGTCGTCGGCATCGCTGGTCGAACGATGGAAGCGGCGAAAACGGATCGGGAAGAAAATTACTGGTCTTCGAGTGCGTCGGCGATTCGCTTGATTGCGCGGGTCTGGTCGCGCAGTTCGTCGCGCAGTTGCCGGACTTCGCGGACGAGTTCCTCGTTGCTCTCGTCTTGTCCGCCGGCTTCCGGCCCACCGGGACCGCCTGGACCTGCACCTGGGCCGCCGCCCATCATTCCGCCCATCATCTGGGCAAACGGATTGCCGCCCATACCACCGGGGCCGCCGGGTCCGCCACCGCCGCCGCCGAACGGGGATTCGGGGGCATCACCCTCTCCTTCACCCTCTTCTGCTCGCTTCTCGCGAATTTCCTCGACTCGTTCTCGGAAGGATTTCTCCTCATTGTCCTCGCCTGGGGTCTCTTCGTCAGGTGTTTCGTTTTCGTCCGTCATACCATCGAGTTCTGTAGCGCTGGGGAAAAGGGTTACCATGTCTCGAAGGGGCGGTGTGAGTTGGCTTTCGGATAGGATCAACAGCCGTCGCTTTCCAATTTCCCAGCTGGAACCAGTGATAGCCTGATGCTACCTGTAACAGCGAGAGAGTCCCGCCCTTCCCGTGAGGCGAGTATTCCGACGTTCTGTCGGAACCGAGGTCCGAACAGGACGGGCGTGAATCGCGTTAACTGCGACGCGAACGAACGAACATTCCGTGTGCCGATCGATAATAATTGAACGAGCTGCCAACGACCGCTGTAAGTGTCTCTCAGGCGAACGTTTTCGAGACGTCTTCGGTTTCGTCGGATTCGGCCTGAACTTTTTCCCAGGCGCTTCGAAAGTCGTCCATCTGAATCTCGGTTCGGTCATCGCGGATCGCGAACATACCTGCTTCGGTACAGACTGCCTTGATGTCGGCGCCAGAGGCATCGTCGGCTTCGCCAGCCAGTTCTCCGAAGTCGACATCGTCCGAGACGTTCATTCCTCGAGTGTGGATCTCGAAGATGATCTTGCGACCTTCCTGATTCGGCTTCGGAACTTCGATGAGCCGGTCGAATCGGCCCGGCCGGAGGATCGCGCGATCGAGCATGTCGAAGCGATTGGTCGCCGCGATGATGCGGATCTCGCCACGTTCCTCGAAGCCGTCCATTTCCGAGAGCAGTTGCATCATCGTTCGCTGGACTTCTGCGTCGCCGGAGGTTTTCGACTCCGTTCGCTTGGCGGCGATGGCATCGATCTCGTCGATGAAGATGACCGCTGGTTCGTGTTCGCGGGCGACCTTAAAGAGATCCCGAACGAGTTTGGCTCCTTCACCGATGAACTTGTGGACGAGCTCCGAGCCAGCCATCTTGATGAAGGTGGCGTCCGTCTGGTTAGCGACTGCCTTCGCAAGCATCGTTTTCCCCGTCCCTGGCGGGCCGTACAGCAGGACGCCGCTTGGGGGATCGATCCCGACGTCGTCGAACATATCGGGTTTCTCAAGCGGCATTTCGACGGTTTCGCGGACCTCTTGCATCTGTTCTTCGAGTCCGCCGATGTCTTCGTAGCTGACGTCGGGGCTTTCGGTGACTTCCATCACACGGGCGCGCACGTCCGTTTCGTTCGAGAGCGATTTGACGATCGACAACGAGTTGTTGACTGCAACCCGCGCATCGGGTTCGAGGTCGTCGCGCATTTCGTCGGTGACTTCGGTCAGCGCCTCCTGATTGTTGCCGTGCTGTTTGATGATGACGCCTTCGTCCGCGATCTCCTGGACTGTGGCGACGAACAGCGGGGATTGTTTGAGTTTCTTGTTCTCGTGTGTAAGTCGCTCGAGTTTCTGCTGGTACTTATTGTTCTCGGCGTTCGCGTCGAGGAGTTTATCCCGCATCTCCTCGTTTTGCGCCTCGAGGATTTCCAGTCGTTCCTCGAGCGATTGGATTTTCTCCTGTTGGGACGCCTCGTCCTCGTCGTATGGGAGGTCGACGTCGTCCACAGTGTCGCTCATCACACGATCCTTGGGGGCTGGTTCATAAGAGGCTTCGGGTAGGAACACTCACCCACGATGTATTACTGTAGAGCATTAGATGGAATAGAAAATATTATCTCCTTGTATTCGGTAAGGGTGGATACGATGAGCGCCTCAGAGTCGCTTCGACAGGAGACCAGCCAGCGGGGAACGTGGGATGACGTGCGCGATTTGCCGCCAAGTGCGAAACTCGTCGCGAAAGTTCTCGAGTACAACGACACGATGACGCAACAACAGCTCGCTGACGAAACGCTACTGCCCTCTCGGACGGTTCGATACGCGTTGAACCGCCTCGACGAAGAGAACGTGATCGATTCTCGGTTTTCGTTCTCCGACGCCCGAAAGCGTCTCTACAGCCTCGCCATCGAATCCTGATAGGCTGACGTCGGCGAATCTTTTCGCTCGAACGCGGTATCTTGTGCAGTCGTCGCCGTTCATGTCCCTTTGAGCGCGAACTGTGGCGCTCGGGTCGAGCGCTATCCGGATAGGACGAGCGGGCAAAAACGGTACGATTCAGCGTAATGCAAGGTGGAGCCTCCGGCCTCAAGTCGAGAGGGACCGGAGGTCCCTCTGACCATTCGAACGGGCCGCAGGCCCGTGAGAAGAGAGCGAGCGAACAAGCGAGTAGGCCGGAGAGGAAACCGACACGGTACTACACCAGCCACGCTTGATGGCTGGCCGACTCCCCCACCGAATCGTTACTCACTTAAAGACAAGAGCATTCATCTGACACACGGATGGAGGTCCGTCGGACCGTCCCCGTCAAACTCGACGTGGCCGACAGCGACGCTGACTTCCTCCACGAAACCATTTCTGAGTTCCTGTGGGCCGCTAACTACGTCGTAGACCACGCGTGGCAAGGCGAATACAAGACCACGAGTAAAGCCGAACTCCAACGCGAAACCTACGACGACGTGCGGGCAGAGACGCAACTGCAAGCGAATCTCGTCCAGAACGCTCGCAACAAGGCCGCCGACGCCGTACAGAGCGCCGTCGCTCGCTGGAAGCAAGGTGACTGCGCGGGGAAACCGCATTTCACAGCCCCGACGCTCGTCTACGACAAGCGGTGTGCGACGTTCACCGACGATCACGCCACGCTCTCAACTGTTGAGGGACGTATCACCGCCGAATACGTCCTTCCCGACGGGAGTCGAGAGACGCCTCACTCGGAATACCTGTACAATGACGACTACGAAGTGACTGGTGCGGAACTGCACTACCGCGACGGGGAGTTCTACCTACACATCCGAACAAAGGCGGATGTGGAGTCTGAGATTGCCGACGACGGCAACGCCGGGCACAGCACAGTCCTCGGCGTTGACCTCGGCATCGAAAACATCGCCGTCACGTCCACGGGCGCGTTCTGGAACGGGTCGGAGTTGAACCATTGGCATCGTGAGTTCGAGAAGCGACGTGGGTCGCTTCAACAGCATGGAACGCGGGCCGCCCACGAAACCATCCAGTCGGTCGGACGCACTGAGACGGGGCGCTACAACCACTTCTTACACACCGTCTCGAAAGAACTCGTCGCGGAAGCCATCGAAAACGGCTGTGACGTAATTGCGTTCGAGAACCTGACGGGGATTCGTCAGCGGATGCCTCGCGCCAAGAAGTTCCACGCATGGGCGTTCCGACGGCTATTCGAGTACGTCGGGTATAAGGCTGAGGGAGTCGGTATCTCGGTCGAACAGGTGAGTCCCGCGTACACCAGCCAGCGATGTTCTAAGTGCGGGTTCACCCACGAGGACAACCGTCCAACCTCGGACGGACAGGACGTATTCGAGTGCCTGAAGTGCAACTACTCACCCCACGCGGACTACAACGCAGCGAAGAACATCGGTCTGAAGCATCTCCGCTCGGCGCAAAAGTCGTCGGGCGGAGGCGCGCCCGTAAACGTGCGCTTGAATCGCGGGACGTTGAACGTGAATGGCGAGTACGAGCCTGCCGCCGACGGCGGCCAGAACGGGAGTCCACGCGAAAGCCTCACCCTCAACGAAGCGAACGGCGTCGCCGTGAGCGAGTAGGGTGGGGTAGTTTACTAGCGTCTCGTCACCGAAGACGATCGAACGATGAACACGACGTCCGCGGGTATCGGGCGAGCGTAAACGAGCGATGAGTGATTTCACCGGCGGTCCCCACTGTCCGGAGTGTGGCGAACCCGTTGATAAACGGCGGCATACTGCATTCACTGCTGGACCGGTCTACCCGCGGGACCGGCGAGTAACGGGGCCACTGAAGCTCGAGTTGAGGGCACCTCGAATGCGGTCTCCGACCCCGGTGGAGAGAAAACGGCCCTTCTCGGGGCCACAGCCACCGGAACTGTAAGCGAGGATGCGGGTCGGACTCGAGCGAGTTCGAACGAAGGGGACCGTTCTGCACGCTCCGAGGGCAACGACGGGCTACTGGATCGGAGCGGATTCGTCGACGACACGCTCACCGTCGCCGTCGGGATCGGAGGGTGGCTCGTCGTCGCTGTCGGTACCATCGTACTGGCAGTCGTTCCGGGTCGACATCACGAGTCTCGTTCGCGATGAGTCGCGGCTCTTTCCGAGGATGCCGTTCGTTCGGCAGATAGTCCACGTATACTTTCACCTCGGTCACGGAATCCCTTTAGGGACGGCTTGCCAACGATCGGACAATGACGCGGGTAATCCATACGGGCGATACCCACATCGGGTACCAGCAGTACAATTCGCCCGAGCGACGACGAGATTTCCTCGAGGCGTTTCGCACCGTCATCGAGGACGCGGTTGCCGACGGCGTCGACGCCGTCGTTCACGCCGGCGACCTCTTTCACGACCGCCGGCCGAGCCTGGTCGACCTGCAGGGGACCGTCGACATCCTCCGAACGCTCGACGAAGCCAACATTCCGTTTCTCGCCGTCGTCGGAAACCACGAGTCGAAACGCGATGCCCAGTGGCTCGACCTCTTTGCGGATCTCGGATTGGCGACTCGACTGGGTGCCGACCCGGTCGTCGTCGGCGGCGCTGCGTTCTACGGACTCGACTTCGTTCCCCGCTCGCGGCGGGACGACCTCGAGTACGATTTCGCACCGAAACCCGCCGAGGCCGACAGTACGACGCTGGTGAGCCACGGCCTCTTCGAACCATTCGCGCACGCAAATTGGGATACCGAAACGGTCCTCGAGGAGTCGACGGTCGACTTCGACGCCGTCCTACTGGGTGACAATCACGCGCCGGACACCGCCGAAGTGCTCGACACGTGGGTCACGTACTGCGGGTCGACCGAGCGCGCAAGCGCGAGCGAACGAGAGGAACGCGGGTACAATCTCGTCGAATACGGGGACTCGGTCGCGATCAGCCGGCGCGGACTCGCGACGACCCGCGAGTTCGTTTTCGTCGACGTCGAACTTGCGGAGGGCGAGGGAATCGACCGCGTGCAAGAACGCGTCCGCCAGCACGACCTCGCGGACGCGGTCGTCATCGTCACCGTCGAGGGTGAGGGACGACCGATAACGCCAGCCGCCGTCGAGGAACTCGCGATCGATCGCGGGGCGCTCGTCGCTCGCGTTAACGACCGTCGGGAACTCCCTGACGAGGACGAAGCGGTATCGGTGAGTTTCGCCAACCCGGACGACGCAGTCCGTAAGCGCGTTCGGGAACTCGGGCTTAGCGACGCAGCCCTCGAAATCGACGAAACCGTCCGAAACGGCGATCTCGCCGACGCGAACGTGCGTGAATCCGTCGAACGACGCGTTCGAGAGTTGCTCGAGGAAGATCGGGCGGCCTTCGAGCCTGCCCCGGAGCGCGACCCGGACGACGGAGACGTCTCGACGGTCGCCGATCGCCTCGGCGACGAAACCGATTCCAGGTCCGAAGCGGAGCCCTCAATGTCGAAGCCGACCGAAGCTGACGGTGGCGATACCGACGCCGAATCTACCGCCACGGACGCAACGAGGGACGGGGAAGACGCCGACGGTGCGTCCGACACTGATACCGCGTCGCTGGGTGATTTCGCGTGAGAGTCGACCGCATTCGCCTCCTGAATTTCAAGTGCTACGGCGACGCCGATCTGTCGCTCGAGCGAGGCGTCACCGTCGTCCACGGCGTCAACGGCAGCGGGAAGTCGACACTACTCGAGGGGGTTTTCTTCGCACTCTACGGCTCGAAGGCGCTCGATGATCGCACCCTCGACGACGTTATCACGACCGGCGAGGAGGAAACCGAGGTCGAACTCTGGTTCACCCACGACGGACGGGAGTACCACGTCGAACGCAGACTCAAACTGCGCGGCGATCGCGCGACGACGACGAAGTGCGCCCTCCAGATGCCGACGGGGACGATCGAGGGTGCCCGCGACGTTCGTCGCGAAGTGACCGAGCTCCTGCGGATGGATGCCGAGGCGTTCGTAAACTGCGCCTACGTCCGTCAAGGCGAGGTCAACAAACTCATCCACGCCTCTCCGAGCGACCGACAGGACATGATCGACGACCTCCTCCAGCTCGGTGCGCTCGAGGAGTATCGCGAGCGTGGCAGCGAGGCCCGACTCGGCGTCAAGACCGTCCTCGACGGCCAGCGCGACGTCCTCGAGGACATCCGCAAACAAGTCGAGACGAAAGAGGAGAAAGACCTCCACGAGCGTCTGAACGGCCTTGAATCCCGACGAACCGACGTTGACGAAGAGATCGAGCACTATGAGACACAGCGCGAGCAGGCCCGCCAAACGCTCGATACCGCCGAAGACGTCCTGGAACGCCACGAAGAAACACGCGAGGAGATCGAATCGATCGAGGAAGCGATCGATGACCTTCGGTCGAAGATCAACGAAACCGAGCGCAAGCGCGAGGAGGCATCCGAGGAGATCCGAGAGATTCGGAACCGCCGGGAGGAACTCGCGACTGAACGCGCCGACCTCCTCGAGGCGACTGACCTCGAGACGTCCGATCCTGACGGGGAAGCGGTCGCGCACCGCATCGAGGACCTCGAGGCCCGAGACGAAGAACTCCGGGACGACCTCGAAACCGTTCGTGTCACGATCACGGAGGGGAACAACGAGATCGAACGGCTCCGCGACGAAGCCGACGACCTCGAGTCGCAGGCGGATGCGGCCCGTGAGGAGGCTGCCGATCTCGACGATCGAATCGAGGCCGACGAAGAAACGATCGCGGACCGTGAGGCGAGTCTCGACGACCTCCAGACTCAGATCGAAGCCGCCCGGGCCACGTTCGAAGACGCGCCGATCGACTTCGGTGAGGCCGACTCCCACCTCGAGCGACTCGAGGAAGAACGGACGGAACTGGTCTCGGAAATCAACGACGTTACCGCGGATATCCGAGCTGCAGAGAACGCGATAGCGGAGGGCGAACGACTGCTCGAGGAAGGCAAGTGCCCCGAGTGCGGCCAACCGGTCGAGGATTCGCCCCACGTTGACGTTCTGGACGAACGACGAACGGAACTCGCGGACCTCGCGGACCGTCGCGAGGAACTCGCAGCCGAGCGAGATGACGTCGCCGATCGGATCGATCGGGCCGAAGCGTTGCGGGAGGCCGAACGCCGAGTCGACCGGCTCGAGGAGAACCGACAAAACACCGAGCAGTTGCTGGCGGAGAAACGCGAGACGCTCGCGGATCGGCGCAATCAACGAGACCAGTTGCGGGACGACGCGGCAGCGTACGAATCAGAAGCCGAGGAAAAGCGGTCCACAGCGGACGAACGCGAAGACGAGGTCGCCGACGCACGGACGACTCTCGGCGAAATCAACACCGAACGGGGCGAAATCAAGGAAGCGCTCGAGTCTCTGCGTCGCGTTTCTGAGATCGCCGACGAACGAGCGTCCCTCGAAGGCGAGATAGAAACCCTGCGCGAACGACGCCAGGACTGGGAAACGATGAACGACGAGCGTCGGGAACAGCTCTCGGCAAAGCGCGACCGCAAGCGAACCCTCGAGTCCGAATTCGACGAGGGGCGGATCGAAACTGCACGGACGAACAAGCAAAACGCCGAGAACTACATCGACCAGGTCGACGAAAAGCTCGACGACCTCGAAGAAAAGCGAACGGGACTCCAGAACGCCATCGGTGCAGTCGAGAAGGAACTCGAGGAACTCGAACGCCTCCGCGAACGGCTCGAAACGGTCGAAGATCGATGTGAGCAACTCGAATCACTGTACGACGAGGCCGAAACGCTGCAAACGACCTACGGTGAGTTGCGAACGGAACTCCGCCAGCGCAACGTCGAAACCCTCGAGCGACTGCTCAACGAGACGTTCGACCTGGTCTACCAGAACGATTCGTATGCGGCGATCGACCTGGACGGAGACTACGGTTTGACCGTCTATCAGAAGGACGGTGAAGCACTCGAACCGGAGCAGCTGTCGGGTGGTGAACGGGCACTGTTCAATCTGAGCCTCCGGTGTGCGATCTACCGATTGTTGGCCGAGGGGGTGGAGGGAACCGCCCCCATGCCGCCACTGATCCTCGACGAGCCCACGGTATTCCTCGATTCCGGCCACGTAACGCAGCTCGTCTCGCTCGTCGAATCGATGCGCGATCTGGGCGTCGAACAGATCGTCGTGGTCAGCCACGACGAGGAACTAGTCGGCGCAGCCGACTCGCTCGTCCGCGTCGAAAAAGATGCGACCTCGAATCGGTCGTCCCTCGAGCGCGGCCACCCGCCGAACGTGGCGTTGTTGGCGTCCGAGTAGCTCGACTGTGATCGGTCAGGAATCCCTCGCGTCCGTCGCAGTTGCGGGTTCGAGACGCGGTCGAATGGCGTCGAGCGCGGTTTCGCACGTCTCTGTAACACGATAGCCGCGTTCGCCGGCTATTTCTGCTTCCGCGATGAGACCGGCAGCCGAGAGGACCGTGAGCCGTCCGTGCAGGTCGCTTTCGCACAATTCGTACGCATCGAGCAGGGTACGAACGTCGAGTGGCCCTCGCTCTCCCAGCTCGATCAAAAGTCCGAGCGTTTCCTCATCGTGGACGTTTGTCAGGAGCCTCAGGATCGGATCGTCGATACTTCGGGCCGCCGTTTCGAGGGCCGATTCCTCGTCGATTTCCTCGAGTCGGTCGTTCTGTATGTAGCATTCGTTGCCGGTCGCGGGATCGCGGACGAGACTCGCGTCCGCCGATTGCTTGAGAAGGAAATAGCGCTTCCCGGTATCATCCTGAAGGGATTTCATGATTGTCCTGAATCGTCGGGTGAAGTCGTGTTGGGGTCCTTGGCTGGGTCGGTATTCAACGTTTCGTCCGATTCGTTCCGTCCGGTTGTCTCGTTTCCGTGGGTCGCGTTCGGTTTTGCCGTTGACTCGGATACGGTTTGCTGGTATTGCTGATACCGGTGAACGGAGAATCCGGTGAGGACGACGCCGATAGTAAGTAGCCAACCGCCCTTGGTCAGGTCATCCTCGAAGAATAAAAACATGGCCCCCAGTGAGAGCGCCAGAATAGCACCGTTGAGGACGAGCACGAGGACCCAGAACGTCTCGAGGATGTCTTCCGGTGCGTCGGTTTCGGCGGCGGTAACTTCGGGGATTCTGATCGAGTTCGAGGAGGAGTCCGACGCTGGATCGTCGACCCCCACCTGCGGAATCGTTACCGAATCGTGGTTCGGATCCGTGAATTTCCCCTCCGGATCTTTGAATCGATCTCCCGGGTCCCTGACCGAATCCTCTGTGTCTGGCTCCCGGTCTTCAGGATCGTCGTCGAGCGGGTCGAACACCACGTATGGGCGAAGGGCAAACGACAGGAAAAGTGTTCGCGTTTAGACCGCTTTTCAGGCGAGATCCTCGAGTGGAAGCGTTCGAGACGTTTCCATCCACGCGAGTGGGTTCTGGGCGTCGTAGAAGACAACGCCGTCCTCAGTTTCGTAGGACTCGATCGTTGCGGTACCCTCGGGCTCGCTACCTGGTTCGCGCTGATCCGTCGCGTCATCGTTCATATGGGTGGACACATCGATCACCTGTACCTGTGTTATGTGTTACCAAGTTAAATGTCTTCTTGCCCAGGCAGCTCTCCGGGAGCATCCCCGTAATAAACGACATCCGATGAGCGGGAGTGAGTTGATGACAATATTTACAGTATCGTCTGGCGATAACAGATGGATATACGCAGGCGGCCATACGTACGGGCCCTGCTCGCGGGCGTGACGGTCGGTGCTACAAGCGGTATCGGCAGTTCAACACCGAAATTCAGCCCGAAGGCGATGACCGAAAGCGGCCCAGTCTCCGGGGTGCAGGTCGGACCGACGAACGTCTACAAGGGAATTCCGTACGCGAAACAGCCGATCGACGACCGTCGATGGCGACCGCCGGAGATCCCTGCCGAATGGGATGGTATCCTCGAGGCGACCGAGTACGGTCCGGAGTGCGTCCAGAGCGGTGGACTCTCCCAGATTACCGGTGGCGACTCGAGCGGAATCTCCGGGAGCGAGGCGTGTCTCAATCTGAACGTGTGGACCCCGGTGGATGCGACGAGTGACGATCCGCGACCGGTGATGGTCTGGATTCACGGCGGGGGCTACACCACGGGGAACAATCGGTACGACTCGAGAACCCTCTCGGCGTTCGGCGACGTCGTCGTCGTGGCGATTAACTATCGGCTGGGCCCGTTCGGGTTTTTCACCCATCCGGACCTCCTCGCGGAAAATTCTCGAAATGTCAACCAGGGATATCAGGATATACGGGCAGCGCTTCGGTGGGTGCAACGGAACGTGCGAGCCTTCGGCGGCGACCCGGACAACGTGACGGTCTTCGGCGAGTCGGCCGGCGGAAACGCGGTGCTGACGCTGATGACCGATCCGGAAACGGAAGGACTGTTTCACCGCGTCATCTGCCAGAGCGGTCCCGCGATCAGCGACCTCTCGACTCGTGAGGAAGCGGCCGAGGCTGGCGTCGCAATCGCGACGGAACTCGGATGTACCGGACGCGATGCGGCCGGCTGCCTTCGCGAGAAATCGCCGGAAGCGATCCTGAACGCGGGATCGTCGAATTCGTCCGGAAATGGTGTGCTGGACGGTCCGTTAGGTGTCGTCGTCGACGGGGAGGTTATCGTCGAGAATCCCGCGAGACGGTTCTTCGACGGTGAGTTCCACGACGTCCCGCTGCTCACTGGCGGCAACGACGACGAAACGCAGCTATTCCTCCTCCAGGATGCCGTCCCGACGGACGATGCCTACGAGACGGCGATCCGGGAACGCTACGGTGAGCTCGCCGATGCCGTTCTCGAGGCCTACCCGGCGGAGGCATACGAGACGCCGAAGAAGGCGCTCATCGATGCGACGACGGATTCCGCCTTCCTCTGTCGCGACCGGCTGGTGGCACAGTGGATCGACGAAAACGGAGGCACCGTCTATCGATACCTGTTCGACGACACACCGACCCACCCGCTCGTCGCTCTCCCGTGGTTTGCGGATGACGTGGGTGCCTATCACGCGGCCGAACTTCCGTACGTCTTCGGTAGAGCCGTTCCGGAAGGCGAGTACGCGGCGGGTCAGATCGGGTCGTCTGACAGGTTACTCTCCAGACGGATACGGGACTACTGGACGACGTTCGCCGAAACCGGGAATCCGAACAGCGACCGTCGACCCGCGTGGCCGGAGTTCACCGCGAGCGAACAGCGACAGATCCGGCTCACCGAAACCGAAGTCATTCCGCAGTGTGGAACGAAAGACGAGTGTGTCATCTGGTATCCGGGATACAGGCGCCACATCGGATTCTCGGAAGATTGACTCGGGGCCGGCGTGGCCGACCGACATGAACCCGATCGGGGACGACCGACGTGACGGCCTAGCCGGCGGTGATTGCAGGGGTTTTTATCCGCCGACTGCGAATCACGGCATCATGACTGAGGCGGGCCAGACCGGACTCACGGAGTTCGGCGGTGACTCCGACGTGACTGACGACCGGCCAGCGGAAGAGGCGGCTGCCGTCGCAGGCAACGGCGGGTCCGGCGCTGCAGAGGTGATCGACGTCATAGAAGAGACTCTCCCCGAAGCCGAGGGGGACCTCGAACTTGCCGTGATGCAGGTCGACTATACGATCGCCGGCTACGGCGACGAGGAGCGACCGATCGTGCACGTCTTCGGACGCACACCCGATGGCGATCTCGAACACGTCCAGGTCGTCGGCTTTCGCCCCTACTTCTACGCGCCGTCGAACTCGCTCGAGCGACCGCCCGAGGAGCAGTACGACCGCCTTACCGGAAGCCGAGAGTACGGCGAGGACGGCGAACCGTACGAGAGCATCCGTGGCGAGAAACTCACAAAAATTTTCGGACAGACACCCCGGGACGTCGGGAAGGTGCGCGACGAGTTCGACCACTACGAGGCAGACATCCTGTTTCCGAATCGGTTTCTGATAGATAAAGACATCCGAAGCGGGATTCGGATTCCAGAGCGACGGGCCGACGACGATTCGTTGATCGTCCCTCACGACGAGGTCGAGGCAGTCGCCGTCGACGCCCAACCGCGCGTCTGTACATTTGACATCGAGGTCGACGACCGCTCCGGATTCCCCGAGGATGGGGAGGAACCCATCGTCTGCCTCACCAGTCACGACTCCTACCGTGACGAGTACGTCATGTGGTTGTACGAGGCCCCGATCGGCGACGGTGAGATCCCGTCTACGATAACAGACTACGAGCCTATCGAGGGCGAAATCGACCACGAGGTACGAAGCTTCGAGGAGGAGGAAGCGATGCTCGAGGCGTTCATCGAGTACGTTCGAACCACCGATCCGGACCTGCTTACCGGGTGGAACTTCGAGGATTTCGACGCACCGTACTTCCTCGACCGCCTCGAGGAACTCGATGGTTCCCACCACGAGTACGACCTGACAGTCGACCGCCTCTCCCGGGTCGACGAGGTCTGGCGGAGCAACTGGGGTGGCCCCGATATCAAGGGGCGCATCGTTTTCGACCTGCTCTATGCCTATCAGCGAACGGTCTTTTCGGAACTCGACTCCTATCGGCTCGACGCCGTCGGCGAAGAGGAACTCGGCGTCGGCAAGGAACGGTATGCAGGCGACATCGGCGACCTCTGGGAGGGCGACCCGACGCGGTTGCTCGAGTACAACCTTCGGGACGTCGAACTCTGCGTCGAACTCGACCGCCAGCAGGAGATCATCGCCTTCTGGGACGAAGTGCGTTCGTTCGTCGGCTGTAAACTCGAGGATGCGCCGACGCCCGGCGACGCGGTCGACATGTACGTCCTCCACGTAGCACACGGGCGGTTTTCGCTGCCTTCGAAGGGTCAGCAGGAGGCCGGCGAGGAGT
Source organism: Natrinema halophilum (assembly GCF_013402815.2). Classification (NCBI taxonomy): domain Archaea; kingdom Methanobacteriati; phylum Methanobacteriota; class Halobacteria; order Halobacteriales; family Natrialbaceae; genus Natrinema; species Natrinema halophilum. Next base: position 23,808 of record NZ_CP058601.1, read on the forward strand.
ACGAAGGCGGAGCAGTGTTCGAGCCGATCACGGGTGTCAAGGAAAACGTCACCGTGCTCGACCTCAAGTCGCTGTACCCGATGTGTATGGTGACCGTCAACGCATCACCCGAAACGCGGGTTGATCCAGACGAGTACGACGGCGAGACGTTCGTTGCACCGACCGAACCCGAGCCGACACACTTCCGAAAGGAACCCGACGGCGTCATGCGCGAGATGATCAACGAATTGCTGGCCGAACGCGAAGAGAAGAAATCGCTGCGGAACCAGTACGAGCCTGGCACCAGAGAATACGAACAGTACGACCGCCAGCAAGGTGCAGTAAAGGTTATTATGAACTCGTTGTACGGTGTGTCGGGATGGGAACAGTTTCGGCTCTACGACAAGGAAGCGGCATCCGCGATTACCGCGACCGGCCGCGATGTGATCGAATTCACCGAGACCGCCGCGAGCGAAATCGACTATCAGGTTGCGTACGGTGACACTGATTCGGTCATGCTCGAACTCGGACCCGACGTCTCGAAAGCCGAGGCCCTCGAGCAGTCGTTCGAGATAGAGGAGTACATCAACGGTCGCTACGACGACTTCGCGCGCGAGGATTTGAACGCCCAGGACCACCGGTTCCAGATCGAATTCGAGAAGCTCTATCGGCGGTTCTTCCAGGCCGGGACGAAGAAACGATACGCGGGTCACATCACCTGGAAGGAAGGAAAGGACGTCGACACCGTCGACATCGTCGGCTTCGAATACCAGCGCTCGGACATCGCCCCTATCACCAAGGAAGTCCAGCACGAGGTCATCGAGATGATCGTCAAGGACGGCGACGTCGAAGGCGCAAAAGAGTACATCAACGGCATCATCGAAGACGTGCTAGCGGGCGAGGTTTCGCTCGAGGACATCGGGATTCCCGGCGGAATCGGAAAGCGTCTGGACAACTACGATACCGACACGGCCCAGGTCCGCGGCGCGAAGTACGCCAACCTGCTGCTTGGCACCAACTTCCAGCGCGGCAGCAAACCAAAGCGACTCTACCTCGAGCGCGTCGATCCGCGGTTTTTCGAACGACTCGAGGACGAAGAAGGGTTCGACGCACGCACTGATCCGCTCTACGGCGCCTTCAAGCGCGATCCAGACGTCATCTGCTTCGAGTACGAAGATCAGGTACCCGAGGAGTTCGAAGTCGACTCCGAGAAGATGCTCGAGAAGACGCTGCAGGGGCCGATCGAACGAATCCTCGAAGCGCTCGATATCTCGTGGGACGAAGTGAAAAGCGGGCAGGAGCAGAAAGGGCTGGACAGTTTCATGTAATGGGGAGACTCGACGGACGAGTGGTCCGTTTCTTCTCTATGCAACGGACTGAACCGTAGTAGGCGGATATTACGACTCGATTGTCGCCACTCGAAGACACCTGCTCCCTACTATCGCCGCTCGAAGACATCTGCTCCCTACTATCGCTGCTCGTGACACAATCTCGAGTCGCTCGATCCATGGATGACATCCTGGGTGGCGCTCGAGCAAATCAGGTCCAGAGATCCCTCGAGGCAATCGCCAAATCTTGGGAAGGGGTGAAATCGGCCAGAAGTGAACTGGCCACGGTAACGTCGTCTGACACAGGCCGTTCGATGGTCGAGGACGGTATACGTTGGTATGCAACGAACATGGCAGACGATCGACTGGATTAGTGATCGAATACGGGGTATCCAAGCCAGTAACGGGGCGAACCGAATACGACCGCCCGTTCGGCCTGTGACGTTTCTCTTTTCTTGGAGTCGAACTACGGAAGGGGGCGGGGATCCGCTACCCCGAGGTCCGAAGCAGTATAATAATGAGGTGTTGGCGTATAAGTCGTGCCGTCAACAGTCAGTGAATTGTAGACAACGACGTCATACCCGGAGTGTTCCGTGGCAAATTCCCATCCGTCTGCAATCACCTCTGTTCCCTCTTTGAACGTATACGGTGTATCGTACTTGTTTCGTGATTCGTTATCGTCGTACCAATAACAATCTTTTATCTCAACTGTCGGGCTCTTGCGTCCGCTCACTCTCGCAGCCGCTCCAATCGTGTCCATTCCGCTGAGTCCATCGAGCCAGCCCGTCTTCATCACGACTCGCTCCAGTGTAGCGTGCTCGAGGAACTTTCGAACGTCGATAGCTCTCAAAAAGAAGCTCGTGTCGATCTCTAATCCGATAACTTCGACGTTCTTTCCTTCCTCGAGGGTTAGCGCACGTGCGGTATGAAGGCCGTGCATGTCTCCGGGGGGTTCTAGCCACTCGGCAGCGGACCATCCCGATGAATTCGCTAGCGCTTCCGCCCGGTCCAACCAATAGCCGTCGTATACGACCCGCCCGCCGATTATTTTGTCGTTGCCGCCGATTCGCATCGCGCAGTTGCGAGCCTCACAGTTCCAGAGGATGTTTTCGGAAACCATACTGGGCGAATCCGGTTGTGGTTCGTCGGCTTTCCGCTTGTTACCGAGGTACCATCCACTTCCGGGCGAGTTAGCTACGGAACAGTCCTTGTATACGGCGGTACCGTAGTGGTTGTGGGCATTTCCAAACGGGATACCCTGGTAAAACTTGACAGAAGGTGCCCCGTCGGTAACGGCCTCGATCGCTCGCTGGGGATGAATTTCCATCCCGTCATCGAGTTTTACCCGATGATGGAACGCTGTGCCGTCTTCAGAAGTGATATCGACGAGCCACGTACAGTATCCACCAACCGCAGTGGGGCTGCCATCTACAGTCTGATATCGTTTGCGCTTCCCTTTCAGAACGACGTTGTGCGCCCAGAATTCGTCTTCGACGAACAGTCTGATGATCCCGGCATCCGGGGTGTGTCCTTCTGCCGTCGTTCCGGAAATATCGAAGACAACATTGTAGAGATACCCGGAATTCACCCGATTTTCCACCTTGCTTTGCTTCGACTGGAAGAAAATCGCTTTGCCGTGTCCTTTTCGTATCTCCTCGAATCGTATCGTCGCGGGATCAGATTCGTTGCCCACGATGCCGAAGACTTGGTGTTCGGATCTCAACTCGACGGGGAGATTCTTCTCCTTGAACGTGTACGTTTCAGAGCCGAGGTCGACGATCTCACCTCTGTCCGCTGCGCCTTGAATTATACTCGTTAAACTTTCCTCCGGATACGTTTCGTATGCTTTCGTCACTCCGAGATCGTCTATCTCTCGTGGATCCGGTGGCATTTCGTGCCACAGGCCCCTGGCGTCGGGGGGTACGTCATCAGTATCGACGCCACCAGCGGTATTGAGTTTATTCAGACGCTGGCGCTTCATCTCTCTGTACGACGCGATACTCGCCTCGATTTGGTCGATAGTGTTCTCCATTGTCACACCCTAAACGCTCTCCGTCGTCGAAATTTCGAGGTTGTGATAATAATAGTGGGAATCGCTCGTGTCACTCGGGCCGTCGTAGTGCGTGAAATACGGGTTGTATCCGCCGTGAACCGTGACACCGTGTTTCGAATCACCGGTATACCCATCGTACCCGCCTCGTCGAAGTTCGATGGCGTCGTCCGTCGGTTTATACGCACTATCCGGGGCCGGCTCGAGGTTGTCGTTCTCGTCTCCCTCGTTCCCCTTTTTGAAAGGAATCAACCGCGTCAGCAAGTACTCGCCAGGTTCTTCAGCCAGAAAGTCCAGAAAGATGGTCTGCTTTCTCCCGGTTGTCTGGATCGTAATCGTATCGACCTGTTCGACCAGTTCGTCCGTCTCCGGATCGTACTCGTACAACGCAGGTGTAAACTGCCCTGCCAAATTAGCCTCGATTTGGCACTCACCCAGGTACAGCGGGCGGTCAGTCGCGAATCGAAGGCCAAACGAGCCGTGAAGATGAGGATCGCCGACCGGTTCGGCCGGTCCAACACGCCAGTTGTTCCCCGTGCCGCCGACGAGTTCGAGACGAGTCGTAGCTTCATCCAGCCGATTTTGGATCGTGTCCCCGATTTCACCGCCGCTGCTGCCGGGGACGGCGTTGAGTTGTCCCTCCGACACGGAGAGGTTTTCACCTGCCAGCGATTCGATGCGGTTTCCATCGGTCAGCGTCCCACCGATCGCCGCCACGTTCTGCAGATCGTTGTCGCTCAGGTCGATGGATTGACTCATATGTAACGCGCCGTCATCCGCCCTAACCGACCGGGAACCGACGCCGAGCGCACCTAGTCCAGCGACCCCAGCCAAACCGAGCGTCCGACGTCTCGAAACGCCAGAGGACTCTCGAGCGTTCTCGCGTTCCTCGAGTTTTTCGTCGACAATACTCCCCACCAGTGCTTCCATTTCAGCGCGCTTTTGCCACGCCATAAAATTCCAACATTACAGTATGTGCATAAATTTTCCCATATGATATTAAAACATATTTTTATATACTAAATTTTAGGGATGGAATTACGATACATAACGGAGAAAAATCCGTCCAGTAACAGTAAAAAGTGACTCAGGTATCGGGTGTATGACATACAGTCCCAACGATATGGATCCGAAAAGTACAGCGGTTTTCCGTCCTGAGCTCGTCCAGAAGTGCGCTGCGACGAGTGACGGAAGAACTCGATTGAGTTTCCGTTTTCGAAAATATTCTTGTGGATTCATCACCGTATCCAACATCATACGAAACCGTTATTAGTCATACGCCCCACTCTTCGCACGACAGAGTACTATGGCACGTCTCCAACTAAACAACCTGCATGCGGAAGTAGCGGAGGGCGACGAGAAGATCCTCGAGGGCGTCGACCTCGAGGTCGAATCGGGCGAGATACACGCCCTTATGGGGCCGAACGGCTCCGGGAAGTCGACGACCGCGAAGGTCATCGCGGGCCATCCCGCCTACGAGGTCACTGACGGTGAAGTCCTGCTCCACCTGGAAGAAGGCGAGTTCGGTGACGATATCGATATCGACGAGGACCAGCGAACCTGGGATCTGCTCGATCTCGAGCCGAACGAGCGTGCCGCGATCGGCATCTTCCTCGGGTTTCAGTATCCGGCCGAGATCGAAGGGGTTACGATGACGAACTTCCTTCGAACGGCACTAAACGCAAAGATCGATGAACGCGAAGAACTCTTCGAGGATGACGAAAGCGAGGAGGCAGACGAAGACGACGGGTTCGAGACGTCCCCGATGGAAGGTCCCGCAGACGATGGTGACGTCGGCGTCGCCGAGTTCCAGGAAATCCTTCAGGAGAAGATGGACCAACTGGACATGGACGAGAAGTTCGCCCAGCGATACTTAAATGCCGGCTTCTCAGGCGGCGAGAAAAAACAGAACGAGGTGCTGCAAGCAGCCATCCTCGAGCCGTCGATCGCTGTCCTCGACGAGATCGACTCCGGTCTCGACATCGACCGCCTTCAGGACGTCTCGAACGGAATCAACGCGCTTCGCGACGAGCAGGGAACCGGAATCCTACAGATCACCCACTACCAGCGCATCCTCGACTACGTCGAGCCGGATCACGTTCACGTAATGCTCGACGGCCAGATAGCCAAGAGTGGCGGTGCGGAACTCGCCAAGGAACTCGAGGACAAGGGCTACGACTGGGTCCGCGACGAAGTCTACGGCACCGCGTAACCGGATTCGGCTAGAACAACCGTAATAACGCTACAGCCGTAAACACAACTACATCAAACTATGAGTTCCGATCAAGACCACCTACAAGAGACAGACACCGAGGCCCGGTTCGAGTTCAAGAAAGACCAGAACGCCGCAGTTCGATCCGAGAAGGGCCTGACCGAAGAGGTCATTCGCATGATCTCCGACGACAAGGACGAGCCCGACTGGATGCTCGAGCGGCGCCTCCGCGCACTAAAGCAGTACCAGAACATGCCGATGCCGTCTGGCTGGCCCGGCATGCCGGATCTCTCCGAACTGGACGTCGAAGAGATCATCCCTTACATCCGCCCGGACGTCGACAAGCGTGAAGGCGTCGACGACTGGACGGAACTGCCCGACGAGATCAAAGACACCTTCGACAAACTTGGCATTCCGGAAGCCGAGAAGAACGCCCTCTCGGGCGTCGGCGCCCAGTACGAGTCCGAGGTCGTCTACCAGAACATGCAAGAGCAGTGGGAGGAAAAGGGCGTGATCTTCTGCAACATGGACAAGGCCGTCCAGGAACACCCCGAGCTCGTCAAAGAGCACTTCATGACGACCTGCGTGCCGCCAAGCGACAACAAGTTCGCTGCGCTGCACGGAGCCGTCTGGTCCGGCGGATCGTTCGTCTACGTGCCCGAGGGCGTCACCGTCGAGATGCCCGTCCAGGCGTACTTCCGGATGAATTCGGAAGGGATGGGCCAGTTCGAACACACCCTCATCATCGCCGAAGAAGGGTCCGAGGTCCACTACATCGAAGGCTGTTCCGCCCCGAAGTACGGCACCCACAACCTCCACTCGGGCGGCGTCGAAGTCTTCGTCGGCGAAGACGCACACGTTCAGTACTCGACCGTCCAGAACTGGTCGAAAAACACCTTCAACCTCAATACCAAGCGCGCCATCTGTGAGGCAAACGGCACGATGGAGTGGGTCTCGGGAAGCATGGGCTCGAAAGCGACCATGCTCTACCCATGTACGATCCTCAAGGGACGCGGCGCGACCGACACCCACATCACCATCGCCTTCGCCGGCGAGGGCCAGGACATCGACACCGGCGCGAAGGTCTACCACAACGCGCCCGACACGAGTTCGACCATCGAATCCAAGTCGATCTCCAAGGACGGCGGCCGCACCAACTACCGCGGCCTCGTCCACATCGCCGACGGTGCCGAGAACTCCTCGACCGCCGTCGAGTGTGACGCGCTGATGTTCGACAACGAGTCCACCTCGGACACCATGCCGTACATGGAAATCGAGGAATCGAAAGTCGACGTCGCACACGAGGCGACCGTCGGCAAGATCGGCGACGAGGACATCTTCTACCTCCAGAGCCGCGGTCTGGACGACGACGACGCCAAGAAGATGATCGTCGCCGGCTTCATCGAGCCGATCACGGAGGAACTGCCAATCGAGTACGCGGTCGAACTCAACCGCCTCATCGAACTCGAGATGGAGGGGAGCCTCGGATAATATGAGCGCCGGAACACAGGTACACGCCAATCTGACGGAAGAACAGGTCCGCCAAATCTCGGGAGAGCTCGACGAGCCTGACTGGCTCTTGGAGACCCGTCTCGAGGCACTCGACGCCCTCGAGGAGCTCGACATGCCGGACGTCATCCGGACGCCCGGCCGCGACTGGACGAACCTCCACGAACTGGACTTCGAGTCGCTCGTGGATCCGCTGAACGCGGCCGAAGACAAGGATCAGGTCGGACCCGACGAGGCCGACGTTCTCCCGTGGTCTAAAGCGGTTCAGGAGCACGACGATCTCTTGCAGGAGCATTTCGGGTCCGTCGTCGACCCTCAAGAGAACTACCTGACGGCCCTCTCGACGGCGCTCTTTAGCACCGGAACGGTAATCTACGTTCCCGAAGGCGTCGACGCGGAAGACGTCACCGTCCGGACCGAACAGAACTCGCGATCGCTGTTCAACTACACGCTCGTCGTCACCGAGGAATCGAGTTCGGTGACGCTCCTCGAGCGCCAATCGACCGGCGACGAAGCCGAGGAACAGTACTACAGCGGGATCGTCGAGGTCGTTGCCGGCGAAAACAGCTACGTTCAGTACGGTAGCCTCCAGAACCTCTCGGAGGAGGCTTACAACTTCACCGTCAAACGCGGCGTCACCGACACCTACGCCACGATCGACTGGATCGAAGGCAACCTCGGCACGCAACTGACCAAGACGGAAGTTTCGACGGAGCTCGCCGGCGACTCCTCGGAAACGCAAATCGTCGGTGCATTCTACGGGCACGACGATCAGCACTTTGATCTCGATGCGAAAGTCTGGCACCGCGCCGAACACACCACGGCCGATCTCGTCACGCGCGGCGTTACCGACGACGTCGCTCGTTCGGTTTACGAAGGCGTTCAGGACGTCGGTGCCGACGCCTGGGATACGAGCTCCTACCAGCGCGAGAACACACTGATGCTCTCCGACGAGAGCGAAGCCGACGCGTCTCCGAAACTGATCATCAACAACCACGACACGGAGGCCAGCCACTCGGCGACTGTCGGCCAGATCGACGAGGAGGACCTGCTGTACATGACCTCCAGAGGCGTCGGCCCGCGCGCCGCGCGGAATATGCTCGTCGAGGGCTTCTTTGTGCCCGTCCTGGAGGAAATCGACGTCGACGAACTCAGAGACGACCTCGAGGAACTGATCGCCGCGCGACTTCGCAACCGCGACTAGTCGCCGGTCGCTTGCGGACAGCTGTGCGATTTTTCCTGTGTTCGAATCGGTAGTTGCAAGAGCTGGGTACGGAGAGAGTGCGGGCTCTCGCCATCAGACGCTCGACCACGTCGCCTCGAACTGCTGTTGGCCGGGCTGGGCGAGGACGGGGAGAGAAAGCAGATACGAGAGGTAAATCGTCGACGAACCGGGGTAGCGGGAGGTAATTCCGAACGAGAGACGCGAACGACGGCGTTTTCCGTCCCCGGAAGACTCGATTCGAGTCATGTGCGTTCGTCCCATCGGACCGTCGAAACGGTACCGGCCGGTCGATGCCAGCAATAGGGAAGCATAAGTACCGACGGTCCAGTAATTCACCCATGAGTTTGGGACAGCGTGTCTCGAGCGATCATCAGCTGACCCGACTGCTCCAGATCGGGGTCGTATTGGAGGAAGTCGTCGAGTCACGCGCCGCCCACCACATCGACTCGCTCCCTCCGGAAGAGCGGGCGGAATTCGACGAAGAAGTAAAAGAGTTGCTTGCGGAGGCCGCGGCAGAGTCGGCTGAGCACCGCGAGCGACTCGAGGCACTGATCGACGATCTCGAGGCTGAAACGGTCGGGTACGAGGAGATTAACGCACTGGTCGACGCCCAATACGGGCCGCCGGAGGACACGGACGGCGTCCTCTACGATCAACTGGCGAACGAAGAGACCGCGTACAAATTTTACGACGACCTGATCGGCGCAATCGAAGCATCCGATGCGGAGTTTGCCGTCGACCGCGAGCGACTACTCGAGACGCTGTATTCGATTCGCGAGGAGGAAAAGAACGGCGTCGAAGAAGTAACGGAGATTATGGAACACAGAGTATGATCGGGACGACCGTGCCGAACGAACCTGATCCAATACCGTTCGGCGAGCGAACCAACGCCCGGATTCCACCACGCCGGCGAGGGGCTGACGCGGCACGAAGCCATACCGCTGGAGGGTTGTTATGAACACTGCCGACCAATATCTCAAGGCTATCTACCTGGCACAACGGATCGAAGACGGACCTGCATCGACTGGAACGCTCGCAGACTTACTCGAGGTGAGTCCGGCCAGCGTCAACGAAATGATCGGGAAGCTCGAGGAACGCGAGCTCGTCGACCACGAGAAGTACAAGGGGGCGAGTCTGACCGACGACGGTCTCGAACGCGCTCACAACGCCTTGCAAACCTACTGTATCATCGAGCGCTTCCTCGCAAACGTTCTCGAGGTCGAGGAATTTCGCGACGAAGCGCGCGCACTGGAGAGCGTCATCGACGATACGGTCGCCGACCGACTCGACACGATCATCGACCGTCCCGATCAGTGTCCGGACTGTTTCGACCCCGAGGCGGACTGCTGTGAACTACTCGAGGTCGGCGGCCGCGCAGACTGAGTTCGCGGAGACAGTCGGCGTGGATACCAACGGCGACACGAAGAATACTCACCGCTTCGGCCGACACCGCCGTCGGTTTCGCGTCTGTGTTTGTCACCGAAGCTCGCCGAAGCGCACGTAGCGTCGGCCGACGACCGCGGCGAGAGCGGAAACGATGATGGCCGGGACGAGAATTCCGATCGGCAGCTGCCACCTCTCTCCCGACCAATCGGCCTCGAAGACTGATGCGTAGTAATCTGCGGCCGACTCGCCGTGGAGCGCGACGAGTACCTCGCGGTTGTTCTCGAGCGAATTCGAATTCCAGTTTGCACTCCCGACGATCGCCACGTCCCTGTCTATTACGACCCCCTTCGCGTGAATTTTTTCGAACCGACCTGTGTTCTCGGCCAGTCGTATCTCGAGCGGGAGATCGTCGTTCGCCGCGAGGCGCTCGAGGTCGGCAACGAGCGCTTCGTTCTTCTCGGCATTGTACCACGTCGAACCGAGCAAGATACGAACGTCGACGCCGCGGCGAGCCGCTTCGATCGTCGACTCGAGCAGCGAGACGTCGGCGGCGATGCGCGGTTGAACGACGAGTAGTTCGTCATCTGCCGCAGCAATGAGCTCCTGCAATCGGCGGTCGGCGTTGTCCGGTGCGACCAGGAGTTCGGCCGAGTCGATCGAGACCGTCGTCGGTTCGTGGTTTCTCGGTAATCGCGGCTCGGAGGACGCAACGGTCGGAGCCTCGTCGTCGACGAACGAGGTATTCGCTCGATACGCCGTGCTACCCGTCGTGTCCCATCCCTCGAAATCGGCCCGGAAGACCCGAGCGAGGTCGGATGCGAGTGTCTCGTCCTCGAGACGGACGCCCCAGCCACGGCTGCTCTTGCCCCCGACGCCCGCTGGCTTCCAGTTTTCAGTGGTAACCAGGACGCTATCGTCTGCGACCGCGTACTTGGGGTGGTGATACCGGTAGCGCGCCCCCTCGCCGCCGATGGCTCGAACGTCGACGCCGCCACGTTCGAGCGTCTCGAGGACCGCTTCGGTCGGCGCCGGTGTACCGCCGACCGGGCTCGCTTCGAGGAGCACCGCGACGTCGACGCCGCGGTTTGCTGCTGCCACGAGGTCGGCGGCGATAGTCTCGGAGGTGATGGTGTAGCCGGCGAGCAGGAGCCGGTGGTCGGCTGATCGGATCGTTTCTCGCGGAACGTTCGGGGCATCCGGAAGGACGAACAGGTTCGCCTCATCGACCGCAGCACTCGAGATGGGGAGACAGGTCGCGTCTCGGGGCCACCACTGACCGTCCGTCCCGCCGACCGTCTGGTCGGTTGGAGTGAAAGATCGGTACCATCGTTCGGCTTCCGGGGCGCGACCGTAGGACACCGAGTCGACCGTCGTCGTTCCGTTTCGAAGTCGAAGGGTGTCGCCGTCTGCCGCGAGCCGGAGGTGTCCCTCGAGACCGAACACGGGTACGTCGGTCATCGTTTCGGTGACGTTCGGAGCGGTGCTCAATGCGAAACGGCCGGCCCCCGTCTCGTTCGGAATTCCCACCGACGTATGGCCGTCTGAAAGCGTCCAGTTTCTGACTCCCGTTTGGGACGGGACATCGAGGACGACGAACTCCCCGACGTTCTCATCGGTGATTGGGTTCGGGTAGAGGCCGACGATCCGCGGGTCCGCCGATGTCTTCTGCGGGGGAGGCTGCGACTCGTTGGTGACGGCCGTCGATGCTCGAGCGGGGCAATCAAGAGTGGTCGAATTCGGGTTCGAAGGTGTCACTGCTCGAGTCGGTTCCGGTCCGGCAGTCGACGAGTCGTCTGTGATGGTGAACTCGACGAGTAACGCGGTACTGCCGACGAGAGTACAGACGAGGGCGGCGATGAGGATGGCTCGCCGGACGTTCATCGCTCCGTCTGGCTGCTCTTCCGTACTTAAACTGCGGGATGTGACGGATTCTCAGAACGTGTGATCGTTCGATGCCACCGAAGGTCCGTTTGCTGGGGCACAACGAACCAAACCGAAGAGTGGATCCGAGAAATGGCGGTCTCAGGCGGCCGGCTCGAGGTCGACGCGTTCGGCTTCGGCCTGAACGAGATAGGCACGATCGTCGTCGTAGTCGGCGACGACCTCGAGTGCGTCTTTGGTTCCGATTCGGGTGAGTGCCCAAGCGGCGCTGGCTCGAACGCGGTCGGATTCGTCGTCTTCGAGTACGTCAGCGAGCGGGTCGATGGCTCGAGTGTCGCCGATCAAGCCGAGCGCGCGGGCGGCCCAGCTGCGGACGTCGGCTTCGTCGGCGACGAGTTGGTTGGCGATCGGCTGGACCGCCTCCTCGCTGCCGATTTCGCCGAGAGCACGGAACGCCGGGCCCTGTAGATTCGGATTGGAATCGACGTAATCGAGCAGCGTCTCGATGATCTCGTCGTCGGCGACGCCGATCGTACCGAGGACTCGCATCGCCGCCTGATCCCGGCGGTTGGCCTTCTGGAGCATCGGCTCGATGGCCTCTTCGGGGCCCATCCGTTCGAGGGCCTCCATGCAGTGTTCTTCCATGAAGTCCGAGCCGAACGTTTCCAGCGCCAGCAGAATCATGTCGACGTTCCCTCGCTTTTCGTGGACCTTGAGCGCGTGCCACTCCGGCGGGAAGTCTTTGACGTGATCGAGTACGTCGTAGTACCCTTCGCGGCGCAGTCGCTCGCGGACTTCGAGGTCCGTCCATTCGGTTGCGTCGTCGACGTCGCTCTCGAGGTCGTCAGTCGCCTCGAGCAGGCTGGCGATCGTGTCGGCGTCGTCGTCGGCGTCGAGTTCCGCGGCCTCGACGGCCTCGACCGCGGAATCGAGGGTCGAATCCAGCTGTTCGGGGACGTCCTCGCCTTCGTTGACCAGCGTCACCGAACTGTTCAGCAGGTCGTTGAGTTCGGTGAGAAAGTCGTCGACAGCTTCGATAAGCTCCGCCGTTCCCTCTTCGGTCCAGCGGGTGTTCGTGATCGTGTTGCTGACACTGTCGATTTCGCTTACGACGTCCTCGCCGTAGGGGCCACGCTGATCCTCGAGGTCGGATTCGAGATCCGAGAGGTCGCTCTCGATGTCGTCGTGTCGCTCCTGTAGTTTCTCCTCAGGAGCGGGTTCTTCGTCTTCTTCCTCCTCCTCGTCGGTTTCCGGCGGCTCCGGTATCTCGACGCCCTCTACCTCGTCGCGGAACGAATCGAGATCGGCCTCGACGTCGTCGAGGTCGCCTTCGGTATCGGCTGCCTCGAGTTCCGCCTGGAGGTCTTCGAGCTCGTCGGCCAGTGCCTCGAGTCGGTCGTCGATCGCCTCGAGGTCTGCGGCTTCCTCCTCGCCCGCTTCCTCCCCGGCGGCCGTGTCGTCACCGTTCGCCTCGTCCTCGCTCATCGTACCACCCGGGGACGATACCGACGCGTGACAGTGTGCATACCATACTATCGTGTCAGCACGGCCCTAAGCGTTTCCATGCACGCCGACCGCGTCCGGTTGTCCGTCCTCGCGCCAGTAGAACCACGGACTGAGCGTCATGTACGCGAGCCCGAGCGTCAGGAGTGCGTACGGGAACGTCCGGCCGCCGATATCCGGAACCAGAATGGCGAGCGCGTGAACGACGCCCATAATCGCGGCATCTCGAGCCAACAGGTCGGGATACTGCACTTTCGAGACCATCAGGTAACAGAACGCGGCGGTTACTCCGAGGATGAGCCAGGGTTGGGTCTCCCCGGCCAAAATCGCTGCGCCGAGGACAGTCGCGGCGAGCGTCGTCTGAACACCCTCGGTGTAACTGCCGGAAATGTCGTAGGCGGTGTACATCCCCAGGCGCGTAACGGCCATCGCGACGAATAGCGCACAGATCACTGTCACGATCAGGAGTTCAGTGCTGACTGCGTCGAATTCGATCTCGAGGCCGTCGGTAAAGACGACGAACGAGAGAACCGCGGGGGCGACGGCGAACGAGGCCACGTCGGCAAGCGAGTCTAGATATGGACCGGCGTCGGTGCCTCCATACCGGCGCGCGAGGATTCCGTCGAGGCCGTCTGCGATGGCAGCTAGCAAAATAAGTCGCGCAGCGAGTTCGATATCGACGGTCGCGACGACGACCGCGACGAACCCCAGCGCGGCGTTGGCGATCGTCACCACGTCGGCGACGCCTAGCCGACCGACGAACCGGGGGAGCATATGCCCGGATTCGACGGGGAGCTACCTTACGTGTTTTCGTTTCTATGGGATTCCGAGCTCCCGTCCGTATTCTCGGTTCAGCGACAGTACAACCACCGTTCGTCAGTTCGATCGGTGAGATTCCCAGTTTCGTGGACTGAACCGAGGTGGTTATACGGCGAGTCTCCCAAGGTCCTGCTATGCACCGGCGCCGTTATCTCGCCGCCGTCGGAACATCCCTCTCGGTCGGTTTGGCGGGGTGCTCGTCAGCACTCGCTGTTTTCGAGGACAATCCGTGCAGCGGCGAAGACTGCCACATCGGCATGAACCGTACCGAATTCCTCCCGAAAACCCACGAGATCACCGTCGGCGAGACCGTCGTCTGGAAAAACACGAGCGAGGCGGATCACACCGTCACGGCATACGAAAACCTCATTCCCGATGAAGCTGCCTTCTTCGCCACCGGCGGCTTCGAGGATCAGGAAACCGCCTACGACGCGTGGCGGGACGAGCGCGGCGGCGGTATCGGGACGCGCGAGACGTTCGAACACACCTTCGACGTTCCGGGAACGTACGAATACTTTTGTATCCCCCACGAACGAGCGAACATGACCGGTGAAATCGTCGTTTCAGAGTGACGAACGTCGACGCCTCGCTGCATCGAAACGGCCCGGCAGGGGCATTTTTATCTACTGGCGCCAGAATGACACTGTCGCATGATAGTAATCAGCGCGAGTTTTCCGGTCGAACCAGATCGCCGCGACGAAGCTCTCGAGTTGATCGACGAACTCGTCACCCACTCTCAATCCGAGGACGGCGTACTAGATTACCGGGCCGCGACGGACGTCTCCGATCCGAACGTCGTCCGCTTTTTCGAACAGTACGAAGACGAAGATGCGCTCGACGCCCACTCCCAGTCGGACCACTTCAGGGAGTTCGGAGCTGCGCTCCCGGACCTGCTCGCCGGCGAACCCACCATCACTCGGTTCGACGTCGACTCAGCGTCCGAAGTCGACCTCTGACTCGGCGGTCGAAGCGTCGATCCCCTCGTGACTTGTCGCCCGGAGCGTACAGAGTACTCTCGTGACTCGTCGTTGGCGACGGGTCGAACGCGTTCGTAGAGCAAAACGGAACGCGTTGCAACGAAAGGAGATTGCGCTCGTCGATCGATATTAGTCGTCGGCAGTGATGTCTTCGTCGTCGACGTCGACCGAGGTCGCTTCCTCTTCGGCGACTTCTTCGGGGTGAGCCTCGAGGGTCGCTTTCTGGATCTCGACGCGACGGAGTGGGTAGATCGTCTTCGCCTCGCCGTAGATCGCCGAGGAGAGACGGCCTTCGACGACGCCGTCGATGAGTTCCTCGAAGGACCGTTCGGCGGCGGCGTCTTCGACCATGTCGACCATCGTTTCGCGAATGGCTTTCTCCTGGCTCGCGTCGGCTTTTTTCGTCGTGAAGGCGACGGGCTGGATCTGGACGCGGTAGTCGTCCGTCGTGAGAACGGTAATGTAGGCCTCGATTTTCGATGCGCCCCGTCGGACCAGCGAGCGCAGGTAGTCACGGGTCAGGGAGTGTTCCGTGAACTCCGTGTATGCGCTGTCGCTGCCCACGTCGGTAATTTTGAACGTGAGCTTCGTGTTGTTCTCGCTTGCGTTGTTCGTCAGTTCGCCGAGCGTCGTTTCGATCGTTCGGCCGTAGACTTTTTCCGGTTCGTCAGCGGGGGTTTCGCCGAGTTCCTGGCGGTCGAACTGCTCGGGTGCCAGGACGGTGTACCACCGCTTCTCCTGTTTTGCACGTGAAACTGATCGTTCACTCATTGTGTTATCTCGTATCTGAGTCGCTGTTGGTGTCGGACACAGGTCCCGTGTCCGTCGGTTGTGCGCGCTGTACCGTTCGAGCGTTCGTCGCGACCTCCATTGCGACCTCGAGATTGACGACGTAGTCGTCGACCGTCGTTCGAAGGCCGCTCGTCGTGTCCCGGTCGATTTGCGTGACCACCGTGGCACCAGCGTCGTCGCGATGCGAGCGTGCGGCCTCATCGTCGCCGACTGCGCGTTCAGCGTCGTTTCGCTCGACCATCGTGGTCATGTCGTCGGTGTTATCCGGTCGAAGTGCTCGTGCAAGGAGTGCTGGATCGTCGTGGGCCGTCCGGATCGTCGCTCGGCGGCTCATAGCAGATCCCTCACTGTCGCAATGATCGTCGACTCGTCCACGCCGGGGTCGTATCGCAGGTAACCGCGCCGATGGCCGACGTCGTAGGTGGCGCTGGTACTGGAGTCGGAGCCGGGTTCGGTTCCCGGATCGGTGTCGGAATCGGTCGTCCGCTCCGTATCCGACTCTGCCTCCTCGAGTTCGCGAGCGATGCCTTCGACGGTTGCGCCGAGAGGCAAGGCGTCGCGAGTTACGACCGCGGCTTCGCCGGTTCCAACGGCGAGGACGGCCGGTTCCGGCGACAGATAGTCCGCCGCGATCCGGGCGACTGCCTCGACGGGCCCGTCGTCCACGCTGACGACGAACAGCCCGTCGTAGCGGCCGGTCGTTTCCTCTGCGAGTGCGGCGTGAGCGCGTCGGCCGCGGTCGCGCCAGGCGGAAAGCGCCGGGTCTGTTACGTCGTGACCCATTGCGAGTGCGGCACCCGTACCGGGTTCCGTCCTCGCCGTCGCTTCGAGGACGTCGGCGAACCCGCCGAGCGTCGCGAAGGGACGATCCGGCGTTGCGTACGGCCGCAACACGCGCCCGATCGTTGTTGCGGCGACATCGGCTGCCTCTTCGGCACCGACGACGTCGAGCGCAACCAGCGATCCGACCGTTCGATGGTCGTCGTCGGTCAGGCTGTCCGGGTCGTCGCCGGCGATATCGTCGAGCGCATCGCGGGTCGCGCCGAGATCACCGGACCACGGCGCGCGCACTCGCGTAGTGTGAGCGAGGCCGTCGACCGTATCCGCCGTCGGCACCGCAACGCCCGGGCGCTGCTCGAGGAGTCCGCGGTCGCGGGCAGCCTCCAGAAGCCACTCGCTTTCGCCCGCCCCGGGTTCGCCGCCGCTGGCGACGACGCCGGCGAGGGCGAGTACCGGATCTGGGTTCGAACCGATTTCGCGGACGTAATCGACAGCCTCGAGCGTCGCGGGTCGGTCCGTTGCCGGGAGATGGACGACGGTATCGTCGTCGGTTCCGTTAGCGCTCCCGAGGACGATCGTGACGTCGTCGTCGCCCGTCGGCGTACGGACGCGCTCCGAACGCTCTGCGACCGTTCGGCCGACGGTTACCTGAAACGGCGTCTCGTCGGCTGTGAGTGCGCTGGCGAGGAGTCCGCTCGCCGCGAGTGCGTCACCGTCCGCCCGGACGACTAGACGGACGAAGCCGGCGCTCTCGAGTGCGCGCGTGGCGGATGTCAGTTCGACGGATCGACCCTCAGTGGACATGTCGTATTACTCGACGTCTTCGAGCAGTTCCACTGCGACCTCGTAGGTGTACGTGAAGTCTGGCTCGAGTTCGTCGCCGCGGTAGTAGTCTGCCAGACGGCGTACTTTCGATTCGGTGTTTTGCAGGGCGCGCTTGTTCTGGTAGTCCTGTGGATTTTCGCGAACGTGTTCGCGGAGGCGAACCGCACGCTCCATCAGGTTCCGGAGGTCCTCGGGAATATCCGCTCTCGCGTCGTTTTCGTCGAGGATCTCGGAAATCTTCTTCCCGGTCGCCAGTTTGACGTCCGGGACAGGCGTGCCGGTGACGCCTTCGTCACGCAGTTTCATTCCGATCTGACTCGGATCGTAGCCCTGCTCTGCCAGTTCGACGACCCGGTCTTCGATATCATCCGGGTCGACGTCGCTCCACTCCGGGGGTTCGTCTGCCGACGGCTTGTCCGAACCGGACGAGCCGCGGCGGCGGGTATGCATTCGTGCCATTGGTGAGGATAGGAACCGCACTGACCGCTCGAATATACCGTCGAAAGCCGACACAACCGGCCCTCGCTGTACACTTCCGCAATCCCAAGCCACCCGAGAGAGCGAGTGGCGCTGTCAGATTTGCGGCCGTGCGTTTCCCACTGGGGTTTCAGTCGTCGTCGACTAAAGGGTTTCTACATCGTCTTCGCGTCGGCAAACGGGGGGTCCCCGCGTCAGTGCGCACGGAGGTTCAGGACGTTCGACGGGCGATCGCAGAGGGGTTCAAAGGACGATCGCAAAGAGAACCAGGGAGAGGCCGATCATGACGGCGGCGTGTTTCGCACCGGCTCTGACGTCGCCGGTACTCAACTGGCCGGCGATCAGTCCCGAGAGCAACCCTTGAACGAGCGTCGCGTGGTAGAAGAGCGTCGCGTACGCATCCGTGTCGGCGTCGGAGAGTCCTCCCAGTTCGGTCGTGCCCGAACCGGTGGCCAAATCTGCCCCCTCTGATGGAAGATTCGGGAGCAGATAGCCGGCCAGGACGGCGATGATGAACAGAAAGACCAGAAACGAGACGTAGACGACGATCATGTACTCGACCATCGCTTGCTTGCGCTCGCGTTCGAGGCGGCGGTCGGCCGCCGCTTGCCGCGCGGCGATTCGGAGCGTCGTCGCGAGGTTCCCGCTGGCGTTCATCGATTCGGTCAGCAAGGTTACGACCCGCGAAATCGATCGGGTGCCGACGCGAGTCTCGAGTCGGTGTAACGCCGTCTGGAGGTCGGCGCCCCACTGAACGTCGGCCCAGACACGATCCAGTTCGTCGCTGAGCGGCCCCAGATCCGAGTCTCTGACTCGGTCGATTGATGACACCACTGCCAGACCGGCTTCGTTGACGCTGGCGAGCTGGTCGAGCAGGTCCGGCACCTGCGTCTCGATCGCTTTGAGCCGGCGGCGGTGAAGTTCGTATGCGACTGCGAAGACGGTGATGACTCCGAGACTTCCCACGGCGATGGCGTCGTCGATTGCGCTCGCGTCGAATCCACCTTCTAGAGCCGCCGGAAGTTGCCAGGCCACTATCGCGAGCGCGATCGGTACTGTAACTGCGAACGTGAGAAACGGCTGGTCGATGACCGTCCGAATTGGATGACCGAACCGGTCGCGAAGGCCTTGCAATCGGCGGTAGTATCGGACTCGTTCGACGTTCGGATGTGGACGCGGACCGGGGACGTCGTCGTGGGCCCGCGCCGTTGGGATCGTGGTAGCCGACGGGGGTTCGATCGCGGCCGGCTCCCCATCGACCCCGTTACTGGGATCGAGTTTGTCGGTTACCATGCTCAGATACACCATGAACCCGGCGTTGGCGACTGGCAGGAGTAAATAGACGAGGATCTGCAATTGGCCGAACGTCTCGCTGGACGCGATACCGATGACGACGAGGATAGTGATCAAAAAGAGCGGCCCTGCAACCAGTACCGTCACGTAGGCTTCGGCTAACGTCGCGAGCAACTCGATGATTCCCTCCTGTTGGGATTCGGCTTCTTCGCGGTAGTCCTGATATTGGCGTTCGAGGAACTCGGAGAGACCCTGACCGCTCTGCAAGACGCTGACAAGGTTGTCGACGAACTCGCGGAACTGCGGGCTGGGAGAGCGCTGGCTCATCGTTTGAAGGGCGGTGATGACGTCGGTCCCGAACGTGTCCATCTGTCGAACCGCGACCGAGAACTCCGTGGCAGCCTCTCCGTAGGTATCTTCCTGTTCGGCGACGATCCTGATCGTATTCGGAAGCGACATCCCGCTTTTCGAAAGCGCGTAGATAAACGCGACCGTCGAGGGTAAGCCCGCTTCGATCCGGCGGGCGCGGGCGTCGGCGACGTAGCTCGGATACCACCACCTGAGCCAGTACGTGCCGGAACCGGCGAGCGCGCCGACCGTGAGCGCAGAGCACCCGAAGAGGACGGACAGTTCGAGGATCGACAGGGCCTGGACCCCCCCGAACGCTGCGAGGAATTCGACTGGCGCGGGCAACGTTGCACGCAACGTTTCCGGATCGATGGAAAGCAGGGTCAGTATCCCCCAGATGGCGTAAACGCCGAGGATCGAACCGGCGACTGCAGCGATCGCAGCGTACAGTACCGTCGTCGATCCGTACGCTCTGAGAGTCGTCGGGATGCGTGCGGCTCGCAACGCTTCTCCTCTGTCCGGCCGTTCGTCTCGGATCGTGTCGACGTGATTCCCGAAGGCTCGAATCGAGACGCGGCTCAGCACGCGGTCGACGCGATCGGAGTATCTCGCGGCGGCGACGAGCGAACAGAGAAAGATTACGAGTCCCAGCGGGAAGGCCGTCGTGGGAGTCATCGGTCCCAAACCGGATCGTCGACGGTGCTCGAGTCGGAACGGTCGGCATCAGCTCCGCCGGTTGCTTCAGCAGTGGCCGTGTCGACCGCGACGGATCGATGCTCATCGCGTCCGTCGCCGTCTCCACAGTCACTGCCTTCCTTGCGCTCGGTGCTTTCGTCGCGTTCGTCAGCGATCGTCTCGAGTATGCGCTCTGGATCACTGTAATATTGATTGACCAGTGCGGTGAATCGCTCGTAGTCGGAGATACCGTTGGCCTGGAGGTACTCGAGGAACAGCTCTCGATTGTCCAGTTCGGTCAGGAGTTCCGTTTGACTCCAGCCGCGTTCTTCTCGTATTTCTGATAGCACTCGGCTGGAATTGCTCCGGAAACTGTCGGTGTCGCTTTCCCAGGTGTACGCCGTCGAGTAGTCAAGTTCGCCGGTACGCTGGTCGATTCCCTCGATCTCCGCGAGGACTTTATTTCGGCGGACGCGCTGATCGCCCGAGCGGGTAAGCGTCTGGATAGAGAGGATATCGAGGCTTCGAACCATCGATCTGGGCACGTTTATCGGGTCGTTCTCGAGTCGGTTGATTGCCGTCTGTACCGAATCGGCGTGCATCGTCGAATAGGTCGTGTGGCCGGTGTTCATCGCCTGGAAGAGGGTCATCGCTTCCTTGCCGCGAACTTCGCCCACGACGATGTATTCTGGCCGGTGGCGTAACGCGGAGCGCAACAGATCGTACATCGTAACGTCCGTCCCCTCGTGGATGCGCTCGCGCGTGACCGAGGAGAGCCAGTTGTCGTGGGACAGTTGCAGTTCGCGCGTATCCTCGATTGTTACGACTTTCGACCGGGGCGGGATAAACATGGAAATGGCATTCATGCTCGTCGTTTTCCCCGACGCGGTTCCGCCCGCAAAGAGCAGGCTCTTGTTGTGCTCGATCGCGAGCCAGAGGTAGGCCATTTGCTCGACGCTAAACGTCCCGTACTCGAGCAGGTCTATCGGGGTAAAGGGATCGTCGGCGTATTTCCGGATCGTAAACGCAGAGCCCCGCGGGGTCACCTCCTCACCCAGGGCCAGTTCTGCGCGCGAGCCGTCCGGAAGCGTCGTTTCGACCATCGGATCGCCGATCGAAATGTGCCGTCCCGAGTGTTGGGCGAGTCGGATGACGAACTGATCGAGATTCGTTTTGCCGAACGAAACGGACGTCTCGATATCGGTGTACTCGTCGTGATAGACGAAAATCGGCAGATCGTAGCCGTCACAGGAAACGTCCTCGACGTGCGGGTCGTGCATTATCGGATCGAGACGACCGTATCCGCGAAAGTCGCGGTGGATGTAATAGAACAATCGGTAGAACGTCGCCGCGTCGATTTCGACGCCGTACTGTTCGAGGGAATCGCGGATCGTCTTCCGCAGCAGTTCCTCGATGTCGCCGCCTTCGTCGTCGCGGTACAGTAGCGGATCGCGGACGTCTTCGAACAGCGACTCGAGAAGAACGCGTTCGTCCTCGCGAAGGGGTGGCTCGACGGTATGATACCGGTGTTCGTTCGCTTCGTGATCGTACCCAATCGAGATGAACGAAAACGGTGCATCGACCCAGTAGCGCTCGACCTCTTCGATGCCGTCCGGGACGTCGAACGTAACCAGCGGACCGTGGGTGGATGGGTCGTACTCGCCGACATCGACGGTCGATCCCTGGAGCGTCTCGAGGAGACGACGGATCGTACGCCGAGCCGCGTCGATCATCGACTCGCGGTGAGACTCGTCACCGCCGGATATTTGCGGTGGGTCACCGTCAGCCGTCGCTGATGTGTTCTCGGGTGGACGGGTACCGACGTCATCGCTGTCATCTCGAGTGACGGCCGACTCGCTGTAATCTGGGGGCTCCATTGAACGCAGGTTTCGTGACATGTCCGGACGCGACCGTGATAAATGAGACGGCCGACTCGGCAGTTGAACCAGCCGTCGTGGGAGGCGGAGTTTTCACTCAGATCGCTTAACTGTCGTGCGTTACGTTCATACCCCGGGAGTCCGAAGCAACGTGTACGGAATGAGGCGCGAGCACTTCACGTTAAACGTAACCAACATCGACTGGGTCGAGACCGACGACACGCCTGAAAAACCTTCGGTATCGATCGATTTCACCGGCCCGGCAACGATGCTTCGCAAGCGCCTGACTGGTCCCGACGACCACGTTCTCGAGGCGAGCGAAACGGACGCGGCCCTCAGATTACAGGGACCGATCGGGGACGCCACCACAGGTGTAGTGAGCGTAACTAACCGCATCACCGGTGAGTTCATCCTCGAACTCAACGAAGATGCCGACGACGTTCTCCAGTTTATTCGGGCTGCGCGAGGATACGGTGAGTCTACTGGAGACGACGATGGACGGTACGAAGTCGAAATCACGCTCGACGACGAACCGTTCGTTACATACGATAAACGAACGTTTCTCGTTTACGACGACGAGGGGAGTCTCCTCCGCCAGCACAGCTTAATTCCAAGCGGCGTGGAATTGTAATACTCCCCCGGTACGCGTTTTCTCTTTACTGAGACCGGACCGGCAACTATAAGTGATTTAGGCGTGCCTAAAGTAAGTGTGCGCCGGCCAGCGCCGGGGAACCGATACATGTCGAACGGACAACTGCTTACGACGGCGGTCGAGGAACGAACCCAGGAACCGACGACCAAGAAGACGGTTCTCGAACTCGACGGTATTACGAAGCAATACGGCAGCGAGGAGGTCATCGGCGACCTTTCGCTGTCGGTCCGCGACGGCGAAATTCTGACGTTACTCGGTCCCTCAGGCTGTGGGAAGACGACCACGCTTCGACTGATCGCCGGCCTCGAGAAACCCAACGCGGGACGGATCAGCCTGCAAAATCGGACCGTTTCGGGTGACGAGCGCTTTGTCCCGCCGGAGGATCGCGACGTCGGCGTCGTCTTTCAGGACTTCGCGCTCTTCCCGCATCTGACCGCCCGCGAAAACGTCGCCTTCGGTATACAAGATCGGGACGAGGCCGACCGTGCGGCCCGGGTCGACGACCTCCTCGACCTCGTCGGTCTCGAGGCCCACGGCGATCACTATCCGGACGAACTTTCCGGCGGTCAACAACAACGGATCGCTCTCGCGCGCTCGCTGGCACCCGAACCCGAGATGCTATTGCTCGACGAACCGTTCTCGAGTCTGGACGTCGACCTGCGCGTCGAAATGCGCGAGGAGGTACGCCGAATCATCAAAGAGACCGGCGTCACTGCCATCTCAGTCACGCACGATCAGGAGGAAGCGCTTTCGATTTCCGATCGTGTCGCCGTGATGAACGACGGTACCATCGAACAGATCGATACCCCGCAGCAGGTCTTTCAGCAACCGATGTCCCGGTTCGTCGCCGGCTTCCTCGGACACGCCAGTTTTCTCCCGGGCGAGGTCCACGGGGATAGCGTCGACACTTCGCTCGGCCGCGTCCTCCGTGACGACGTTCACGGACTGGCCCACGAATACGACGGTTCGACGGTCGACCTTCTCGTTCGTCCTGACGACGTAACGGCGTACCCCGCGGAGGATGAAGAGGCGGACGGCCGCGTCGTGTATCGGCGCTATCTCGGACCGACCGTTCTTTACCGAGTCGAGCTCGACGACGGTGAAACCATCGAGTGTATGCACAATCACTCCGACCGGATCGATCTGGACGAACGCGTCGGCGTCCGGGTCACCGCAGACCACGAACTCGCCTGGTTCCCCGCAGACCATCGCGAGGACGGAGACGGGGGAGCAGACGCGGCCCCTGCCGGTGCCGACTGATCGACAGCCGTTTTTGCCTATTCGCAACCCGTCCGGTCTATAGTCACTTCCTCTCCGCCGTAATTCGTTCGAATAGTTACTTTGATGAGTATTCAATTTAGACATAATTTCATGACCGATATAAGACAACTTTCGACCTACTGCGGTATCGCCGCACCGATCATGTCAGTGGGCGCGGTCACTCTGGCAACTATTCTCGCGCCACCCGAGACGTTTACCTGGGCGGAACGGTCGCTCTCGAGCATGGGCCGATACGGAGCCCCGACGTTCCCGCTGTTCAACGGGGGATTGATCGCGAGTGGACTCCTCGGATCTCCTTTCGTCTGGCGGCTCTGGATAGCGAGCCGCAACACCGTCGAGCGAGTCGGGATTGTCCTCCTCGCGATAACTGTAGTCGGTATGATCGGTGTCGGCGTCTTCTTTCTCGACCACAACGAACTCTATCTCGATACGAGCCTCCACGGGCTCGCAGCGTTGACCGTGTTCGGCGTCGCCCCGTTTGCGAGCTGGGTCTACGCCACCGGCGCTACACTGGCCAAGGATGCGCTGCTTGCGATCACGTCGTTCTGGCTCGGAATCGTCCACCTGCTGGGCTGGCTGGGCTGGTTGGTGTTACCCGGCGGCGGGTTCGACACCTGGTTGTGGTTCGCGGTTCCCGAATTTGTCGCTTCCGTCGCGTTTGGCGGTTGGGTTTTGATACTCGCCGTTGTTACCCTTCGCCGCGAGGAGCACGGGAGTTCCGAACCCGCCGCCGTAGATTTGTGACAGCCGGCCACACAACGCTTAAATCGAAACCGTCCTTACAAGCGCGTATGCACAAAGACGAACTTCTCGAGCTCCACGAAGAACTCGTCGTCATTATGGAGTACTTTTCGGAGCGCGAGGAGGTCGACGAAACGTTGTTCGATCCGTACCGCCAGCTCGACGTCGATCCTTCGCACGTCCACAAGTCGAAAAGCGAACACAAACACGCTGTATTTGTCCTCGGCAATGCGTTGGCCAGCGCGATGAGCGAGGACGAATTCTCGAGCGCGGGCCGGATCGGCAAGCGAATGAAGGAACTCGCCGAGGACGCTGAATCGAAAATATAGAAAATCTAGACGCTTTCTAGGCGAAACGTATTTGGTCCGGTTCCCGCTTGTTGACGTATGGACTCGCGCACGCACGAGCGCGTCGAGGAGTGGGATTCACGCCCGTTCAGCGGTGGTTTCGACGGGCTTTCCGATCTCGCTGCTACTGAATTCTCGGGTGCTGTCTCGGCGGCTGGCACGTGGCTCTTTATGCTCAATGGCCGTGTTGTTGGCGTCTTCGACGGCGATATCGAAGACTTCGAAACCGCCTCGGGGACGCGGTACGATGCACCTCACCCGTCACTCCCGTTACTCTGTGTGATGGAAGAACGCGGCGGCGACACTCGAGCGAATTACTATACGAACGAGACGCCGATCCAGGAGGTAGACGAAACGCTTCAGAACGGCTCGTTTACCGGATACGTCGAACTAAGCGAGAACGTACTCAGCGGGGACTATTATGCGGTCTACTACGGCGGACGTCGCATGGCCGCCGCGTACATCGGCAACGCCGAGCGGCTACTCACCGGCGATGAAGCCTTCGACCGCGCAGCTGACGAAGTCGGAATCTACGAGGTCGTCGACGTCGACATCGACGTCACGGACGTTCCAGAGCCGGCAGACGGCGATGGCAACACGAAAGACGCAAGCGTCACCTCCGACGACATAACGGATGCCGGTTCCGGTTCCGAATCCGATCCCGCTCTAGGGACCGGAACCGACGGGGAATCCTCAGATATCGAGGTCGGCATCCCTGGTGGGGACAACGCAGGATCTGGTTCAACCGACGATTCACCGTCGTCCTCGATCGAACCGATTAACATTTCTGGTGACGATCCGACGGCCAACGATACCGACGCAGGACCCGACCCGACCGAAGATGTAGCTGTCGACGATACTCCGACGAGTCCGTCCGATATCGACCTCACGGAGGACCCCACAGATATCACTCCGAACGGACCGTCCGCTCAGGACTCGGATTCCACTTCCGCCGGCATCACTGGTGGGGAATCACCCGCTGATCCGTATCCAGATTCGGATTCGATCACTTCGGACGACGGGAGCGGACCCGAGGGACAGACGGAAACGAACGAACCAGAACAGGCCGAGGAAGCGGGCGACGACGCTGTTTCTTCCGCACCGGCCGAGACGGCATCTTCGCCCTCGCAGCCGGATTCCACCCCTGCCGCCGTCTCGGAAAACGAGACCGCGACGACAGATAGCACGTCAGTGGACAGCAATACCGACGCCGACGACGCAGAATCGACGGCGGTCGAGGTCGAAGGACCGACAGATCCAGACCTCGAGGAGGTCGAGGCTGCAGCCGAAGAGTTAGACCGACACATCTCCTGGGTCGAAGAGGACGACGAAGACGACGTCACGCAAGCCGACAACGAGGACGCACAAAGCGAGGAGCGAGCCACGACGACAGTCACGACGACCGAAACGCCGTCATCGGAATCGGACGACGTGGCAGAAACCGACGGAAACGACCTCGAGGAGCAGTTCGAACGCGAAGAACAGTGGCGGGAAACGCGACGCATTCCATCGATCGATCCGGACGATAGTGAGACGGAAACGACGGCAGCGAGTCCCGCAAACCGGACCGCGAGCAACGAACGGTCGTCATCGACGTCGAATACGGGTCGCGGTGTTGCCAGCCCGTCGTCCGAGACGCAGTCTGACTCGAGGGCCGCGGCGGGGACGACGGAGGCGGCGGCCGGCGGCTCTTCGTCAGACGGTACCGATGGCCAATCTGCGAACCGAACTCGCCAGCAGAAATCTGCGCGTACTGGATCGACGGAATCCACGGCCCAGCGGGAGCAAAACCGTAGTTCCGCGCTCGAAGAAAAACTCGAAACCCTTCGAGAGCAACGCGACGCGCTCGTATCGAAAGCTGAAGAACTCGAGGCAGAGCGCAACCGGTTGCAGTCACAGAACGACGAGCTCTCTGCGACGGTCGAACGCCTCCGGTCTCGTATCCAGGATCTCGAAACGGAACTGAAACGCGAACGCGAACGCGATTCCGCTGCGGCGGAGACTGGTTCGAACGCGGATACCCGACTCTCTCCCCAGCAGGCGCTCTCGGGAACGAACCTCTTCGTTCGGTACGCCTCGAAGAGTCAGGCGACTCTCGAGACGGCCCACGACGGCGCTGCTGATCGCAGTGAGGTTGCATCGAACCTCCGGCTCGAACACCACACACAGTTCGACTCGGCCGATGCAGTCGTCGATAACCAACCCTACGAGGACTTTCTTACGTCGACGATGCAATACCAGTTCGTCGACTGGCTCACTGAAACGCTCCTTTATGAGATTCGCGACACCGGCAATGCGAACGGGTTGGTGGATCTCTACGATGCGATTCCGCGAATCGACCGGGCCGAACTCGATGCGTCTATCTCGCTCGCGGACGACGACACCGAAGACGTCCCGGATCAGGTTACCTTCGACATCGTCGCGTACGACAAAATGGGGAATCCGCTCGTGCTGGCCACTCTCAACGATTCACGCGAACCTGCCTCGAGGGAACTTCTCGAACAGCTGGAAGAAGCGTCGTCTGCGGTGAAGGCAAACTATCCATCGCTCGCGGCGTCGATCGCCGTCACCTCGAGTTATTTCCAGCCCGGTGCACTCGAGGTAGCCGAACAGGCGACGAGTAGTGGCTTTCTCAGCCGTGGCTCGAAACTAAGTTACATTAATCTTTCGCGGAAGGAGGGCTATCACCTCTGTCTGGCCGAGTCACGTTCAGAAGGGTTCCATATGAACGTACCAGAACTCTAGGCCGCTGACAAAACTGTCCGAGAGAACGACGGGTCCGGGACGACCAAGCCGGAATTCTAGGCTGTCACTATGGCTACGAGTCCCGTTTGTTCGATCGAAATTCGCAACAGTAACGTCCACTACGGCCGGTATACTGCGTCGGGTAGCCACAGAGACAGCGCTAGTCAACGGATTGCCAGTGACTGCGCTGGTCGACGGGATTTTAACGGACGGCCCGCCCAGTACTGTACAGTAACGCGATGAGGCGTCAGCGATGTATCACGGAACGCGAAAAACGACGGTAGAGAATCGATTGCGCTACGATAGCTATCGATTGCAGGGCAAGACGACAGTGTCCGACCCAGACGTGAGACTATCCTTCGATCTCAGCGACGTCTTCGATTTTCATCCCGTCGAGTTTGTCGACGATATCGTCGATTTTTCCGTCGAGTTCGTCGACGAACTCCGCGGTGCGCTCGGTTTTGATCGCTCCCTGACTCGAGGGCTCGATCAGGTTTTCTTCCTCGAGGACTCGCAGCGAATAGCGTACCTTGTGGTGTGGGTAGCCGGTTTCGTTCGACATTTTGACGATCCCGATCGGTTCGTTCTCGATGACCATCTTCAGGACCTGGAGATGGCGCTCCAACATATCGACTTCCTTCTCAAGTCGGTCTATCATGGCATTTGTTAACTTGTCTTTTGGCCTTTTAAAAGTTACTCTCGGCTGTTGAAACGACCACTCCCAACTGAATGCTCGTTCCTGTCAGTAGTTAACGCTTCCGATCCTGGTTATTCTTTCGATTGAGTTCGGATGGAAAACTAACGCAAGTCGGATCGGTCAGTCGTATCGAGACCAATAGCGGTCAGCGACAGCGATCGATCGTTTCGGCCTCCCGGCGAACGAAAACCGTGTGATCCCTCGGTGGCACCCGTATACCGTAATCTGTTTATCGGCCGGGCAAGAATCCGCCGCTGTTATGACCGTCACTATCGTCGGGTCGCAACTCGGCGACGAAGGCAAGGGTGGGGTCGTCGATCTGTACGGCGACGCCGCCGACGTCGTTGCCCGCTACCAAGGCGGGGACAATGCTGGACATACCGTCGTTCACGACGGGACGAAGTACAAACTGTCGCTCGTGCCGTCAGGTGCCGTTCGAGGGAAAATCGGCGTCCTCGGTAACGGGTGCGTCGTCAACCCGGAGACGCTTTTCGACGAAATCGACACCCTACGGGAACGCGGACTCGATCCCGACGTCCGCGTCGCCGAGCGCGCACACGTAATCCTTCCGTATCACCGCGCGCTCGACGGTATCGAGGAAGAAGAGAAAGACGACCTCGCCGCCGGAACGACCAAGCGCGGCATCGGTCCAACCTACGAGGATAAGGCTGGTCGTCGTGGCGTCCGCGTCGGCGACTTGCTCGATCCTGACGTGTTGCGCGAACGACTCGAGTACGTCGTCCCACAGAAGAAAGCTCTCGCCGAGAAGGTTTTCGAATCGGAGACCGGTGAGGCGTTCGATATCGATCATCTCTACGAAACGTATCGTGAGTACGGCGAGCGCCTCGCCGACGAGGGAATGACCGTCGACTGCGGGACCTTCCTCCAGGATCGCATCGACGCCGGCGAGAACGTTATGCTCGAAGGTGCACAGGGGACGTCCCTCGATATCGATCACGGCGTCTACCCCTACGTCACCTCCTCGAACCCGACCGCTGGCGGGGCGACCGTCGGCACCGGACTCGGGCCGACCGTCATCGGCGACGGCGAAGTCATCGGCATCGTCAAGGCCTACCTCTCGCGCGTCGGAACCGGCCCGCTGCCGACCGAACTCGGCGGAGTCGAGGGCCAGACGCCCGACTACGACGCGAGCGCGGCCCAGCGGACCGCAGAGGACGGAGCGGCGGAGCCGCGAGGTGACGAAGCCGTCGGCAACGACGAGGAGGAACTGGCGACTTACATCCGCGACGAAGGCGGGGAGTACGGAACCGTCACCGGCCGCCCGCGTCGGGTCGGCTGGCTCGACATGCCGATGCTGCGACACGCAGCCCGTGCAAACGGCTTTACCGGACTCGCGGTTAACCACATCGACGTCCTCGCCGGCCTCGAGGAAGTCAAGGTCGGTCACAGCTACGAGTTCGGTGGTGAGGAAATCCTCACGATGCCCCCGACGACCGAAGCGTGGGGCCGGTGTGAAGCCACGTTCAAGACGTTCGACGGGTGGCCCGATGTCGACTGGGCCGCGACCGCCGAGGACGGCTACGAAGCGATCCCCGAAAACGCGCGTCGCTACCTCGAGTACGTCGCAGACGAGCTCGATGCCTCGATCTACGCGGTCGGCGTCGGTCCCGGTCGCGAGGAAACCGTCGTCGTCGAAACCCCGTACGAATAGCGTCCGAACTTCTCTCGACCACCATCGATCCGGCGGTGGGAAGGAACCATCGCCTCGGATTCTGCCGTCCGGGAGTTCCCCTCTCTGGCGATCCCGACGATCGCAGCGTTTCGGACGACCGTGAGGCAGTTCTCCGCTACCAGACCACGGGAGAGAAAAGCTTCTACCCCGGCGTTTTCCCGAAACCTTTTGCTGGAGGCGACGATCCTACCTAATATGAAAGAGTCGTTACTGGACATTCTCTGCTGTCCGCTCGACAAAAACGATCTGGAACTCGAGGACGCTGCCTACGACGAGGGTGAGGTCATCGGCGGAGCCCTCGTCTGCACCGAGTGCGGCGAACGATATCCGATCGAAGACGGCATTCCGAACCTGCTCCCGCCGGATATGCGCGAGGAAACACCGGCCTGACCGGGCCGAGTTACCGTGCCCAGGACCGAAGTCACCGTCCACGTCAACCGCGGGAATGCAGACGCACTCGAGCCAGCGGCTGGTACGCTCGAGACCGACGGATCGGTCGCGCTCCGTTTACAGGGCCACGTGTCGCCCGCGCACGTTCACTGTCGCCTCGACGGTGACCTCGAACGGATTGCGTCCATAGAGCAGTCGAACTACTACGTCGAACCGGATGCCGTCACGACCGTTCCAGTCGTCGTGGATGCCGACACCATCGATCAGCCCATTGACGGGCGACTCGAGGTGGTAACGGGCTACGGCTCGGAATCAGTCACGATCGACGTGACCGTCGTCCCCGGACCGCCGGCTGTCGATATCGACGATTCCCTGTCCGAACCGACTCGGCGAGAGCCCGATTCAACGGCTCTCGAGGACGCAATCGATCAATTCACCGCAGTTAGCGGACTCGAACCGGCGTCGCTTGCGGTTGTTGCACTCGGAGTCGTTGCGATCGTGATCGCAACAACGACGGCGGCGACGATCGCCAGTCCGATCGCGACGGCCGGTCTCGGTATCGTCGTAGTCGGCGTCGTCGTGGCATTCTTGTTACTTGTCTGGTAATTTCCCCCCACGATTCGCGGTCGAGCTAGCGGGAATCAGTCGTCGACCTGCGTTGCATCGAGCGTTCCGTCCTCGTCGAATCGTTTCGCCCGGAGATATCGGGCCCGATAGCGGTTCGCACCGTCGGTGACGTCCGCCTCGCGGATCTCGTCGGTGCGACCTTCTGCGACGGCGTCGATCAACTCCTCGAGTTGATTCAGTTCGCTCGTCGTCAACTCGAGTTGGTACGTCCGTTCCGTCTCGGATTCGAGAATCGCCCACCTCCGAGCGGCGGCGATCACGAGCGAACACGGCTCGCGGCAGGGAAACTGGCCGTCGCCGCCGTCGACACCGAGGTCGTCGTCCTCGTCGTACTCCCATTCGCGGCGCCGGAGACACTGCGAATCGTCGCAACATGCTTCTGCCAACCACGCGACGGCCTCGCGAGGGAGTTCGTCGACCACATCGTAGATTCCCGTCTGTCGTTCTGCGGTCTCGAGCCAGTGGTCGACGTCCAGGTTCCCGGACAGTTCGCGGTGCCAGTTGGCGACCGTTGCCGGGTAGAAGAATCCGACTGTTTCGACGAGTTCGTCGCCCGAGAGACCGGTAAAGGCCCATCCCGAGGCGAGCGACGGTGCGGTCTTCAGCGGCCGGTAGCGGCCGTCTTCGTCGTACGTTGCAATCTCGCGGGCGTCACGTGGGTCGTCGTGTACCTCGAGGTCGACGAGATCGCTGTTGGCGTCGGCGACGTGCCAGAGATCGTAGACCCTCGCGCCGTTGGACTCGTCGACGTCGAGAAAGCGCGTCGTGATGGATAGTTGCCCCCATTGGCGGTCGATGCCGTCACGGAGCGCATCGTACCGCTCCGGGACCGCGAGTGGCTCCTCGACGGCCCGTTCGCCGGTGTTTCCGTCGTCCAAGGCGCCATCCCGTGGCGTCTTCGTGTTGGCGTCATCGAGCGGCGCCCGTTCGCACCATCGGAGGAACTCGCGGCGTGACGTACCCTCCCCGCCGACCGTTTTCTGCCAGTACCGCCAGTTCGTGACGTACTCTTCGCACGATTCGAGCGCTTGCTCGAGTTCGTCCTTCTCGAGGCCCGTCCATTCGTTCTCCGGGGTCTCGAGGGAGTACGTCTCGTCCGTTTCGTCGACGCGGAGCCCGTCGAACGCGATGCCCGACGACGCGCAGTCGACCAGGATCTCGTGATCATCGGACGCCACCGTCACGCGTTAGTCCCCCGTACCCGTTCTCGAAGTCGATTCGGCGACCGCTTTCGCGGGTGAACCGGCGAGTTCGCGTACCGCTTCGCGAGCCTCGCCGATACCGGCACCGGCGTCGGCCGCACGCTCGAGGAGGACGTCGGCCATCAGCCCCTCGGTACCGACGGCACCCGTATACCAGATCCGATGACCGTCGACCGCGGCCGGGACGTCCCAGCCTCGCCGGTAGTCCTCGGTGAGCCCCATGTCCTCGGGAATGTCCTCCTGCGTGTGGTAGCCGTCGGCGATGAACAACGGAACCACGACCACGTCCTGGCTCTCGAAGTACTCCGTCACGTCGTCGACCTCCGGTTCCTCGTCCATGAACAGCGCCTTCACCTCGTCGAAGCGGTCCCGCTCGCGGATTCGTTCGGTGTGATATTCGATCGCCTTCGCTGAGTTTTCGTTCCGTTCGGTGCCGTGGCCGACGACCGCGAGGCCGAACCCTTCGCCGACATCGGGATCTTCGGTCGCGGTCTCGGCTCGCTGGACGATAACGTCCGTCATCGCGTCGTGGGTCCCGACCGGCCCGCAGTAATGAATCGTCTTCCCGACGTCCCCGGCCTCGAGCGTGGCCTGCGAGGCGCTGGTTCCGTCGGACGCCCATTTATTCGGATCCCACTGCTCGAGGCGCAACTCCCGTGGTATCACCTGCTCGGTAAAGTACCCTTCACTGATGAACAGCGGCACGACAAACACCTCGTCGGACTCGAGGGTTCGAATCACGTCGCGGAAATGCGGTTCCTCTTTCCAGAACGCCTCTCGAACCTCGTCGAATGCGCCCGTTTCGCGGATCGTGTCCGCGTGGGCATAGGTCGGGTCGGAGGCGTCCGGATTCAGGTGCGATCCGTGTGCCGCGATGACCAGCGCTTGCATAAGTGGCGGTTAGGATGGGGACGGTATAGGAACTTCGCTGGCGGACCACATCGCCGGGTTACCGATGCCGGTATCACGATCGTCCGGACAGTTTGCCTTCCCTCGGCGGATTCACGATGGGATTGAAACGTCGATTCGAGCCTCACAGGTACGATCCTGGGCTTTCAACTCGGCTCTTGCAACGTACTCACCCGGCTCCGGATCGGTCCACTCCGCTTCGTAGCTCGTCGACGTACCGGGCTCTATGGTCTCGGAACTGAGTACCTGCGCGAACATGCGACCGTCGGTGAAACGCCAGACCTCTTCGTCGCCGTCCGCGACGATAAAGTCCGCTTTACACGCGTCCGAGAATCGGAGTTCGACCGTTTCGTCGCCGTCGTTGGTGACGGTGAATACGAACAGTACCGCGTCTCTAGAATCCTCTCCCGTCGTCTCGAGCGATCCCTCGAGCGTCATAATTCGAGGTTCGGGGCCGTCACAGATAGGTCTTGTCCGTCCTGAAACGAAAGAGACCGAAATCGACCGACATGGTCGAATTGCCGCCCTCGCTGAACCGGGGCGTCGGAGTATCGCGTAGCATTTGGAGAAGCGGCCGACGATCGTTGGTCGGCGGTCCGGTCGTTCGTCAGACTGCCGGTCTGGGGATGCTCTACTGGCTGTACTACGGAGATATTATACTACGACGTGGCGCTGAAAAGATGGTGGCGTCAGCGAACTAATACAGGGCATTCTGTAGCGATACACAGAATCTGATAGTAACGCCCGGCATCACGTCAGGACCGGCGACCTCCGAGTTCCACCGCACAACGGTGAAAGCGCTACGTCTATTTGCGCGCAGTCCGAACGTCCAATCGTGCAACTGGTGGGCTACGAACCGAGCGGGACCGGCTCCACACTCCTTCTGAGCAACGCTGATTCTGGTCAGCGTTCGATCGAGCACCAGACCCTCGAACCCGGCACCACCCTCTCCTTCTCGCTCGGGGACCGCCACTGCGCCGGGACCATCACCGACGGCGAGCACATCCCGTGTAAGCGACCGTCGGCACCCTACTGCGAACACCATACGAGTACGTGGATCTGCGCCCGCTGTACGGGCACCTGCCTGAAAGACGAGATGGACTGTTACGAGGACCACGCCGTCTACATCGCCGCGTTCGCCCCGGATACGTTCAAAGTCGGTGTGACCCGTGAGTGGCGCCTCGAGACCCGGTTGCGAGAACAGGGTGCCGACCGCGCGGTCCACGTTCACACCGTTTCGAACGGCCGAATCGCGCGCGAACTCGAAGCCGAAATCGCCAAGCGGCTGATCGACCGCGTCAGGACCGGTCCGAAAATAGCGGCACTCGCCGCCGACGTCGACGAAGATGCCTGGTCGTCTCTCCAGTCCGAGTTCGACGTCGTCGACCGATTCGACTTCGACTACGGGTTCGACCTCGAGGCCCGGCCGGTCCGCGAGACGTTGGCTTCGGGGTCCGTCGTCGGCGTCAAGGGACGGCTTCTGGTCCTCGAGAACGGTGGAACGACCTACGCCGTCGACATGCGCGATCTGGTCGGCTACGACCTCGAGGACGGGACGGCAGACCGTAATCTTCAGTCATCGTTGGAATCGTTCGGATAGTCGACACCGGTCGTCGAGACAGTGATCTGACAGGGGAGTATCGTACGTGGTAGCAGCACCCGGCCTCGAACCACCTGTTGCAAAACGGAGGTGTTTTTCGATTCGGGCACTCAATCATCAGTATGGTCATCGCGCTGGAAATGGGATGGCGACACCTCCTCTTCGAGAACTGGCTGGTTGATCCGGCCGTGATCGAGGCCCACCTCCCCGAAGCGCTCGCGGCCGACGTATACGACGGGTCCGCCTGGCTCTCGGTGATCCCGTTTACCAACGTTGCAGTGCGGCCGAAGGGAGTCCCGAAACGGGCGGGCATTCAGCTGCCGGAAATTAACGTCAGAACGTACGTCACTCGCGACGGTGTTCCGAGCGTCTACTTCTTCAGTCTCGACGCGCAGGGACTGGCGAGCGTCGTCGGCGCACGGTACTTCCATCACTTGCCGTACTATTATGCTCGTATTTCGATCGACGGAACGGACGGGAAGGTACGGTTCCGGAGCCGACGACGCCATCCCGGTGCACGACCCGCCAACTACGAGGCTACCTACTGGCCGACCGGGGAACCGATCTCGGCTCCGGACGATCCGCTGGGATCGTTCCTCGTCGAGCGCTACCGATTTTACACGCAATCCCCGGACGGATCGCTCCGATATACCGACGTCGACCACGAACCGTGGACGCTGTATCCGGCCGCTGCCGACGTGGAAACGAATACGTTGCTGACCGCCGACGGGTTCGCCCACCCGACGTCCGAGCCGGTCTATTTCTACAGTCCGGGCCTCGACGTCGTTGCGTTTCCGAGTCAGCGCCGTGAAGAACGAAAGTGATCGAATACGGAATGGAAGAATATTGAAATCCTGTTCGACAGAGAAACGAGGTCGTGACCGGGATGAGAGCCAGGGAAAGACGAATGTGGACGATTGACGGGTGGAAAGAGAGACACGCGTACACTCGAGCCGACCCCACATCGATACCCCCTTCTCGTCGAAGCCACACCAATCGAATCCGAAAATGGATATCCGTAATCCCCTAATATAGGGCCCGATTTATACTATTCAAATGACGTACGAACACCTCGATACGGACCTCGTAAACGAACTGCTCAACGACGGCCGTGCCAGCCTTCGAAGCCTCGCCGAAGAACTTGACGTTTCTGTTACTACCGTTTCCAACCACCTCTCCGAACTCGAGGATGAGAACGTCATTCGCGGATACACGCCGGTCGTCGACTACGATTCGGCGGGATACGACGTTACTGCCGTGATGCAGCTCAAAGCCGAGGGTGACGCGCTCCCCGAAATCACCGACTCGTTGAAAGACCATCGCCAGATGATCTCGGTGTACGAGGTCACCGGGGATTACGACGTGATCGCTATCGGCAAGTTCAAAAATACGGACGACATGAACGAGGAGATCAAATCGATCATCACCGACCCCGATATCAATCGATCGAACACCAGCATCGTCCTCAACGCCGTCGCGGAAAACGAGCAGTTCGAACTCGATACCGACGGCGGCAGTGACTGACGACGTCCGGTCGAGACTTCCGTTCGTTTCGGCCTCGAGACGCGCTCGTACCTGAATCGCCTGATCTGGCGCCCCCGTCACGGACTGCAGTTTACCGGTCGCGCAGTACTGCAATTTCCGAGCACCCATTCCTTGCACACGTGCGAGCAGAAAGCACCGCCAGTCGAGGGCGGTGAAGCCGCAAAAACCGGACTCGCGGACGCGGTTATCCCTGCCCGACCATCCCGTCTTCGTCCTCCCATTCCGTTTCGCGGAGTTCGTACTTCTGAACTTTCCCCGTCGTCGTCTTCGGGAGGGTTTTGACGAATTCGACGCGGTGGACGACCTTGTAGCCCGCGAGCCGTTCGCGCGTAAAGTCGGTCAGTTCGTCCTCGGAAACTGGCGGGTTCTGCGGGTCATCGTTCGTCGGCACCACGAACGCTTTTGGCGTCTCACCCCACTTCTCGCTCGGCGATGGGATTACCGCTACGTCCGACACGTCCGGATGGTCGAACAGGGTATCCTCGAGTTCGATGCTCGAGATGTTTTCACCGCCGGAGATGATGATGTCTTTCTCGCGGTCCTGAATCGCGATCATACCGTCTTCGTTGACGACGGCCAGGTCGCCGGTGTGGAACCAGCCGTCGCGCTTTTCGGTGAACGCCTTCTCGGTTTCGTCGGGCTTCTCCCAGTAGCCCTCCATGACCTGATTGCCCCGAACGAGTATTTCCCCGACCGTTTCGTCATCCCACGGGACTTCGGTTCCGTCGTCGTCGACGACTTCGACTTCGGTAGCGAGGGGAGCGATCCCCTGCCGTTTCTTCAGTCCGAAGCGAGTATCGCTGTCCTCGTCGATCAGCCGCCGGGTCGCGGAGGTGCCGATCAACGGTCCCGTCTCGGTCGCCCCGTAGAGCTGACGGAAGTGCCAGCCGAACTCCTCTTCGACCGTTTCGATGACGCTCTCGGGCGGCGCTGACCCCGCCGCGGTAACGCGCATCGGCGCGTCTCCCTCGGTCGCAACGTCGTTTTCCTGTCGGTACTCGTCGAGCAGGCTCAGGACCGTCGGGGCACAACAGAGGAACGAGACGTCCTCGACGGTAATCTGACGGAATATCTCCTCGGCATCGACGCCTCGCGTACAGACGTGTTTCGCTCCCATTCCCGTAATAGCGTAGATGTGGCCCCAGCCGTTGACGTGGAACATCGGGAGCGTCCATAGGTAGACGTCGTCGTCCCGGATCTCGTGGTGAATCGTCACGAGTTGGGCATGTAGCGATTCGGTTCTGTGAGTCCGCATTACGCCTTTGGGATCGCCGGTCGTCCCGGAGGTGTAATTGATCGTGATGACCTCGTCTTCGCTCATCTCCGGGCGCTCGTAGGTCGGTTCCGCGCCGTCGATGAGCGTCTCGAAGTCCTCCCAGTCTCCATCGACCGCGGACGCATCGTTCGTGATGAACGTCTCCACCGGAACCTCGTCTCGGATCGCCTCTATCTGCTCGGCGAATTCGTAGTCGGCCACGACCGCTTTTACGCCGGCGTCGTTGAGCATGTACTCGTAGTCTTCGGGCATCAATCGGTAGTTGAGCGGCGTGTGAATCGCCCCGAGTTGCATGATCCCGTAGGCCGACTCGAGGTGATAGTGGGTGTTCGGATCGAGTACCGCCACGCGGTCTCCCTTCTCGATCCCACGCGATTGGAGGACCGCGGACAGTCGATCGACTCGATCGCCGAATTCGTCGTACGTGAATCGGTCTCCCGTCGTGGCTACGATCGCCTCTTCGTCGCCGTAGTACGTGCGGGCCCGGTCGAGGAAATCAGTCACGAGAAGCGGGACTTCCATGTACGCAAGCGTTGCCGTCTCTATATATTATTTGTTCCGGATCAATCCCATTTTCGCGGTTCAATCCAACCGACTGTCCAGCGGCGGTTCATATCGGCTACCAAAACCGTTGAAACCGCCAGGCGAAATCGTCACCGATTCGGACGGTGAATAGTCGGTTCAAGCGATGCTGAACACAGCGAATGCGAGTAATAAATCCAGTTGCTAACAAAAACGGACGAATGTGAGCATTGTGTCTATGAATAGTTATGATTTGATGGAATATCCGCTCAATGGTGGATAAATCTTATTCAAGGAGAGGACGCTATGCAGCATATATGAACGAGAATCACGGGAGGAACGAGGACCGCAGGAGAGATGAAATCTCGAGTGACGATCTATTCGACGTCCTTTCCGACGAAAAACGACGAGCGGTGCTGTTCCACCTTCGCCAACATGGAGCCGCGACGGTCGACGAACTCGTCGACGTACTCGTCGGTATCGGCGAGGGAAACTTTACGGAGAGCGGCCGTGAGCACGTCTTTATCTCGTTGTATCATGTTCACCTGCCTAAACTCGCAGGACAGGGGCTCATCTCATACGATCCGGACGACCAAATCGTCGAGTTCACGGCCACCAGTGACGATGTCGATGAGTGGCTCGACCTGGCGGTCCGTCGTGATATAGCGATCGAGAGACTCTCCGAAACGCGCGGCCGAAAAGACGATCTGGAGACGATTCGAGTGTTGCTTACCGACGACGAACCGGGTCTCCCCGAAACCGTTGCGGCATACGTCGAGCGCGAGTACGACGAGATGGAGATAACAACTGCGACCAGCACGAGTGAAGCGGTAAATCACCTCGAGGAGGAGTCGTTCGATTGTATCGTAAGCGACTACAAGATGCCGGGCATCAGCGGATTGGACTTCCTCAAGACAGTCCGCGAGAGTGACGGGACGATTCCGTTCATCCTCTTCACTGCCAAGGGGAGCGAAGAGGTCGCCAGTCAGGCCATTACGAACGGTGTCTCCGACTACGTCACGAAGAGCACGGACACCGCTCAGTTCGACGAACTGGCCGATCGGATCCGAAAGGCTGTCGGCCAAAACGGCGATACTGACTAACGACGTTTCTCGAGTAGATGAGCACCGAACTGGAATCCGACCGCACACGCTCAGTTTGTATCCTTTGTGTCGACGACGATCCAGGCTTCGTCGCGCTGATCTCGAAGCTGTTAGAGCGAGAATCTGATCAGTTCACGACGATTACGTCCACGAGCGGTCCAGAAGCGCTCGATCACCTGCAATCGGAGTCGATTGACTGTGTGGTGAGCGATTACCAGATGCCCGGGATGGACGGGCTGGAATTTCTCGATCACGTCCGTGCCGAGTACGGTGATCTCCCG
The DNA here is from genome assembly GCF_013402815.2 of Natrinema halophilum. Taxonomy (NCBI): domain Archaea; kingdom Methanobacteriati; phylum Methanobacteriota; class Halobacteria; order Halobacteriales; family Natrialbaceae; genus Natrinema; species Natrinema halophilum. The sequence continues at coordinate 63,355 of NZ_CP058601.1, forward strand.
TTCATCCTCTTTACGAGCAAAGGCAGCGAGGAGATCGCCAGCGAGGCAATCTCTCGAGGTGTCACCGATTACCTCCAGAAGGGATCGAATACCGAACTGTACGAAGTGCTCGCCAATCGGGTCCAGAACGCGGTCGCCCAGTACCAGAGCCAACGCGCCCAGCAGTGGTTACTCGAACTCGCCGAAAACACGGATCAGATTCTTTTTATCTGCTCGCACGACTGGAGCGAGTTGCTGTACGTAAATTCCACGTACGAGGACATCTCCGGTCGTTCGATTACCGCCCTTCGGACCGATCCGACGGATATGGTAAGTGCTGTTCACCCCGACGACCGTGAGCAGGTACGGGACGCCATGGAGACGGTTTCGGCTGGTGAACCGGTCGATCTTACGTTCCGTGTCAATCCCGACGAACAGTACCAGCGGTGGCTCCGAATCCGTGGAGAGCCGATTTTCGACGACGAGGGAGCAGTCGTTCGGCTCATCGGTTTCGGGACCGACATCACCGAGGAACAGCGGAGCCGACAGCGCCGTGAGCGCCAACAACAGACGCTCGTCGAACTGGCTACCGACGAGGCAGTCACGACCGGAGACCTCGAAACGGCTGCCCGACGGATCACCGAAACCTCGGCGCACGTACTCGACGTCCCTCGGGTCAACATCTGGCTCTTCGAAGCGGACGACGACGAGGGGACTCTCAACTGCGTGGATCACTACGAAAAGAGCCGTGACGAGCACTCGAGTGACAAGCAGGTAACTGCGACGGATTATCCAACGTATTTCTCGGCGCTCGAATCCCAGCGATCGATCGCTGCCGATACCGCCCGTGAAGACCCGCGCACGGCGGAGTTGACGGACGACTACCTCGAGGTCCACGACATCGGCGCGTTGTTGGACAGCCCTGTCCGGTCGGAGGGAAAGATGATCGGCGCGATCTGTCACGAACACGTCGGTGGCCCGCGGGAGTGGACGGAAGACGAGATCGAATTCGTCAGTGACGTCTCCGATATCGTCTACCGGGCGTTTCGCAACCGTGAACGGAACGAGTACGAGCGGGAACTCGAGCGCCAGAACGAACGCTTAGAGGAATTCGCCGCCGTCGTCAGTCACGACCTGACGAATCCGCTGACCGTGGCCAGTACCTCGCTCGATATGGCTCGCGACAGCGGAGACGAGGCGGACTTCGAGCGTGCCGAGGAGGCGCTCGATCGAATGGACGACCTCATCGATGACCTCCTCACGCTCGCACGACAGGGCCAGCAGGTCGAAGAGACCGTGCCAATCGCACTCGATGCAGTGGCAGAGTCCGCCTGGGAGGGGGTTCAGAGCGACGATGCAACATTGATCGTCGATTTCGACGCGTATCGGATCACGGCCGACGAGGCCAGACTGCACCAACTGTTCGAGAACCTCTTCTCGAACGCCATCGAACACGGTTCGAAGCGCGGTCGAACGGACGGTTCAGCGTCAGAGCCTGCCAAGACACAGCGTGAATCGGAGGAGGGGGCAGGTGTCGAGGGTGTCACCATCACAGTCGGTCTCCTCGAAGCGGAGGCGGGATTCTACGTGGCTGACGACGGCCCCGGCCTCCCGGACGTCGAGCGCGAGCTACTCTTCGAGAAGGGGTTTTCCACGACCGAAGGGGGGACGGGCTTTGGCCTCTCGATCGTCGAGAGCATCGCCAGCGCTCACGGCTGGACTGTCGAGGCGACCGACAGCGAGGCGGGTGGTGCCAGGTTCGAGATCCGATTCGGCACGGACAACCCGTGGTCACAGCGAGCGGACGAGCAACGGAGCGGGGAGTGAGGGCACCGGTTCCGTTCTGTCCCTCGGAGGCGCTGAATCCAAGTACTCGTCCGAGCCGATCGTCGCAGGGAAGCGTACGGCATCCGATCGACGCGTCACACTCGATCGCCACCATCACTGTCACCCGTCACATCCGATCACCGCTTCGTTACACACATTCAATAACGTATAAGTAACTGACTGGGGAGATTCAAATTAGGGCGTAGAACCGCCAACGTGCGAAACGGTTGGCCGGGTGTAGGAGACCCGACCTACGTCCTCCGCAGCTGAAGGACAATGTATATTCGAACACGTAGTTACGAAATTGTTTCGGTAGCACCGGCTGAACGAACGTCCGCCGCCTCCGTCCATTCGGCGACCGACACTGGCGGTCGTTTTCGCGACACTCCGCCCCTCGAGAGGGCGACTCCACCGTCGAACGACGCGCCCCAGAGCGACGTTCGCCCGGGGGACGGTCGCGTATGAACTCACGCGACGACGATTCGGTTCAATCGCGCGACGACGACCGTATGCGGGTCCGCCTCGAGGAGATCCGCGCGGATCTCGAGACGCTCGACGATTACCTGCTCGAACCGCTGTCTCTCCAGCCGGCAATCGCGAACCTCGAGATGACGCTCGAGGTGTACCGAGACCTACCCACTGACGGCGACGAGAGATCGGTGGCGGCCGAGGCCGATGACTGACGCGAGCGGCGACCCCGTGGTCGGCCCCTGACGTGGAGCCATCCGTATCGCGGCCCTAACCGGTGCTCCCTCCAGAACGTCTGAGACACGGCGGAGGCCACGGTTTCGACCGCTGGCACGAGCGGAGACCGGTCTCGAGAGCGGCCGTCCATCTATCGAGCGGGGCTCCGTCGTTACGGGACATTGACGGTATCGCGACAAAAATCCGACTTCCTTTGACCGACGCTGTCCGTACCATACGTACCCGCTGCCGCACGGATCTTTTCGTTGACGACGACCGCTTTGCTTCGGCTCGAGATGCGTCCGAACGGGAGTCGATAGACGGGAACGCGTTAGTCCGCAGCGTGGGCGTGTTCGCCGTGACCGCCTTCGTCGGGGGTATTCGAGCGGTGGAGCCAGTAGAGGAACAGGAAGAACGCGGTTGCTGCCACGTTGAGCGCCATCTTGTAGTTCATCTCGATTTTGACCTCCGCGATCTGCGCCGTCGAGGGGTCCGGGATGAATCCGAGTCCGAGGAACAGGAAGTGGATGATGACCCCCGTGAGAACCGCCGAAATAAAGATCATCCCCGAGAGGATGGCAGCGAACGTCGAACCGTAGTATTCGCGGTAGGCGTCCATGATCGGCGGGACGATGAGGTCGGCGTAGATGTACGAGAGCACCGATCCGAACGGGAGCCCGTTCGTCCAGAGGACGGCACCGAACGGGACGTTGCCGACCGAACAGACGAACGTGGCGACGCCGATTATCGCGCCGAGCGCTGCAGTCCAGACGATGTACACGGGCAGTCCGAACGTCGGCTCGGAAAAGACGGACGTCCAGACCTCTCGCGGAATGAACCCGGCGATGAGCCCAGCAAAGACGAAGCCGATCGCGATCTCGTCCCAGAGCATTCCCCACTCCTTCCACTGTTTGTCGGCCAGCGCCTTCCACCCCGAGAGCGACGTCGCCTGCTCGCGGACGGTGGTATTCGCCTTCTCTGGGTCGAAGCTTTCCGCACAGGACTGCGAGCAGAAGTAGTATGTCTGGCCGTCGTGCTCGGTCGAATAATCGGCCTCCTCGGGGTTGAGCTCCATTCCACAAACGGGGTCCTGGACGGTCGCTTCGCCCTCCTCGAGGACGTTCCGTCGGGCCTGTTCGACGACGGCGTCGGGGACGAGATACACGAAGCCCACCGCCATCATCCCGATGAGTATGAATCCGCCGACGACGTTCGCCAGGAGGAACTGCCAGCCGAGCAGGATCCAGATGACGGCGCCGATCTCGATGACGAGATTCGTCGAGGCGAACATGAACGCGCCGAGGGTGGCTGCGGCGGATCCGCCCTTCTTGAACAGGTTCTTCGCGGTTGCGATAGCGCTGTACGAACACGACGAGGAGACGAACCCGAACAGCGACCCGTAGCCGATTTCGCGGGGTCCGTGTCCCTCGAGGAGGTCCGAGACCGCCTCGTTCGACGTCCAGGCCTCGACACCGCCTGCGATAGCGAATCCGATCACGAGCGCCCACCACGTGATCCACACCATCGCGATTGTGGTCGTCACGAACTGTCGCGTGCTTTCGAGGAAGAACGCACGCAACGGCTTCGTCGTCGTGAATACGCCGATGCCGACCGTCGCGAGCGCGATGATCGAGAGGATCGCGTATTCGTTTCTGTCCACAGTTATACTTCGTGGGCCATTTTTAACGGATTTTTGCCTTCGGTATCACGGTCGTTCCCGCCGCTGGATTTACGAGCGCAAACCTGCTTCGACGGTTTCGATTCCATTCAAAAGGAAACCGGGACGGATGCGCTACTACCGACCACGATTGACGCAGTCACCTCGCGGTGAGATGACGTTCGCTGGAATCGTTCGACGGCGGACAGTGTAATACCCGTTACTACCGTCTCGAACCGCTATTCCGGTCGCCGGTTGTGGAACCTGTTTGCGCTGTTCCCTGTTTGCGCTGTTACCCTGTTGGCGCCGTTACCCTGTTTGCGCTGTATCCCTTTTGCGCTGTTGTCGAAGAGTATCGGGTCACTCGAGTCGCTCACGACAGCCTCGCCGCGCTCAGGCGTCGCCCTCGAACGACTCGAAGCTGTCGATCGTAATCGCGATCGCGTCCGCACCGGGCACGTCGCGAACGCTGTACCTGGTTGGGTAGGTCCCGGCTCGGGCGTACGTCGTTGGTTGGGCGATCGGCCGACTCTCGGTCCCAGAGTGTGCTCGAAGGTACTCGCGGGTGAGCATCGGTTCGACGAACGTCAGTTCGGCCGTGCCGTCCCCGTCGGGGTCGGACGCACCCCAGATGAGCGTGTTCGTGAACGTCCCGCCGTTCATTTCGGGGACGGTCGGATCGACCAGGTGTTCGCCCATGTCGGTGATGACCCGTTCGTCGACGACTGGACTGCGTACGAACCCGCCGGGGAGGTATTCGGCCGGCAACTCGTACGACGGCGCGGTGGGACCGGTGATCGCGTCGACGGTCGCAGCCGGAAGCATGTGAAAGTGAATATCGAGGTGCGGCGCCGACCAGACGGGTGGATGGCCGGCCGGGTTCCAGTTCACCCCCAGGAACGTAAACGGCGTCGCGGTCGATGCCGGAAGCGGAAGGAAAAACTCCTGGGACCACCGGTGATGGATCGGGAGTGCCCGACCGGTCGGACCGTACTTGTCCGAATACCGCGACTCGCCGGCAGCCTCGAGGTCGCCCGCCGACGGGAGCCCGTCGAGGACAGCGCGCTCTATGTACAGTCCGTGGTGGGTCGGTCCGCCAGACCGGGTCCCCGTCGTGAACGACCTCGCCCGTCCGTTTCCGAGTCGGACGTGGTCACCCCATTTCGTGATTCCGGGGAGGAACTCACCCTTTCGGTCCAAGTCGCTGGTATCGCTGGCGCTGCCAAGACCGCTCGTACCGAGACCAGCTGCGGCTACAGGGATCGCCCGCAGGAATCGACGCCGGCTCGGTCGACCGTCGTTTTCCTCGAGAGTGTGCGTTGTATCGATCCGCTCGGCCTGTCTGCCCGACGATTGCTGTCGCCCGCTTCCCATGAAATCTCATCAATCCAACAGCTTATAAGGATATTCATACCTAGTACCATTGGTCATTTCCCACGTCGAGAAAAGAAGTTCGACCACGGAGCGTACTCCCGGTGGCCCAAGAGAGTCGATGATCGGATCGACGAGTTCCAGAACGCACTCTCACCGAACCAGCGCACCGAACACTCGCTCCTCGATCTTGCGGAGGTGTTCTCCGGCGGTCGCGGGTGCAATTCCAACGGTTGTCGCCACGTCTTCGTGCGTCGCCTGCCGGGGTGCATTGTAGTATCCGACTTCGACGGCCGCTTCGAGCACCTCCCGCTGTCGAGCCGTCAGTTCCCTCGTAAACGATCCCTCATCCGGTTCGTACGTACCTGTCTTGACGACCTCGAACGTTACTGCGGCCGCGTCAGCGGCGTATTCGAACAGCTCCCGCAAGTCTGACTCGCTTCCCAGATACGTTATTCGAAGCGACCCGTCGGACGTAATGCGGATCGGCATCTCGAGGATCATATCCGACTCCCGTTCGAGTTCCAGTATCCGGCGCGTTACATCCGTTGGCTCGAACTGACTCACCGCCATCCACCGCGTCCCCCCGGAGACGAGATAGTCGATGACTGCGGGAGAATCCCGCATGATCTCCTCGTAACGAGTCTTGTCGCCGCTTCCCTCGGCGAGCAACAGTACCGTTCCGTCGGGAAGGAGTTCGACGTTGTGAATCGCTTCTCGTTCGATCGACGGCTCGTCCGAGAGAGCTCGACCGAGCGGATGGAACCCGCTGCTTTCAGCGGGGTGGGCGAGCACCGTGAGATAGCGCATACGCGAGGACAGACACGGGTGTCGGACTTAAAGAACCGCGAATAACTTGCAGCCGGCGCTTCGTCGACGCCGCCGAAGAATGGCGTATGAACGACAGCCAGACGACGTCCGATATCGCCATCGTCGGCGGCGGAATCTGTGGATTAACCACCGCGATCGCGCTCGAGCAACGGGGACTGTCGCCGACCGTTTACGAGGCGGCGTCCGAGTACCGACCGATCGGTGCCGGACTGCTCTTGCAGACCAATGCCCTCCTCGTTTTCGACCGCCTCGGCATCGTCGACCGCGTTCGGGCCGCAGGCGTCCCCCTCGAGGACGTACAGATTCGGTCTCCGGACGGACGGGTACTCCAACGATTCGATCTAGACGGACTCGAGCGTCGCGACTTCGGATACGGCTACGTCGCGATTCATCGCGGTGACCTCCAGCGGATACTCCTGGACGAATTGAGTACCGACGTCGAAACTGGAATGGCGTGTACGGACGTTACCGGGACGGAATCGCCGGCCGTCCTGTTCGACGACGGGACGCTCGTTCGTCCTGACGTTCTCATCGGAGCGGACGGCATCGACTCCGAGGTCCGGAACGTGATCGCCCCGGACGTCGAACTGCAAGCGCTTGATAGCGTCGTCTATCGGGCTATCGCCGAGATCGAGTCACTCGACCGCCATCGCAGGCTCGGATTCGAGGTCTGGGGTGACGGAACGTACACCGGCGGCGCACCGATCGCCTCCGATCGGTTTTACTGGTTCGCGACGGTTCAGAAAGGAGCGGCAGACGCGATAGATTCCCGAGAACTGACGGCGGTGCTTCGCGACCGATTCGCCGAGTTTCCGGATCCGGTCCCGTCCGTGCTCGAGTCACTCGAACCGGCGGATGTTTTTCGGACGGATCTAACTGACGTTCCCTCGCTCGACCGATGGTCCCGGGGCTCCGTCGTGCTCGCCGGTGATGCGGCACACGGCATGGTGCCGTTTGCCGGGCAGGGTGCAGCACAGGCGATCGAGGACGCGCTTATGCTGGCGCATTCGATCGATCGCCACGGGACGCCGGCCGATGCGTTCGAGGCGTACGAAGCGGAGCGAAAGACGAGAGCCGACCGAATCCGCGCCGAGGCACGCAGACTCGGGACCCTCGGGACGATGCGTTCGAGCATCGGTTGCCGAGTGCGAAATTTCGCGGTCGCGCACCTTCCGGCCGCGCTTTTCCACCGGTTTCGTCTCCGACGGATGTCCGGTACCTCGCTTCCCGAGGCCGCCACCTGTGACCCGTTCTCGAGGAGATAACGCACGACGATCGGAACACGCGAGTGTACGTTCGACACCAGACTAAAGTCGCTGTCGTCGACCGGCCAGGACCGGATCCGAACCCGTGTTTGCGACCGGTCGACGTCGGTACATCGCTGCGATACTCGAATCAGTACTGGATGCGACGATTTGGAGCTAGTCACCGCGCTCGTCACGGATAGTAAGCCGCCCGTCGTCGCTGATTTCGATGGCATACCTGTTCTCGCTTGCGACGTCGAACGAAACGACGACCTCGCCGAGACCGCTTCCGCGGGAGAGAATCGTATCGAGGGCCCCCGGATCGATGTGATCGTGAAGGACGAATCCGACATCGGCCGGGGCACTCATCGGGCTACTATCTTCGAGATCACAGATTGCCTGAACCACAGCAATACTTGGCGGGATCTCATCTCCGAACCGGTACTCAGTTGCGGATCGAGATCTCTCCGAGATGTATTTGTTTATTCGTGTATCGATCATACATTACTCCTGGTGGATGAGACGAGCATCACAGGAAAGACGGTTGGGCGTGGGTTAGCAAGCGCTCATTGTTTTGGAAGACGCATTAAATACTTTTTTCGAGCGAGTCGATACATCGTCGGGTCGGTCGCGACTAGAGGGTCTACGAGTCCGGAAGACGGAGCAGAAGGGACGTATTCTGAGACGTGTATATCGATTCGTCATGAACTATACCGTCGTTGAAACGATGTACCCACCGCTCACACTGCTGCGGCCAGCGAGAACTCGCTGGCTGCGTATTCATCAGGGGGGTGCACAATGACGTTCAACGACTACAATAGCGCTCGACCCACTGTCGTGGCGAAATCAGTCCTCGAAGTGGGGAATCACCGCGGACGGACGTAACCCAGTCGTTGGCACCACTCGTAGTCACGAACTTTGCCAGGGAACGATCCTCGCATCCGGAAAAGCGCTCGCTCTCTCTGTAACGACGGTGCAATACTTTCGATCCGTGTAGCAAACGATGGAGAGCAGGGATCTGCGACCGATACGTCTCACCCTGTATCGATTTCGTCGTTGGACGCCTTCCTGCTAGAGGAGCAGAAAGACGATCCAGGGGACGACGAACAGAGCCAGCGTCAGCACCGCGAGGATTAGTAGGTACCCGATGCCCGTCCCCGCCGCGGTGAGCCACGACGGATGCTCGAACTCGCCGAGATTGACTGCCATGTGCCAGCAATCCCGTGACGAATGCATAAACGTACCGGAACGCCCACTCGCCGGACCTGCCGTGGAGTCGAACCGGTTTTCGAGGGTGACGGAAACCCCGGACTAGCGATAGAGATTATCGTACCGTTCGGAGTACTCTCTGAGGGCCAGTCTGGCCCTGCGCCGCGAGGCGAACCCGAAGCCGATGGCCTCACACGCGTCGGCGTCGCACTCCCACCTGAACGTTCCGGAGGCTGGATCTCTCGACACCGAAACGTGTGCGTTGCAAAGTGGACAGGTCCATCCCCACATCAGATCGTCTGCGTCAATAGTCGGACGATCCATCACTGGTCTTATATCCGGATTCTAGGGCGTACTGATAGGGGCTTCCCTCGAACAGTTCAGTCTTTATGTGCACGATCGAGATCTGGTTTCGGACTGCTTTTACCGGGTGACCCGCTACGACCACGCAATGACGAAGATCGTCGTAGTGGACAATCACGGGCAGTTCACCCATCTAGAACGCCGGGCGCTTCGCGACCTCGGCGTCGACACCGAGTTGATCGATAACGACACGAACCCTGAGAAAGTAGCTGCTGACGGGGTTGTCCTCTCCGGCGGCCCGGACATGGACCGCACCGGGCGTTCTGCGGAATACCTCGAGGAGAATGTCCCGGTTCTGGGAATCTGTCTGGGGATGCAACTGATCGCCGAGGAACTCGGCGGCCGCGTCGGCGGGGGCGAGTACGGCGGCTACGCGGACGTAACGGTCGATATCGTCGACGACGACGACCCGTTAACCGGTTCGCTGTATCCTGAAACGCGTGTCTGGGCGAGCCATGCAGACGAGGTGAAGGAACTCCCGGACGGCTTCGAACTGACCGCGAAAAGCGACGTTTGCGACGTCGAAGCGATGAGCGACTCCGACCGGGATCTTTACGGCGTCCAGTGGCACCCCGAAGTTGCCCACACCGAACAGGGAGAGGAGATATTCGAGAACTTCCTGGCGATCTGCGAAACGCAGTAGCTGTCTCACAGCCGACAATAAAATCGCCGACGGAGGCACTGCCGCACACTCGGGTGTACCTGCGTCCCTGTTTTACCTGAATTGAGGCGCTAAGGCCCCTTCTGCTCACGGCTCCGCCGTTTGCATGGTCAGCGGGGCCTTCGGTCCCGCGCTATCCTCAGCGAGCGTCGAAGGCGCGAGCAGGGAGGCGATACACCGCCGCTTGAGTTTCATACATTGTTCTACGGCAATCCCACAGGCCCACGTATTCCGAGTCTCCGTTGAAGTAGTCTGTGCCCCCTTCTGGTTTATAAAAACAACAGTTATTTCCGGGGAAAATTACTATCGGGTCGTTGTTGATCTCTCAGTCGGCGTGAGAGCCATGACAAACAGAAACATACGGGCAACAACACTAGCTGCACTGGTATTGCTTTCAGTCGTCGCTGTCCCTCTCGGGGTTGTCGGGGCAAGTACCGATGCAGGACCAAGCGCTGAACGCGCTGTTACACAGAACGACGATCTGAGCCAGGTCATCACAAGCATCAACGACAACGAAATCGCGAACGCGAACGATTCGATCGCATCGTTCAACGAGCAATTACAACAGAAGGCTAGTCTCCTTAGCGTCGACGTCGAGAACGTCGACCAGGTCGCGACGGTCTCTGCTGAGACAGCCGCCGAAGCACAGGCGGAGGCCGACCGCCTCCGTACCGCTGCCGGCGACCGAGAAGCCGCCATCTTCGATCGGGTGGTGACGGTGATCAACGAAGGCGGCGTCGCGGACGTCGATCCGAACGAGGTACAATCGCCGGCCGACGCACGGGCCGTCTCCGACCGCCTCGAGCAACAGGGCGGCCTCGCCACGCAAGCAGCTCAGTCGCTGCGAGACGCCGCTGACCTCGTCGAAACCGATCTCGAGCCTAATCTTACGACTGCCGCCGAGAAACTGAGCGCCTTCGAGGCCGAACCGTCCACCGGGACGGTCGAAGGCACGGTCACCGATGGCAACGGTGGTGCGGTCACGAACGCGACCGTCGTTGTCGGTGACCAGCAGATGACGACCGCCGACGATGGGGGCTACTCCCTCGATATCGATCCGGGAGAGTACACACTCGCCGTCTCAGCGGCGGGATATCAGGACGCCAGCGAGGCCGTGACGGTCGAAGCAGGCGCAACAGCGACCGTCGACGTCTCCCTCCAGGCGAAGGACGACGGTTCGGGAGATGATGGAACTGAAGATAACGAATCGGATACAGTCGCTGATGTCGTCACGAGTGTTAACGAGAACGAGATCGCGAACGCGAACGATGCGATCACGTCGTTCAACGAGCAACTCCAGCAGAAGGCAAACCTTCTCGGCGTCGACGTCGAGAGCGTCGAGACCGTCGCCGAAGTCGAAGCTACAACCTCTTCGGAGGGTCAGTCGGAAGCTAACCGCCTTCGAACCGCCGCAGACGACCGAGAAGCCGCTATCTTCGATCGGGTGGTGACGGTGATCAACGAAGGTGGCGTCGCAGATGTCGATCCGAACGAGGTTCAATCGCCGGCCGACGCACGGGCCGTCGCCGACCGCCTCGAGCAACAGGGCGGCCTCGCCACGCAGGCGGCTCAATCGCTGCGAGATGCCGCCGACCTCGTCGAAACTGACCTCGAGCCCAATCTTACGACCGCCGCCGAGAAACTGGCAGCTCTCGACGGCAACGAGTCGGAGCCGGCCATCGGCTTCATCGACGGTGTCATTACTGCCGCCAACGGCGAACCGATCGCCAACGCGACCGTTTCCGTCGGTGAGCAACAGACGACTACTGCAGCCGACGGTAGCTACGGCCTCGAACTCGAGTCGGGTGAGTACACGGTTACCGTCTCGGCCGAGGGTTACCGGGACGCCAGCGAGGAGGCAACGGTCGAAGCCAACGCGACTACGACTGTCGACGTGACGCTCACCGAAGCGAACGACGATGGGTCGACTCCTGGCGAGTGTCCGGGGCCAGGACCGGGTCCGAACGACGGCTCCGATATCGTTTCCGCCATCTGGAACGCAGTTATCGACTTCGGAATCGAAATCGCTCAAATCGTTATCACAGGAGCTCGATAGTCGGCTCGCGGATAGTCTCACCCCCTTCCCCGGACGATCCCGGCCGCCGGGTCCCTCGACTCGTCTGTTTCTCCTCGTGGCGGGCAGCGATCCGCGCTGACGGGACAAATTTCGACACGCATCGGACGGGACAGCTTGACGGACCAGGCCGACGGGCGTGGATTGGGCCGATTTTTTGAACTGGCCCGCTCCCGGCTGACGGGATGCTTCGTCCACCGACGGAGATCGCTCAGACTGACCGTCAGTCTCATGACCATCCGAACGGACGTGATAGATGATGACGGTCGACACAGTCGGACGGTTCGAACGAGCACTCGAGGGACTCGAGGTGGGCCTCGAGCGCGTCCCGGCCGCTGACGCGAGCGGGAGGATCGAAACGATCGCTCAGGGGCCGGTCGTCGGTACCCCACTTCCGTTCGAGGGGGTATCGCTCCCGGATTCGGTCAGGACGGAGCCGACCCCTGCCGAACTCGAAGCGGCCAGAACCGGCATTACTCCAGTTAGATTCGCGATCGCAGAGTACGGCACGGTTGCCATCGAATCGACCGCCGACGGTACAGAACCGATCGCTCTCTATCCTGATCGTCACGTCGCCGTCGTCGCAGAGAGAGACGTGGTACCTGATCTGAGTGCCGGCTTTGAGCGCCTCGCCGACGGCTTCGACGAGGGTCGAACTAGCGTCGTCTTCGCAACGGGACGGAGCGCGACCGCCGACATGGGTGAGCTCGTTCACGGCGTACACGGTCCCGGCGACGTCCACGTGATCGTCCTGGAGGACCGATAGGATGGCACAGCGCTCGCGGTCGGAGGAAGCCGACCGAATCCGTCACCTGCTCGAGACCGAGGGTGAGGCCGTTCACGCGCAGGCGAGCGTATCGAACGCCCGCAGATACCGGACGTACGGCGAGACCGACGACCTCGAATCGCTCCGAACAGAGGCGCGCTCCATCAAGGAAGGCGCCATCGATCGGCTTCCGGACTTGATCGACACCGTTCGAGAAGCGGTCGAGGCAAACGGCGGCACCGTCTACGTGGCCGACGACGCGGCGGACGCGAACGCGTACGTGTCCGACGTCGTCGATACTCAGATCAGCGAATACGGGGTCGCCGGGGACGACGAGACCCCGTCGGTCGTCAAATCGAAATCGATGACGACCGAGGAGATCGATCTTAACGACGCACTCGAGGCGAACAACATCGACGTCACCGAAACCGATCTCGGCGAGTGGGTGCTGCAAGTGGCTGACGACACGCCCTCGCACATCGTCGGCCCGGCGATGCACCTCTCGCGGGCGGAAATCGCCGAGTTGTTCAACGATCAGTTCGATCCCGACGAGCCGTTCGAAACGGCGGAGGAGTTGACCCGGTTCGCTCGCGGTCACCTCGGCGAACGCATCCGCGAGGCCGACGTCGGTATCACCGGCGCAAACTTCGTCGTCGCCGACAGCGGGACGATAACGCTCGTGACGAACGAGGGAAACGCCAGAAAATGCGCGGTCACGCCCGACACCCACGTTGCGATCGCGGGCGTCGAAAAACTGATTCCGACGCTTGCGGACCTCGAGCCGTTCGTCGATCTCATCGCCAAGAGTGCGACGGGCCAGCCGATCTCGCAGTACGTAACGATGCTCTCGCCGCCGACCGACTCACCGACGCTGGATTTCGACGCGCCAGCAGCGTCGATCACGGACGGTGGAGGATCGACGGACGAGCCGGCGGGTGACGACGGCCGCGAGGGCGGGCGCGACTTTCACCTGGTGTTGCTCGACAACGGCCGATTGGACATGCGCGAGGACGATCAGCTCCGGGAAACGCTGTACTGCATTCGGTGTGGTGCCTGCTCGAACTCCTGTGCGAACTTCCACGCCGTCGGCGGTCACGGCTTCGGCGGAGAGACGTACTCTGGCGGCATCGCCACAGGCTGGGAAGCCGGCGTCCACGGCCAGGAGTCGGCCGCCGAGTTCAACGATCTCTGTACCGGCTGTTCGCGCTGCGTCGACGCCTGTCCCGTGAAGATAGACATCCCGTGGATCAACACCGTCGTCAGGGATCGGATCAACGCGAGCGGCGACTATGCGGCCTCCGACTTCCTCGTCGACGGCCTCACGCCCGATCTCGAGCCAGGCGGTATCGATCGCGGGAAGCGCTTTTTCGGCAACATCGGAACGGTCGCGAAAGCCGCCAGTGCGACGGCTCCCGTTTCCAACTGGCTCGCGAACGCAGAGCCAGTCCGCGCGTTGCTCGAGCGGATGCTGGGGATCGATCGACGGCGCGACCTCCCGTCGTTCCGGCGAACGTCGCTCGTCGACTGGTTCCGGAGCCGGGGCGGTTCGGACGCCTCGAGGCGACGCGCGAAGCGAGCCGCAATCAGGAGCGAAGCCGCAATCGACCGCGAGGTCGTACTCTATCCCGATGTGTACACGAACTACGTCGATACCAATCGCGGACGGGCAGCCGTTCGAACGCTGGAAGCGCTTGGCGTTCCAGTCCGTGTCCCCGATCTGCCCGAAAGCGGCCGCGCGGCGCTCTCCCAGGGGATGATCTCGACCGCAGATCGTCAGGCCAGCCGCCTCCATGCGGCGCTGGTCGAGGAGATCGATGCTGGGCGGGATGTGGTCGTCATCGAACCCTCCGATCTGGCCGCCATTCACCGCGAATACGAGCGGCTGCTGCCCGAGGAGTCGTTCGAGCGCCTCCGGACGAACAGCTACGAGATCTGCGAGTACGTCTACGGGCTCCTCGAGAACGGTGCCGATCCGGACATCCTGTCGACCGGCGACGGCGAGGAGCAGGTCGCCTACCACTCCCACTGCCAGCAGCGCACGCTCGACCTCGAGGCCCCGACGGTCGCCGTCCTCGAGCGGTGTGGGTACGCGACCGAAACGTCGGCGGCGGAGTGCTGTGGCATGGCCGGCTCGTTCGGCTACAAGCGGGAGTACTACGAACTGAGCATCGACGTCGGCGAGCGACTCGCGAGCCAGGTCGAAGACGCACCAACGGTCGTCGCTTCCGGGACCTCCTGCGGCGATCAGCTCGAGACCTTGCTCGAGCGTGACGTTTCGCACCCAGTCGAGCTACTCGCGCCGACAGATACCTGACGTCGCCGACGCTACTCGTTGCCGGTAGTGAGCGCCGGCGTTTTCCCTGATTGAGAATCCTTCGGCGGAGAACTCGCGTTCGAGACCCAGGACCCTCCTGGCAACGTCGTCTACTTCTATCTTCCACCGAAGGAGCCTCCGGATGCCGGTAGCTCTAGAAGTCAGTGACGGTCAATACACGTCCCGTTCGCGAATTCGTGGGCAGCGAATCCTCACCTGACACAGCAGTGTGAACGGTGTGGACATCGTTTCAACGCTACGATAGCGGCGACAGCCGGGCAAGAGAGCGAAACCGGATTGCCGCTGGGGTCAGGCACCGTCCCAGTTCCTCGCCCTGCGTCGGACGAGTTCAGTACCGGCAGCACGTCGTATCCGCGGGTGAATCGATCGTGGCAGCCAGGTTGAAGCCGGTATCGTTACGTCGTTCGCATCGGTACGTGAGTATCGCGCAAAAAATGACGTCACCCGCCATTCGCGATCACCTGCGGCCGACCGACGCCGACTGTCAAGACGGAATCTATCGAGTCGTCGGAACGAGCCAACGTGCCGTTACGTTGCTCCGAGTCGGGGACGCCGACGGACGGCGAATCAACACTGGTGACCTCGTAACGATCGGTATGGACGACCTCGACGGATTTGAGCCAGCCGAGAATCCGGACGGGAACCGTCCGCTCGGGACCGCCCTCGCAGTGAATCTGAAGATGATCTACTGGTCGGTCCGCGTCTTTGCTCACCAACTGGCCGCACATCCGCTTTCGTCTACCGCTGCAGGAATACTGCTTCTGGCAGGATACGGTGGCGAGGAGATCGTGGCACTCCCGAATATCGTACAGTCAATCTCGGTTCTGATTGGCAGCCTCGGACTCGTGTACGTCGGCAGTGGCCGATTACACCGGTGATTTCAAGCGTTGCTCTTATAGATGATCGGTGACTGTCCCTTTCGGACCTGACGCTTGCCGGGCGAAGGCCACGGAAACACGAGCCAGCGCCAGCGACTCGCTACTCTGTCGCGAACAACGGAAGCGGGGATGAGACCTGAAGCTGCGTCCTTTATTCGAACAGGTCGTCGACTGCTCGCCGAGCCGCGAGCGCAGCGTCGTCGGCGACTTGCTCTGGATCGTCGTCGTCCTCAGGCGCGTTGAGATAGACGTCGACCTCGAGGACGCCGTCTTCGAACACGACGGTAACGTCGAAGTCGGTCACGTCGGACTGTTTGTACCGCGAGAAGATCACGCCCTCCGCGGCCTCAGCGGCCGTCCGAACGACGGTTTCGTCAGACGGCTCGTCGGTCGCCATTTACGCGCCGCCAGCGCCCGGACCGCCGGGGCCTGCTGGGCCCGGGCCGCCCATTCCGCCGGCACCGCCGAGGAGTTCCTCGAGTTCGTCCTGCAGGCTCTCGAACTGATCCTGGACGCGCTCTTCTTGCTTCTCGAGGGTCTCGAGGCGGATTTCGAGGGTGTCGACCTTGTCTTCGAGGTCCTCCTCTGCCTGGTCGTACTCCGTCTCGACGAGGAGTTCGCCGACGTTGCGGTACATCGTGGTTTCCTCGTCGATGGAATCGAGTTCCTCGAGAGCGCTTTCGGCCTCGGTGAGGCTCGATTCGGCTTCCTGTTTCTGGACGGCAACTTCCTGTGCGGTCTCCTGAAGGTCCTGAAGCTGCTCGATTTTCTCCTGTGCTTCCGGCGGCAGGTTTCCTTGCATGTCTCGACCGTCGCCCTCCGGACTGATAAAGACCAGCTTTATCTTCTGGATGGCGTCCTGTCTCGACCTGAGTCACTAACTGACAGTTGTCCCCGTATGCTGTCGTTACGTAACTCCGTCACCGTCCGTTGCGACCGCATCGTCGCGTGCCGTCTGGGTCGCGGCGCTGTCGGTTCGGATCAGGATGTAGCCCCCGATCAAGAACAGCACACCCCAGAACAGAAATATGAGATCCCACAGGATGATCGGCCCGGGTCCGGCGGGCCAGACGTGGTGAAGCCCAAGCAGTTGGTGGGCGACGACGCCTTCGACGACGTTGAAAACACCCCAGCCCATGATCACCGCTCCGAGCAGGGTTCGTCCGGATTTTGGCACCGGATGAAACCGCCATGCTCGGGAGAGCAGTACGATGCCGATGATGGTGAACGTGTACGTTGCGAGGTGAAAAATCCCGTCCGCCATCACGTTGAGTTCGAGATCAGTCGCGACGCTCGAGTCCGGATAGGACGAGAGCATGTGATGGATCTGTAGGAGCTGGTGAAAGACGATCCCATCGAAGAAGCCGCCGATTCCCAGTCCGAGAGCGAGACCTGCCAGCACGAGTGGTTTTGCGTCCCGTCGTAACCCGAGCCACGTCGCCGTCCGGTCTGCCATACGAGTGGTTCGAGCGCAACGCCGAAGACAGCGTTGCCTGCCGGTACAGGCTGTCGACGGTCTCGCCGACAGTTGTCACACGTCTGTTCGCGTTACCGCGCTTCGTCCTCAAAAGCAGACGTCCCCGTATCGGCGATTCGTTCGGCAACGTCGACCAGCGAAAACCAGGTGTTCAGAGCTGCCCGCAGGGCAACGATGTCGTCTGCGTCGATTTCGATGACGAGTTGCCTCCCATCTCGGTCGAGGGAGGTTCGCGATCGGTCGTCGTCGATCTCACCGGTTTCGCGGGCAACGCTCTCGGTGACGAGTTGGGCGCGCGACTCGCTATCGAAGTCGAACTCCAGGGTTGCGTCGTGAGACGCCACGATCGTTACTGTACGCCGACTTCTTTGACGTCGCGGCTTCGTTCTTTCAGGAGCACGCGGTGGCCGCAGTAGGGACAGCGGACGCCGCCGTACTCGTCTAGGTGAACGTCGCGTTTACAGCGAGAGCATTTGTAACTCATACTGGAATTGAAACGGTAATATTATTCGTCGTCCTCTGCGAGTGCAGCGCGGATGGAACGCTGAACGGTGCGGCCGGCGGGGGTCTCTGGACGGTACGCGCCGCCGGTGAAGACCTCTCCCGTCTCCTCGTTTTTCCAGATGCCGGTGCCGACGCGGGTGACGTCGTCACCGTCGACTTCGGCGTGTTCCATGTCGTCTTCGATTTCGCTGACGCGACGTCGTGCGACACGGCCGTAGCGGGCACCGAAACGGCCAGCGCTACCAACCTGTCCTTTCTTGGCCATAGTAGTGCTGTCTATCGCCAGCGGATGCTTAAACCTGTTGAGTCACGCTGGTGTCCAAGAGGCGACTGACTGACTCCGAAAGCCGATTACGACTGGTCGCCGAGGCGTTCGGCGATCGGCCAGGTGAGCAGTTCCAGAAAAACGAGCGCGAGCGCAGCACCGTAGCCGACCGGTGCAAGCGGTGCGGAAAGCAGCGTCGTGCCGATACCCGTCATCATGATCAGCATTCGCGTCGCAAGGCCGCTAACCGCAAGCAGTGGTATCAGGGTCAGGACGGCGTCCGGCCGCTCGAGCATATCTAATTATATCTAATTACGCCGTCCTTATTAACGCTGTGACAACCAGCAGCACCTGTCACCTCCATCGATCTCGGACACTAATCGCTGACGCAATCTTCGTCGCGTCGAACCGACATCGGTGGCTCACAGTGCTGCCTTACTGGAACTCCGCATCCGTCAGGACGTCGTTGAGATCGGCACGAATTCGTTCGCCCATCTCCCGATCGCGAGCGGTCGTGACGATTCGGTTTTCCTGGACGCTCGAGCCGTCCCTGATGAGCATACGGACGTTCCCACCGTCGTCGGCGCGGGTTACTTTCGCCCGCAGACCGGACTGAGATCCCTTGCCGCCGGCGTCGATCGGGCCCGGAATCACCTTCTTGACGTGTGGGTGGCCCGCCACTGTTTGAATGGCCCGCATCCCGGTTCGACCACCGATGAGCGTCGTATGGCTGCCGCCGATTTTTTCGGCCGGCGGCGTCTCGACGACGTCGAGTGCGCGGTTTCCGCGGCGATCCAGAACCGCTCGAACGGGATCGTCGTCGTCGACGCGGTAAAAGGAGTGATGGATGTCCTCGCGGACGGCGCGGATCACCGCTCGCGTCCCCCCGGCGTACACTTCTTCGGGGCGCTTGCGTCGGATTTCGTCGCCGATTAATCCCGCGAAGTTGCGAAGTTCGACGGGTTCGTTTTCGCCGTCTTCCGGAGTCGTCGTGACGGTCGTTTCGCCGAGTACCGACTCGTCGTCGTTCGACGCCGTCGTATCACCCGGATCGTCGTCTTCGCTCGCAAGCATCGTGATGGTCGCCCTGTCACGTGCCGCCTCGAGGACGACTGCCTCCGTATTGGCTTCCCGGCAGACCAGACAGAAGTCACCGGGTTTCTCGAGTGGCGATGCGCAGTGGCGACACTCCATAGCGGAGGATTGAACGTGGGCGTGTAAAACAGACGTGTTTTGCGGCCGGCTTCCGAGCGTCACAGGAGATCTTCGAGAACGTTTCGAACCGGGGACGTGTTCTCGACTTCGAACGGCACTCGAAGCGGGGAGATCGACACCTGATCTTCGAGTAGCGCGTGGCGGTCAGTGTCCTCGGGATCGGGAATGTCACGGTTGGCCATCTGCTGCCAGAGCCGGTTTGTCAACTGGAATCCGCCGTCCTCGTGAGTCGCATCCATCTCGTACACTCTGGTCGGGCGCGTGACCGCGAAGCCGTTCGGCTCACGGTCCGGTCGAGGAACGTTGACGTTCAGATAGTCGAGCCGGTCGAACAGACCCGTTCCGGGTGCACCGCCCACGAGTGCGGCGGCGATCTCGCCCGCCCGCTCGAAGTCTGCTGGCTCGAGCTCTTTGTCGTAGCCGAGCGTATCCATCGACATCGCTATCGCCGGGGTTTCGAGAAAGGCCGCTTCCATCGCTGCGCTGACGGTACCCGATCGGGAGAAGACGTAGGCACCGAGGTTCGCCCCCGAATTACACCCCGAAACGACGATATCGGGCGTCGACTCGAGAGCGTTGATACCGACGATGGTGCAGTCACAGGGGGTGCCGTCGACGGCGTAGCCGAGTTCGTGGTCGGTATGGGGAACCGGCACGGTGAACGCGCTGTCGGAGAGGTCGATCGAGAGCTCGTCGCCGGTCGACGACCGCGTTCGACCGTAGGACAGCGATCGACCGACTGCGCTGCGGTTTCGGTCCGGCGCGACGACGGTGACCGTACCGACGGTCGAAAGCGCGTCGGCCAACGCGCGGATTCCGGGCGCATCGATCCCGTCGTCGTTCGTCAGGAGAACGTGTGGCTCTGAGTCCAGTTCCATTGCCGTAACCCTCGACTAGCGGTCGAACTACCTATCAGTTCGGTTTGGCGACTCAGTATTCGCGACGACGACATGTCGATCGTATCTATACGTTTCGCTCCGCAGGTTGGACAGTATCGCGCCCCTTCGTGACGGCCGGTTCACACTCGAGGCAATTGATTTCCCGCTCTCTTCGGGCACTCTCAAGAAAAATGCCACAGGACGTACAGAATGCGGCGGACGACGACATGTCAACAGGAACGTGGACAGTCGTCGGCATCCTCTCAGCGCTCGGCGTCGCATTGTCGAGACGCGGTATGCATCCTGTGTGCGGCGAGCACCCAACGCTTGCGGTGTTGCACGCGACGCTCCAATTTAATGACCTGGAAGTTCTCCCTTCGATATGATCGGATTCGATCACTGGGCGGCGACAGTGTCGCACTTCGCGCAGACTGGTCCCGGGGTCAACGTCGACATCGGCACGACCAACGGGATTTTTGGCGGGGCCGTCTCGGCGTTCCTGACGACGCTCGTCGTCGGCGCAATCATGGTGGCCGTCGTCCCAGCGTACACTGAACGAATGATGACTGTCGTCCTCGATGATCCGATCGGGTCGTTCGCGTACGGGATCCTCTCGTTGCTCGCGATCGGTTTCGTAGCGGTCGTGCTAATACTTACCGTCATCGGAATACTCGTCGCGGCTCCGCTGTTGATACTCGCGTTTCTCGTCTGGGCGATCGGCGCAGCGATCGCGTATCTTGCGATCGCAGATCGGTTAGTAGGACGCGAAGATGGCTGGCTGAAGCCGCTGGTGGTCGCGGCGGCCATCAACGGAATCCTCGTCGTGACCGCCGTCGGCGGCCTGCTCTCGATCTGTATCGGTGCCGCCGGCTTCGGTGCCGTCCTTCGGAACTATCTCGAGTAGCGAGAAGCCCCTATATATCGGACACGCATGCGCCTAGCGCCTTGCTTCCTCGGTGAAGTTCCTTCCATCGGACGGACGACGGGTCGGCACTGATCGGGAACCGAATACTCGCCTCGCCATTCGACCGTCGCTCTCGATGTGCTTTCGTACGGTTTCGGCGGCAGCACACGAGATTCGATCGAATCGTGTGCATTAACTGGACGATAAATATCACTGCAGAGTCGGTACGACCGGCCGATGGACAGGCGACGATCGGTACTTCTGGTCATCGCGGTAAGTGTGCTACTCGTATCGTCCGTCGTCGTTCCTGCGTTTCCGATGTATCACCTCCCACACCATCACTCGTACGAACTCTCCGAGGGTGCCGAGTATCGGTCGGTCGTCGTCTTTCGAAACGACGACATCGAACCGGGTCACAGCGACGATCTCCGTCGATCGGTGAATCAGGTTTTCATCGACGAGGAGGTACCGGTTACGAACGCGGTTATCCCGACGAAAAACGGGGAATCGATTGCGGCTAACGAGTCGTTCTGTCGCAATCTCAGACGCCAGTCGCGAGCCAATCCAGGGTTGATCGAGTACTCGCTCCACGGATACCGCCACGAGCCAAACGACGAGGGCGCTCCTCGAACGAACGGGAGCCAATCCACCGTTAGAAGCGAATTCGGCGGCCTGCCGATGGACGAACAGCGAGAGCGGATCCACGAGGGCAAACGTATTATGACCGCCTGTCTCAACACGACGCCACGGTCGTTCGTCCCACCGTACGCGACCTATGACAACGCGACAGTCGACGCTCTCGCCGCGGAGAATTTCTCCATCGTCGCCGGTGGGGGCTGGTTTACGGAGTCCTATTACGGCCGAACCGACCCCTTCGAAACTGCGTCCGTGGTCCACCTTCCGGAAGACCAGGGGTTCGTCGAGAACTGGGACACCAACGCGTTCCACAATCCACGAACGCTTCGTTCCCAGTTCGAAAACGCATACAGGAACGGTGAGGTGTACGTACAGGGGCTTCACTATTGGACGTTCGACAGCGAGCGGCGCCTCGAGCACCTCCGGGCGTTCATTCGGTACGTCAAACGCCACGACGACGTTCTGTTCCTGACGCTCGAGGAGTTCGCCGACGCGAAACGGGACGGGCGGCTGACGGAGACGGGCAACGGCTGGTCGTATACGTCGACCGACGACCAGCGGGTCTACGACACCGATCGGTGAAGGCGGTCCGGCCGCCGGCCGTAATGGGATTCGATAGTCGGTGTAGGAGCCCCCTCGAGCGGTCGGCAAGAAGCGCTCGGCCTGCGTAGTCCCCTCTGGTCTGAAATTCGCACCGTCCGAGCGACGAATCACCCGCCAGCGTTTCTTTACCACCACTATAATTTAATCGAGTATGCGAAAATGAAATAGAAAATGAAGGTGTTGTGTGTTGCTGCACATCCCGATGATGAAGCACTCGGCGCGGGGGGGACGCTGGCTAAACACGCTGCTGAAGGCGATGAGGTCGAAGTCTTCCTCGTTAGTGACGGGGCTATGGCTCGTTACGAACAGGAGACGGAAACCGCGATGGAGCGGCGAGCGGAACGGCGAGCGGAAGCGGAGACAGCAGCCGACATCCTCGGCGTATCGAACCTGACCGTCCTCGACTACTGGGGGAATCAACTCGATGATGTCGCACTCATCGATATCGTTCGCGACGTCGAATCGAAGATCGATTCGTTTCAACCGAACGTGATTTATACGCATCATTACGGCGATCTCAACATCGACCACGAACTCGTCGCCCGCGCCGTACGGACCGCCGCTCGCCCCACTACCGACTCGCCAGTCGATAGAATCCTTTCGTTCGAGACGCTCTCGGCGACCGAGTGGGGCATGCCATCGGCGGATAACGCGTTTCAGCCGACGACCTTCGTGGATATCGACGAGTATCTGACACAGAAAATGAATGCGATCAATGCGTACGAAAGCGAGATGCGCGACCGTCCGCATCCGCGAAATCCCGACGGCATTCGAAACAACGCCAAAGTCTGGGGAGACAAATCGGGTCTGCTTGCGGCCGAACCGTTCGAGTTGCTCCTGGAACGTCGGTGATCCCGGCGCGAACGTAAGGGTCGCGACGATAGCCGCCGCATTATATAGTTGTTAACTGGTAAAAGGTGTAATATAGTAAAGGCGGGCCGTTAGCGTGCCTTATGCAATGAGTGAAACTGTCGCTGTGTACCAGCCACACTACTATCCGCGGTTGCATTACCTTGCACGGGCCCAACAGGCCGATATCTTCGTAATCTACGACGATGTCGAATTTTCTCGACGGTCACGTCATCATCGCGCCAATATCGACTATTACGACAAAGAGTGGCTCACGATTCCGATCGCTCATAACGGCCAGAACACGCTGATCACGGATGCGCGGATCGATATGTCGGTACCGTGGCCCGCGAGGCACCTCCAGACGCTCGTCGGAAAGTACGGTGCAGAGGCGAACGACCTCGCACCGTTCTACCGGCGCCTCTGTCTCTCCGTCATCGATCCGGAGACGCTCCGCGACAACACTGATCGAATACGCAAACTCACGACGGACCCCGATGTCGGTAGCCTGATAGACGAATGGGTCCGTGTGGATAGGACGTGGCGACGACGACTCGAGGAAAATGAGGTGGCCCACCTCCGTGCCGAGAAAGAGCGTCTCAACGAACGGATCAGCGAGCGGAAACAAACGAATCCCGACGCCGATATTGATGACTTGCTGGCGGACGCGTCGGAAATCGACGACCGACTCGAAACTGCGACGGCTGCCTGTCGAGACGCAAAGGTGGAACGCAACCGAACGCTCGTGGAACTCTCGGAATCGATCGGGCAGAATCGCGATATCGATCGCTTACCGCTGTACGAACTGTGGAACCTCGATGGCGTCGACCCCGAGCGGTGGCTGTCCGACGTTACGTTGGCCGACATAACGGTCCCGCTCGTCGAAGAACTCCTCGAGCGGTTCGGCGTCACGTCGACGATCGTTCGTTCTAGCGAGTTGAACCTCGACCATCCTGGGAACCCGTCCGACTATCTCGCTCTTTTGACCGATCACTTCGACGGCGACGCGTACCTCTCCGGCGAGGTCGGATACGAGAACTACCTCGAAGAGAAACCGTTCGATGAACGGGGTATCGACGTTTTGATACAGGATTGGACGCCATCGTGGGAAGACGGTAACGTGTGCGCGCTCGACGTCCTGTACAACACTGATAATCCGGGGCGATACGTTCGGGAATCGTAAAATGACGGACGATCGATCGGGATCTGCCGGGTGTGATGCAGCGGACGCGAAATCAACGTTCGACGGTGAAGCCTCTCGTCTTTCCAGACGAAAGGCCCTTGGGACCCTCGTGGCGGGCGCAGGCGGTGTCGGTGGGTACGCGGTCTATCGGAATCGATCCGATGATGGCCAGCAAGACGTCGAACTGTCGATGCCCCGAGAAGACGAGATTGACGAGCGAATCGAAACCAACCGGACCGCGGAGTTGACAGTCACCGTCCTCGACGAAGGGGAGGATCCGGTCGCCGATGCGACTGTCGATGTCTCCATGGTTGGTCACGAGTTCGGGTTCGGAACGGCCGTCGACGCGGCGTATCTCGTCGACGAAACTGACGACGACGACCGTTATCGAACCGTCATTCAGGACCTGTTCAACAAGGTGGTCCTGGAAAACCACCACAAATGGGGATTCTGGGACGTCCCAGCAGAACGCGACCGAGCCGAAGCGGCCACCGAATGGCTGCTCGAGCAAGGGCTGGAAATGCGGGGGCACACCTGTCTCTGGCAGAAACGCGACCAGGGAGCGATTCCGGACGACGTCGTCGAGGCGATGGACGATGGCGACGGCGAGTACATCGAAACCCAGGCAGAATCCCACATTCGAGATATCGTCGGCTACTACGAAGACGTCCCCGGGTTCACGGAATGGGACGTCCTCAACGAGCAGATCGAAGAACACGAGATGACGTCGGTCATCGATCCGGATTCGCCACCTACGCGAACGCCCGTAACGGCCGAGTGGTTTCAACTCGCAGCGGAAGCTGATCCCGACGCACAACTGTATATCAACGAGTACAGCATTCTGGCCGGAGACGAGACGAAACACAAAGACGAGTTCGAAGCCCTGATCGAGTATCTCCTCGAACGAGAGGCTCCGCTCGAGGGACTTGGGTTTCAGTGCCACCACTGGAGTCCAGACCAACGTCGGACGCCGACGCAGTTGCTCGAAACGATTGACCGATTCGCCGACCGAGTCTCATCGATCCAGATACACGAGTACGATACGTGGGGCGACGAGTGGTCGGAGTCGATGGAAGCAAAATATTTCTACACATTCCTCAAAACGGTGTTTAGCCATCCCGCTGTCGAAGGGTTTCTGATGTGGGGGTTCTGGGACGAGCTCCATTGGCACGGAAACGCGCCGCTGTTCCGGTCGGACTGGTCGAAGAAACCGGCCTACGACGTGTACACCGATCTCGTGTTCGACGAGTGGTGGACGGACGTACAGGGTCGTACGGGCGACGATGGCATCTTTCGGACGACGGCTGTTCTCGGGGAGTACGAGATTTCAGCGACCGTCGGCAATGCGACGACGTCTACGACACTCACACTCGAGGAGCCGACCGACCGAACCGCAACGATACGACTGCAAATATAATTTTGAATGACACGAATACTGGAAAACTCGTTTCGGCCCCGATCATAAAAATATACATATCTGTATACTATTGTATTTATCGATGGCTGACCGAAGGGGGGACTAACAAATCGTGGCTACGCCGCTTCCGTTTCCGGGCCTGTCCGCGCTGCTCGCATCGTACGCCAAATTGTTCAAATCGCGCCAGTCGTATCCGCTGGCGGATGGGGGCGACCGTCCGACGATTACGGCGATTATTCCCGCGCTGAACGAAGAACGAACCATCCCCTACGCGTTATCATCGCTTGCAATTCAGACGGTCACTCCCGACCGTATTATCGTCGTTGACGACGGGTCGACCGACGACACGGCAACGATCACGCGAGAGTTAGACGACGAACTCGACGTGTCGATCGAGGTGTGGCAACACGACGAACCGATGGGCAAGACCGTGGGCGTCAAAGAGGTTGCCCGCTCCGTCGAGACGGATACGCTGTTCGTTCTCGATGCTGATACGTTTCTCGAGGCCGACGACTACCTCGAACGAGTGCTCGTTCCACATATCGAGTCGGACGTGGCCAGCTCGTTCGGAATCGCGTATCCGACCGAAACGGCTTCGAAGCGGGAATTTCACGACGATTTCAGTAGCGATCTGCTGCCGGCTGAAAGCATCACACGCACCCATATCGAGGACGATCTCGACGCGGCCGAATCGCGGTCCGGACCGCTCGGATATTTCCGGAGCAACGCACCGGTCGTCCAGTACCGAAACGTCAGTTATCACGTCGAACAACGATTCTTCGGCGACGGCTTCTTTCGACTGTTCGATTCGGGACTGTTCCCCGTGGGATGTGCGGTCATGTATGACCGGGCGAAACTCGTGTCCGTTTTCGACGACTACGAAGAGTCCCTCGGGAACGATCTTACTAACAGCGAGGACATTTTCATCGGGTTCGCCTTCTGCGACCGCGGTTGGAAAAACGTCCAAGTCGAAGACACGTACATGCGGTCCGATATTCCTGGCCTGAAGCGGACCTTCAAACAGAACTATCTGTGGGGGTCCGGTTTCCTCCAGAGCGCCTACTACTTCAAAGGCCTCACGACCCGCTATCGAAAACGCAAACGTGAGACGGAAACGGAACCGAACGGCTCTGATGGCAATCGGGCCGAACCGGAATCAGTCGATACAGAGACGCAATCCGAACCGGAATCAGTCGATACAGAGACGCAATCCGAACCGGAATCAGTCGATACAGAGACGCAATTCGAATTCGATATGGACGTCAAAGAGACTGATTCAGGGTCAGAGTCGGATACACCGGACGAATCCGACAGCCCTGATTCACCTGCGGTGACGGAGGATGCGGATCGCCTGGTTTCGGCTGAATCGAACACTGACACTGACGAAGCGACGGTTGACGGCGAAACTGAGCGGGCCGACTCGAGTTCGTCGGACGATGATGCAGCGTCGGTCCAACCGCCGTTGGGACGTGCGATCACGGCCCGGCTCATCGATGGTCTGTATCCGACGACGATTCTCGTCTTCCTCGTTTTATCGTACTTCGGAGTGATCGGCCTCGAGATCGTCGGATTTCTCGTCTTGTGGGAGCTGACGCTGTATACGGTTCTCGTGATAGCGACGCGATCGAAGCGGGTTCATTTCGCTCGGAACTTCGTCCCGTTCGTTCTGATCCGAACGATGATGATGCCCGTGCTAACGTATACGTATCTCCGGGTTGCGACGGATGTCGTTACCGGAAACCGAAACTGGCGAAAGTAAGTCCTCTCCTCTCCCACCGTGTGTGGTCGCTCTGCGAGGAGATATCCTGGACCGGTTCGTTACTGGATATTTTCCTCACCATTCGGCCGACTCGTTCGCGACTTCGGTTTCCAGTACGTCCCCACCGTCGTCGGGTCGACCGATCCGTGACCGTCAGTATACTCACCGTGCCGTTCGGAATCCGTCGAATCGTCGATTGGTGGTGATCCAGTTCTGTTCGGGGATAGCTGGTCGGTCACTTTCCGAGCGGACCCCTTCCGATCGGCTACCCAATCAAAGACGTCGTATTCTCCATTTTCTCAGAAGAGCGTACTTTAACGTCGATATAATCTATTTTTACCGTTGCTTGAAATACTTTTATTGCGATATCATATAGATAACAAAGGGTGTCGTAGCGAAGTACCCGGTGGATGAAAGGGGATACACCTGCCGGGGAGGAGATCGGAAACTCACACGAAATCACGACTACTGTCGATACGTCCGCTGATACCAAGCAGGGCGAACTAGAACAATCTGATAGTTCACAAGCGGAGACGACCGTTCGAAATAAAGTGGCTGCTAACACTACTACTGACGACGCGAACTCGGGGCTAACCGTGCAATCGGATGCTGAAGTGTATCCCGACGAAGCGGTAGCACAACCCTCGAGATCGCACTCGCAGACGGCTACCGGGACAGACGAGTTGATTGACAAAAAAATTCTCATCACCGGTGGCGCGGGATTTATCGGAAGCCATCTTTCAAATCGGCTGACGACAGCGAACGACGTCATCGCTCTGGACGACTTTTCGACCGGTTCGGCGGACAACGTCGATTCGAACGTCGAACTCGTCGAAGGTGATATTACTGACGAAGATACCGTTGGAAACCTCGTCGATGGGGTCGACGTTCTGGTGCACATGGCCGCTATGATGGGTGTACGACGGACGCTCGAGAACCCTCTCGGAGTGCTCGAGGTGAACATGGAAGGCACGAAAACAGTTCTCCAGACCGCAAAAGAACACAACGTGGACCGCGTTCTGTTTACCTCGACTTCCGAAGTGTATGGTGATCTCATCGACCCACCGTACGGGGAGACCGACGAGAAGTCGCCGAAAACGAATTACGCCGTAGCGAAACTCGCAGACGAGCGTTATACGAAGGCGTTCTGTCGAGAAGCCGGTATCGATTATACGATCGTGCGATACTTCAACGTCTACGGACCGCGCCAGGAGTCCTCGGAATACGGCTACGTGGTGCCTCGATTCATCACGCACGCCCAAAACGACGAACGGGTACCGGTCCACGGTGATGGATCACAGACTCGAGACTTCACGTACATCGACGATGCAATCGACGCGACTATTCAGGCGCTCGGTCCCACCGGTGTCAACGAGACGTTCAATATCGGGTCGGGAACCGAAGTTTCCATCGCGGAACTGGCCCGTACGGTCGTCGATACGATCGGAAGCGGTGAAATCGAATTCGTAGACCATCCGCGGCCGTACACTGTCGACCGCCGTTGTGCGGACGTATCGAAACTAGACGAGGTTCTCGATTTCGAACCGGAGATCGATCTCGAGAGCGGTATTAAACGGTTAGCGAAACAGATCTGACGTCCTTCCACGACTGAAGTCGTGGCATTCGCGCTGTATCTGTGTAAAACGGAGTCGGTCGCAGCCTGGTTCACTACTCACGGTTCGGACGACGCTCGGTATCGACCGATATCGAGTCGCGTTTCGTGACGAGGAGATCCTCGAGAACGAGCGCGTCGAGTCCCATCCCGTAGAAGTCTTTGAGCGCCTCAACCGGTGTGTTGACGATCGGCTCGCCGTGATCGTTAAACGACGTGTTGAGCACGACGGGAACGTCAGTTATGTCTTCGAACTCCCGGAGCAGCCGGTAGTATCGTGGGTTCTGGTCTCTGCGAACGGTCTGCGGTCTGGTGGTGTTGTCTGCAGGGTGGAGAACTGCGGTTACGTCGTCACAATGCGCCGGAGCAACGTCGAACGTGTTGATCATGTACGGCGATTCAGTCGCGTTTTCTAGATACTCGTCGGCGGCCGACTCGAGCATCGACGGTGCGAACGGACGCCATCCTTCGCGGTGTTTGACGAACCGATTCACTCGGTCGCGAGATTCGACGGTCCGTGGATCCGCCAGAATGCTCCGGTTGCCGAGGGCTCGCGGTCCCATCTCGAGTCGGCCCTGGAACCAGCCGACGAGTGCCCCGTCGGCGAGCAATTCGGCGACGGTTCGTTCGAGGTCCTTCGGTTCGGAGTAGTCGACCTTGTTCGTCTCGAGAAGCGACCGAATCTCGTCGGTGTCGTACTCGGGCCCCAGATACACGTTGGTCATCGGTTCGACCTGATCAGGACGCTGATCGATCCAGCCGCCACCGAGCGCGAGGCCGGCGTCGTGTGCGACCGGCTGGACGAACAGGTCGTCGACCGACGGCCGTTCCCTGATTGCTTTGTTGAGTTTGCAGTTGAGGACGACGCCACCCGCCAGTCCGACGTTGCCGGTCTCGACATACTCGATGTATTTCTCGACGATGGCCGTGATCGATTCCTCGAGGAGTTTCTGTGCGGTGTGAGCGAGGTTTTTCTCGAACTGATCGAACTCGTCGGTGGTGGTCGAGCGTGGCCGATCGAACAGTTCCTCAAGTGTACGCACTCCGTACTCCGTCCCCCACCGTCCGGTAAGCGCCGTCACGTCGTAATCGACGCCGGTTTCGATTTTGTCTCGGAGGAGCCGTTCGATTTCCGGGTCGTCCTCCCCGTAGGGGGCGAGCCCCATCACCTTCCCCTCTCCGTTGAACATCCGATACCCGAGGTACTCGGTGACAGCGGCATAGAATAGCCCCCAGCTATTCGGATGGTCGTATGTGCGAAGTCGGGAAAGTCCGTCCGTCGTCGCGTGCCAGACGACGGTCGAATCGTACTCGCCTTTGGCGTCGACGGTGAGAACGAGCGCTTCCTCGAACGTCGACGGATGGAATGCACTCACTGCGTGACACGCGTGGTGTGAGCGACGTTCGATGGACGGAAGCGGCGTCCCGATCCGTTTGAGTCGTGATTCGACCTGTTGAGTCGGCAGGTAGCGGGAGACGAACTGGTCTTTGGTCACGTTGAAGAGGTGTGATACCGTTCGAAGCGTGCTATCGCGATGGACCGAATTACCCAGATAATGGCCGAGTATCTTCGTTCGGAGTTGCGGATCGTACGGAAGCACGATTTTCTCGAGATCGGCGAGTTCGATTCCTTCGCTCTCGAGACAGGCTCGGATAGCCTGTTCCGGAAACGTATCTGTGGCGTGTTTCTCCCGGGTCAGTCGCTCTTCTTCGACTGCAAACCGGAGGTCGCCGTCGACGAAGAGAGCGGCACTCGGATCGTGTTGCCCGTACAGCCCGATTGCTGGCTTAAATGAAAGAACATAGGCCATGTATTTGGTAGTGTTATTTCTTCTATTAAGTAAGTTTTGTGAAACTGGCATGTTAGTTCGGCGATTCATACAAATAGTGGCGGAAACGGTCGCAGTCGTCTCTGTGCGGTCTGTGGGCTGATTATCCGGGAAGGAACTGTCGTTGTGACCGGCGATCTGATCGCGGAATTCTACTTTACAGGACCTTGATTGCGCGAATTAGGGCTTTACCCTAGTAGGCGCGTAATCGATACAGCCGATCCGTTTTGGTGCGCGCAAGGGGAGAGAAATTGCGGGTTGGGGGTGCCGAACTGGCGATTGAAATGTATCCAGTCCCGAGCGATGGTATCACCGTTAGCCATTACTATAAAAAATTGAGTATATTGGGCCATTATATTTGAATTCATATACATAATCTATCCAACCTGATTCGGGGGTATCGTGCCCGAAACGGTTCCCGACGCACCCTGGAGAGTAATCGCCCGACTCGGGTGGGCACGAATTGGCTGGTGCGAACCGAATCGACTCATCCCAAGTGAACCGGGTCGACCTTCAGATACTCTCGACAGACGACGGTCGCATAGGATCCCTTCGGCAGCGCAAACGCGAGCGTGAGCGGTTCAGTTTCGATGTCGATACCAGTCCGGACGAGCAGCGCTCGTCGCGTTCCGGTCGAGTAAAACTCGCCGGGAAGATCGAAGTCCGACGGGTCGAGACCGAGGTCGTCGAGGACGGACCGTTCGATCTCGCCCTGTACCCCGTCGGCGAGTTCCGTCTCGGTACCGACCAGCGGGGCTGTGACGAACGCTCGGCCGCGCTCGCAGTGGCGGGTTACTGAATCGACCCGGCGCTCGTCGACACGCTGGAGCCGATCGCTGTCGGGCAGTTCGAGTCCGTCGGGGGCGTCGGTGTCCGAAAAGCAGACAACGTCGCCCGCAACCGGTTGATCGAACGCTACCCCGCGCTCGAGGCGCTCGCTCAGCATCAGGTTGAACGCGTAGGACTGAGCGGCGTGAACGAACAGCCGCTGGAGGTTCGAGGGGACACGCTCGAGGGCGGTGCGAAACTCGTCGGGGCCGGGCTCGCCGTCGCACTCGGCGAGGGCGTGGATCATCGAGCGCTCGTAGCGAAGCCGGTTGGGGACGCGCTCGAGCGCATCCTGCCAGTTTCGAGTTGTCTCGACGTACGCGCGCGCCTCCTGTGTAGACTCGGGTTCCGCAGCCGTCGGGTTCCCGAGGTACGCCATCACCGCTCCTTCCCAGTCGCCCCGCGCTATCGCGAGGCCCACTTCGTGAGTGACCGGGCGACGGCTGCCGAAGCGCTGCTGGCCGAAGAAGTTGGGGACGGCGATCGAGACTGCTGACTTGCTCGTCGTGCCGTCCGACTCGAGACCGCCGAACGCCGCCAACTCGTCGGTGATCGGAGCCGTGTTCTCTGGCCTCTCGGGGTCAGTGACGACGAGTTCGAACTCGTTTCCCGCGAGATCGCCGAACTCGAGCCCCCGTCCGGATCGGCCCAGCACCGTCACGTCAGCCCCGTCTATGTCCGGCAGGTCCGCCGGCTCGGCCCCGTAGACCGAAAACAACTGCGTCGTCACAGCGTACTTGTCCTTCGTCCCGGCCCAGTCGACGCGTTCGCGGGAGATTCCGAGCGCATCCGAGACCCGCGCGGCGAAGTCGTTGGTGTCCCATCCGCGCAGTGTCGCCCGAAAGACGAGATGAGGATAGGCGTCCGTCGGCGCGTCGAGCGGTTCGGTGTCGAAGCGCTCGAGTTCGTGCACCCGAAAGTGGTCGTCGTCCTCTCGCAGGCGGCCGCCGATGCCGTCGGTATCGCTGACGTAGTGTTCCATGCCGACTGCCTGCTCTGTGGGGTGGCCTGGGCGCATGCTGGTTGCCGGGAGTTCGAGTGCGGGACCTAAATCGGTTCGTTCTCGAGAACGTGCCCATCTACTGCGGTGGTGCGGTGGTGTCAGTCCGTCTGCGGAATCGACTGCGCGCCCAGCGCAAACGCGACGACGGCCACGACGGCGAGGATCGCCAGGTTGGAGACGACGGGATCGAAGCCGGCTATGTCAGTCGTCTCAGCGCCCGCGAACGTCGCAGCCCGCACGCCCCGGGCGAAGTAGGTTAGCGGCGAGAGGTTCACGAGCGGTCCGAACCAGTTGGGGAGTTGGTCGAGCGAGATGAACGTCTCGGAGAGGAACAACAGCGGGAGTCCGATCGCGTTACTGGCGGCGACCGCGCCGTCCTGCGAATCGGTGTAGCTACCGAGCATCGCGCCGACGCCACAGAAGCAGACGACACCGATCAAGATGTACGGTATCAGTAGCACCGAGAAGGCAATTTCCGCGCCCGTTAAGACGATAACGAGACCGAGTATGAGAAGACTCGCCAGCCCGATGATGACGGCGTTAACGACCGTCTGAGCCAGCAGCCACTCCCCGCGAGAGAGCGGCGTCGTCGCGAGTTTTTCGAATCGACTCCCCTCCCGGTGGCGTGCCACCTCGCTTCCCATCCGAGACAGGGGGGTAAAGAGGACGACAACTGCGAGATAGCCGGGTACGTAGTAGGCGGGCGGCTCCGTAAACAGCCCCTCTCCCGTCGGGTCCGTCCGAACCAGCGCCCCGAAGATGACGATCAGGATCACCGGGAAGAAGAAGGTGAAAAAAACTGCGGTCCGCCGGCGGACGAACGACCGCCAGCCCGCACTGGTCTCTGCTCGCACGCGACTTGTTCGGCTCACGCGGTCTCACCCGTCCGCGCGAGATCCGTCTCACCGACTCCGCCATCCCGTCCCTCGAACCGATCGGTCCGTTCGTGTTCTGTTGGCTCCGCCAGCGTGAGATACACGTCTTCGAGGTCGGGCTCGGTCCACGAGAGTTCGGTATAGGTGATGGTTCGGTCCTCGAGGTAATCGACGACCGTCCCGATTTCGGCGGGTTCGATGTTGCGAACGACGACGGCGTTACCCGGAGCCCGGCCACGGTCGTGTTCCGGCCGTTCGACCGGGTGATCGAGGTCAGCGAACGCCTCGAGGTCAGCCCCTGTTTCGATCGCGAGGCGGCTCGAGCCGCCGTGTTCGCGGACGAGCTCTGCCGGTGTTCCCTGCGCAACGAGACGTCCGTCGGCGAGCAGCCCGACTCGGTCGGCGAGTCGTTCCGCTTCGGCCATATCGTGAGTCGTCAGGATGACGGTCGTCCCGCCCTCGGTGAGTTCCTCGATCAGCCGCCAGACGGTGCGGCGGCCGGCGGGATCGATACCGGTCGTCGGCTCGTCGAGAAAGAGGAGATCCGGGTCGTTGACCAGTGTAGAGCCGACACAGACCCGACGCTGTTGGCCACCGGAGAGCTCTTCGTACCAGGTATCGCCGGAATCGGCGAGGCCGACAGCCGCAAGAACGGCGTCGGAATCGCGTGCGTCGTCGTAGAGTCCGGCGTAGTAGGAAAGCAGTTCGCGGGCGCTGAGCCGTCCCGGCGGCGAAAACTCCTGTGGGAGAACGCCGATTCGGCTGCGATCGACGGCCGTGGGCGAGTTGCCGAGGATCCGTGCCGTACCGTCGTCCGGCTCAGTCGTCCCCGTCAGCGCACGCACGAGGGTCGTTTTCCCGGCCCCGTTCGGGCCGATCAGGGCGAAGACTTCGCCGCGCTCGACCGAGAGTGAAGCTCCAGCCAGCGCATCGGTCTCGCCGTAGGACTTCTCGAGGTCTGTCGCTTCGACTACGGCTGTCATACAGGTAATTTCCGAGCGGTGCTGGTAAGGAGTTCGATTTCGGGAGTCGTCGAATCTTGTCGAGACACTGACCGACGTTTCGGTGGCGGCCGGGAGCCAGTCGAGTACCCGGTTCACTGTCGCTTGAGTTCGGCGGCGTCAGACGACTGCTCCAGTTCGGTGGTATCGACCAGCTCGATTCCCGTCATCTCGAATCGCGCACCGCCGTCGTCGGCGTCTGTCACCGCGATCGACCACCCGTGGGCGACGACGATGTCCCGGACGATCGCGAGGCCGAACCCGGTTCCGTCGTTGGCCGTGGTGTATCCTTCGTCGAGCACTGACTCCTTCTCATCGTCAGGGATCCCACAGCCGTTATCTTGGACGTAGAATCCGTTTCTGCCCTCACCGTTACTGTCGTCCCCGGCATCCGATTTCTGGGCATCCTCGAGCCGACCGACGCGAACGGTCAGGTTCGCGTGTTCGTCGTCAGCTGCCACGTCGCTGGGCATTCCGTGTTCCATGCTGTTCCGGAACAGGTTCTCGAAGACGTTCAAGAGGCGGTCCCGATCGGACACCACCCCACACTCGTCCTCGACGACGAGCGTCGCGGTTTCCGTCTCGACGTTTGCCCACGCCTGCTCGGCAACGGCTGTGAGACTGACTGTCTCGGTCTCCGTTATCGCCTTTCCTTGCCGTGCGAGCGCGAGTGCATCCTCGATGATGTTTTCCATCCGATCGTGAGACCGCGCTACTTCCTCGAGGTACTCGACGCGGACGGTCACTTCCTCGGGCGCATCGCCCGTCTCTCGTTCGCCATCGGCCGACCCATCGACGCCGGTCAGCATCGTCTCGAGATAACCCTGAGCGACGTTTAACGGATTTCGGAGATCGTGAGAGACGATACTCGCGAACTGGTCGAGGCGCTCGTTCTGGTGTTCAAGTTGGTCTCGCTGGAGTTCGAGTTCCCGTTCCCGTGCCCGGAGCTGCTCCTCGCGACGCTTTTGCTCGGTGATGTCGTGGAGTAGGACCACGTGTCCAGCAGGCTCATCGTCCGACCCAATTGCCGAGATCCGAACGTCGTAACACAACTCGTTGTCGCCGATTCGAATCCATACTTCTTCCCGAACTTCGTCGACCGGTTCCGATCCGTCGAGAATTCCGTCGAGTTCACCGGCCTGAACCACTGCTTCGGACTGGATGATCTCCGCGATATGTTTGCCGACCGGGCGATTGCTTCCTATCATTTTCTTTGCGGTCGCGTTGATGTCAACGACCCGATCGTTCTCGTCCAGAACGAGGATCCCGTTATCGACCGCTTCGACGATGAAGTCCCTCGCAAGTGGAACCACGTCCCCGTATCGCGAACTCAGTATCGAGAGGATGCGATCGACTGGGATCAATCTGGCGAACCTGATGCTGGTGGTCCCGAGAAAGAGCAGGATGCCTAACCCGAGATTCGCAAACGGTAACAGCATGAAGTGCGGAAATGGACTCTTCTGTACGGCCGATAGGACCGTAGCCGACACGAGACCGGCGGCAAAGACGAATATGACGAACGAGATCCGTCGATAGACGTTTCGCGAGCGCAAGACCTTCAGAAAGAGAAGTCCGCAGTAGACGGCTGCGATCGCGTACGATAGCGCGAAGTATGCGTAGGCACCTGGCCCCCATTGGTATTCGAGGACACGGTATGAGCCGTAATCGATGTAGTCGAGAAAACGGTACGTGCCGTAATCGATGTGGGTGTCGACGAGGACGAGTCCGTGCACGTCGTTCGTCATCGTGAGGACGAGCACCGCGGCAGGAAACGCGAAGAGAACTCCGAGTCGGCGGCGGGTAAGCCACTCGCCGCGACCGGTGAAATGGAGGGTGAAACCCGTTGCGAAAACGATCAGTAACGGAATGGTTGCCAAGAACACTTGCAACCAGAACAGCTTCAGACCCTTCGAGACACTCGAGACGGTCAGAACCGTCAGGAGAGCCCACAGTGCGCTCGTTGCCTGCGCGAACATCGACCAGGTCTCGACCGGCCCCGATCGGTGTCGCCACGCGATAGTCGCGCCAGCGATACCGATGAGTGTCGCCAGCGCAAGCGGGACCGTATATGGCGTCAGTTGCCACGTCATAGGGGGAACGACTGTCTCCTGTAGAATGCGCTTCACGACTGTATAAAGACGGTGGCCATCCGACAGCATGCGTCGGATTCCTTCTCGGGTCGCGAACGATCGATGCGGCTCCGTTCGCGGTTCGATCGGCCCGGCCGGGTCCTGCCCTCGCAGGCTCAACCGTTACCCCCCAATTCGTCGTAGTGGATCGGGAATGACCCAGCTCGGCTACACCCTCTCGAGCGAGGAGTTCGGTCCGGTAGCACTGGTCGACATCGCACGACGGGCCGAAGAGGTCGGCTTCGATTTCGTCTCCATTTCGGACCACTTCCACCCCTGGGTTTCGGCCCAGGGAGAATCTCCGTTCGTCTGGTCGACGCTCGGCGGCATCGCGACGGTGACCGACGACATCGAGGTCGGCGTCGGCGTTACCTGTCCGACGACGCGGATTCATCCGGTCAACGTTGCCCACGCCGTCGCCACCGTCGACGAGATGCTCGGCGACCGCTTTACGTTCGGCGTCGGCACCGGCGAAAACCTGAACGAACACGTCACCGGTGAGCGCTGGCCCGAACATGACGTTCGCCTCGAGAAGCTCGACGAGGCGATGGACGTAATGACGCAACTGTGGACGGGCGAGACGACGAGCCACCACGGCGACCACTACACGGTCGAGAACGCGCGTCTCTACACCGTTCCAGACGAGCAGCCGACGACGATCGCGAGCGCCTTCGGGCCACAGACCGCCCGATGGACGGCCGAACATGCCGACGGTCTCTGGTGTTCCGGGCCGAAAGAGACACCGGTCGACGCCTACGAGGGGGCCGGCGGCGACGGGCCGACGTACACGCAACTCCACGGCTGCTACGCGGAAACCGAGGAGGAAGCGATCGACACCATCTACGAACAGTGGCCGAACGGCTCGATTCCGGGGGAACTCGGACAGGAGCTGTCGACACCGGCGCATTTCGAGCAGGCTGCGCAGATGGTCGATCGGGAGGACATCGCCGAAGCCGGGACGACCACGGACCCCGACCCGCAGGCCCACATCGATAGCATCGAACAGGCGACCGACGCGGGCTACGACCACGTCTACGTCCATCAGATCGGCCCCGAGCAGGAGATGGCACTCGAGTTCTACGCAGAGGAGGTCTTGCCGTCGTTCTGATCAGTCGGTCGCGAGCGCGACGAACCGATTGATCGCGTCGTCGCTTCCCGCGACGATCAGAGTGTCGTCCTCGCGGACCACGAATTCTGGACCGAGATCGGTCAGCAACTCGTCGCCGCGCTCGGCCGCGACGATCGTACACCCGGTCCGTGCTCGCAAGTCGACGTCGCCGAGGCTCTGGCCGGCGATCCGCGGCGCGGACGTCCGGACGAGTTCGAACTGCGTCTCAGGCGTGAGAATCTCCTCGTCCTCGATCAGCACCGACGCGAGCATCCGACCGGTCACCGTCGACAGTGAGAGGACGTACTCCGCACCGGCACGGTAGAGCTTCGGAATGTTCTCGGTCTCGTTGGCCCGTGCGATTATCTCGACGTCGGGTGCTACCTGTTTCAGGACGAGCGTCGCGTAGATCGTCGTCGCGTCGTCGTCCACCGTGAGAATGATCGACCGCGATTCGTCGACGCCGGCGGATTCGAGGTCTTCTTCGTCGGTGACGTCCCCAATGATATCGACACCCGGCACGTCTGCGTGATCGATGATACAGGTCGATACGCCGTCGGTCGTCAGGGTCTCCGCCGCGGTATGGCCGACGATGCCGTACCCTCCGACGATGACGCGATCCTGACGATGTTGCAAGGTTGACACCGTCCTCGCTTTCAGTTCGGAGAGGTCGTCGCGGCGGCCGGCGACGAGAAGGATCGTGTTGCCGTCGATCCGGTGGTCGGTGCCGGGAACGGCCACGAACTCGCCGTTGAACCACGCGCCGATGACGGTAATCCCCATCCGGTCTCGAATACCCGACTCCGGAATCGTCTGTCCGACGAGGTCGCTGTACTCCTGGACGAGCAATTCGGTCACCGCCAGATCTTCGCTCAACTCGATCGTATCGTGGAGTTCGGCCGAGACGGTCGTCGTCGCCTTCTTCGCGAGGCTCTGACCGAGGACCCGCCGCGGGTGAACGACTTCGTCGGCGCCGGCGTACCGGTGGTAACTCTCGACATCGACGTCCTCGACGACGCTGACGATCCGAAGATCGCTCGAGAGTTCCCGTGCGGTGAGGATCACCATCGCGTTAGTCTCGTCGTCGATGTCGGTAACGAGCGCGCGGGCATCCTCGGCGTTCGCCGCGCGAAGCGTGTCCTCCTGATCGAGTTCGCCGTAGATGGCGCTGGTTCCTTCGTTGTCGAGGCCGACGACGAGTTCGGGATCGTCGTCGATGAACACGTACGGGATGTTCGCCGCATCGAGTTCCTGGGCGAGCACGTCGGATCGCGGCGTGTGCGAGCAGATGACGACGTGATCGGTAAGGTCAGTTTCCTCCGGGGGTCGGTCCTCGAGGGCTTCCTGAAACAGCGGGACGACGATCAGCGGGAGCGCGAGGAAGACGAGCGAAACGCCGGTGAGGATCATGCCGATCACGAAGAGATTCATCACAGTGCTATCCCATGGCGCGTCCCCCCCGAATCCGACCGTCGTAAGGGTCTCGATGACGGTCTGGACAGATTCGATGTACGTCTTGTCTACCCCCTCGAAGGCAGCCATCCCCAGCTGGTAGAGTTTCGCGTACACCGCCACGAGCCCGAGAACGGCGACCACTGAGAGCACGATTCGCCGCCACCAGTTGTTCATCACCGGTACGTGACTTCCGAAGGGTTTGTAGCTTCGGAAACGTCGAACGGACTGCTTGGAGTACGTTCCTCGAGTCGATTCAGTCAGTAGGTTCGACTGATATCGGAGACCGCCTCCCGATGAATTTTCACGAACCGTGGGCGTCCACAGACACGGAGACTGGCACAAAGACGATCTCACTGGCGGACGATGCGCTGGAACGACTCCGTGCTGAAAAGCCGGAAAATGAGGGGTTCAGCGACGTCGTTCGCTGGTGACGGACGGGACGACACTCGAGGATTGCCGCTGACGGACGGGACGACACTCGAGGACTGCCGCTGACAGACGGGACGACACTCGAGGACTGCCGCTGACGGACGGGACGACACTCGAGGACTGGTACAGTGTCCTGGACGACGAAAGGGGAAACGAACTGGATGAGATCGTCGTACGGCGGCGAAAGGAGGGAACAGACGAACAGTGAAAGCGAGTCAGGTGGATCGCGGGCGTGCCCGAATGATCATCGACACCTCATTTCTCATCGACGCGCTACGAGGTGAGGGGACGAGCAAAAGGCGGGTCGATCGCTCGACGAGCGCGCCACGGCGCGGATGAGTTCGGTGACGGTGATGGAACTCTGGGAAGGAATTCACCTCGCAAATTCGACCGAGGGTGAACGACGGAAGGCAAAGAGCCTCCTTCAGCAGGGTCGAGAACTGCCGTTCGTTCGAGACTGGGAAACGGTTGCCGGAGAAATCAGTGTGTCACTGTACCGAGACGGAGACTCCGATCGGGAACGCCGTCGGTGACCGCTGTCATCGCCCTCGTTCACGACGTCCCCATCGTAACTAACGACGTCGATTACTTCGAACGGGTCGACGATCTCGACATTCTTACGCACTGACCGACTCGAAATGATCGCCGCTTCCCTACTCGTTTTGATTCTCGCGGTCGAATCCAGTCGCATGGAGTATACGACGCTCGGCGAGACGGGGACGACGGTCTCGAGGCTCTGTTTCGGCACCTGGCGATTCGGAAAGGAGAGCGACGGAACCGTCGAAACCAACCGCGAGGATGCGCGAGAGTTGCTCGATGCGGCCTGGGACGCCGGCATCAACTTCATCGACACCGCGAACGTCTATGGCGATCCGGACGGGACGAGCGAGCGGTGGATCGGCGAATGGCTCGCGGACCGCGACCATCATCGCGAGGACCTCGTCATCGCCTCGAAGGTTTACTTCCCCTTTAACGGCCGGGGTGATCCGGGACCGAACGACTCCGGGCTCGGCCGGAAGCACATCCGCGCCCAGATCGAGGGGACCCTCGAGCGACTCGGTACGGATTATCTCGACCTCTACTACATCCACCGCTGGGACGAGGACACGCCGATCCGGGAGACCCTCCGGACGCTCACGGAACTCGTCAGCGAGGGGAAAGTCCACTACCTCGGGGCCTCGAGCATGGCCGCCTGGAAGCTCACGAAGGCGCTGTGGGAAAGCGACGTCGAGAACCTCGAGCGCTTCGACGTCACCCAGCCGATGTTCAACGCGGCCGACACGGACGACGTCGGGGACTATCTCGACGTCTGCGCCGATCAAGATATCGCCGTCTGTCCGTACTCGCCGCTCGCCGGCGGGTTCCTCACCGGCAAGTACGAGCGCGCTGCTGACGGAACCGTCGTCGCGCCCGACGGTTCGCGCGGTACTCTCTCCGATCTCTTCGAGGACCGCTACACCAGCGAGACTGCCTGGAACGTCCTCGAGGCCGTCGAATCGGTGGCCGACGAGGTCGGTGCCACGCCCGCGCAGGTGTCGCTGCGGTGGCTGATGGATCAGGACCGCTTTCCGTGCGTGCCGATCGTCGGCGCACGGACGACGGATCAACTCGAGGAGAACGTCGGCGCAGTCGGACTCGATCTTTCCCCCGCGCAGTTAGAGCGGATCGACGCGGCGCGTGGCACGGACGACGGCAACTATCGCTGAGCACGCCACTCCTTACCGGTGTGACGTTCCCATTCAGTCGGATCTCTCCAGACGTTTATTACTATTGGATCCTAGGCCAACGTGATGACACAGAAGAGGGTCACTTCCAGACGACGGATGCTCGAGCTAACAGGTGTTGCAGCGTCGACAGCGTTTATCGCCGGCTGCGGTGATAATGGCGGTAACGGCGGCAATGGCGGTAACGGTGGTAACGACGACGGCGGCGTGGAGATCGATCCCGGCACGCAGATCGAGTTCGACGGGCAGACGTCCGGCTGGCTCGGCATCGCACCCGACTCGATCGCAGACGAGGAGAATCCGACGCTCATCCTCCAGAAGGGTGAAACATACGAGATCGGCTGGACGACCGGCGACGGCAATCCGCACAATATCGCAATCTATGATGAAAACGACGAAGTAATCGACGACCTCGTGACCGAGCAAGCGGCTGAACCCGGTGACGATCAGTGGCTGGAGTTCGAGGCCAGCAGCGAAATGGTTACGTACATCTGCGAGGTCCATCCGAATACGATGGTCGCCGATATTCAAGTCGAATAGCAGTAGTGACGACGGTATCATAGCCACTGGGACGATTGACACAGGGTCGATGATCGCACCTGTTTCTCATACCGAACCGGGCAAATCGTCCGTCTTCAGTATACAAGCAGCGCGGAGCCCCTTCCTCAACGAGGAGCGCAGGAGATCGAAGAACTGAAGCGCAGTCCGAAAGCGAAGACGGAGCCAGCTCCGACACCTTACAGCGGTGCAGTTGTGGGTTCAGTCCCGAGGACAACCGACTCTCACAGGATACCTTCGCGAGTCTCAAATGCGGCTACCAGAATCACGACGACTACGACGCTGCCAAGAACGTGGCAGTCCGGTACTGTCGGCGGCTACTCCGTCGCAACCAGACTGGCTGCGGCGGAGGCACATCGGTAAACATCGTGCTGAATGGCAGGACCATGACTGTGACCGTGTAAGCACTCAAGACCCTGAGACGGAAGCCAGGTCGCCCTGGGCCACCGTCGGTGGCCACAACGGGAGTCCACGTCAAAATTTCGTCCTCAACGGAGCCAGGTCGCCAGACCGAGCGAAGTAGGGGAGGTAGTGTACTAGCTATGGGATTGACGCGTACAGCAAATTGTCGTTCCCCGGTTCGCCTGAAATCGAGCGGTGACGAACTACCTGGTCTGTTTGTGCTGAGCGGATACGTGTGTCCCACGTTTTTCGGAGGTCGCCGAGAACTTGTGCCCGCTTCGCATTCTGTGAGACCGCGGATCGTGCGGAGATCGCAACTGCCTCGCGTTTGCTCGTCTCCGAAACGACGAAGCCGTTTCGAACGTCCTCGCTCGGGTAGGCAGGGCTTGCCCCTGTCTCCGGCTATCTGTTTCACCCATCCTACTTCACTGTCGACCGTCGGTCGTCGGCTCGAGCCCGATCCGATAGTCGGTCAGGTTCTCGTACCCGTCTTCGGTGACAACCACGAGGTCTTCGATGCGAACGCCGCCGACTGCCGGGTCGTAGATGCCCGGTTCGATCGAAATTACGTGGCCCGGCTCGAGGTCGCCGCCGGCAGGCGAGACGCTCGGCTGCTCGTGGATGTCGAGCCCGACGCCGTGTCCGGTGCTGTGGATGAACCCGGTCTCTGCGTTCGGATCGCTCCGGAGCGTCTCGTAGCCCGCGTCTTCGATCACGTCGCAGGCCGCGTCGTGGACCGCGGCTCCGGTGACGCCTGCCTCGACGGTCTCCAGAGCGGCCTCGTAGGCACCTCGTGTGACTTCGTAGCGTCGACGAGCCTCCTCACCGGGGTCGCCGCGGGCGAACGTTCGAGTCATGTCTGCAAAGTAGCCGGTCTCCTTGTCCCGCGGGAAGATATCGATCACGATCAACTCGTCGGCTCTGAGCGGGCCGCTGCCCCTGTCGTGGGGATCTGCGCCGTCGGCACCGCAGGCGACGATCGTTTCGTCCAGTCCGCAGCCGCGTCGCAACAGGGTGATCTCGATTTCCTCCGTAACGCGCTCGCTGGTCAGGGGCTCGCCGTCGCTGACGAGGACGCCGCCCTCGATGTCCGCGGTCGCGATCAATTCCTCGGCTCGGGCCATCGCCGCCTCGTTGGCCCGCTGGCTCGTCCGAATCTGTTCGACCTCCCACTCTGTTTTCGTCGAGCGGATGCTCGTCACGATTCCGTCCGGCTCGACCGTCACCTCGTGACCGCGCTCTCGCAGTCCGTCTGCGGTTCCCGTCGGGAAGGTTCGCGGCACGGCGATCGACTGATTGTCGTGATCCGAGAGAAATGCTGACAGCGTTCGGATTTCACCTTCGTACTGGCCGTGTTCGGCGACCAGTTGCTGGTACTCGTAGTCGGCGCGGCGGGTAACCGTGTCTGCGTTCGCTTCCGACTTCGCGCGACTGTACTCGAGGCCGGAGACGAGCAGGTGAACGCCGTCTCTGGTCACCAGCGTCTGGTACGGGTCGGGAGCGGTAAAGCCTGACACGTACCGCTGGTCCGAGTCCGAGGCGTCGTCGTCGATCAGGTACCCGTCCAGACCGGTTTCCGTGAGATATTCGCGAAGCGACGAGAGATCAACGTCGATATTCATACGCAGGTATCGTAAGGGCGGCTACATAATCCCGATGTTCCAGCCCCTCCTCCGTAGATTCAAACCAGTATCTTTATGAATAAAGTTAGTATTCTCACATGTATGGATCGTCGACAGTTATTAGTAACGGTGGCCGCAGTCGGGGTTACCGGCTGTGAGAGTACCCCAGCCAGTGATGACACGGACGGTGAGCGGCCGCGGAGCGACGCCCTCATCGAGGCCGCGATCGAGACGCGCCGTCATATGAACGATCTCGCGGCCCGTCGAACCATGACGATCGACGCACCCGACGAAACGGTCGAGCGGGTCGAACGTATCGCACGAGTACCGCCGGCCAAACAGCGTATCGAGGTGGTCGAATCGACCGATCCCGACGTCCCCGCCGGTTCGGTCACCGTAACGAACCGGGCGACGACGTGGGAGTATAATCCGACGACCGAAACGGTGGACAAACAGTATCATCCGAACAAGGTCGACACCGACGGGGTCCGACTCGTTCTCGAGGACCTACTGGCGGACCACGAACTCAGCTACGAGGGGACGGAGACGGTCGACGGCCGCACGGCACACGTTATCGAAACGGTGCCGCCGATTGACGACGTCGGGCCGTCCGTCGACCTCGTCGTCGGGGATACGACGTTCGTCGTCCCGTTGCGAGCGAGCGGCGATTCCGAGGCGATGGACGTTTCCAGGACCGTCTGGATCGACGACGAACATCGGTATCCGATCAAAGAGCGGAATACGGTCAGCGAAGACGGTGAGATCCGCCACGATCTGATCGTTACATACGAGGATCTCTC
Source organism: Natrinema halophilum (assembly GCF_013402815.2). Taxonomy (NCBI): domain Archaea; kingdom Methanobacteriati; phylum Methanobacteriota; class Halobacteria; order Halobacteriales; family Natrialbaceae; genus Natrinema; species Natrinema halophilum. The sequence continues at coordinate 108,299 of NZ_CP058601.1, forward strand.
GATCGATCACGGGCTTCCGTCGGGGACGTTCACGTACGACCCGCCGAAAGATGCGACCGTCGTCACCGACGGCCCGAAGCCCGAGGGGGTCTTCGAGTCCACGACTGCCGCTGAGGAAATCGTCCCCTACGACCTGCCGGGCCCTGCGGTGCCCGACTCGTACGACCTCGATCGGGTTACGGTGGTCGAGCGCAAGCCGACGTTCGGCGGAACGGTTGCGACCCTCTGGTACAACGATCCAACCGTGATCGCGAAAGAACTCTTCGTGACCGTCCGGGAAACACAGCGATTCGACCCAGACGCCCTCGAGCAGATCGAATTCGACGGACACACGGCCTACCGTCGCGATGGGCGGATACAGAGCGTCTTCTGGACCTGCGACGACCTGAGCTACGAGGTCTCGAGCCTCGTCGACGAGTCGCCGTTGCTCGAGGTCGCGTCGTCGATCGGCTGTTCGTCGCTCGGTTGATCGACCCTCCGTTGGCTGCCGTATTTCTGCGTATTTTGCACTCGATGCACCAGAGGTAGTATCCGATAATAGCAGTAGTTATGAGTTGAGACACGTCGACTTGAAGCCGGAAGCCTGCCTCCAGAACCAGGGCCGGCGCGCAAACGCCCCGGGGTGCTAAGACCATCCGAGGCCTGGCTTCCAAACCCGAGAGGGTCCAGGAGCCATGCTTCCATTCATTCCAACGAGATATAAACGTCCCGCACAGCAGCAGAATCGCAAGACGAAGGCAGCTTTCGCTCCGGAATTCACAGTGGGTGAAACTGAGAGCAGTGGCCACTATGAGTAGCGATGGAGATGCTAGTACCGACGAGTCATCGTCGCTTCCCGACAGTCCGCGCTGCGGACATCTGGTGACCACAATTACGACCATTGGCTCCGAGACCGGCACCGTCAGACCCTGTGGCTGCTCGGTGACGCCTGATCATTGCAAAGCGCAGGTATCGGACCGATGGCGACAGGTAGGGGCGGGTCTCGAGCGGGTCGAGACGCCGACTCGAACCGCGGGGGGTGAACCGAGCCCCGAAACGCGACTCGGGCGGTTTTTCGGGTTCAGGGGCCGAGTCCGTGGATACAGTGGCGACCGAATCGTTCGTGGTTCGCGCCCGCGGAGACTACGCGAGGAGGTTCTGTAGCGTCAGGACGACGAAGAGTGCGATCACCGCTTCGGAGATGATCCACGAGTTGTCGTTCATCCAATCGCGGATCACCGGGAGCGCGGCTTCCGCTCGCTCGCCGAGTACGAACACGCCGAGCGACGGAAGCGCCAGGATGAAAAGCGTGAGCAGGACGAACCCTGTCGCGTCCGTGACCGGGTCGTCGTTCGCCGCGAGGTAGGTTCCGACGCTCACCGAGGTGACGATGTCGGTTGGGAAAAAGCCCAACAGCAGAAACCCCAGTCGGAACGAGAACCGCGGCGTCGCTGTGGTCAACCTGCCAATCCACGCCGGTGGTTCCGACACGTTCCGCTTCCGGTAGGTCGTCACTGCCGCGTAGAGCAGGAGGACGAGGACGGCGAGATACAGCAGTTGTTTTGTGCTCGCCCCAAGCAGGCCGCCACCGTCACCGAGGCTGGTTCCGAGGAGGTACGCGACGACGATGATGAGACTAATCGAGAGGAACGCGCCGAAAACGTACGCCGTCGAGTTCGCGCGCCACTGTTCGGTCGTGGCGAGGAAGATGGGGGAGAGTATCTGTGGCCCCGCGATCATCACGATTGCCAACGGGAGAACTTCGAGGAGACTCACGGCTCGTGTGTACGGCGATCCGATCCGATGTGCTGACCTGACCCCCTCTTTCCGCACCCGTCTTTGGTTGTCACCTTCATCGCGGTTCTCTACAGAACGGTTGTAAGACGTCGACGTCAATTAATGTGACCTAGGTTACACAAGGAGTATTTCCCGGTATCGTACAGGTACTGCGCTCGCGTGCGGTTGTTCGGCCGGTGCTCGGACCCAGCACTGCAGCGAGCGCGCCGCCGTATTCCCGACGAGTGACTCGATCGACGATGTATCGCGACCATCATTGACGGTCAGGATAGTCGTCCTACGGTCTCGAGAGCCGAGCCTCGCTCGAAGTGGCCGTCTTTTTCAGCCTGACGTCACGTACCGACGTTCCGGCCGAAACGATAACCCGGTCGTGCGCCGGCAGAGGCGGACTCTCGTGTCGGCCCGTGTCACCCAGTTCCGATGTCGGTCCGGTCTGGTTCGGACGGGGGAACGTCCTCCCGATCCCCGACGTTCTCGACGAACTCGTCAAGCGTGTGTTCGGGTTCGATTTCGACGCGCTCACGCTCGGGGTCTGCCAAGACCGGGAGGATCAGTCTGATGAACGTTACGATAAACAGCATCAGGAACGGGCCGAGGAAGATCCCGTACCAGCCAAACAGCGGCGGGCCGAAGAGGTACGCGAACATGACCAGCCCGGTGTTAAGCAACCGGCCGGAGAGGTACGGTCGGATGTACGTCCGGACGAGGTTGTCAAACGCGACGATCATGACCGCGAGGAACACGAGCGGAAACCAGAGCAGTCGCGGATCAGCCGTCGCCGCCTGAACCGCGAGAGTCCCGGCGATCGCAAAGTAGACGATCGACCGGCCCACGAGCGGGACGAGCGTGAAGAGGCCGGTAACGACGGCGAAAAGCACTGCCGACGGGATCGCCAGGTTGCCGGGTGCGACGGCGTTGAACAGGGTGTAGATGAGCGCCGAAAGTACGATAACCGCGAAGATCGTCATCGTGTACCCGAAGTAGATCGACCCCAGCCCACGGTCGACGGCCGAGAGGTATTCGGTCCCCAGACTACCCTCGCCGAACACGTTCGATTCGAACCAGCCGGCGATATCCCGGTCGCTAATCAGCAGGAAGAACGCGATCAGCAGCGAGATGAACATATTGAACAGCGTCGCGCCGATCGCACTAACTGCGCCACCGACGGAACCGAACAGATTCTGGACAGACGGGTCCTGTATCAGTACGACCGACGTATCGTACACCTCAGAGGGCGTGGTCGGGAGATCCGAAATCTGAATCGGTAACTGCGCGAGGAGCCTGTCGACCGGCAGGTCCGCGACCGCCGTCACCAGTTGCCCGAGTGCAACGAGCAACACCGCGGCGATCACCACCACGATCGGGATGACGATCAGGAGCAGCGTCAATACGGCGACGAGCGTCGGCGAAGCGATGTGCCGCTCGAGCCGTCGGGTCAGCGGTCTCGCGACGTAGTAAATGAACAGCCCGAAGACGAGCCACGGGAGATACTGGTCGACGACGAGTCCCAGCACGCCAAGCAACGCGATCCCCAGGGCCCACCATCCGACGCGTTGGTGAGCCGCCCAGACGCGGACGTTTTGCATCGGCGAATCGGCTTCGTCCATGGGTGGCGGTAGCACGGGAATAGTCGTAACGAAATTGCATCCTCAGGTTGAATATCCCGTCTGTATCACTGTCGACTCGCCGTAACTCCTCCCAGTGCAAACCGTCATCGAACTGACCGGATCGAGTAGAGGCAGTCCGGGAAACCGACGTCTGGCGCGATTGATCCGCCGTCGGGACGGTGATCGTATCGGACCGAGGATGAGACAGTTCGGGGATCGGTATCGGTAAGGCGAGGCCGCTCTACAGACCGAGCATGAACGTCACTATCACGCCCTCGAGCGTCGCCGGAACGGCGCGGGCACCACCGTCGAAGAGCTACACACACCGGGCTATTCTGGCGGCGGGGTACGCCGACGGGGCGACTGTCCGCGACGCGCTCTGGAGCGCGGATACGCAAGCGACCGCCCGTGCAGTGGGTCTGTTCGGCGGCGACGTCGATCGGCGGGACGACGATACCCTCGCAGTCACGGGCTTCGGCGGACGACCCGACGTCCCAGCGGACGTTATCGACTGTGCAAACAGCGGCACGACGATGCGACTCGTCACCGCTGCGGCGGCGCTGGCCGACGGGACCTCGGTGCTGACCGGCGACGAGTCGCTGCGCTCGCGGCCCCAGGGGCCGCTGCTCGAGGCCCTCTCCGACCTCGAAGCGACGGCGTACAGCAGCCGCGGGAACGGCCAGGCGCCACTGATCGTCACCGGTCCGCTAGCCGGCGGCGAGGTGTCGATCCCCGGCGACGTTTCCTCGCAGTACATCACCGCCCTGTTGATGGCCGGCGCGGTCACGGACGAGGGAATCTCGATCGACCTCGAGACGGAACTCAAGTCCGCACCGTACGTCGACGTGACCCTCGAGGTCCTCGACGATTTCGGGGTCGACGCCCGAGAGACGGAAGCCGGGTTCGCCGTCGAAGGAGGACAATCCTACGCGCCTGCGGGCGGCGAGTATGCGGTTCCCGGCGACTTCTCGTCGATCTCGTATCCCCTTGCAGCCGGGGTGATCGCCGGCGACGAGAGCGAGGGCGTTCGCATCGAGGGTGCACACCCGAGCGCGCAAGGCGACAGCGCCATCGTCGATATCGTCGAGCGGATGGGAGCGCAGGTGGACTGGAACCGCGAACAGGGGACGATCGACGTTTCGGGGGCACCGCTCTCCGGAATCGAAGTCTCGGTCGAGGACACGCCCGATCTGCTGCCGACGATCGCGACGCTCGGTGCGGTGGCTGACGGCGACACCCGCATCGTCGACGCCGAGCACGTCCGGTACAAGGAGACTGACCGAGTGAGTGCGATGGCCGAAGAACTGGGGAGGATGGGCGTGGAGACGACGGAGAAACGCGATTCGCTGACGATCCACGGAAGCGACTCCCGACTCGAGGGAGCCGCCGTCTCGGGGCGCGATGATCACCGGATCATCATGGCGCTTTCGCTGGCGGGGCTGGTCGCCGACGGCGAGACGACCGTCGAGGGAGCCGATCACGTCGACGTCTCCTTCCCCGGCTTCTTCGGCATGCTCGAGGAGTTGGGCGTCGGACTCGAGCGACAGGAGTAGCGCACCAATCCGCGAGGTCGTCTCCGCCGTTTTTCCGATACAACGATCCTTAGAATATCGATCTGTTACTTTCCGGAGACCGTATCTATTTACGACCACAAGAGATTGTGCCAAACAATGTCGGGAAATACGCCGGTGATCGTTAGCGCTGTAAGAACGGCACAGGGGAAAGAAGACGGTGCACTTGCGGACATTCGGAGCGAGGATCTCTCGATTCCGCTGGTCAACCAGATGCTCGCCGAGACCGGTCTCTCCGGTGACGACGTCGATGATCTGATGTGGGGTTGTGCCCAGCAGCGCTCCGAGCAGCGGACGAACATCGCACGGCAGATCGCGCTCTTCTCCGAGCTCGGTGAGTCGGTCCCCGCGACGACCGTCGATCGGCAATGTGCCTCCTCCGCGCAGGCAATCATCAGCGCCGCAGATTCGATCGCTGCGGGGCGCCAATCGGCCGTCATCGCCGGTGGCGTCGAGAGCATGAGCCGCGTCAAGATGGGGGGCGGCGACAGCGGCGATGTGTATCCCGGTCTCGAGGAGAGATACGGGATGCGAAATCTGGCGATGGGAATGACGGCCGAGAAGGTCGCCGAGAAGTACGGCGTCTCCCGCGAGGAACAGGACGAATACGGTGCGCGCAGCCAACGACGTGCGGTCGAAGCCACCGAGGAAGGCAGATTCGACGACGAGATCGTCCCGATCGAGACCGACGACGGCGTCCACGACGAAGACGAAGGGCTGCGTCCCGGCACGACCCCGGAAACGCTCGCCGAACTGCCGACGGTCTTCAAAGAGGACGGGACGGTCACGCCCGGTAACGCCTCTCAGATCGCCGACGGTGCCGCCGGCGTGATGCTCACCAGCCGCGAACTTGCCGACGAACACGACCTCGAAATCCTCGCAGCGGTTGGAACCAGCTACGTTGCAGGCGTCGATCCGACGATCATGGGCGTCGGACCCGTTCCCGCGACAGAGGGCCTGCTCGAGCGCGCCGGCCGCGATATCGACGACTACGGGCTCGTCGAGATCAACGAGGCGTTTGCCAGCCAGACGCTGTACTCCCAGCGCGAACTTGGCATTCCGGACGACCGACTCAACGTCAATGGCGGCGCAATCGCGATCGGCCATCCGCTTGGCTGTTCCGGCGCCCGCCTGCCGGTGACGCTCGTCCACGAAATGAACCGTCGCGGCGTCGACCGCGGAATCGCCACGGAATGCGTCGGCTTCGGTCAGGGAGCGGCGATCGAGTTCGAACTCCCCTGAGACGGCCGAACGAGGCTTTGTGGTCCAGATCGTGCGAGGGCGGGACATGCGGTTCGACGCAAACGGAGTGAGCGAGATCCGAAATCGGAGACGGGGAGCAACGCCCCCTCGAGAGACGATTCGGGGCTGACTGTTCGCAATCGGATTCACAGACGTCTCGACCGGCGCCGCCGACGCTTACTCGACGGCGTACGTCCTTTCCAGATACGAAACGAGATCACCGACCAGCTCCTGATCGTACGTCCAGAACCCGTAGAATTCTCCGTCTTGCCGCTCCTCGGCGAGCAACGCGCAGGCTTCCAGTTCGTTGCCGCCGCCGTCGAAAACCACGAACCAGTACTCTCCCAGCTCGCCTCCCGGTTCCGAGACGACCGACACGCCATCGGCGACCGGTGCGTCCCACTCGTCGTCGAAGAAGATCCTCACCGCGAGCGATCCGCGGCTCCCCAGACGATCGTAGACGTCGGCCTGTACGGCGAAGGCCGTCGCCCGTTCGAACCCGGAATATAGCGTACCGGTGCCGACGCGCCACGCTCGCTCTTCGATCTCGCGAGCCGTCGCCAGCATTTGGCGGCGACTGTACGAGGTGAATAGCGTGTTCTCGAGGAAATCGAACAGATCCGATCGATCCTCGTCGGTTTCGGCGAGTTCCCACGGTGGATGGACCTGCGGTGATAGGATCGCTTGGAACTGATCGATTCCGAGCGCGCCGCGGAACTCGTCGTCGGCGTCTCTGACGATCACGAATCCGGCGTCGTCGAGCGACCCGATCGATCGATGGACGACGTCGACGTTTCGCGTCTCGAACTGCCGTCGGAGTGCGTCACTGACTGCGTCGTCATCGGTGTGGACTTCGAGCGTCTTCCGCCGGCGTTCGACTGCCTCGACGAACTCTCCGAGCGAGCTCATGGCGGTCGATCGGTCACCCCCAGGGCATCGGCCACCGCGTTTGGGATGTCGGTCCCGGTGACTGCGTTCGTTTCGGTTTCGAATGTGATGAACCCCAGCGCCTCGATCCTGGGGAGGATCGCGTGATAGAGATGCGTTCGAATCTGGTTTCGATCGGCCGGCGCCGCGATCGTCGATTCATTGGTGGCGTCCTTCGCGGCAATCACGTCGGCGAGGTCCTCGAGCGTTGGCGTCGGATTGTCGATGAGGTAGACGACCGCGTAGCGGGCGTGGCGGTCGGCGAACAGACGTAGTACGTCGTCGACCGGAAGCTCGTCGGCCGCCGCGCGCAGCGCGAACAGATCAGGTTCGAACTGCTCGTCGTCCATTGAGAAATCTACGTGACCGACACTGAAATACCTGTACGCGGTGATCGAAACGACTCGCGGAACCTGCGTCCGCGGCTCCTGTCCGAATCCTGCAGGGCTAAGTGTCCGCGTCCCAGAGAACCGATAATGAACGGCAACCGCTTCGGTCGCCTCTTTCAGGTGACCACGTTCGGCGAGAGCCACGGGGAGGCGATGGGCTGTACCGTTTCGGGCTGTCCCGCCGGCCTCGAACTCTCGGAAGAGGACATTCAGGAGGATCTCGACCGCCGAAAGCCGGGCCAGTCGATGATCACGACCAGCCGCGGCGAACCCGACGCGGTCTCGATCAAATCCGGGATACAGGACGGCTACACGACCGGGACGCCGATCGGGATGGTCATTCAGAACAAAGACGCACGCTCGGGCAAATACGAGCCCTTTATCACTGCCCCGCGACCGAGCCACGGCGACTTCACGTACTCGGCCAAATTCGGCACGCGTAACTGGGGCGGCGGCGGCCGTTCCTCGGCCCGCGAGACCGTCAACTGGGTCGCCGCGGGTGCGATCGCGAAGAAACTCCTCGAGCGAAACGGGATAGAACTCAAGGCACACGTCAACCAGATCGGCGACGTCGAAGCCCCCGAAGTGAGCTTCGAGGAGATCGTTGAACGCTCGGAGGAAAACGACGTGCGATGTGCCCACCCCGAGACGGCCGAAGCGATGCAGGACCTGATCGCGGACTACCAGGAGGAAGGGGACTCTATCGGCGGAAGTATCTACTTCGAGGCTCGAGGTGTCCCAGTCGGACTCGGCGCACCCCGGTTCGACTCGCTGTCGGCCCGCCTCGGGCAGGCGATGATGGCGGTCCCGGCGACGACGGCCTTCGAATTCGGCCTTGGACGAGAGGCGCGGGAGTGGACGGGCAAGGAGCGCAACGACGACTGGGAGTTCGACGATGACGGAAACCCGGTGCCAGTCGAGAACGACCACGGCGGCATTCAGGGCGGTATATCGTCAGGAGAGCCGATCTACGGCGAAGTTACGTTGCACGCCCCCACGTCGATTCCGAAGACTCAGCAGACCGCAGACTGGGAGACCGGCGAACTCAAAGAAGAGAAGGTCATCGGCCGTCACGATCCCGTCCTCCCGCCCCGTGGCGTCCCCGTCGTCGAGGCGATGCTCGCGCTGACGCTGGTCGACTTCATGCTACTCGCCGGTCGCCTTAACCCGGACCGTCTCGACGATCAGCCGGGCGAGTACGACACGGACTATCACCCGAGCAGCCCCCGAAACGAGTAGTCCGATCCGGCTGTCGAACCGACGGGCGGAGTGCAGGGACCGACGATCGGTAGCTCGGGGTTGATACCTGGCGCGAACTCGTGCCCGTGAGCGACCGATCTCGGCCGTCCCGGACGCAACGACGGTTCTGTAAGCGAAACAACTAACCCGATTCCCGTGGTCGACGACCTATGCGGGATTTTCACGTTCATTCAAATTACTCGGATGGCGACTTCCTCAGGGGGATGGTTCGAGCCGCCAAATCGGCCGGCCTCGAGGGTGTCGGCTTTGCTGACCACTGCAACGTGGCCTCGCGCGAACGCCACGAATCGATGCGGAGCGTCTACGGCTTCAATCTCGATCTCACTCACGAGCGTCGGCGTCAGGGAATCGAACGGCTCCGGACGGATTTCGATCTCGAGATCTACGACGCCGTCGAGATGGACTACGATCCGCGAGACGAGGCCGCTATCGAGGAGTTTCTTCTGGAGGCAGGATTCGATTACGCGATCGGGAGCGTCCACGACGTCGATGGGAGAAACGTACAGATCACAGCCCATTTCACGGAAATGACCGAGGCCGAGCGAGACGGTGTCGTCGACGACTACTTCGAAAAATTGATCGCACTCGTCGAATCGGAATTGTTCGGCATTGCGGCTCACGCAGATTTACTCGAGCGAACCCCTCCGTTGCGGGGTCGAGCGACCGAAGAGCAGTATCACCGTGTGGCCCGGGCATTCGCCGATTCACGGACCGTTCCCGAGATAAACGCCGGTCGAGCGCTGACCGATGCAGACGTCGTCCATCCGTCGGACCCCTTCCTGTCCGTTCTCCGGGAACACGACGTGGCCGTAACCGTCGGTACCGACTCGCACCGCCCGTCCGATATACCCGAACGCGCTGATTTTCTCGCTGAATTCGTCGAGGAAGCCGGGCTCGAGCCGGTCGAACCGGACGGAATCGACCGTAGTCGGTGACGCGATCCGGTTCGTCATAAACTGGAAGAAACAGCATACTGGTTCTCGAAGAATGTAATGGTCTTTCGCCTCAAATGTGGCAATTATAATGGTCGTCCACACATATTCTTAAATGGATGTCCATTCTTCACGAAAGATCCTTGGTAATCTATAGCAAAGGCTTTAGGTCCGGTAGTCCGAAAATCCACGTACGGTTGGCCACTGGCCACTGATCCACCTATGAGTAGCGACGAACTTATCTGGCGAATCGCGGGCGGTTCCGGTGACGGAATCGACTCGACGAGTCAGAACTTCGCCAAGGCGCTGATGCGCTCGGGGCTCGACGTATTTACCCATCGACACTACCCGTCGCGAATTCGCGGCGGCCACACGTACGTCGAAATTCGGGCCGCAGACCACGAGGTACAGTCACGCGGAGACGGCTACAACTTCCTGCTGGCACTGGGTGATTCGTTCGCCCGGAACCCCCAGGAAGAGGCCTACTACGGCAACGAGGAGATCAAACCCCTTTCCGAGAACCTGGACGATCTCCGCGAAGGCGGGATCATCGTCTACGACGAGGGGCTCATCGGCGAGGAAGACGTCGCGGACATCGATCTGGAGGCACGCGCCGAGGAGAACAACTGGCACGTCTTCCCGATGGACCTTCGGGGGCTCGCACGGGAACACGGCCGCGAAGTCATGCGCAATACCGCCGGTGTCGGGGTGACGGCGGCGTTGCTCGAGATGGACCTCGATCACATTGAAGACCTGATGTCCGACGCGATGGGCGGGGACGTCCTCGAGTCGAACCTCGAAATTCTTCACGAGGCGTACGACACCGTCGCCGAAGAGTACGACTTCGATCACGACCTGCGCGCGCCGGAAGGCTCCCACGAGACCGAGCAAGCGCTGCTGTCGGGTTCGAACGCGATCGCGTACGGCGCGATCGACGCCGGCTGCCGATTCATCGCCGGTTACCCGATGACGCCGTGGACGGACGTGTTCACCATTCTCAGCCAGAACTTCCCCGACATGGGCGGCGTCTCCGAGCAGGTCGAAGACGAGATCGCCGCCGCGGCACTCGCGGTCGGTGCGAGCCACGCCGGGGCGAAGGCCATGTCCGGTTCGTCGGGCGGCGGGTTCGCCCTGATGTCCGAACCGCTCGGCCTCGCAGAGATGACCGAGACTCCAATCGTCCTAGTCGAGTCGATGCGCGCCGGTCCTTCGACCGGGATGCCGACGAAACCCGAACAGGGCGACCTCGAGTTCGTCCTCTACACCAGCCAGGGCGACTCTTCGCGGGTCGTCTTCGCACCCGGCAACATCGAGGAAGCCTACGATCAGACCAGACTCGCCTTCAAGATTGCATGGGACTACCAGATCCCGACGATTATCATCTACGACCAGAAGCTCTCGGGCGAGAACACGAACGTCGACGTCGAGTTCTTCGACCGGGAACCCGAGCCCGATCTGGGGTCGACGATGACCGAGGAGGAACTCCGGGAGGCCGCCCACGACGCGAGCGGGAAATTCAAACGGTTCAACTACGACGACGCCGAGAAAGGCGTCAGCCCTCGTTCGCTTCCCGGCCAGCAAGGCGGGCGCTTCCTCGCGACCGGCAACGAACACAGCCCGGTCGGCCACATCAGCGAGGACCCCGACAACCGCGTCTTCCAGATGGATCGCCGTCTCGAGAAACTCGACCACATCCGCGAGGAACTTACCGAAGAACACGCGTCCAACCAGACCACCTTCGGCGACGAGACGGCCGAGTACGGTATCATCACCTGGGGTTCGTCACAGGGTGCAGTCGCGGAAGCCGTCGAGCGGCTCAACGGGAACGGCTACGCCGTCAAGGGACTCAGCGTCTCCGACATGATGCCGTTCCCCGAAGCCGAAGTGACCGACTTCCTAGAGAGCGTCGACGAGGCGATGGTCGTCGAGATGAACGCCACCGCTCAGTTCCGCGGGCTGATCCAGAAAGAACTGGGCCGGTTCGGCGACAAAATGACCAGTTTGCTGAAGTACAACGGCAACCCCTTCGAACCCGCCGAGATCGTCGAGGGATACGAAGTCAATCTCGAAGGAGAAGACCGCCAGCCAAGCGCACAGGTACGAATCGAACCAGCCGCAGGTGACTAACCAATGAGTGCATTCAACGCGATCGGAGAGGAACGAGAGATCGACCGGGACGAGTTTACGCCCGGTATCGAACCGCAGCCGACCTGGTGTCCGGGCTGTGGCGATTTCGGCGTCTTAAAGGCGCTGAAGCAGGCCCTCCCAGAAGTCGGCAAGACGCCAGAGGAGGTGCTGACCGTGACCGGGATCGGCTGTTCCGGCAAACTGAACAGCTATCTGGACACCTACGGGTTCCACACGATTCACGGACGCTCGCTGCCCGTCGCTCGAGCGGCCAAGTTGGCGAACACCGATCTCGAAGTCATCGCTGCCGGCGGCGACGGCGACGGATACGGGATCGGCGGGAACCACTTCATCCACTCGGCCCGGGAAAATCACGATATGACGTACATCGTGTTCAACAACGAGATATTCGGCCTGACCAAAGGTCAGACCTCCCCGACGAGTCCGAAAGGTCACAAGTCAAAGACCCAGCCTTCGGGCAGTGCGAAGACGCCGTTGCGGCCGCTTTCGCTATCGTTGAACGCGGGCGCGAGCTACATCGCCCGCACCGCTGCCGTCAATCCGAACCAGGCCAAGGAGATCATCAAGGAAGCCATCGAACACGACGGCTTCGCCCACATCGACTTCCTCACGCAGTGTCCGACCTGGAACAAGGACGCCCGTCAATACGTCCCCTACATCGACGTACAGGAATCCGACGACTACGACTTCGACGTGACCGATCGGCGCGAAGCCGCCGAAATGATGCACGAAACCGAGGACGTCCTCAACGAGGGCACCGTCCTGACCGGCCGGTACTACGTCGACGACGATCGCCCGTCCTACCAGCAGGAAAAAGCCGCCGTCGGAGAGATGCCGGACGAACCGCTGGCCGAGCGGTACTTCGACGACGACGCCGAATGGGAACGAAGCTACGATCTGCTCGAGCGCCACACCTGAGCGCAACGAATCCCGAAACGGCTCCCCGTAGTCAGCGACTGTCACCGAGTTGCGTATCGCCGTCTCGTTTGCAGTAAGGTTTGCACGTTCTCCCTCAAGAGCGGGTCTCGAGCGACTCGCCATTGCGGCAGTTCTGTCGTCGAACCGTCACCCGTCGAACACCGAATAGGAGTACTGCGTTCACGTTCGCTATCCCCGTCCACCTCGGTCTTCGTTCGCAGAATCGACCGCCCCGTCGCGGGACCGATCGAGGACCGCTCGGGGTCGAAAAACGATGCACGAATCGAGAACTGAGACCGAAATTCGGCGGTTCGGCCGATATCGTCGGTGGCGACCGTACAGAAACTACCCACCGTCTGGAGCGTCTCGAGCGTGCCGTTCCTCCGTCGGGTATGCCGTCAGGACACCCCCGCTCGGGACGGCGCGTTCACGTTCGTTCCGTTCGGATATCCGTCGTTTTCGTATACAAAAGATATTTTTCCGTCGGAGCAAAACATACTCACATGAGTACCCAGGCGACGGAAGATCAAATTCTCGAGGTTCTCGAGGAGGACGCTCAGGCGTCCTACGCCGAGATCGCCAAGCGGGCAAACGTCTCGAAACCGACGGTGCGGAAGTACATCAATCAACTCGAGGAAGAGGGGGTCATCGTCGGCTACTCTGCCGACATCGACCCGAAAAAACTCTCGAGCCAAACGATCGCGCTGGTCGGTCTCGACGTTTCGAGCGAGCGATACGTGGAAGCGACGCAGGCCATTAAAGAACTCGACGAGGTCGAAGCGCTGTACAGTTCCAGCGGCGATCACATGCTAATGGCCGAAGTTCGCGCCGAGGACGGCGATTCGCTGGGCGAGATCATTTCTGAGCAATTGCTCGAGATAGACGGCGTCACCGCGGCCCATCCCTCGTTTCTACAGGAGCGTCTGAAGTAACTGGCCTGGTGCTCGATTCGTCGCCGACCGTCGGGGCCCTCGTTTTGTCGGTGGCCGCCGTAGGTGGAACTGTTCCATGGCCACGTACGACCGCGAAACGACCGTCGAATCGACGTTCGAGGACGTCTGGGAGTTCAATTCGCGGATTTCTGGGCTCGAGGCAGTGACGCCGGACTGGATGAACCTCCGCGTCGAGCACGTAATCGGCCCGGACGGCGAGGCACATCCCGACGTGCTCGAGCACGGTTCGGAAGTCGCGCTGTCGATTCGCCCGTTCGGAGTGGGGCCACGCCAGCACTGGACATCGGTCATCACGGACCGCGAGCGTGAGGAGGGGTCGGCCTACTTTCGCGACGAGATGGTCCACGGTCCGTTCGATCGCTGGGAACACACTCACACGTTTTACGCCGATGGCGACCGGACGGTCATACGAGACCGAGTCCAGTACGAACTTCCGCTCGGTGGAATCGGCGACGCGGTGGCACCGCTTTCGAAACTCGGCTTCGAGGCGATGTTCCGGACGCGCCATCGACTGGCGAAGGCGCGACTCGAGTGACCGGCGGGTTCCGGTCCCTCGTCGGCGGCAGTATCGCTCGGATTCGAGAGCCGTACCACGATAGTTTTGTCCGTTGTATCGGTAACATCGGATATGACTGACCGAACCGGGCTCGAGCGGCGGGCCCTGCTGGGCATCCTCGGGACGGGACTTGCCGCAGGTATCGCGGGCTGTCTCGGCGGCGACCAGCCCGACACCGAGACCGACGACGGGCCCCCCGCGCAGGTATACGAACCCACTATCGAGAACGTCGACGACGGACCGTTCGAATTCCCCGACGGGCACCGCTGTGCGGTCTGTAGCATGATCGCGACCGAATGGTTCGGGAAAAGCCAACTCGTCCACGAAAACGGGCTAGCGGCGGTCTTCGACTCGCCCGGCTGTCTGTTCGCGTACGTCGCCTCATCGACGCCGGAATCGCCGATCGCCGGTGCCTGGACGACCGACTACGAGACTGGTGGTCTCATCGATGCGACCGAGGCCCACTTCGTCCTCATTACCGACGAGGAGGCAGCCGATGACCCGATGGGAATCGATCCGCGCCCGTACGCCGACCGTGAAGACGCGGTTGCGTTCCTCGAAGAATGGGATGCAGAGGAGTTGACGCCCGAAGACGACATCATCGTCGGACTCGAGGACGTCGACCTCGAAATCGCGTCGATCTATCGCGAACACCATCTCCCGGACGAGTAGGGGTCCGAACCTCACCGCCGCCGATGAGAGGGGGCCTGCAAACTCGGACCTGAAGCGAGTTTCGGAACCTGTTTTACTCCTCGGGCGAGTGCGACAGCCGTGACCGTCGACCTCGAGGTACCGCCGATCGCCGTGCTCGCCGTTGCCGTGTTGGCGACGAGCACCAGCGCGATTCTGGTTCGCTGGAGCGCGGCCCCGAGTTCGGTCGCGGCGTTCTATCGGATTCTCTTTACGACGGCGCTGGTCACACCGGTCGCCGTAGGTCGCTACCGCGCAGCCTTCGCGCGACTCTCCCGTCGCGACTTCATGGGTGCTATCGGTGCCGGCACGGCTCTGGCGGTCCACTTCGCAGCTTGGTTCGAAAGCCTAAACCACACGAGCGTCGCTGCGAGCGTAACGCTCGTACAGAGCCAGCCCATCTTCGTGGCGGTTGGAGCGTGGCTACTCCTCGGCGAACGAATCGGTCGAAAAACGGCGGCTGGAATCGTCGTCGCGATACTAGGCGCCGCCGTCATGTCTCTCGGCGACACCGAAACGACGCTGCTGTCCGACGCGACGCTGTACGGTAACGCGCTCGCGTTACTCGGCGCGGTGACCGTCGCCGGATACGTACTGGCCGGCCGGTCTATTCGTCAGCGCGTCTCCCTTTTTCCGTACGTGGCGGTCGTATACGGCGTCTGCGCGGTGATGCTTATGCTCGTCGTCGTGGCCCAGGGCCACGCGTTCGTCGGCTACCCCACCCGTGAATGGCTCCTCTTTCTCGGCCTGGCCGTCGGCCCGGGAATCGTCGGCCATACCGTGAGCAACTGGGTCATAGAGCGCCTCGAGTCGGTCGTCGTGAGCGTCGCCTGGCTCGGCGAGCCGGTGGGTGCGACCGCGCTCGCGTTCGTCCTGCTCGCGGAGGTCCCCGATCCGGTCACGGTCGTCGGTGGTCTCGCCGTGGTTGCGGGCGTCGCCGTCGCGACGCTCGAGCGAGGATAACCCGTCGAACAGACGAAGCGAGGCGTTCGGCGTGACGACTCGTCCGACCGATCGTTCGTGTCGGCACGTCACAGATCAATCGGTCGCCGCCGGATCGTCGTCCGCCGACGCGGATTCGATGTCTACCTCGATTTCGGCTGCCGCCGCCTTGTACTCGGGTATCTTCGCCCGCTCGTCGAGAACGTGATTCGTGAGTACGTTCGCCGAGGCGGCGGCGAAGTGCGGTGTCGTCCAGACGACGCCCTCCTTCGTGTCGTCGGTGACGTGGGCCTCGAGCGTAATCTCCCCGCGCCGCGAGCGGAGTCGGACGTACTCGCCGTCCTCGATCCCGTAGCGGTCGGCGTCGGCCGGGTGGACGTCGACGAAGTTCTCCGGCGTCTGCCGGTTGAGCGTCGGCGACCGGGTGCTCATCGTACCCGTGTTGTAGTGTTCCTCGAGTCGCGCGGTGGTGAGGATCAGCGGGTAGTCGTCGTCGGGGGTCTCGGCCGGCGGCTGATGGTCGACGCCTTCGATGTGACCGCGTCCGTTTTCGGTGTCGAACCCCGCTTCGTAGAGGAAGGGGTCGCCCTCGTCACCGGGTTCGTAGCAGGGCCAGTGGAGGCCCTCCTCGCCCAGTAAGTCGTAGGTCATGCCGTGGTAGCTCGGACAGACCCGTCGGAGTTCTTCGAAGACCGATTCCGGGTCCTCGAAGCTGAACGCGTCGCCGTCGAAGAGTCGCGTTCCGATCTCGCGAAGGATCTCGAGGTCGTGTTTCGTGTTCTCGTGAACTTTGTCGACGCCGCGCATCCGCTGGACGCGGCGGTCGGTATTGGTGACGGTGCCGCCGCGCTCGGCCCACGTCGTTGCCGGGAGAACGACGTCTGCGAACTCCGCGGTTTCAGTCATGAAGATGTCCTGAACGACTGTGAACTCGAGGTCCGCGAGCCGTTCGGCGACGCTGTTGGCGTCGGGTTCGCTCATTACCGGGTTCTCGCCCATAACGTAGAGTCCTCTGATGGCGTCGCCGGCTTCGTAGGTGAGTTCGACGTTCGTGAGGCCCGGTTCGGCCGGGATCTCGAAGCCCCAGACGTCCTCGACGGATTCGCGGGCTGCGTCGTCGTCGACGAGTTGGTAGCCGGGCAACACGTTCGGCATCGCACCGACGTCACAGGTCCCCTGGACGTTGTTCTGTCCGCGCAGCGGGTTGACACCCGTTCCGGGTCGTCCGAGGTTGCCCGTGATCAGCGCCAGGTTGATTTCGTTTTGAACGTTGTCGACGCCGCAGGCGTGTTGGCTCATCCCCATTCCGGTGAAGATCGCGGCGTTGTCCGCCGCCGCATACTTCGTCGCCGCACGTTCGATCTCCTCGAGCGGGACGCCACACTCCGCTGCCGCGGCCGATTTGTCGAATCCCTCGAGCGTCTCCCGGAGGTGTTCGAACCCCTCCGTGCGCTCCTCGACGAACTCCTCGTCGATCCAGCCCTCGTCGGGGTTTTCGTCGTGGTAGTCGAGGATCGTCTTGAGAACGATATTCAACAGCGGAATGTCCGTTCCGGGATTCAACTGCAGGTGCAGGTGGCGGTCCGTGTCGTCGATTCCGAACGTCCGCGTGGTCTTGTTCGCGTGCGGGTCGACCTGGACAACGGTCGCACCATCGAGGACAGCCTGCCTGAAGTACTGGCTGTTCGCTATCGGATGTTGCTCGCCCGGATTCGCACCCTGAATCCAGAAGAGATCCGCCGCGTCGCGGAGATCTCGCATGCTGTTGGTCATCGCGCCCGCGCCTAGACTGGTCCGCAGCGCCCAGACCGTTGAAGCGTGGCACATTCGCGTACAGTTGTCGACGTTGTTAGTCCCGTACCGGCGGGCTAGTTTCTGAAGCAGGTAATTCTCCTCGTTCATCACCTTCGAGGAGGCGAGAAATCCCATCGAATCCGGTCCGTGTTCGTCGCGGATGCGCTCGAGTTCGTCGACGACGTACTCGAGCGCCTCGCTCCAGGATGCCTCGCGGAACTCGCCGTCTTCTTTGATCAGCGGATCGGTGAGCCGGTCCTCGTGGTCGACGACCTCCGTCGCCGCCCCACCTTTGATGCAGATGCGTCCCTCGTTGACGGGCGCATCGCCCCAGGGGAGGAACCGGACGTCGCCAGCCTCGTCGCCCTGCTGGATCTCGATGCCACACCCGACGCCGCAGTACGGACAAATCGTCTTGACCGGGTCTTGGTTCTCACTGGACATTGTGTTCTTCCGTCTCGCCCGTTACCCGCATCCAACGACCCCACCGTGCATGATGTTTTCTACCACGCGGAATGTATGTCGGTGCGAGGGAGGAGTCACTGATCGCACTGATCGCAATTCCCGCCTCTGAAGGGGCAGCCGGCCGCTCTCGTCGCGGGGTCGCCGCCGAGGTACCGTTCCCCGACGACGGGGAAACGTTGACGGACGGTCGTGGGGAACGACAGGACGATGGAACTCACGCGTTCGCTCGTAGAAACTCAGGCGCGCGAGTACAGGGAGCGCGAGCCCCTGTACGCGGTCGAGCGTGAGAACATCGAGACGCTCCCGGACGCGTTCGCAACGGGGGAATACGGCCGCCGGGATGCCGCCTGGGTCGTCAGATGGTACTACCGACGGTTTCTCGGGGCGTATCCCGACGACGAGCGACGGGATGCCGAGGAGCGGTTCTGGGAGAACGACTTCGAGACGGTCCGTCGGGCTATCGCAGACGTAGTCGACGCGACCGACGCCGCAGCAGGCCTCGCTCGGCTGACCGATCTCGCAGCCGTCGATGTCCCCGTCGGCTCGGCCTTCCTCATGTTCGTGGACCCTGACGAGTACATCGTCGTCGGTCCCCGCGAGTGGTCGGCGCTCCGGGAGGCTGAAGCGCTTTCTCGACCCTACCCTGATCCGCCAGCGATTCCGGAGTACGTGGACTACCTCGAGCGGTGTCGTTCGCTTACCGCTCGTCTGGAGTGTAACTACTGGACGCTGTACCGAGCGCTCTGGCGGCTCTCGTCGTGATCGAGAGCGCCGGTGGTGCCTACACAGCAACGAGACACCGGATGCTTTTCCCCTCCGTCGACGAAGAACGAATATGGCTTCCGAAACTGGCCGAGACGATCGTACGGGCCTGATTCTCGCAGGCGGTCATTCGACCCGTTTCGGCGATGAGGACAAGGCCCTTGCCGACCTCGCCGGAACGCCGATGATCCGCCGCGTTTTCCGCCGTCTCGAGCCGGTCGTCGACGATATCGTCGTCAATTGTCGGATGGAGCAGGTGCCGGCGATTCGCACAGCGCTTGCGGACGGGCCGAACGCGTCATTCGCCGTCGATCCCATCCCCGACCGCGGGCCGGTGGCGGGAATCCTGACGGGTCTTCGTGAAGCCACAACTGCATACGCCGCGGTCGTCGGGTGCGACATGCCCTTCATCGATACAGCGCTCGTCGACCACCTCTTCGAGCGGGCGAGCGGCCACGATGCCGCAGTACCACGGCTCGACGATCGGTGGTTCCAGACGACACAGGCCGTGTACCAGGCTAAGCCGATGGCTGAAGCCTGCGAGCGCGCCCTGGAGCGCGACGAGCGACGAATTGTCGAACCGCTGTTCGAACTCGATTACGTCGTCGTCGATGAAAACGAGGTTCGATCACACGCCAGCCTCGAGACATTCGAGAACGTCAACACCCGTGAGGAACTGGAGGCGGCCGCGACCCGTCTGGAAGCCGAGTAAAACCGGCATCCCACGCTACGCTTCGATGACGTCGACAACCGGATCGTCGGCGACCATCCGGGCCAACACGACGCGCTCGACGGCCGGCGTTCGCTCGAGGAGCCCCGCCGCGATTTCCTCGGCGTCGGACCGGGAATCTTCATCGTCGACTTTGTTGAGCAGCGGGACAACCGTCGCGTCGTCGGGGACGTCCGTCAGTCCGCCGCGCTCGCTTGCGAGAACGCGAGCCACGTCGATGGCCTGAACGGGGTCGCCGCGTTTGCGTCCGGTGATCGCCGACACGTGTTCGGGACGATGAACGTATTCGCTCGAGAGCGGTTTCCCGACGGCCCGAACGCTCGCGATCGGAATCACGGTATCGACGCGGCGGGGAAGTTGCGGTTCGTCCGTACCCGGGGCTTTGAACTCCCTCGTCCGGGCACCATCTGCCTTGACGAGTACGAGGTCGGCGACTTCTGCCGATGCGATTCGATCGACGTCACCGGGGTCGTATCCGCCGTATCGCTCTTCTCCGTCCCGTCCCGGAACGACCCCGACGGGCCAATCGCTCGTCCGCTTGATGGCCGGGATCGGATCGGCAGTCACGTGAACTCGTGTCACGTTCCGGTCGAAAGGCGGAATCCGGACCGTCGCAGTCACGACCACTCGTCGGTCTTCCTCGCGGGCGGCTTTTTCGGCAAGCGCGTAGAGCGTCGTCTTCTTCCCGCCCGCACCGACGACGGCCACGACGCCAGTCTCGGCACGGAGCGCTTCGATGACGTCCATACTGGCAGTACCACCGTGACAGCCTAATCAGTTGGGACCGACGGGAGCGACGCATCCGCCACTCGCTCGACGTACCCCGGACCGCGACGCCCGGTCATCGCCGTTCGACGGGGCGACACTCGATCCAGGACCGATCTCGGTCTCGATCGAATAGTGATCATGCCCGCCATCGATCGGCGCCTCGTCGGCAGGCTACACGCGTCGTACTGCCGTCGTGTCCCTGAAGCGCTCTCCCGTAGTCGACCGGCTTGCGGGCGTGTGGCGGGAGTTTTTTCCCTTTCAACGGCTACTACCCATTGCATGAGTACACGATCGGACGCCACCGACGAGGTTTTCTGGGGGGACACGAACGACGAGGTGGCGCTCGAACGATATCGAAGGCTCGTCGAGGCGATCGGCGACGGGATCTACCAGCTCGATACCGACGGAAATTTCGTCGCGGTAAACGAGACGATCGTCGAGATAACGGGCTATACTCGGGGCGAACTCCGCGGCGAACACGTTTCACTCCTTCTAGATGCGGCCGATGTGGACTCGATCGAACGCAAACTCTCCGATTATCTGACTGCGGATGCAAGCGAGATCCCCGCCTTCGAACTCGCCGTTCGCACCGCCGACGGGGACAGAATCCGCTGTGAAGTCCAAATAACTCCGCTTACGGACCAAGACGAGTTTCGGGGAACGATCGGCGTCGTCAGAGTTCGCTCCGAGGGA
The DNA here is from genome assembly GCF_013402815.2 of Natrinema halophilum. NCBI lineage: Archaea > Methanobacteriati > Methanobacteriota > Halobacteria > Halobacteriales > Natrialbaceae > Natrinema > Natrinema halophilum. The sequence goes on from NZ_CP058601.1 coordinate 129,422, forward strand.
CCGCAACCGACCGCACTCGACTCGGTCCGACCGTCGTACGAGTCGATTTCCAATATTTTAGACGAGACGAACGTCGGCGTGCTCGTCCTCGACGATGCGCTCGACGTCAGGTGGATCGACGAGACAATCGAGGAGTATCTCGGTCTCGACCGCGAAGCGGTCGTCGGACGAAACAAACGCAGGGTGATCGAGGAGACGCTTACGGGGATGGACATCAACCCCGACTCGTTCGCCGAAACCGTTCTCGCGGCGTACGACGACGACGAGTACATCGATCACCTCGAGTGTCGGGTCACCGGCGATGGGGACGGCGAACTCGAGGACCGATGGCTCGAGTACCAGAGCAAGCCGATCACGTCGGGACGGTACGCCGGCGGGCGGATCGAACTCTACTACGACATCACCGATCGAAAGCGGTCGGAGGACTCCCTTCAGGAGCGCCAGGAAGCGTTTCAATCGCTGGTCGAAGCGGTCGAGGAGTACGCTATCTTCCGACTCGACCCCGATGGGCGTGTCATTAGCTGGAACAGAGGTGCAGAGCGGATCAAAGGCTACGACCCCGACGAGATCATCGGCGAACACTTCTCGACGTTTTATACGGAGGCGGACCGCGCGGCGGACGTACCCGAACGGAACCTCGAGACCGCACTCGAGAACGGCTCCGTCGAGGACGAAGGGTGGCGTCTCAGAAAGGACGGCACCCGCTTCTGGGCGAACGTGACGATTACGCCGGTGTGGGACGACGGCTCCCATCGTGGATACCTGAAGGTGACTCGCGACATGACCGATCGACGGGAGCGCGAGCGGGAACTCGAAAGCGAACTCCATCGCATCCTCAGTCGGATCTCGGATGCGTTCTACGCGGTCGACGACGAGTTTCGATTCACCCACGTCAACGACCGTGCCGAGGAACTCCTGCAGCGTTCCGAAGCGGACCTACTCGGGGAGACGCTCTGGGACGTATTTCCCGATCTCCGCGAGATCGACGAGGTCCGGACCGCCTTCCACGAGGCGCTTGAAACCCAGCAGCCGACAAGCTACGAACTGTACTACGACGTCCTCGACTTCTGGGTGGAGGCGAACCTCTATCCGTCCGAGACCGGTATCTCGGTGTACTTCCGTGACGTAACGGATCGAAAGGAGCGCGAACGTGAACTCGAGCGAACCGAGCGCCGGTTCGAAGCAATTTTCGAGGATCCGAACATCCTCGTCGGCCTGCTCGAACCCGACGGGACGGTCATCGACATTAATCAAACGGCGATGGAGTACATCGACGCCGATCTGGCGGCAGTGACCGGTGAACTGTTCTGGGAGACGCCGTGGTGGGGAGAAGGCGAGGAAATCCGGGCCGACGTGAGAGAATGGACCGAACGCGCCGCGGACGGCGAGTACGTGAACTTCGAGGCGGATCTTACGCGACCCAACGGGGACCTGTACACCCTGAACGGCGTTTTCAGACCGGTCACGAACGACGATGGCGACGTCGTTTCGGTCATCGTCTCGGACCGCGACGTTACCGAACGCAAGCAGCGCGAACGCGAACTCGAAGAATCGGAGCAGCGATACCGGACCATCGCGGAGTACTTTCCAAACGGTATCATCACGTTGTTCGACCACGATCTCGAGTACACGCTGGCGGCCGGTCAGGGCTTCGACCGCATTCCCGTCGACCCCGACGATCTGGAAGGGCAGAGCTTCTACGACGTCTGGCCTGCGGGAACGAGCAGCGATCTCGAACCCGCAATCCTTGCCGCGCTCGAGGGGGATGAACAGTCGGTCGAGCTTTCGTACGCGGGCCGAGAATGGGTCATCCACGCAGTCCCGATCACCGACGAACGCGGCGAAGTCTTCGCCGGCGTAACGATGGCACAGGACATCACCGAGCGGAAGGCGAACCAACGCAAACTCGAGAAAACCATCTCGCAACTGGAGGAATCGAACAAACGCCTCGAGCAGTTCGCGTACGCCGCCTCCCACGATCTGCAAGAGCCGCTGCGGATGGTTTCGAGTTACCTGCAACTCATCAAAAGCCGCTACGCAGACGACCTCGACGAGGAGGGCGAGGAGTTCCTCGCGTATGCCGTCGACGGCGCGGATCGAATGCGCGAGATGATCGACGGCCTCCTCGAGTACTCTCGCGTCGAGACACGGGGCGGTCCGCTCGAACCGGTCGACCTCGAGGAGATCCTCGACAGCGTTCTGACTGATTTACAACTCCGGATCGAGGAAACCGACGCCGAGATCACGAGAGACGGACTTCCACGCGTCGAAGGCGACGCAAGCCAGATACGGCAGGTGTTTCAGAATCTCCTGTCGAATTCACTCACCTACAGCGGCGACGACCCACCACGGATTCACGTCGACGCACGCCGCCGGGGCGATGACTGGGTGATCTCGGTCCACGACGACGGAATCGGTATCGACCCGACGGATCAACAACGCGTGTTCGACGTGTTTCAGCGGCTTCACAGCCGCAACGAGTATCAAGGAACTGGGATCGGGCTCGCGCTCTGTCAGCGCATCATCGAACGCCACGACGGCGACATCTGGCTCGAGTCGGAACCGGGCGAAGGATCGACCTTTTCGTTTACGCTCCCCGCGGTACCGAACACCGACAAGTGAAGTCGTCGGTGCCGTCGGACGACACAGCACGTCTGTGCGGGAGTCCGAGCAGATCACCGCTGCGCTCGGTTTTAACACCGCTCATTCCGTACGGACGGGCATGACTCCATCCCGATCGGGAGCGCGCGACCCGGCATTTCGATTCGAATACCAGCCGCCGGCGATCAGATTCGGATCGGGTTGTGTCGACGACCTCGAGGCTGAACTGGAGCGGCGAGGTCTCGAGCGCGCGCTGATCGTTTGTGGGTCGACCGTTGGGAGCACGGCGGCGGTGATGGAACCGGTCAGATCAGGATTGGGGGACCGACTGGCTGGCGTCTTCGACGAGACGACATCGAAGAAGCGACTCGCGACGGCGGTCGACGGCCGCGACGCGCTCGAGGCCGCGGACGCGGACGTTCTCGTGAGCCTCGGTGGCGGCAGCAGCTTAGACGTCGCGACGGTGATCAGCGTCCTCGCCGCTGATGATCGATCGCACGAAGACGCGGGATCGGAATTCGCCGCGCGAGGGACGCTCACCGTTCCCGACGACGGACTGCTTCCGATCGTGACCGTCCCCACGACGCTCGCCGGAGCCGACCTCTCGATGGTCGCAGGCATCACCGCCGGACCCGACTCGAGCCCGGTCGACGAGGAGAGACGCGGCGGCGTTTCCGATCCGGGATTGATGCCTGCGGGCGCGTTCTACGATCCGGAACTCGTCGAAACCACGCCCCGGTCGGTACTCGCGGGCTCGGCCATGAACGGCTTCGACAAGGGCATCGAGACGCTCTACGCGAGCAACGCGACCCCGGTAACGGATGCGACGGCGAGACACGGCCTCGAGACGTTCGGAGACGGTCTCCGAGCGTTCGGCGACGGCGACCGAGACACTGAGACGTTCGAAGCGATCCTCGAGGGCCTGATCCTGGTACAGTACGGAATCTCGCGACCCGGCGAAACCACGGCCTCTATCGTCCACGCATTCGGTCACGGACTGACGCGAACGGAGGACATCCAGCAGGGGGTTGCTCATGCCATCGTGGTACCCCACGTCCTCGAGTACCTCTTCGAACGGGACGGCGTGGACGCTCGTTCCGGAACGCTCGCGAACGCGCTCGGCGTCGAAAACGCCGCGGATCAGGCCGCTGCGGTCGTCGAGTCAGTCACCGAGGTACGGGACGCACTCGGGCTCCCGTCGCGACTTCGCGACGTCGATGGGCCCGATCGAAGCGAGTTCTCTGCGGTCGCGGAGATGGTTCTGAACGACCCGTTCATGGTGAATGCACCGCCTGGACTGGACCCGACGGTCGGGGACCTCGAGGGCGTCCTCGAGGCAGCGTGGTAGTAACTGACTGGTGGGGCCGATTCCGACGCCAATGGTTCGGGTATCTGTTCTCGAGGTAACCGGGTGATCGGTGGAGTCGATCGACGTTCGGTTCGATAACTGTTGCATAAGTAGAACAGCTCCACTTCCTGTTTCGACACCGAAACGGAGATAACGAACCGATAAGTAACCGCTATCGACTGTTGTGTTCAGTAGTATGACCGATTACGGGAGACGACGGTTTCTGATGAACGCCGGACTGACGGTTGCTTGTGGGGGGATGGCAGCGACCGCCGGTGCTGGAGCTGTCAGCAACGCAACCGTCGGTGGGAGTTCGGCCAGTGGGGCAGCCCAGTGGTCGTCGGAGCACGGCAACGCGGCGAACACCGGTTACGCTCCATCGACAGTCGGGCCGAAACCACCGGTCACCGTCACCTGGGAGTACGATCACGGTGGTTCGATCGCCGTCGTCGACGACACGGTCTATCTCACCGCGGACGACGGCCGAGTACATGCACTCGACGCAGCCGACGGATCGGTCGAATGGACGAGCGAAATCTCCTCGGAGAAATCCGTCACTGCAGCGGGGTCACCGGCGGTAGCGTCCGATACTGTGTACGTTAGCGGGGACCGAAACAGTCCAGCGGTCACCGCCCTCGACGCGGCAAACGGGGACGTTCGCTGGAAGAAGACCGATCTCGGGTACGCAACGAATCTTTCCCCCGTCGTCGCAGGTGGGTCGGTGTTTATCATCGTCGATAAAATCCTCTATGCACTCGACGCGGACACGGGGAAGAAGCTGTGGCGGTTCGAGCCGAATCTGGTTTCGTTCGACGGGAGAGAGTACGGCGATATGCTTGTGCGACGGCCTGTCGCGGTTGCAGACGGAGCCGTGTTCGCCGTGAGCAACAAGCGACTGTTCGCACGGGACATCGAAACCGGAGACGATCGATGGACGGACATGCTTCAGGAAAACTGGGCGACCGAGGGGTTTTCCGGAAGGCCGATCGCTGATGACGACGCCGTCGTTGCCATCAGAGGCGGTACCCCAACCGTCTTCGACACGGAGACAGGCGAGAAGCGACTGACACTGCCCGGCCACTCACTCGACGTGCTAACACAGGATCGCGTATACGCCACTGGCGAAGCGAAGTCCGGTGACGGCAGCAGTTCAGCGGTCATCACCGGCTACGATAGAAAAACCAGCGACGACGTCTGGCACTCGTCGCCGGAGATGCAATCGGTTGGAACACCGATCGTCGACGATGGATCCGTCTACGCGCCAGTCGAAAAGCCGTCCGGAGAGACCGGTGTGTTTGCGTTTGATACCGATACCGGGAGTCGAAAGTGGAGCGTCACCACCGACGCTAGACCGAGTCGAATCGCCGTTGCCGACGAAACGCTGTATGCGAGTACCGAGACGACACTGTCCGCAATTCGGTCCGAAGACGCGGGGAAGACAGCCGACGAATCGAACGAGGACCAAGGGAAAGGCCAAAGTATCCCCGGGTTTACGTCCGGCGTTGCAATCGCAAGCGGTGTCCTTGCACTCGAGGGGTTACGCAGGCGAAGCGCTTCCGGTGAGGAAGCGGACTAACGAACCGCAGTCGAGAGAACCCGGTTCGGCCGCCATCGTTCAGTGGTCGTGACGGAGAGATTATCGATTACCGTCAGCGTACGACGGCCGCTCGGCATAGTCGATCGGATCGCGACTACCGATGTTCTGGAACGCCTGCAGACGGTACGCACAGGCGTCGCAGGTCCCACAGGCGGGTTCGGTATCGCGGTAGCAACTCCAGGTGTGTTCGTACGGAACGTCCAGTTTCACGCCGTACTCGGCGATGTCAGTTTTGGAGTGCTCCACGAACGGGGCTTCGATTGTGATCTCGGTCTCGGATTTCGTGCCGACGTCGACGACGCGCTCGAAAGCCTCGAAGAATGCGGGTCTGCAGTCCGGATAGCCGGAGAAATCCTCGCTGTGGGCCCCGATGAAAACCGCCTCGCAACCGTTGGCCTCAGCGTAGGAGACGGCCATCGCGAGCAGATTCGCATTTCGGAACGGGACGTACGAGGACGGGACGTCGTCGCTCTCGAGGTCGGCGTCAGCGACGGCCATCTCCTCGTCGGTGAGGCTCGAGGCCCCGATAGCAGCGAGATGAGCGGTCTCGACTTGCAGGAATTCCGCCGCGTCGAGTTCGTCGGCGATTCGACGAGCGCATTCGAGTTCGCGGTCCTCGGTGCGCTGGCCGTAGGAGGTGTGCAGGGCGTAGAGCTCGTATCCCTGCTCGCGGGCCTCGTAGGCGGCTGTGGCGCTGTCCATCCCGCCCGAGAGGAGAACGACGGCGCGTTCGGTGGTCGATTCGCTGGGTTCGGTTTCGGTGGTCTGCGTTGTATCGGTCATAGACGGATCCTCGATTACGTTTCGGGGGCATCGTTCCAGAGGTCGACGTGTAGTCGCGGCGTGTATCGGAAGCCGTACTCCATCGCGAGGTCGGCTACTCGAGTGCGGGTTTCGGCGAGCCGTTCGCGGGTGGCTCCTTCGGGCATCAGGAGAACGTCATCGTCACGGATCGGACTCTCGGCGGCGTCACGCAGCGTTTCGAGCAGTGCGAGGATCTCCGGCATATCGTCCGCGTCGGTCACGACGAATTTCAACTGGAACTCGTACGCTTCGACCAGCCGAGCGAGCGACTCCACGTCGATTCGGTCGGTTTCGTGACGTTCCTCCCACGCCCCCTCGCCCGAGGGATCGCGCTCGGGAGTCGGGGTACTGCTCTCGAGTTTCGGGCTCACTGAGGCGAGATCGATCGGTGCCTCTCGGTAAATCGTTCCGTTAGTCTCGACGGTGGTATGGTACCCTCGCTCGTCGAGCGCTTCGAGTAAGGCGACACTTTCGTCGTACAACAGGGGTTCGCCCCCTGTAAGGACGACGTGATCGGTGCCGTGCGATTCGACCTCGGCGACGATCTCCGGGATGCGCAACTGGGTATGAGTCGGCTCCCAGGAGGTGTGATAGGAGTCGCAAAACCAACATCGGAGGTTGCAGCCGCTGGTACGGATAAACGTCGACGGGACGCCGACGAGGGACCCTTCCCCCTGCAGCGAGTGGAACAACTCGTTGATCGGGAGTCTCTCGGTGGCGTTCCCAGCTTCGTCTTCCACGGCGGTATCCACCCCGGACTCGAAATCGATAGAATCAGAGACCGGCATCTCAGATCTCGGACCCTCCGCAGAGTTCGCTCGTTTCGCTGATTCTGACGGCGATGTCAGTAACCGTCTGTGGCAGGGCTGCCTCGAGCTTTCGCTCGAGAACGACGCTCATCACCTCTGCCGTGGGCGGGGCCGCAAGGACCACGATCGCATCGTCGTCGCCGGCCGATTCGAAGGCCTCGACCAGCGGGTCGCCTTCCTCGAGCAGAAACATGTGGTCCCACTCAGATATTACGTCAGTAATATCTCCCTTGTCGGCGATCCAGCCCTCGTTCGTCAGGTGGCCCGCGACCGTAACGGCGATCTCGTAGTTGTGTCCGTGTGGTCTGGAACACTTGCCATCGTGGTGCTGTATCCGATGTCCCGCACTGATCCGTATCGGCCGGTCGCGGCCGACGTGAAGGAGACGACGGTTTTCAGTGATCGGTCCGTCGATCGGGGTGCTATCGACGCCCCGCTCGATCGGCCGGGTACCTGCGCCCTCAGTCATACCTCGATATTACCTAGAGAGCACTTAAGAATAGGGGAACGCTTCCGTTCGGTTTCTGTTCCGGGCCACACCCGTTCTCAAAACTGGTAACGGGCCCATTAGGGCAGCGACCTGCGGCGAAACCGTCGGTTCAGTCGACGTGAGCACTCGAGTTCGCTCCCTGTCGATGAATGTCCTGTCTCTCAAGGAGGAATTTCGGTCGATAGATACCTAGAATACCTATCACATGACTGGTACCTTTGCGCGGCGAGATCCAACGAGCGGTATGTGGAACTTCGAAACGAGTGCAGACGCGCCGCTTACGTGGACTGTCAGTGAAACGCCGATTGACGGGACCGCGTACGACGTAACGGAAACGGCGAACGGAGCCTGTGCTGTCGGTGACGGGGGAACCATCGTGGGTCGAACTTGTGATGGATCATGGGGAGTCGTCGTTCCGGATGGCCCTGCTGCACGCGACGAATCGCTCCACGCGGTGGCTGCCACTGACGGCGGGCGGCGAGTGTGGTTCTGCGGTTCGGGCGGAGCAGTGGGGCATTACGACCTCACGAGCGGTAAACGGGTCGATCACTCCAGACCCGACGGAATGGATGTCACGTTTCACGCACTCGCGGTCTCCGGTGCGTACGGTGCAGAGAAACTGCTTCTCGCGGATGGAAACGGCGTCGTCCTTCCCGGGATCGTCGACGGTGAGAAACTGGAGTGGAACGCGCGGACGAACCCTGCCGATGGAACCGCCGTCTCGGCACTCGCGGCGGACGGGGATGGACGTGGATACGGCGTCGACGATAACGCGAACGTCTGGATGACTACCGAATCGGGGTGGGAGCGAATCGGCCTCGCCGATGCGGAACACAGTCTCTATGCGGCGGCTGCAACAGAGGAGACTCTCGTCGTCGGTGGCGGGAACGGACGTCTCTACGAGCGCGACGGGACCGGCGCCTGGACCCCACACTCGGTCGATGACGCCGCTATCGAGTGTCTGGACCTGAACGGACGGCTACAGTTAGTCGGCGGAGAAAGTGGACTCCTTCGCTATCGCGAGCGCGATACGTGGCACGAGACGGACTGGGACGAACCGACGACGATTCACGGCGTGCACGTCGGCTCACCGAGCGTCGCCGTCGGAGAAAACGGACTCGTTCTCGAAGGAACGGCCGAGTGACATCCTCCCCGCCGTAAACGGAGAGGGACCGTCGATCCCTCAGGCAGTCGGGCGTCGCCCGACGACGGCGGGGCTTCCCACCGCACCGCACGCGGTTGATTTGGGAACCTCGGGTTCGTACACCGACGATGTACTGGGAATGCCACGTCCCCGTTATCCCTATCCCACACGGGATTCGAGAGTATCTTGCTTGTTTTACGTCGGTATCCGACTCGTTCTCTTGGCAGGATACTCCCAATGAGTGCGGACGGAATCCCAATATTGTCCGATTGTCCCGACATGGGGGCGGATGTACCGGCACGTGGCGTATCTTTCGTTCCAATTCGATAAAAACGTAATGAGAGTACGCGATTCACGCCCGTCCCCAGAACGCTATGCGTTCTGGTGTGCGAACGAGACGCTTCGCGTCACGTCAACGCCGTAAACGGCGGGATTCTCTCTGTTTAAAGATAGATCGGCGCAGCTAGTTACATCTCTGTACTTCGGGCCGACTGACCGTCCGATGAGGTCTCTGTCTGCTCGGTGGACTGCGACCGATCCGATTGGTCTTCAGCGGTGTCGGTGCTCCCGTCACTCTGAGCCGTGTCGGAACGCGCGGTATCGGTTGGATCGTAGGACTCGCCCCGCCCGTCGAAGTTGTCCCCGTCCGGGCTCGTTCGTTCGCCACGCGGGTCGCCGCGGCGGCGTTTGAGAACGAGACCGCCTTTGCCGATCGCAACGTCCGGCGTGCCGAGTGCGACGTCCATAAGGACGCTATCGGTCGGCGTGTGCAGTTTCTCCCAGCGCTGCCCACCGTCGATACGCTGATAGAATGCGCCGCCGTCGCCGAGCGCGACCAATTGGTCCCCGTACTTATCGAAGGCGCGCAGCGACTTTTCGCCGACTCCGATCGGAGTCCAGTCCTTGTACGAGTCGTCGTATCGGTAGAGGCGGCCGTCACCAGCAGCAACGTAAACGCGTCCGTTCTCGCCCGCCCAGATATCGTAGAATTTCACTTGCGAATTGACGATGCCGATGTCCTCCCAGCCGTCGTCTTTCGTCGTTTTGAACGCGTTTCCGCTCGTGTCGACGACGTACCCGTAGCCCGTCGGTGCCGCCGCGAGGGCTGCGACTTTCGATCCCTTGTCGTTCGGTTTGCCCGTCACACCCCAGTTTACGTCGAAGCCGTGTATCGTCGCGGGCAGGATTTCGCCCGACCCGTTCGCGATGAGGAGTTTTTCGTCGCCCGTCTCCCCCGATACGGCGAGGCCTTCCCAGGTGCTCGTCTTTTCCTTGGGATACGAGTAGTCGAACTTCCGCCGCATCTCGATATCGTAGCAGCCGATCGCACCGCTCGAGCCCGCAAACCAGATTCTGCGGCCGTCGTCCGTAACGCCCAATCCGCGAAGTTGGTTGTTCCTGACGTTCGGACCGTCGTCTATTATCTCCTCCCAGCCGTCACCGCGATTCGCAACGATGACGCCACCGTCACCGATCGCATAGGGGCCAGCGGCCGTACTCACCACTTCGAAGAGATCGTACGAGAAAGGCGTTTCAACGGTCTGCCACTCCGGTTCGTCTGCATCGGGGCCAAGTTCCCACATGCATCCGATCGAAGCGGCTCAGCGGGAATAAGTAGTGTAGACGTTCCGATAGTTCGAAACAAATCGTCGATCACCGGACCAAATCGTCGATCACCGGACCAAATCGTCGATCACCGGACGACTTCTCCAGGCTTCGGACGGCTCATATCGGTCCCAATCCCCGTTCGGCAGTTGTCCAAATCTCGCTCACCCGGGTCATGGATATCTCTCGAGAAACCACGCGGTTGCCACACAGTACGCTCTCTTTCTCGCCAGCACAGTACGCTCTCTTTCTCGCTCGACGGCTGAAGACGGGACCAGAGGCGAAACTGCGTCGTCCCGAATACGCTTCTGATCCGCTTACTCCTCGAGTTGGTCTTGCAGTCTATTTTTGGCCTCGGTACGTCGCTTTCGCGAAAATCCGGGCGCATCGTCCGAAAAGTCGATTTCGATTTCGTCGAGCGTTCGTCTGTAGATGTTCGTCCGTCTACCCTCATCGGATAGTTGCCGACCCTCACAGGTTAACAATCCCGCGTCGACGAGTTCCTCGATACGGCGATAACAGGTCGCGATCGGAATTTCGATAGTTTCGCTCAATGCCTGCGCCGATTTCGGCGTTCCGGCGGCGCAGAGGATTTCCGCACTGTATTTACTCCCCAGCGCAGAGAGAACGACGGCTGAATCGACCTCGTTGTTTTCTAATCGACTCCGAGACATACATTCCTCGTTACCAATTATCAGAATTGAATCTTGTGGTTGTTTGAGTGTCAGTATATATGTCCGTTGGGTCTGAAACAGTTTCGCGAGAGGAACTCACCCGAAATCCTCGAGAGATGACGATCGATGGCGAGACGCCTTAGGGGCCACGGCTCGAACGAATCGACATGAAGGTCGCGGTCGTAACGGTCGGCAACGAACTACTCGCCGGACGAACGACGGATACCAATGCAACGTGGCTCTGCAAGCGGCTCGACGACCGCGGCGTCGTCGTCGACCGCGTGACGACGGTTCCGGATCGAATCGCCGACATCGCCCGCGTCGTGAACGAGTATCGAGCCGAGTACGATGCCGTCATCGTCACCGGCGGACTCGGTCCGACTCACGACGATCTCACTATGGACGGTGTCGCAGCAGCGCTCGGACGGTCGCTCGAGGAACACGAGGCGGCGCTCGCCTGGCTCGAGGAAGACGGCTACAGCCGAGACGATCTCGCGTCGGGGACGACTACCTTGCCGGCGGGTGCGCGAGCGCTCCACAACGAGGACGGCGTCGCCCCTGGTGCAGCGATCGAGAACGTATACATCCTTCCCGGCGTTCCGTCGGAAATGAAAACGATGTTCGAGGCGATCGCACACGAATTCGAGGGAACGCCGACGTACAGAGAGACCGTCGTCGCCGCCGAACCCGAAAGCGCGCTACTCGAGCGGATCGCCGATCTCCGCGAGGGGTTCGACGTCGCTGTTGGGTGCTATCCTGGCGAGTCGGTTCGGATCGAACTCGAGAGTGCGGACGAGGACGCCGTCGAGGCGGCGGCAACGTGGCTTCGGGAACGGGTTGAGCCACCCTGACGCGATCCCGTCGCGGTGGATCGACTCGGACCGAGTTATCTGTAAAAGTAGAGCAACCAGGCGATCGTCACAAGCAGGCTCAGGGCGAGGGCACCCCAGCCGACTACGTTCATCGGTAACTGCGTTTCCGTCGCGAGAACGGCGTCGTTCAGTGCGTACATGGTCGGCGATCGGTCCCCAACCCCCTTAGTTGTTCAGAAACGGAGTCAGTCCCTCTCGGCTCGTTAGTCGAGACGTTTTCTGGTAATTGGTCCTCTTTTCGAGCCGCGAACCCAACGAATTGCAGTACGCAACACGATATCGCTTTCCGATTGGCACTCCCACACCTCTGTATGGATTCTATCGGTGTCGTCGTGAACCCGATCGCCGGAATGGGCGGACGGGTCGGACTCAAGGGGACCGACGGGAAACTGGAGGAGGCACGACGCCGCGGTGCGGAGCCGCGAGCACCGGAGCGTGCGCGCGAGGCATTGCAGTCGCTGTACCGACGCGCTCCGGACATCACCGTCTACACTGCCGCGGGAGTAATGGGCGAGCACGCGACGAGAGACGCCGGCTACGATCCCGACGTCGTCTACGACCCGGCGGAAGCCACTACCGAGACTACCTCGACCGATCCGTCAGCCGCGGGAACGACGGCCGCTGATACCCGCGCGGCTGTCAGGGCGATGCTCGAGCAGGGTGTCGACCTCATTTTCTTCGTCGGTGGTGACGGTACCGCAGTCGATGTCGCAGCCGTGCTCGAGGGTACCGACAGCGCTGCGGAACCGAATGGCGATCCCGCCGCGTCTCGGGACGGCGAAACGCCGATGCTCGGAGTTCCGGCCGGTGTCAAGGTCTACTCGTCTGTTTTCGCCGTAACACCGGCCGATGCCGGTCGAATCGCCGCCGAATTCGATCGCGTCGAGACCCGCGAGGTCAACGACATCGACGAGGACGCCTACCGTGAGGGCGAGGTTCGCACCGAACTGCAGGCCGTCGTTCCGGTCCCCGTCGCACCGGACGTTCAGTCGGGAAAACGGGTCTCGAGCGGAAGCGTCGACGCGCTGGCGGCTGGATTCGCACGCGAGGTTGAGCCGGGGCGGACGTACGTTTTCGGGCCCGGAAGTACCGTCGGAGCGATCGAGAGCGAACTGGGAATCGAACCCTCACCGCTTGGAGTCGACGTCTGGCGAGGCGCCACCCGTGCCCGCGAGACAGGCGGCGCAAACGGAGCCGGTGAGTCGACCGTGAACGAAACCGGGAGGAGAAGTGAAGGTGGCGATACAGACGAGGCCGACGATACCATCGAGGCTGGCGATACGATCGATGCCGACGATACCATCGAGGCTGGCGATACGATCGATGCCGAACAACCCGGACGACGCGGCGACGTTCTCGCTCGCGATGCGTCGGAATCGGAGATCCTCTCAGTTCTCGCAGACCCAGTGACGATCGTCGTCTCGCCTATCGGTGGACAGGGATTCATCTTCGGACGGGGAAATCACCAGATTTCGCCGTCAGTGATCCGACAGGCCGACGAAATCGCAGTCGTCGCCGCCGAAGACAAACTCGATGATATCGATTCGCTGCGCGTCGACACGGACGACGCAGACATCGATGACCAGCTTCGGGGTTGGCTGCAGGTCCGGACGGGCCGATTCACGACTCGGCTAGCGAAAGTGATCTAAGTCGCTCCGGCCGACACAAATTGTTTAAGGAGATAAGCGTGGCAGCCGGAGAATACAACCATATAACGATGCGAAGCCATATAATGAGCATATAGTCAAGACTAAGGTCGGGTATCTCTTACGGTGGGATATGGAAACGCGGAAAGTGCAACGGCTCGGGCCGTCGACGCTCGCGATGACGCTCCCGGCAGAGTGGGCGTCCGAACACGGGGTCGAGAAAGGCGACGAAGTTTCCCTTCGGACCAGTGGTAAGGGTACGCTGACCGTAATGCCCGAATCGGCGAGTACGGAGGAAACGGAGGCGATTATTCACACGGACAACCTCGACGCAGACGCCGTAGAGCGCGCGATCGTCGCCCAGTACGTCCTCGGGCGGCGCATCATCCGTATCGAGCGAGAAGACGGTGCGCTGGAGTCGGAACACATCAATGCGGTGTACCAGGCAGAAACGCAACTGATGGGCCTGGGCGTAATCGAAGAAACCCCGGAGAGCATCTCGATTCGGTGTTCGGTCGATCCCGACGATTTCACGCTCGACAACCTGCTCGAGCGCCTCGAGCGAACCGGTCAGACGATGCGCGGGGAAGGGATCAAGGCGCTCGCCCACGGCAATCCCGACCTGGCACAGCGCGCGCTCAATCGGGAGCGGCAGGCTAACAAAATATTCGTCCTGTTGTTGCGATTGATCTTTACGGCCTACCAGAACCCCAACCTCGCACGGGCAGTCGGCCTCAACAGCGGATTCCCGCTCATCGGCTATCGATCGATCGCGAAGAATCTCGAACTGACGGCCGACAATGCCGAGGACATCGCGGAGATCGTCATCGAGACCGAAAGCCACACTCTGAACGTCGACAGCTCGGTGATGCGGAATATCCGGGAACTGAACGAACTCGTCGACGAGATTACCTCCAAGGCGGTCGAAGCGGCCGTCGAACGAGATTACAACAAGTCAAACGAGGTTCGACAGCTGTTTCACGTCATCGCTAACCGCGAGCAGGAGATTCTCGCGGAGCTTCCGGAGATGGAAAACGAAGATCTCCTCCGAATTCGTGAGGTCCTCGTCAGTCTCCAGCAGACTGCCCAGTATGCGATGCGAAACGCCGAAATTTCGGCCAATCTCGCGCTCAACGAAGAGTCCGAACACACGACGATTAAGTGATCGTCACACTGCAATCCGATCCGCGATCGAATCACTGTCTCCGTTCGATTCGCCCGGCGCTCGAGCGTCGAGAGCAGTCGCTCGCCGCTCCTCTCGGAATGGGTGAAGTTAAGAGACCCCACACGAAACGCCCGAACATGGCTACGCAAACGGAGTCGACGGACAAAGGCGTTGGACTTACACTCGCGCTGAGCGCACTCGCTGTGATCGGTGCACTCGTGATGTTAACTGGCGCACCTGACGTGACAGCTGCCTGGGGATTCGCCGCTGCAGTTCTCTTTAGTTCGCTGGCAGTCGTTGGCGTTCACCTCTACTGGGACTAACGACGACCTCGTGATTAGCGACACCCGATGTCGATCGCACTGATCGCATCAATCGCAGTGGTTCCAGAGCCAGCGGATTGTGACGGCCGTTAAAAGTTAAGACCGCTGACCACCTAGGACCCATACGGACGATGACCGACTACTCCGATGAAGAACGGCGAATACTCTCGTATCTCCGCGAGAGCGCCGCCCGCGGCGAGCAGTACTTCCGCGCGAAAAACATCGCGGACGCGATTGGACTCTCGTCGAAACAGGTTGGCGCACGACTGCCACACCTTGCGGAGAAGACTGACGAAGTCGATATCGAGAAGTGGGGCCGTGCCCGATCGACGACCTGGCGAGTCACGATCAGCTAACGCAAGCCTCGTACAATCCCGCATTCGGCTGAGAGCGAGTCCCAGAATCCGATTGGCGTCGATCGAGTCGACGGTCCTCGCCGGTCCACGGATTTTTTATCCACCAGTCGCTCACGTACGGGCATGACTGTCCGCGTCGACCGGTCGTTCGAAGTTTCGGCGGCACCGGAGCGCGTCTGGAAGTTCATCGCCGATCCAGCAAACAGAGCCCGATCCATCAGTGTCGTCGAAGAGTATTCCGTAGACGACCCCGACGGCAAGCGCGTCACTTGGCACGTCGAACTCCCTATCCCCCTCGTTCGGAAAACGATCCGCGTAAACACGGAGGATGTCACGCGAACGCCGCCCGAATACGTCAAATTCGTCGGCAAATCGAAAGTGATGCAGGTCACCGGCGAACACGAGATTATCGACACTGACGGCGGCACCCGTCTCGAGAACCGCTTCGTCGTCGACGGCAAACTCCCGGGCGTGGAGACGTTTTTCGAACGAAATCTGGATTCGGAACTCGAGAACCTCCGGCGTGCACTAGAACGTGACCTGCAGACGACACGGTAACGGTGCTCGAAGAACACGAATGGAGTATGACAACCGACACGTCTGTCGAGTTCGACGACGCCGATGACGCCGACGCAGGTGGCGAAGTGCTGACGCTTGCGCTCGCACAGCTACGCGTCGAAGCAGGAGAGGTCGAACGAAACGTCGATCGGGCGCTTACGGCCGTGTCGCGAGCCGCCGACCGCGGAGCGGATCTGGTCGCGTTACCGGAACTGTTCAACGTGGGCTATTTCGCGTTCGACCTCTACGAGCGCTATGCGGAACCGTTCGCGGGGGAGACGTTTACCCGCCTTCGAGAGGCGGCAGCAGACCACGGAATCGCCGTTCTCGCGGGGAGTATCGTCGAGGATCTGGCGGCCACGGAATCCGTCGAGACGCCGGCACCTGAGGGGCTTTCGAACACCGCTGCACTGTTCGACGCAGACGGCGAACTCGGGCTCGTCTACCGCAAACACCACCTGTTCGGTTACGATTCCGCGGAATCAGACCTACTCGTCCACGGCGAGTCACTCGAGACGACGGTTATCGGCGGCCTGACCGTCGGTGTCACGACCTGTTACGATCTCCGATTCCCGGAACTCTACCGTCGACTGGTCGACGACGGCGTCGAGTTGATTCTCGTTCCGAGCGCGTGGCCGTATCCCCGAATCGAACACTGGCAAACGCTCTCGAGAGCCAGGGCGATCGAAAACCAGAGCTACGTGGCGACGATCAACGGCACTGGCGAGTTCGACGACGCCACGCTCCTCGGACGCTCGAGCGTCTACGACCCCTGGGGGATCTCACTCGCCTCGAGCGGCGACGATCCAGCGCTATTCACCGCCGAAATCGACCCGCGGACAGTCGCCGACGTCCGCGAGGAGTTTCCAGCACTGCGAGACCGTCGACTTTGAGAGGCTCCGATCGTCACTGTCACCGAATTCGAATCCCCCTGCACGTTGTATCTCTTCTATCGACCGCTGACTTTTTGTTTCGGTACCCCATTGGAATAGATGCCGGGATGGACGCTTTTCACGTCAAAACCGGCAGCGCGTCGCTCCGGCCCGTCGACGCTCGGTTCCCGGGACCGAGCGATCACGTCCGCACTCGACTCCTCGCCTCGTCCACCTTTCGCTGTTCCTCGGACGGTTGCGTACAAACCCTCGAGTAGCCCGCATCGATGACCTGGGTCTCCACCCAGCGAGCCGGACTGTCCGTCGGTGGATCTTAAAATGGGAAGCTCCCGTAGCGGAGATAGACCATATCGAGAATCAAGAGCAACTGGAACAATCCTTGAACGCCGCCGAGCATCGCGTTCTGTTGTCCGATCGCGGAAATAACCGACGGGTCGGGACGGGCCGATCGCATCTCCCTGTATATCCTCAGCTCGCCGGGTAACAGAAATCCGAATCCCTGCACGGATAGGATCGTCACGATGGCGAGCGCGACAGCGACCGTGGGTTCGGTCATTTCGAATTCGCCGATCGTCAGGGCGACCCAGGCCAGCGATCCGACCGTTGCGAGGCCGAACGGTACCTGCCAGCGCAGGTCGTCCCAGACGTTCAACCGCCAACCGAACAACAAGAGGATCGGAACGAGATTCACGGCAGTAAACAGCGCCAGCCACGACTCTGCGTGAGGGAACATGCCGATACGCTGGGCCAGCGTGATTCCGCCGGCGATCGTAACGAACGCAAGCGACGGAAGGAGAAACGTGGTTTTTGGCGTAAGCCGTTGGAACACCGCCGAACTCTCCTCCTCGTCGAGACCCCCGATCACCGGCCCGAGGACGGCGCCGATGAAAATATCGATTCCCGTCCAGAGAACTCCCGCCATAACGTGGACGTAGGTGTGTTGTTGAACCGATGCCACCGTCATCGCATATCCGAGTGCGGCGAGTGGCAGTATGATGACGGCCACCGCAAACGCAGGATTCGCGCGCTCTCCCATACCCCTTATCGTACCGCGAACTGACGCAGTCGACATACGCGCTACCTTCTGCCAATTCATCTTAAATTCTGGTTCCTGAGCAACAGCTACCGGTATAGCAGGCGTTTCTGGAACACCAATGACAGATCCGTCCAGCCCGACCGAGTCGACGCGCAGTTTCTTGACCCAGAACGTGGGAACCCATCGGGAAACGGACGTCGATCGCACCGAACGCGATACTGGTGTACGGAACTCGAGCGGTTACCGATCCCGGTCGACTGTTTCGCCAGGGCGGGTCATCGCGCCGGGGCCGAGTTTTAGCCCCGGTGAGAGACTCGAGTTAATCCCCGTTTTGACCTCGTCGCCGGCGACGACGCCAAACTTTCGTCGCCCCGTCGAGACGCGGTCGCCCTTAACTGTGAACTTGACGTCGGCGTCGTCGTGGCGGAGATTCGCCACGTTCGTCCCCGCCCCGAAGTTCACGTCCTGACCGAGAACGCTGTCACCGACGTACGAGAGGTGACTGACCGACGTTCCACGCGAGATGACGCTATTTTTGATCTCGACCGAGTGGCCGATTTCCGCGTTCCGGCCGACCATCGTCGACCCGCGAACGTAGGCGTTGGGCCCCACCGTCGCGCCCGCTCTGATGAGCACCGGCCCCTCGATCACCACGCCGGGTCGAACCGTCGCGCCCGCTTCGACGACGACGGGACCCTCAAGTGTCGCAGCCTCGCTCACATCGCCGTCTATCCGGCGATCGAGGTCGCCGACCTTCCACTCGTTGGCCTCGAGCAGTTCCCAGGGTCGGCCGACGTCGAGCCAGCGCTCGAGGGTGACGGCTGTGACGTCGTGCTCGTCGATCACCTGCGCGACGACGTCGGTAATTTCGCGTTCGCCGCGCTCGCTTGCGGGGACCTCGAGCCACTCGCGGGCTTCGGCGGGGAACGCGTACGCCCCGGCGTTGGCGAGGTTCGTCGGCGGGTCATCGGGCTTCTCGACGATTCCCGTCACTCGAGTATCCATCTCGCCGTCGGTACTCAACACGCCGTAATTGCTCGGTTCGTCGACTTCGATCGCACAGATAGCCGGACACGCGTCGAACAGTCGATCGACCGCGTCCGGATCGTATAGATTGTCGCCGTTCAGAACCGCAAATGGACCCTCGAGGTGGTCGCGGGCCGAATTGACGGCGTCGGCCGTGCCGGCTTGCACCTCCTGGACGGCATACGTGACGGGGACGCCCCGATACTCGACGCCGAAGTAATCTCGGACGGTTTCGGCTTCGTACCCGATTACCAGAACGATTTCGTCGGCGCCAGCGTCGATCGCTGCGTCAACCGTGTGGGCTGAGAGCGGTCGGTCGGCGACCGGGAGCATCGGTTTTGGAACTGATTCCGACAACGGTCGCATGCGTGTTCCCTGACCCGCGGCGAGAACGACTGCCTTCATGTTGGTCTTCTATTCGACGAATCGTCGGATAAGCGATTCGTTCGCGAATGCGCACTGAAACTCGATCGCTCGGCTACATTTCGCGCCTCATCGACTACGGTTCGGCCGATTCGGCGAGCCGGACGAGACGGCGGGAACGATCCGCTGCGTTTGCGGGTCCAGTATCCTCGATGTATCAGAGTCGTCCAGTGACGAATCGTCGCTTGCGATCACGTTCGGGGGCCTCGATGTTCGTCTATTTCGGTCTCGTTCGGGCTCGGAACTAGAGCGCAACCGTTGCTTTGTGCTCGAGCACGGTGTTACGAGTGATCCGTACCACTGCATCCATTCCGCGATAACTCCGATGTGATTAGACTACTATTGTTATTACATCAATTTAACTTTCAAAGGAAATAAATGGGTCTGTTACCATTTGGAGACGTATGTCGAAGTACGATCGGCGCGATGTCCTGAAGACAACAGGTGCGACGCTCATCGCAGGTGGAGTGGTGACGACGGGTGGTGCCATCGGGGCTGACGAAGGGGCCTCCGACTCGCAGCCATCACCCGAGGACGACGTTCTCGAAGGGCTCTGGACCTATGATTCGTATGGGTCAGTGAGCTTCGTCGATGGCAGTGTCTATCTATCCTATCACGAAGCGGTAGGTGAAGAGGGATCCATGAGAGAAGAGGGTATGATCGCTCTCGACGTCGCGGACGGGTCGATCCAGTGGCGAAACGAAACGGCCGAAAATCCGAAAGTGGTCGACGATATGATCTACGGGTGGGCGATCGGACGGAACGGCCAGCTCGTCGCCCTCGATAGAGCTGACGGAAGTATTCGGTGGCGAACCGACCTCGAGACCGACAGTCACAGTGTCAATCTGTTAACCGTGGCGGAAGATACAGCCTTTGTTAGAGCGGGTTCGACACTGTACGGGCTGGAAACCGCCGACGGATCGGTCCGGTGGAAAGTCGATTTCGACACCGGTACTGTCGGGCACTCCGCCCCCGTGTACGCGGGGGCCATCTACCTGAACGTCGACGGCCTGCTGTATGCGGTGGAGGTCGACGACGGGTCAATCAGGTGGCAAAAGGAGGCATATCAGGCGAGGGAATTCGAGTACGCACCGATCGCTGCCAACGGTCACATCTACGCCGCGTCTGGTGGACCGGCTCACGCGTTCGATCCGAAGACCGGCGAAGAACTGTGGAATATATTTCACGATACGTCGATCACGATCGAAGTGAGTTCGAACGCCATCGCGATGAAGGACGAATACTCCATCAGGATCTATGATCTCGAGACCCAGGAGCGAATCACGAAGGTCCCCAACCGTGATCCGTTCGTTCTCGGGGACGAAATCGCCATTGTCCCCGACGAGAAAACGGGAGGGGGTGTTGCGATCGACCTCGAGAACGCCACGGAACTGTGGCAAACACCGACACTGAGGTCCAAACAGGGATTCGTCGGTGAGGCAATCTATTACACAACGGGCGCTGGGAGTTGGGAGCGTCCCATCACAATCGGGGCACTAGATAAACGGGACGGGACGACACTGTGGGAGTACGAATATTCCTCTCACGGCCAACATGTCCGGATAGAGGACGTCAAAAACGGAATTATTCTGCTTCGACAGTCGAATTCGATAACTGCATTTCGGATAACGGCGGACGAAAAAGGAGGCGAGGATGGCGACTGCGACTGCGAGGACGAATCCGACGACCAGTCCGGATCAGCGCCGGACGAGTCTGGCGATACTGGCGACACCGACGGTGACCAGCACGATTCCAGTGCACCCGCCGAGACAGATGGAACCGGTGATGCGGATACCGCTGACAACGGCACCGCCGACAACGGCTCAGACGGTGTCGCTCCCCCGGGCGATGAAGCCGGAACCGGGGACACCGCCGACGGCGATTCCAACGAACCCAGCAAGCCGACTGGGGACGCCGCCGACTCCGGCGACGGATCCGATGGCTCGGCCGGCACCACGAACGACTCCGAAGAGGGATCGAACGCGGCCGAAAAAACGCCCGGCTTTGGCACCCTTAGCGGTCTCGTCGGCACTATCGGCGGCGCGGCTTTCGCCGCTCGTCGGCTCGTCTCGAGTCCTGACGAACCGGCTGAGAACGATTAACGGCGAGCGATCCGACGGCGGTGGGTGATTCCGGCAGTACTCACAGCAGACAGCGCCGGACGGGTACACCCTGTTCGGACGATCGCCACATCGCAATCACCATCGACGACGGTGGCCGATTCGATGGTCGGGGCAGTTACCCATCACTCTTCGGAGGTGGTGATGTCGGACGATAGCCCCTGAGCCATCTCGATATCCTCCGCGTTGTTGATCGTCCAGGCTGTTCGTTCTGTGACGGCCTCGATGGCTTCTCGAGCACTGGGATAGCCGTTCCCGGATTTTTTGACACCGCCGAAGGGGAGCTGGACCTCCGCGCCGATACACGGCAAGTTCGCGTACGCGAGCCCCACTTCGGCGTGGTCTCGGAAATAGTTGATCTGGCGATAGTCTTCGGAGATGATCGCGCCGGCCAGTCCGTACGGAGTGTCGTTGTGGATTTCGACCGCGTCCTCGATATCGCCCGAGTACTCGAGCAACGCGACGTGGGGACCGAAACACTCCTCGTTCAGACACCGCAGGTCGGGATCGTAGTCGATTTCGTAGACGAACGGGCCGACCCAGTGGCCGTTCCCGAAGCTGCCGCCTCGCTCACCATCGACGGCGGTCGCCGCCGCCTCCTCCTGATCGTCCGGTATCTCGTCGTCTGCGAGTTCGAATCGGTCGACCAGCACGGTCGCACCCTCCTCGCGAGCGAGTTCGTTGTACTGGTGGATTTTTTCGACGTGGTCGGCCTCGATAGCCGGCCCCATGAACGTGTCTTCGTCGAGGGGATCGCCGACGGCGATACTTTCGGCGATATCGACAAACCGTTCTTTGAACTCCTCGTAGACGTCTTCGTGGACGATCAATCGTTCGCTCGAGACGCACCGTTGGCCGGTGGTCTTGAACGAGGACATGATCGCCGAGTGAACGGCGGTGTCCAGGTCTGCGTGTTCGGTGATAACGATCCCGTTCTTGCCGCCCATTTCGCACGCTGCGAGCTTTCCGGGTTCGCCGCCGACCGTACCAGCGATTTCGTGGCCGACTTCTGCAGATCCGGTAAAGAGGACGGTGTCCACTCGAGGGTCGTCGGTGATGGCCGCGCCGGCGTCGCCGAAGCCCTGCACCATGTTGAAGACGCCCTCTGGCACGCCGGCGTCGTGCATCATTTCGGCGATTATCTCTCCACACCAGGGAGTCTGTTCGGCGGGCTTCCAGACGACCGTGTTGCCCTCGACCAGCGCGATAGCCATGTGCCAGAACGGAATCGCGACCGGGAAGTTCCAGGGAGTTATGCAGCCGACGACGCCCCGCGGTTTGCGCCGCATGGAGGAGTCCTTGCCCGCGACTTCCGAGGGAACGACGTCGCCGTGAGGATGGCGCGCGTTTCCAGCGGCCCATTCGACCATGTGCCAGGCCTCGGTCACGTCGGCTTTCCCCTCCGAAATTTCTTTGCCACACTCCATCGAGACGATCTCTCCGAGTTCCTCGTGGCGATCCCGGAGCTCGTGGTAGATGTCCCACAGATACTCCGCTCGGTCGATGTACGAGAGGTCGCGCCACTCCTCGAAGGCCGATTCCGCCGCCTCGAGGGCAGCGTCTACGTCCGCGTCGGTCCCGCGCTGGAATGTCGCCAGCGTCTCGCCGGTGGCGGGGTTCTCGCTCTCGAAGGTGTCCCCACTGCCGTCAGTCCACTCGCCGCGGATGTAGTGGCCGTATACCTGTTCGGTGAGTTGCTGGCTCATAGTAGAATGAACGATGGGCACGGTGAAAATCCTGGTGGTGGTTCGCATATCACGAAACGCCTGTGGCGTTCGACCCCCGAAACGGTATCGTATCTTCGACCAATTTTGCTCGATCGTAGACGTGCGAGAGATATTCAAATACCATCGTATCGGTCGATTCTGAGGGCTAAACGTCGGTGAAAACGTGAGGCAAACGGGACGCGCTACCCGGTGGAACGATATCACACGCCATCCGGCGATCCGATCGCGACCGGATCTGAGAAAGACGTCCGCTGGACCCACAGTCCCGTCCGCTCAATTCACAGTCCGGAAATGTTCGCGTTTGCAATCGGCACACACTGGATAATCGTTAATCGTCGTGTCGAGGTCGCCAGTTGAGCAAATGAAGCACTGATCGGTAGTCGAAGGCAGTGTCGCCGTTCGTCTCGGAGTGGGCGACAGCACGAGGACTGCAGCTATTATTCCAACGTTCAGCAGTAGCAAAGCGAGAGCGGCTATGGCACTCGGCATCGTCAAACGGTCCGAGTAACAGGTAAAAAGTAATTATGGCTGAATGAACTATGATTAATAGTTACAGTTGGGGAGTACCCTTTGCGTTCGAAGAATCTCTCGATCCTCGAGGCCGCCGCCTCTCCTTCGAGCACTCCGCCCGCTCGCCGTGCGTCCTATAGTAGTCGGTGACAGTAGTCGGTGACAGTCATTGCACACCTCGCTGGCCGCAGCAAAGCGAGCGATGGGTACATCGTTTCAACGACTACTATAGCGGGCTTCCTTTTCACCACGCTCTGCCGGAGGGGATTGGTTACCTTCCGACGGAGCCTGTTCGGTATCCGAAGGCCGTTCCCTGCTCGCCTCCGTCAACTCCGCCGTCGAAGATTCGAGAGGCTGGCCCGTCCGCCCCTCTTCGCTTCAGGGAGGCTTGTCGGGAGCTCCCCCGGCTGTGCCCCGGGCGTTCGCTGCTCGTTGCGGCCATCCGGGTTTTCGGCCGGTTCGTCGCGTTCGAGAGTGTGCCACAGCGCCATACGGCGACAACTGCTGGTGCCTGCACCGGCCGGTTGGGCAGGGGTTCGAATCCGCGTCCGCGTCACTGTTTGTTCAGGTCAGCCGCCTTTTCGAGTTCGCTTCGAAGCGTCGTCGAGTCGAACTCGTGATCGGGCCGAAGCCGAACGAAATCGAGGAACTCTCGTGCCGAAAGGAGGGCTGAAGGATCGTAGGCCGTCGCAGCCGCATCGACAGCGTCTCGCGGACCGATTCGCGGCTCGAGGACGGCCAGCGCACACGCGAGATCGTACGCGGTCGTCTCGTCGACTCGATCCGCGTGCACGCTCGTGGCGTCGATGAAGTAGAATTCGTCCTCGCAGAGGAGGATGTTCTCGGATCGCAGATCACCGTGGGCGAGTCCGTGTTCGTGCAGGGTTGCGAGCATCTCGAACAGTTCCGGGGCCCGCGTAGTGACCACCTCATCGGAAACCTCGTCGAGAGACTCGAACGCCGGGAGGTACTCGAGGACGAGGACGCCCAGTCCGTTGACCTCGAAGGCATCGATCGGTTGCGGCGCATTGACGCCTATTTCACGCATTCGTTCCGTCGCGTCGTATTCGTGTTCGACCATTTCGAGCGGGGTATCGAACCGGTCGAAAAAGCCCTCGGTGCCCGAGGAGAACGCGCCGACGTTTCGCCCAGTCGTCAGGACGGCGTGGACCAGCGCGTTTTGCCGGGAGACGATCTTGACGAACCACCGGTCGTCGATGACACACGGTGTCGAGAGCCAGTTGTCGGCCTCGAGAAACTCCACGCGAACTTCTTCGCGGTCGTACCGATCCGCCAGCGTGCGGATGACACGCTCGATGCGGCTCCACTCGACGGACCCACGTGCGAGCCGGCGGATGTCCATACGTCCCAGTCAGGGCCGGCGGCGTTAAATGCGTCCCGAAGCGTTACAATCAGTATATGTCACCAGTATAGAAGGTGTTGCCATCCGCTATCGATCGAGTGAGTGCGTGAAAGAGCCGGACCATACACCGGCAATCGTCAGAGCAGTACTACTATCACGCTAAAAACCCAACTGAAAAGATATGATTGCGATAGACAATTTGAGTGATGCTATCGACGTGTCGCGGGAATTCTTGACCCCAATTGACGCTGGTAAATGGCTCAGACTGGCCCTCATCGTCCTGTTCGTGGCGTCGTTCGGGGTCGGCGGACCGGCGTTTTCGGGCGGGAACGCTGGGACCGGATCGGTTACCGACGCACCGATGGGGCAAAGCGATGCGCCACCAACGTTCGAGGAGGATTTCCCGACATCCGAACTTCTATTCTGGGGGCTCGTCGTTCTCGCAGTCTTTGTCGCTGTTTGGCTTATCTACGGCTTTCTCAGCGGGGTCATGACGTTCGTCTTCCTCGAATCGCTTCGCACGTCTGAAATCCACATCAGACGCTATTTCGGAGACCATCTTCAGAGGGGGCTGTGGCTGTTCCTCTTTCGTTTGGGACTCGGTCTCCTGTTTGCGATCCTCCTCGGCGCGCCCGTTCTGGTCATCGTCTTCTTTGCGATGGATGGACTGGGGGCGCTCACTGTCGGCTCTATTTTGGCGTTTCTTCCGTACGCCATCGTCGTCGGATTGCTCTACGGCGTTACGATGCAGTTTACTACGGCGTTCGTCGCGCCCGTCATGCTGATCGAGGATCGGGGCGTCCTTGCGGCCTGGCGACGGTTCTGGACGACCGCGCGGCCAAATTGGGCAGAGTACGGCATCTACCTGTTGTTGGTCTGGATATTGCGTCTCGTTACCGGGGCCGTCGCCTGGTTCGTCATCGGAATCGCCGGACTTGTTCTCGCGATTCCGTTCGCCGTCGTCATCGCAACTCTGGTGTTTCTGCTGGGTCCGATCGGGGTCATCCTGTCGATCCCAGTCGGCCTGATCGGTGTCGCGCTCGGATTGCTCCTGGTTGGAGTGGTCATGGCACCGATCGTGACGTACTTCCAGTACTACGCGCTGTTGCTCCTCGGCGATACGGACGCGGATCTCGATCTAATCCCGGACCAACGCTCGGCGGTCCGCACCGAGTCTGCAAACTGGCGAAACCGATCCGATGATATCGGTTCGACCGATCGCGACTCGGACGACGAGCAAGACGAGCGGATCGGTTTGAACGACGAAATCGACCGGGAAGACTCGACCGGCCCGAACGGCGAAACTGGCGAAGACGAAGAGGACGGCTGGTAATAGCCGCACGCTTCACCGAGCGATCCGCTGCAGTGGGCTTATTTCGAACGCATGTGAGTATCACGTATGGCTGTCGATTTGCCAGACGAACACCGAATGATTCGGGAGACTGTCAGGGACTTCTGCGAGACCGAAATCGAGCCGATCGCTCAGGAGATCGAAGACGAGCATCGGTTTCCCGAGGAGATATTCGAGCAACTCGCCGGTCTCGACGTAATGGGTGTCCCCATCTCCGAGGAATACGGCGGACTCGGCGGTGACACGCTTATGTACGCGTTAGTCGCCGAGGAACTCGGCCGGGTCTCTGGAGCGATCGGTCTGTCCTACGTCGCACACACGTCGCTCGCATCGAAACCGATCGAGCTGTTTGGAACGGCGGCCCAGAAAGAACGATGGCTGCGCCCGCTCGCAGCGGGTGAGTACGTCGGCGGCTGGGCGCTGACCGAACCCGAAAGCGGTTCCGACGCATCCGATATGGACACACGCGCGGTAAACGACGGTGACGAGTGGGTGCTCAATGGAACCAAGCAATTCATCACGAACGCCTCCGAAGCCGGATCAGTTCTTGTCAAGGCAGTAACTGATCCTGACGCGGGATACGACGGTATCTCGACATTTATCGTCGACCCACGCGAAGACGACGGCTTCGAGGTGACAACCATCTGGGAGAAAATGGGTCTGAACGCCTCACCAACCTGTGAAATCTCACTCGAAAACGTACGCCTACCCGAGGATCGCTTACTCGGCGAGGAAGGTGACGGCTGGAACCAAACCAAGAAGACGCTCGACGGCGGCCGCATCTCGATCGCTGCGCTATCGACGGGTCTCGCCCAGGGGGCCTACGAACACGCAAAGACCTACAGCCAGGAGCGCGAGCAGTTCGGCCAACCGATCTGCGAGTTCGATGCCGTACGAGACATGATCGTCGACATGTATCGCAAGACTGAGCGAGCGCGATTGCTCACTCGACAGGCTGCCAGAAAATACGATCGGGGCGACCCCGTGACCAAGGAGTCCGCACTCGCGAAACTCGACGCCAGCGAGGCCGCCCGCGAGGTCGCAGAAGACGCCGTACAGGTGCTCGGTGGGTACGGGTACACAACTGATTTTGCCCCGCAGCGGTTCTATCGCGACGCGAAACTCATGGAAATCGGCGAAGGAACGAGCGAGATTCAGCATCTCGTCATCGGCCGAGAGCTCGGTCTCTGAGCGCTTTCGGGTGGACTCGCCCTCGAGAGAGAATTTCGAATTCGAACGGTCGATACCGCTACGGGACCGCGAGAGCAGCTAGTTTAGAACGCCGTCGTCACTCTCGTTGCCGTCCGTGCTTCCGGAATCACTGTCGCCCTCATCGCCACCGTCACTGGACCCGTTGCTCGAGGCGTTTTTGTCGACGTCGCTACTCACCGCTTCAGCGAGCGCTGTCACGTTCGGTTTTTCCTGGCTTTGGAGTTGCTCTGGGTAGACGCCGATTGTCACAAGCAGGTCGCCGGCAGCCTCGACGGCTTTGGTGATGTGGAAGTTGACCGTGACGCTTTGACCGTCGAACTTCGCATCCGCAGTAAACTGCGATTGGGTCGTCGATTGATCGAGGATCGTGACGTCGGAATCCCCATCGTGTGATATGTTATCGATTCCGTTGTAGTTGTTTTCGACCAGCCCGATCAGTTCCTTGGTTGTCATATCTTCGACCGGGTTGAACTGTTTACCGAGGAGCGTGACTTTTGGCGTCGTGAGAACGTTGAAGACGGCGCCACGTTGCCGTCCGACGAGGGGAATGTCTACGGCTTTCTCGTGTTTGGTCATATAGTTCCCAACGGATATCTTCCCAGTGATGGGGCCGCCGGGAGCGTCCTTCTCGACGCTGAGTTCCTTCACAGCGGTCTGTTCGTACCCCGTCTCGTTACGAGTTGTTGCCTCGACGCCCGCCGGCGAGGATTCGTGGCTGTCCATCCCGATCAATCCCAGGCAGCCGGAAAGGCCGGCGAGGCCGACAGCCCCGAGTCCTGCCAGAGCGCTTCGTCGATTCATCTCCCTTCATTTGGGGGTTCAAATAATAAGTGTTTGTTGGAACGGCGATTGTCTGTCAACCAAATCTGATCTCCTTTGTAAGATTATTTAAAATTGGGGCTGCGATCCGCTCGCCTGAGTTCAAAGATCGTTTATCCCCTGCCGATCAGGGCCAACTGCCGGCTTCAGCGAAGGCGTCGGCGACCCGCTGCATCGCGACGACGTACGCAGCAGTGCGGGGGTTTTCGATGTCGTGTTCTTCGAGGCTCTCGACTAGGGCGTCGAAACCGTCGACGATGTGGGTCTCGAGTTCCTCGTTGACGCGCTCTTCGGACCAGTAAAAGCGCTGGCGGTTTTGCACCCACTCGAAGTACGAGACGGTGACGCCGCCGGCATTAGCCAGGATGTCTGGGATAACGAAAACGTCCTTCTCCTCGAGTACTTCGTCAGCCTCGGGGGTCAGGGGACCGTTTGCGGCCTCGGAAATGACGTCCGCCGTGACGTCTTCGGCGAGGTCCGCGTCGATCGCGTTCTCGAGTGCGGCGGGAATCAGCAAGTCGACGTCGAGGGTGAGAACGTCTTCGTTGGTGATCTCTTCCTCGCTTTCCGCATATCCGACGACGCTGCCCGTCTCGTTCTTGTGGTCTTTCGCCGCCACCGGATCGAAGCCGTCTGCGTTATAGATGCCGCCGCTCGAGTCGCTTGCGGCGACGACGGTCGCGCCCATTTCGTCGATCAGTTTCGCAGCGATCCAGCCCGCGTTGCCGTAGCCTTGCACGGCGACCGTCGCCCCCTCGAGGTCCTTGTCGAGGTAGTCGAAGGCTTCGCGCGCGGCGAGAACGGTCGAGCGGCCGGTCGCCTCGACGCGACCTTCGCTGCCACCGGAGTCCAGCGCTTTCCCTGTGATGACGCCCGGCTCGGTCGTATTCTCGAGGGTCTCGTAGGTGTCTTTGATCCAGTTCATCTCCCGTTGACCCGTATTCACGTCGGGTGCGGGGACGTCCTGATCTTCGCCGATCATCGGTCGAATTTCGCGTGCGAACGCGCGGGTCAGTCGTTCGAGCTCCGCTTCGGAGTAGTCATTGGGATCGATGACGATGCCGCCTTTACCGCCGCCGAGCGGGATGTCGACGATGGCGGTCTTGTAGGTCATCCAACCGGACAGTGCCCTGACCTCGTCGCGCGATACCTGCGGGTGGTAGCGGATACCGCCCTTATACGGCCCGCGATCGCCGTTGAACTGCGAACGGAACGCTTTGAAACGCTCTAGATCGCCGTCGTCGCGTTCGATCGTGAGGTTCGTCTCGAGGATGCGCTCGGGGTATTTGAGTCGCTCGATCACGTCGTCACCGATGTCGAGGTACGCCGCAGCGTCGTCGATCTGCGACTGAAGGCTTTCGAACGGGTTAGCTTCGTCAGACATTGTCAGTTGATTCTGAGGAAACCGAAATAAACGTGACGAATGCCTCCCATAGTCCATTAAATACAATATAAGGTATCTGAATATGATTATATAATTAACTTGCATCGACGTTCCTTCCGCTAGTTAATCGTTTGTGGTCCCGATACCACTTCTAACCCCAGATGGAAGTATTACTCTTTGTCGAGTTAACTATTGTCGCCTGCTGAGATATCAGGTATCTTTCGGAAGGGATCAGAAAACGACAGCCCGTCTTTTTCCCGGCAATAACGCACTGAAACGTGTGTGAGCAATTTGGGTATCGGGGTAGCTACTCTGTTGCTGCAGTAGCACGTGATCGGATTCGCCTGGCGCGGGCGATCAGCGGCGCATCGATCATCTCTCCGTCGACGGCGAAGACGCCTCGGTCTTCAGCCTCGGCTTCTCGCTTCGCTTCGAGAACGCGTTCGGCCCACTCGCGCTCCTCGGCCGACGGTGTAAACGCTTCGTTTATCGGCTCGACCTGCGTGGGGTGGATAGCGAGTTTCCCGTCGTAGCCCAACTGGATCGCGAACTCAGTGTCCTCTCGGAGTGCGGCTTCGTCCTCGAAATCGGAGACGATCGTATCGATCGCCGGACAGTCGTTCGCCGCTGCCGCGAGGACGACGCGTTCTCGAGCATAGAGCACCTCGGTTCCCTCGGTGGTTCGGCTCGCACCGATGTCGGCCGCCAGATCCTCGGCTCCGAACACCAGTGCGTCGGTCGCCGAGATTGCAGCGATTTCCGGCGCTGCGAGGATGCCGGCGGCACTCTCGAGGAGCGCAAGAATCGGTAGCGATTCGCCACGGGTCTCGAGTCGAGTCTCGAGGTCGCGAACGTCCTCAGGCGACCCGACTTTCGGGAGCAGTACGGAATCGAGACCGCTAGTAGTGCCGTTGGTCAGCAGGGCCTCGAGGTCGTCAGCTAGGTCTGGTTCAGTCGCGTTGATTCGAACGCAAACTTCGCAGTCGGGATCGAAGTCGGGGTCAGAGAGTACGTCACGAACGGCTTCCCTGGCTTCCCCTTTTCGTCCGGGCGAAACGGCATCCTCGAGATCGAAAATGATTACATCGGCCCCTGATTCGTGTGCTTTGCGACACATTTCCGGTCGGTCCCCGGGAGTGAATAACATGCTTCTTCGGGCCATACGGGGAGATTCGAGTCCAGCACCAAAGTCGTAGGCGTTTTCATGTGATCGATTCGTCGCGTCGTTCAGGTGCGCAAAAATCGATCAATTGGAAAGGAATCGGGGTGATTCTACGTATTCCGAATCCGAACTCGGAATCATAACCGCGAGGTCGACGACCGTAGACGATCGACCTCAAACGAGATCAGACGCCACAGGGATACGTTTCTGGCGGGGTTTCGCTCCTTTCCTTGCCGAACGGATGGAGCGCTTCGCTTTCGTCGACGGAGACGAACCCATCGTATCGATCCGGTACCACCGTCCATACGTAGTTGCTACCCTCGTACGTTGGACCGTAGACGATCCCGATCGCGCGATGGCCGCGAGGATCGGCGATGGAATCCTGTTCTGAGCGATCTGCTACGCCGACTCTCCGATCGAACTCGATAATTTCGTTTTCGAGTCCGGTTCGGTGGAAGACGTCCTCGTAGCTGCCCGCCGATGCCTCGGGAACCAGCATCCGCTCCATCTTTGTACCCCATTCGTCGCCAGCGATAACGGTTTCGCGAAATGAACCGAAGCTGACGACGGCGACGAACGAGAAATCGTCCTCCTCGAGCAAACGAGCCGTCAACCGCGCCCGTATTCGGTAGTACCGTCAACCGCGCCCGTATTCGGTAGTACTCCGACGTACTGCGGGAGGCCTCGCCCGGGAGGACCACGTCAGCATCGCCGATGCCGATCACGAGATCGGCGAATCCCTCCTCGATAGGGGTCGTGCGCTCGACGACCGCCTCGGCCACCCGTGTTGGATCAGTGTCTGCCAATTCGAATCGATGTGGGAGTGTCTGCCGATTCGAATCGCCGTGGGAGTGTCTGCCGATTCGAATCGCCGTGGGAGTGTCTGCCGATTCGAATCGATGTGGGAGTGTCTGCCGATTCGAATCGCCGTGGGAGTGTCTGCCGATTCGAATCGCCGTGGGAGTGTCTGCCGATTCGAATCGATGTGGGGTCACGTACGTCACCCACGCAGATATCTCGCGCGAAGCAGTGCCGACCCCTCTTGCGTGCGTCGGTCGGACTTGCGACGAATTGGTTCCGCCAACCCGACGGATCGGGCTCGAACCGTCGTCTCGATAGGGTGTGTTCGGACCGCTCACGCTCGATCGAGCGACGCGTTTTTGTGGTCACTGTACGATTTCTGCCCTATGACTGGCTTGTACTATGAGGAATTCACCGTCGGCGAGACGATCGATCACGAGCGCCGGCGGACCATCTCTGAGAGCGATAATCAGCGCTTCTGTGACATGACGATGAACCAGCAACCCCTGCATCTCGACCGGGAATTTGCTGGCGACACCGAGTTCGACGAGCGACTCGTCAACGGCCTTTACACGATGTCGTTGGCTGTCGGCGTCTCGATCCCGGAAACGACCGACGGGACGATCGTTGCGAACCTCTCCTACGATAGCGTCGAACACCCTCATCCGGTCTTCCACGGCGACACGATTCGAGCCAGATCGACGGTCACGGACAAGCGCGAAACCAGCGACGGCGAGCGCGGAATCGTCAGCATGCACGTCGAAGCGTTCAACCAGAACGACGATCTCGTCTGCGAGTTCGATCGAACGGTTCTCTCGCTGAAACGCGAACACGCCACAGAAGGCGGGGATTGATCGCGTGATGAGGAGACCGGCGATCTCTCGCGGGACATAAAGCGGATCGAACACGGGAACGTACAGGATATCTCGCACAGCCAGAGCGCACTCGGAACCCACTTCGGTTACGGCAGCGTCGACGGCAGTACCGCGGGGGGATCTGGCGTCGAGATGTCCTTTGATGCGGTTTCGGACCCGAAGGCGGTCCAGCGGCGACTCAGCGAGGCGAATCGATCGAAAGCGAGGCGAATCTCCGGACGACCGCTCGAGCGAGGAGGTTCTCGTGGCGATTCTCGAGGAGTTGCGGGCGATCTGGGCCGCCGTGGAAGACGGCACGGGTCACCTCCGGGAAACAGGGGCAGACGACTGCCGATCGATCTGACGCTGGGTCCGAATCGGTGGCGAGCGGGTCCGCTGGCATGGCGGGTCGCGAATCCAGACTGTACTTCCGTGGATCGGCCTCGCCGTCGTTGGAACGGTATGCATACTAGCCGCTGTTGCGTTCGAACTCGACCCTATAATCGCAGCCACTGGGATTTCCCTCGTCGTCGCACCCGCGCCGTGGCAGTATGCTCGCGTCTCGCGGACGGCGTTCGTCGGTACGAACGCGGTGGCCGCGGCCCGCAACGGCGTTCTCGGCGTTACCGTCCGGACCGTGGCGCTCGAGCGAATTCAAAATACGACGGTCGAGCAGCATCCGCTCGGTCGACTCGTCGGCTACGGCACCGTTACGATCGAAACCGCGAGCGGCACCGAGATCGCGTTCTGGAACGTCGAGGAGCCGACGGGGATTCGAGCACGACTCGAGGCCGAACGCAAGCGTCTGACCGGGGCCGAGGTTCCGGGCTCGCGCGACCAGTGGGACGCGATCCTCGCCGAACTTCAGGAGTGGCGACGCGTTCTGGAGTGCGATTTCTAAGCGGCTCGTGTCTGTGAGCCATCTCTCTCGATGCGTGCGGCTCAAATCACCGCAGAAATCGTATAGACGTTCAGAATCGCGGCGGCCAACCACGGAACGGCGAGACCGGCAGGAACGATTGACCGATATTTCTGTTCGAGGAGGGGCCGACAAACCAGTCCAACGGTGATCGCGAACGCTTTCAGTACCAGCATTCCGACGACTCCGTACCCTTCGATGATCCCACGGGCGGCCGGGTTCGACTCGGAGAGCCCGAGCTCGAGGCCGATGAACGTCGTTACGATATCGGCGACCAGCGCAAGTACCACGACCGCCCAGAGCAGTCGCTCCAGATCGACGGGCGTGACGTCGCCTGGCAATCGGTGATACACCGACGCACCCTCGGAACTCATAGGCTCCCCGCCGGGGTCGAACCGGAGTCTCGTGCCACCGGGAGCGGATGCTGTTTTCAGGCCACGGGGTATTGTTATGAGAACCATAGTTGCCGATACGAATCCGTTAAGAGGACGTAACTGCTCGAACTCGTCGGTCGCCATCGAACGTGTGGACAACAGTCGGACACGTATCACTGCGTTGAGGACGAAAGCGGCCTGTCGTCCCGTCGCGGGCCATCGTCCCGTCGCGGCCTGTCGTCCCGTCGCGGCCTGTCGTCCCGTCGCGGCCTGTCGTCCCGTCGCGGGCCATCGTCCCGTCGCGGCCTGTCGTCCCGTCGCGGCCTGTCGTCCCGTCGCGGGCCATCGTCCCGTCGCGGGCCGTCGTCCGCTAGAGAATAGTGCCGTGTTTCTTCGCCGGCCGCGACTTCTCGACGTCGGCGTAGAAGTCGAATCGGGCTGCCAGTTCCTCGCGGAGCGCGCTCGGTGGAACGAGTTCGTCGATGACGACCTCGCTCGCCATTCGGTGGATATCGATGTCCTCGCGGTACTCCTCGCGAAGTTCCCGTTCCATCCGCTCGCGTTCTTCGGGGTCGTCGATATCAGCGAGCTTGCGGGCGTAAACGGCATTGATTGCCGCTTCAGGCCCCATTATGGCGATCTCTCCCGAGGGAAGGCCGATGACGCTTTCCGGATCGTAGGCGGGACCGCCCATCGCGTAGATACCCGCTCCGTAGGCCTTGCGAAGAACGACCGTCTGCTTCGGGACTGTGGCTGAAGATGTGGCGTAGATCATCTTCTTGCCCTGCTCTAAGATACCATCTTTCTCTACCTGCGCGCCGGCCATGAACCCGGGGGTGTCACAGAGGTATAGTAAGGGAATATTAAACGCATCAGATTTCCAGATGAACTCCGCGGCCTTTTCGGCCGCGTCGGGGAATATCGCCCCGGCACGATGAGCCGGTTGATTGGCGACGATGCCGATCGGCCGACCGTCGATTCGGGCGTAAGCGGTAACGATTTCGGCACCGTAATCCGGTCGTAACTCGAGAAGAGATCCCTGATCGACGAGCCGATCGATCACGTCCGTGACGTCGTATCCGCGGTTTGGCTCCTGGGGAATTACCGCGTCAATCTCGGCGGGGGGCTTCGCCGGCTGTTTCGGCTCGCGGGTCGGTGGTTTTTCGTCGGCGTTGTCGGGAAGGTAGGCGATCAGTCGAGCCACGAGGTCGCGGGCGTGTTCCTCGTCGGTCGCAACGAGATCAGCCGACCCAGACTCGCGTGCGTGGACTGTCGGTCCACCGAGTTCCTGCAAGTCGATATCCTCGCCGGTGACCATTTGCACCATCCGCGGGGACGCGATCGCCATCGCGGACATCTCTTCGACCATGATGGTAAAATCGGCGAAGACCGGCGTGTAGGCCGCGCCGGCGATACACGGCCCATAGAGGACGCATATCTGGGGAACCCGGCCGGAGAGCATCGAATGGTTGTAGTAGTACTTCCCGATACCTTCCCGGTTAGCGAAAAATCCCGTCTGCTGGTCGATCCGGCCGCCCGAGGAATCCATCAGATAGAACACGGGCTTTCCTGTCTTCAGGGCGCGCTGTTGCATCCGCAGGAATTTTTCGACGCCTTTGGCGGCCATACTCCCTCGCTTGACGGTGTAATCGTTGGCCATTACGTGAACGTCGCGGCCCTCAAACGTCGCTGCAGCCGTGATGAGGCCGTCCGCGGGAAGGCGGTCACCCTCGCCGCTAGACTCGTCGTCTGCCGTCCCTCGCGGGTGCCAGTCGTCGAACGCCGCAAACGTCCCGTCCTCGAAGCACAGCTCACTGTCCGGGCCGGAGAACCATAGCTCGAGTCGGTCGCGGACGAACAGTTTTCCTTCGTCGGCAAGCTGGTCCTTGTACTTCTGGGGACCACCGTCGAGAATGTCGGCGATTTCGTCTTTCAGTTTCCGTTCGCGCTCGGTCGGCCCCAGTTCGTCGGCGCTCGTGCGTTCGACGGATTTTTCGCTCGCGTTTGCTTCGTTCTCGACCGAACTCTCAGATGACGGTTCACTGTCGTAAACTGTCGTCGGGTTCGTCTCGTCGCCGACGAACACCTCGACTGTCTCCCCGACGTAGGCAGCGAGGGCGGTCGCGATCGCCGCAGTTTCATCGTCGGTGGCACCAGCTGCGATGCGAATTTGCATGCTATTTTCTGTGTGGGGCGACCGGATACCGTTTTCCCCATATGCGTTCGCTCGAAACGTTGCGATAGAACCGGCTGACGATGGTCGGATGCGAGGCTATAGTAGTCGGTGAAACGATGTACCCACCGCTCGCACTGCTGTGGCCAGCGAGCGCTCGCTGGCCGCGAATTTGCGATCGGACTGTGCAATGACGTTTACCGACTACTATAACGGAGATGACGAACGGAAAGGGGAGAGGGAAGAGAGGAGGCTGGTTCGCACCAGGTCGATCGCCACTGATCGTTTCCGTTCACCGCGAGGGATGAGGAGGATGCGTGTCGCGGCCGCGGCGCGAACCACTCGTGATCGCATTCCGTCTCCGTGGTCACCAACACGGAGACGAACTGTACTGAATGGCGGGATGATACGAACGCTTGCGTTCAGTCGTGCAGTCATTATACCGAGAGCGATTCTCGAGCGTGATCGCCGTCGCTTCTTTCAGTACCTCTATCGGCAGTCAAAAACGCCAGTACTGATAAATTCGCATGAGAGTAACGCGAGCGGAACCATCGGCAGTTGCAGGCAGAATTCCTTTCATCATTTTTGGCGTTCATTCCGACGGTTATCGATCCAGTGTCCGTGTACAAATGCGGTGACAGAACGGGGATAGCAGCGCCCGATTACCGATATCGTGGGTCGACGCCGGCCGGCCTGTCACACACGGAGAGAGTCGTCCACCGGCTGACGACACTTCGCGACCGGATAGATGGAGGAATGGACCGACGAGAATTCCTCCGGACCCTCGTCAGCGGCGGCTACGCTATCGGAATGGCGAAATTGCTAGGAGTCGACGATTTTCTCGCGGCTGAGGACGGTGACGTCCCCATCGTCACGGCCCTCGCCAGGGAGAACCCCGACGATCCCTGGTCGATACGAGAGCGGACCAAGTACGTACCCGCCGAATGGTATGCAGCCGTCAAGAAAGCCTTCGAGGTGAACAGACGACTGGCCCGCGTTGCCTTTACCGGCTATCTCGGTAGCGCGGTTATTCCCGGCGATTACGAAAGCAAGACCGCCACCGTCTCGATCGGCGTCTCGAGTGAAGGTCACTCGGTCGGCGAGATGCTCTCCGAAGTCGCTGAAGGAATCGATATCGACGTGAAAACGATCATCGAAATAGACGACATCCACAATCACGGTGGATACAGTGAACCGCGGTTCGCGAACACTATTACGAACGGACATGTCCCCAGTGGCGTCGCCTGTGAGACCAATACAAGCCTCGCAACGCTCGGGCCGGCACTTTACGACCCAGACGGCGAACGAACGTTCTTTGTTACCGCTGAACACGCGTTCGGGGAGACGGAGAGTCACGATCCGCTCGGTCGGTCTCTGGTTCTCCCACGCCAGGACGACGATGCCGTCGAGTTGGGGAGTGTCGCCCACTACCATCCAACCGAAGACGTCGCTGTCGTAGAGCCCGAGAGTTGGATCGAACCCGCTAGTTTGATCGACGCACCGTCGAAGCCGCGCGTGCGCGGCCAGTTCACTAAACTCGGTCTCGCCGATCTCGTCGCTCGCGGCGAGGAACTCGAGAAAGTCGGCGCCCTGAGCGGTCACACGACCGGGAAGGTCCAAGGTGTTGACGCGGTTACTTGCTTTACCGATAGCTTCTGTCGGCGCGGCCAACTCCGTTGGGGTGGCGAAATGGACCTGACCGACGGCGATAGCGGCTCCGTGAGCTATCACCGGGATCCCAACGGCGAGACCCACGACGTTCTCGTAGCGGGCTTCAACAACGCCCGCACGTGGTGGCCCGGACAGAGCTACGTCTGGGGCGTCGGCGCGTATCGACTGACCGAAACGCACGGGTATCACTTCTGAGAACCAACGGCCGACACGAACCGAACTCGAACATCTGTTTCGATCGATTTCGCATGAGCAACGATACTGCCCGGCAATCACAATCCGAACATGACCGTGACGACGACCGTAGTGCGATCGCGACACTCATAAACGGGAGCCTTCGTCTTCTCGTCGATCTGCTCGTTATTTCGTTGTGGGTGCTTTTCCTGACGCTTCTGTTCCTCGAGACCGCATGGCCGGGCTGGACGTTTTATGCCTTACTCGTGGCCGGTATCGGAGTCTACGTCTCCGTCACGGCAGCCTGGGTTCGCTGACGCGGACCGCAGAAATTGACGTCGGGCTGATTGCTTACTCGAGCGCCTTCTCGAGTCGGTCGATCAGGGCGGCGTTGCCGACGTGGACCGGGGTGCGGTCGTGGAGGTCCTCGGGTTCGACGGCGAGCAGCGATCGTTCGCCGTTCGAGGAACGACCGCCGGCTCGTTCGACGACGTAGCCGATCGGGTTCCCCTCGAACTGGAGCCGGAGCTTTCCGACTGGGCGGGATTCGAGTGCCGGATAGCCGAAGGTGCCGCCGTAGGTGAGGACCTGATTGACGTCACCGATCAGTGCGCCGCCGTACCGAAGTTTGAGTTCGTGTTCGATTTCTCGGGCGTACTCGCGGAAGTCGTCCGTCCAGTCGGGAACGCGGCCGCCGAAGCCGTAGACGACCGGCTCCCCGGGGAGAGTCACGTCGCTGTCGACGATGGCCCGCTCGCCGCCGGAGAGTTCGTACTCCGCGACCGTTTCGTCGGTCGCGATCACCATCGTCGTGATCGGTCCGTAGAGGACGTAGCCCGCGGCGATGAGGGTCTCGCCGCGAGCAGGCAGTGCGGCGTCGTAAACCCCGAAAATCGTCCCCATCGTGTTGTTGGACTTGAGGTTCGACGAGCCATCGAGCGGATCGACTGCGATCGCATAGGCGTCCGACTCGGCGGGATCGTCGCCGCAGTCGATGACGTCGGTTCGTTCCTCGCTAGCGTACTGGCCGACGCCGTCGAGTTCGGCGATCCGATCCGCTAGCAACCCGTCGGCCCAGACGTCGGCCTCGGCCTGGGTCTCGCCGCTCGGGTTTTCTTCGTCGATCGTCCCGCGTCGGCCGATCAATCCCTGCCGGATCTCGGTCGCCGAACGACTGATCGTCGCGACGACGTCCTCGACGACTGGGTCTTTGATCGTCATTCCTATTCGGTCGCCTCGAGTGCGGCGTCAGCGGTTTCTTCCTCGTAGATGACCTGCTCGAGGGCGTCGAGGATTCGAGTGGGATCTTCACGCTGCCAGACGTTGCGCCCGACCGCGAGCCCGCTCGCACCGGCGTCGATGACCGCTTCTACTTGCGAGAGGAACTCGTAGTCAGACGTCTTGGAGCCGCCGCTCATGACGACTTTCATGTCCCCGGCACAGGTGACCGCGTGGCTCATCGCGTTCTTGTTACCGGGGTATTTGACCTTCGCGATGTCGGCGCCGAGTTCGAGTGCGAGACGGGTGGCGTAGGAGATCGTGCCGGGTTTGGTGTCGTTTTTCAGGCCCTGTCCGCGCGGATACGACCACATGACGACCGGAAGGTCGTACTCGCGGGCTCGTTCGTGGGCGTCGCGGAACTCTTCGACCATCTCGATTTCGTGGTTCGATCCGCCGTAGACGGTAAATCCGACGGCGTCGGCCCCGACGTCGACGGCGTACTCGATCGAACAGTTGACCGCCGAGTCCGGTTCCCCCATCCAGAGGTTCGACGTCCCGTTTAGCTTCATCAGCAGATTGACGTCGTCCTCGTAGCTCGGATAATACCCTTCTGCGATCCCCTTCTGGACCGCCATCGCAGTAACGGCGTCGTGGGTCGCCGTCTCGAAAACCGTCGACGGGTCCAGTTTTTCCGGAACGTCTTCGAAGTCCACAGGGCCGTGCTCGAGTCCGTGGTCCATCGCGAGAATCAGTGACTTGCCGTCGCGAACGATCGGAGAGTCGTCGATCGGAATCATCTGTTAGACGGTCCAACAGGCCGCTATAAATCTTTGATGGTCCTGATTATCGATATTACGTACAAGAGTAGTAAGCCGTCCGATAATGTATGACTATCGAGGAGAAATTTCGCGACGCAATTCGAATTCACGGGGAATACCGACTGTGGTGAGAGAAGAGGAAAAGACGGGTTCGGAGGAGAGTTCGAGTGCGAAAGAAACAGGGTTCGATTCGGAACCTGCAGCTGGGCAGGAACCCGGGTCGGGATCAACTGAGCAGTTCGCGAGCGTTGTGTCGCCACGTTCGGACGTGCAACACGTCGATATCGAGAAGGGTCGCGACGGACATCGCGTCGATCGTCGCCAGTCGCTCTGCGGACCGGATGCCTGCTTCGGCTAGCCTGTCAGCATCGTCGGGACCGACACCCGTTACCGCCGTGATCGGCGTTGGTCTCGGGTACGGCCGTTCCGACGGACGCTCACGAACGGCTGGAACTGGGTCGGCGTGATCGTACTCGAACGCTTGCCAGTCCTCGTCTTCGCTGCTGGCGATCCACTCGCGTTCTGCGTCGCCGAGTCCACGCACTTCGCTCGAGCGCCGATCGAGGTCGCCGTTCGATTCGAACGACCACGGCAGCGAGTACCGTCGGCGGAGGGTGTCGGCGATCGATTCCTCGACGCCGTCGTCCAGCAACAGCCGATAGGAGTACTCCTTTTCCACGACGGTTTCGGGATCGATATCGACCGCCTCGAGTGCTGCTCGTTCGTCTGGATCCATCGTCGCGTCGGTCTTCCGGTCCGTCGGATCGTCGAATCCGCAGTTCGCGTCACCCGTCCCGAGCAGCTCGCCGTCCGCTAATTCGAGTTCTACGTCCGCTGCGGTTGCGGACGTGTCGTCGGCGGCGCTGATATCGACGGCGATACCGATGTCGACGATGTCGTCGCTGACGTCGGTATCGCGTTCTGGTCCGGATTCCGTGTCGCGGACGGGGTTATTCTTGCTCACGCGATTCACCGGTCGTCCATATCTCACACTCTCTAGACTTGAAAGTTGTCCTCGGGCGTCGATCGGACTACAGTGCGACTCAGCGCGTCACCGGTGATGACCGGTCACCTCGGACGTACCAGCATGCTTACGGCAGCGACGAAAGTACCGCCTGTATGGTTCGAGATCAGATCGATCGAATCGGCGTCGTCGGCGCGGGAACGATGGGAAGTGGAATCGCACAGGTCGCCGCTACCAACGGCTACGACGTCGTAATGCGCGACATGGAAACTGAGTACGTCGAGAACGGCTTCGATACTATCGACGATAGCCTCGAGCGACTGGCCAATCGTGACGGTCTCGACGAGGATCCCGCGACGATCCGTGAGCGGATCGAGGGAACGACGATACTCGACGACCTCGCGGAGTGTGACCTCGTGGTCGAGGCCGCACTCGAGGAGCTGGAGGTCAAACGAGAGGTGTTCGCGGATCTCGAGCGCGTCTGCGATGATGACGTCCTGCTCGCATCGAATACGAGTACGCTCTCGATCACCTCGATCGCGGGCGACCTCGAGCGACCCGAGCGCGTGATCGGCTTGCACTTCATGAATCCGGTGCCGATCATGGAGGGCGTCGAGATCGTCGTCGGCGAGAAAACGACGGACGAAGCGATCGAACTGGCCCACGACATCGCCGAGGATCTCGAGAAGACGACCTGGGAATCCGACGACAAGCCGGGCTTCGTCACCAACCGTATCCTGATGCCCTGGATCAACGAAGGCATTCGAGCCTTCGACGAAGGCATCGCTTCGAAGGCTGACATCGACGCCGGCATGGAACTCGGTACGAACGTTCCGATGGGACCGCTGACCCTGGCCGACCACATCGGCCTCGACGTCTGTCTCCACGCGACCGAAACGCTCTACGAGGAACTGGGCGACCGCTACAAGCCGGCGTATCTCCTCAAGCGGAAAGTCGAGGCCGGCGACCTCGGGAAGAAGACCGGCGCGGGATTTTACGACTACGAGTGATTCCCTTTCCGGTGGCACCGATCGGACTGCTCCATCCAACGATGCCACCGGAGGCGGTTCGACTCCCGGAAACCGTTCTGGCTCGGGGTCACTTATTTGGTGTGTTATACTAATGGTCCGTAACGATGCGCCCCCTCGTACTCGCCGTCCTCTGTTGTTCCGTCGTCGGATTGGCTGGCGTTGCCGTCGTCGCGGGCGCTCCCCCACCGTCGCAAGTCTGTGGCGTGTGTGGCCCGGGAATCGGTGACGATGCCGCCCTCGAGGGGGCGACGGGGCACGGAACGCTCGACGTTTACGTCGACGAGACCGGTGACTCGCGGTGGAGTGCGCGAATCCCGGTAACCCCTGGAGCCGCCGAACGATACCGTGAAAACGCGACCGCACTCGAGGCCGCGGTCGACGGCGCCTGGGGTCGGTATCACGCCGCCGCCGGCGACGTCCGTGCGGTCGAGTCGTCGCTCGATCGTAACGTCGTCGTCGTGAACTACACCGTCAACGGCCTCGCCCGTCGAGGGGTCGGCGACACCTGGGTAGTGGACTACTTCGCAACCGGGACGTCGCGGACGCACTACGAGCGTGTAGCCGAGCGGGTGACGATTCACACGCCCGACGGAACGGTCGTCACGAACCGAATCCCAGGCGCGGAAGTCGACGACAACACCGCGACGTGGACGGGCGAAAATGAACGCAGCGGCGGAGATGACTTCGGCGAGCAGCTGTACCTCACCTACGGCACCGGCGGTGTGTTCGACACCGCAAACGGGTACGCGACGATCGGACTTGCGGTCGGTCCGGGGGTACTTGTCCGGGCCGTTTCCATCGGGATCGTGCCCGGCGTGATGATCGGTTTGGTCGGCGCGTTCGTAGGCAGGGGATCGATCGGTGATCGGACGAGTTTCGCGCGAACCGTCGTCGACGAGACAGCCGCCCGCCTCGGTCTTCAGGACGCTCCTCTCGGTTCTCGCTCGCTCGAGGAATCGATCGTCGCCGTCGGCGCCATCGGCGCGATCGTGTTGCTCCTTTTCGGGGCGGTGAGGACGGGCAGCGCGCTGAGTCCGGGTGCCGTCGTTCTGTCGTCTCTCGGATTCGGATACGCGCTGATCGGTGTAACGGTCTCCCGTATCG
The DNA here is from genome assembly GCF_013402815.2 of Natrinema halophilum. Lineage (NCBI taxonomy): Archaea > Methanobacteriati > Methanobacteriota > Halobacteria > Halobacteriales > Natrialbaceae > Natrinema > Natrinema halophilum. The sequence continues at coordinate 172,544 of NZ_CP058601.1, forward strand.
GCGATCGACTCGAAATGCGGGGCCTCGTCGGACTCGTGGTCATCGCAACGATCGCCGCCGCTGGATACACCCGCCTGCTCGCCGGTCCGGTGGTGTATCCGCTGCCACTGGTGTTCGGGTTTGCCACCGGACTCTGTCTCCCGATCGGCTTCGCGTTCGAACGCGGGCGGACGCCGATCGGTCTCCTCGGTGTCATCGCCCTCGTGCCTAGCGCCGGCATCGCGCTCGTCTATCCGATGACGACCGCGCATGTCTGGAACGTCGCGATCGGGGTACTCCTCTTTCTCCCCTGGATCGCCGTCGTCGCTCTGTTCGGCACTCCGCTGGCGCTCCTGGGGCGACAACTGGGTACCAGCCGCAAGTGAGTCGTCGCCGGCACCGACCGGACCTCACCGTGAACACGATCAATCTCGAGAACGGGGCTCCGGATTGAACGTGGTGGCGCCTCTGGACTCGAGCGGGATCGGTCAGGAGTGCTAGTCGGACGACGGCTGCCCATACTTTTCAGCAGAACGGGCGAAGCCGGTCACAGCCGCAGGGGCATCGCTTCCCGGACCCGATGAGCAGGAGCGTTCCGTCCTCCAGTTTTCGTGCGGCACCCGGCGAACCACACTTCTCACAGATTGCGACGGTCGTCGGGCGGTCCTGTAACACGGTCATATACTGTCCGTATGGAACGGGAAGACTACTTGAGCGCTGCTAAGAGCATTTCAGGGTACTATATAGAAGTGTGTTTTGCGACGTGGATTCGGGGTCTCCACTCGCGGTGGACGCGGCGGTGTCTCCCTCCGGTGTTCGAGAGGGACTGATCAGCTCTCTCTGTTTGGGTTCGCGTCGACCGTTTACTCTCCCGCTGCCGTCCGCATCGCGTCGTACTCTGCGTCGCTGTAGGCGATCAGCCGAACGTCTTCGAGGGCATCCGGGTCGTACGCGTCGATCTCTTCGGCGATGATTTCGGCGCCATCAACGAGGTCGAAGCCGGCGACGCCACAGCCGAGCGCCGGGACGACGATCGATCGACACCCGAGTTCGTCGGCTCGCTCGAGGGCGTTCCGGGTGGCATCCCGGATGCTCTCCGCAGTCGCTTGCCCGTCGCCGTAGTGGGGCATCGCGGCAGCGTGGATGACGTACTCGGCCTCGAGGTCGTAGGCGTCGGTGACTGCGACTGCACCGAGATCGATCGGTCCCGCGTCCATCGCGTCCTCGTTTATCGCCTCGCCGGCACCGCGACGGAGTGCGCCAGCGACGCCCGACCCCATTCGGAGACTCGTCCCGGCGGCGTTGACGAGCGCATCGGCGGACTGCTCTGCAATGTCGCCCTGAACGATGGTGCACTCCATGGACGAATCTTCTCAATCGAGCCAGATGAAACTGATCGTGTCGGTTCGTCGGGTTCGCACTGGCGGTGGCTCCGGCGGAGAGTCAGCAGGTACGCACCCACTCGTCGTCGAATCGGCTCGAGACGTCGGCGTTGGCGACGCCGTAAAACTTCTCGCGGCCGATCGGGGTTCGAAGTCGCAAAACGCAGGTGTAGTCGGTCACTTCGAAGGCGGTCACCGTTCGCCTCGAGTGTCGATGTGCGAGTTCGAAGCGTCGCTCCGCGTCCGCTTCGACCGTCACTCGGTTTCCGAGGTGCCAGCTCAGCGATTCGACGTGCTCACTACCGACGTCGACCAGCCGAGCGATCAGTTTCCGTCCCCGTTGGTGCCCTGTTACACCCTGTGACTTGTTCTCGCGCGAACTCATACACCAGTCGTGTCGGTGGGCCCGGAAAAATAATGCTATCCTCGCGTGGCGCGTCCTCACGAAACGCGACCGTAATCGAGCCGTCGGTAAAGCGATATACTCACCGTTCGCACTGCTGCGTCCAGCGAAGGTTCGCTGGCTGCGAATTCGCGAGCGGGAGGTACGTCGATCGTCATCGATTCATCTCTTCCTTCGAGGGGACAAATCCGCCGCAAATGGCGAGGAGGTGTCACAGAGAACCCTCGCGAGACGACGGTGAGACGAACGGACGATAGCGAAGCCAGCGACTGGATCGTTTTTCACCCGGCCGGAATCGTTGTGGGGCGACCGACGGAATTGACGTTCGGACGACCCGTTCTCGCGATCTTAGGTCGACCAAAACCTTTTTAGATTTAGGCTCGCCTAACTCCACCTGATGGACGCACCTGCCCGCAGGGAGGAACCCGATTTCGACGACGAAACCGAAGTGCCGACGATGGACGTGACGAGCCACGAAACCCGCCCCGGAAAGATGGTTTTCACCGAGCGAAACAACACCGACGGCTGGATCGCGACGGACCTGACCGTCGATCTCGAGCCCTGATTCGACCGGTACTCCAACCGCTCGCTCGATCAGTTAGCCGGTCATTCGAGTCGAATACGTGATGGAGTAATTCTGCGAAAAACCGTCGCCGCGTGTCGGTAGTCGTCGACGCCAGTACCTTCCCGCGCGTTTCGGAGTCGACCGAGAGCGGTTGTTCAGTGCGTCGCTTCCTCAAGGACCAGCGTGTCGTCTTCGAGGTAGTGTTCGAAGTGGTGACCGTCTTCTTCGATCGTAACGAGGATTTCGCGCAGTATTTCTGCGGTCGCGTGATCGCCGAGGTTTTCCGCGAGTTCGATGCTGTCTCGCATCGATTCGATTATGTCGCCGTACATCTCGAGGTCGTTTTCGAACATCGTTCGGACGTCGTAGACGTCTTCGCCCTCGAACTCGACGGTTGCGCGTTCTTCCTGGTTCGCCGGGCCGGAAACGGGAACGCCACCCAGTGCCTGGGCGCGTTCGGCGATGACATCCGCACCTTCCTCGACGTGTTCGTATGCCTCTTCGAGGAATTCGTGGAGTGGCAGGAACTCCGCACCCTCGACGACCCAGTGGTGCTTTTTCAACTGGTGATAGAGGACGTAAGAGTTCGCCAGTTCGGTGTTCAGTGCCTCGATGATCTGTTCGGCCTTATCCTGTTCGAGGCGGAGTGCGTTCTCCTCGACGGTACCAGCCTGTTGGCGGACGGTCTTTTGAGTGCTCATCCTAACTCGGAGTACACCCGCCTCACACTTAAACCTTGCCCAGTAGGAAATTTTTCTTTGGTATTCAGGAACCTATCTTTTTGAATCACGCATCAAATGTCCGCTTGACGTGTTCATGTGTTACTGTATACCACTGTCTCCGCTGCCGTTGTTTTTTCAACCTCGAGTAAACATTTTCAGTGTGGGGATCTAAGGGGTGTGTATGGCAACAAGAATCGCCCAACGGAGAGAACGGATGTACGTCGATGGTGAGTGGCTCGAGACCGAAGATGCGCTCGCGGTCTCTGACCTCGCCGAGGGCGGGACCTTCGCGCAGGTTGCCGCGGCAGGACCGGCGGAGGCGCGAACGGCGCTCGAGGCGGCACACGAGATCAAACCGACGATGCGCCAGACGACGGTCGTCGAGCGGGCAGCATGGTGCGAAGCGATCGCAGCGGGACTTCGCGAGCGCGAGGAAGAACTTGCGGAGGTCATCGTTCGCGAAGCGGGCAAACCGATCTCGTCGGCCCGCGGCGAGGTTGCTCAGGCAGCAGAACGATTCGACCGAGCGGCCGAGGAAGCTCGGAACGTCGTAAGCAAGGGCGAGTATCGCGAAGGTTCGACGGCTGGCCACGAGGGGTGGCAGGCCATCGTCAAACACGAACCGATCGGTGCCGTCCTCTGTATTACACCGTACAACTATCCGCTGGCGACGACGGCTTTGCAGGTTGCGCCCGCACTCGCGGCCGGCAACAGCGTCCTTCTCAAGCCCGCGACGAAGACGCCCGTCTCAGCCTCGATCCTCGCCGACGTCATCGCCAGCGTGGATGGAATCCCGGACGGTGCATTCAACTTCATCCCCGGCCAGGCAAGCGATATCGGCGACGTACTGGCGGGCGACGACCGCGTCAACGCAATCGCCATGACCGGTTCATCGGGGGCGGGGAAACACGTCGCCCGCGAAAGCGGAATGGTCAATCTTCATATGGAACTGGGCGGGAACGCCCCGGCTGTCGTGTTCGACGATGCAGACCTTACCGACGTCGCAGGCAACTGCGCCAAGGGATCGTTCAAGTACGCAGGACAGCGATGCTCCGCGATTTCGCGCGTACTCGCCCACGAACCCGTCCACGACGAACTCGTCGAGTTGATCGACGACCAGATGGATGCCTGGCAGGCGGGCGACCTCTTCGACGAGAAAACCGGCTTCGGCCCGCTCATCAGCGAGGAACAGGCCGACTGGGTCGCCGAGTTGGTCGACGACGCCGTAGAGAAGGGGGCCACTCTCGTCCGCGGAGGCAAACGCCGCGCTCCGGAGGGCGTTCCGGACGACCTCGGCGACCAGTTCTTCGAGCCGACGTTGCTCGCAAATGTCCCTCACGACGCTCGAATCGTCGACGAAGAGCAGTTCGGTCCCGTCGCGGCGATTACCACCTTCGAGGACGAGGACGAAGCCCTCGAGATCGCAAACGGCTCCGATCTCGCGCTCGACGCCGCGGTCTTTACGAACGACCACGGGCGTGCAATGCGGATGGCAGAGCGAATCGACGCCGGTGCGGTCCGGATCAACGGCGCACCAAGCCACGGCCTCGGCGACATCCCATTCGGCGGCAACGAGGACTCTGGAATCGGCCGCGAGGGCCTGGATGCCTCGATCCACGCGATGATGCGCGAGAAAAGCATCATTCTCTGATCGACGACGGACGACCGCCGGTTCGATTCCCGTCTCCGTTTCTCTCAAGCGGTGTTGCTTATCCATCGACCGATCGATACTGAACGGACCGGATGTAGAGGTGACATCCTCCTCGCCGTAAACGGAGCGGGATCGAAGATCCCTCAGGCAGTCGGGCAGAGCCCGACGACGACGGGGCTTCCCGTACCGCAGGTGGGATATTTGCTGGTTTACGACACGGCTTGTTCTCTCGTGTGAAACATCCCGCTCTCGCGGTCGAACAAGTGTACCGACGGCTGTGCCACACAGCCGTTACTCCTATCCTCACCGTGAGGACTCGGAGTTATCTTCTGTCGCATATTCTCTGCCCCGTTGCAATCCGCGTTTCCGACTAACCCGCACGACGAGCAGACGTACAACCCACGATGTTTGCGGTTGGACTTCGTGTCGTCACCACACTTCGAGCAGGTCTTTGAGGTGTCCCACTCGTTCTCCTTCGACACCTCAACACCACGTTTTTCGCCTTTGTATTCGAGGTACTGGTAGATACGGTCGAACGCCCATGTGTGGAGTTTTTTGTTTCCAGTCTTCCCCCAGTCGGACTCTCGAATGTTCTCAGGCCAACTCACCGCGAGCGTGCCAACACTGCGTTCCACACACTCCGTGATGATGGTGTCTGCAAGCGTATGGTAGAAGTGTGTCTCACGGTCTGTGAGTTTGCGACGCGCCCACATCGACTTCTCGGACGGGCCGTTTTCGCCCTCAGTGTCGTACTCGGCACGTTTGAAGCAGTGCTTGTCCTGCTTGAGTGAGTTGCCGGGATACAGGACGTACTCGTCAGGGAACGCGACCGTGGCGATATTCGTGATACCGAGGTCAATACCAGCCACTTCGTCGCCTGCTGAGTCGTTCGTTTCGAGACTGACTTTGCAGACAAAGTGTAGTTCCCACTCGTCGCCGTTCCAGACCGCGCGAACGTTCTGTACTTTATTGACTTCTGAAAGGTCTACGTCGGGATGAGTCTGGTACTCACAGAGGATGAAGTCCGAGAAGTGTTCTTTGAGGTTCTTCCCCTTACTGAGTCTGACTCGATTGTTCCCGGGGTCGTGTTTGAAGCCGTCTGCTTTGAACGTGACCGTACTTCGGGGTCGGGTGTCGCCGTGTTTGCGGTAGCCGGGGGGATTCGCCTTGTCGTCTTTGTGTCGCAGGTCGAACCATGACTGGAAAGCGTCGGAAAGTTCTTCGATGACTTTCTGACTGGATTGTGCATTCAGGTCTTTCCAGCACGCTTGGTCCTTCATATACGATTTGAGCGGACCTTCGTCCGGGATTTTACCGATTTCGTCCCATATGCGGTCGACAGTCCAGCGTGCGACGTTCCAGATTTTCGAGGCGGAATCTCCGAGCGAGTCAAGGCCATCGCAGACCTGCCGGTGGTTCTGAATGGAGCCAACGAAGGTACGAGTGGCCTGAATCACCATACATAGCCTATGTAGGTAGAGTTACTTAATGATACGGATTAGCGTTGAATATCCACCGTGCCATCGACGGTGGTTTGTGTGAGAAGTGTCGGATTCACTCCCGCCGTAAACGGCGGGATTCTCTCCTTGAGGAAAGATAGGCCTAACTTATCCGCGATCGGACGTCGCCCATGGAACACGACGTACTCGTCGCCGGCGAGACGCTCATCGACTTCCTTCCCCACCAAACCGGCCCGCTCGAGGACGTCGCCACCTTCGAACGACGGCCCGGCGGTGCACCGGCGAACGTCGCCGTCTCACTCACACGGCTCGAGCGCCCACCGCTGTTCTGGACCCGCGTCGGTGACGATCCGTTCGGCCGGTATCTCGAGCGATCGCTCGTCGAGTGCGGTCTCTCAGACCGGTGGATCGAACGCGATGAGGATGCGAAGACGACGCTTGCGTTCGTCTCCCACGACGAAATCGGCGATCGCGAGTTCAGCTTCTATCGGCACGATACCGCAGATACACGCCTCGAACCTGGCCGGATCGACGATGGGACCCTGGCTGCCTGTGAGTGGGTCCACGCCGGCGGCGTGACCCTTTCGAGTGGCTCGTCGCGCACCGCGATACTCGAGTTGCTCGAGCGCGCGGCGGCTGCAGGCTGTACGGTCTCGTTCGATCCGAACCTGCGGCCCGAATTGTGGCCCGACGAGGCCGCGTTTCCCAACGTGGTTGGTGACGCTCTCGCTCACGTCGACATCTGTCTCGCGACGGTCGCGGAACTCGAGGCGCTTGGCTTCACGGGAGGGTCACCGAAGGCGATTGCTCGAGCGGTGCTCGATCGCGGATCGATTCACACCGTGTTCGTGACCCAGGGAAGCGACGGCGCAGTCGCCGTCGCAGGCGACGAGGCACCGTGGCCTGCGACGGTGGTCGAGCATTCAGGATTCGAGGTTGAGACGATAGACACGACGGGTGCCGGGGACGCCTTCGTCGCCGGCGTAATCGACGCCCTACGAGACGGCACGAACCTGACGGAAACCGTCGCGTTCGCGAACGCGGTCGCGGCGATGTCGACTACCGCGTCAGGGGCGATGACGGCCCTGCCAACGCGTGACGCTGTGACGGCGTTGCTCGAGGAGTCGCGGTCGAAATAGTCGAGCAGTGCCGGGCGGAAGCGACCGATTCGGGACGAAGAATCGAGACAGGTCGACTGTAGAACCCGAAGGTGGGCCGGAACACGGACAGGTGGCTGCAAGCCGGACCGCTATCCGAGCCTGTGGCTGACGATGGCGTATGTCACTGTCCGAGCGCGGACCGAGATCGTTCGTGAAGTCGGTGATCGTTGGGATTCAGGAGAAAAATGTGACGTTCATGGCCGCAAGCATCGCCTATCAGGCGTTCGTCTCGTTGATCCCGCTGCTCGTCCTCCTTTTCTTTCTGGTTTCGTTCGTCGGCGACGACGCGCTTGCGACGCAGGTGTCGTCCATGACCGAGGGGTTTCTCCCCGAAAGCGGACAGATCATACTCGAGAACGGGATCGAGGGGTCGACCGGCAGCGTCGGAACGTCGCTCATCGGGCTCGTCGCGCTCGTCTGGGGGTCGCTGAAGATCTTCCGCGGGCTCGACACCGCATTTTCGGAGATATACACGTCGACCGAAGAGAACTCCCTGGTCGACCAGTTGCGCGACGGCGCCGTCGTCTTCGGAACGATCGGTGTCGCGTTGATCGCCGCCGGCGTGACGACGGCCGTTTTCGCGTTCTTCCCGTCCAGTCTCTTCATCGGACTACTGAACCCGCTGTTGCTCGTCGGTGGATTATCGATCGCCTTCTTTCCGATGTACTACCTCTTCCCGGACGTGGACGTCTCCGTGAGAGAAGTGCTGCCGGGCGTGATCGTCGCAGCCAGCGGCTGGGCAGCCCTCCAGGCACTATTTCAGATCTACGTCGCTCTCTCGAGCAGCTCCGACTCGGCGGGACCGATCGGGGCCGTCCTCCTCTTGCTGACCTGGCTGTACTTCGGCGGGCTCATTCTGCTCGTGGGGGCCGTCATTAATGCGACTCACTCGGGTCATATCGAGATCGAGTCCGACGAGATAAGCGAGAGCGACGAGACACTCGAGGGCATTCCTCAGGACGAAAACCGCGGGCAGTTCGTCGATTCGTCGGAGCGCGAACGCGAACTGCTCGAGGAGCGAGCAACGAATCTGCGGCGAGAACGCGATCAGTTGCAACACGATCGCGACGCCCAGCGGACCCGTCGCTATCGACTCGAGGATACCGTCGACGAACTCGAAGCGAGGATCGATCGACTCGAATCGGAAAACGGTGCACTCGAGGCGGAAACCAACCGTCTCCGACGCGAACTCGAGGCGCGCCATGGCTCGTCGTGGCGCCAACGGGTTGGTGCAATTCTGACTGGGGTTCGGTCGGTAACGATCGGTACTATCGACCGCCGAAACGAAGGGCGCCCGCCTCGCCGTAAATGATAAGGTCTCGGCATCTTGGATGGACGATCGATCGCCGTCGTCCGGCGACTGAGTAACGGATACGACTGATTGCTCCGATAGGAGTTCGAATCGCTGATCTCGCTTCGATTCGGGACATCTTAGTGAGTGCCCGTTCCACCGAAAACCGTGTCCCATCCAGTTCGAACCGCTCGGCGCCATATTCAGGCGGAGCATGCGTCAGTCGTCGACGGAATCGACGCCTGCGCCGACGCGATTATCGAGCCCTGGGATACCGCTCGAACGACCAACCGCGAGGCGATCGTCGGCGGTCTCCACCGTTCACTCGAGGAATCCGGGATACTCGGTGCGCTACCGGGCGTTCTAGTCGATGTTGTTTCTGCGACGGATTCCCAACTGCGGGCGAATCCCGTTCCCGCACCGCCCTACGTCGTCGTGACCAGTCGCGGGCCCGTTCTCCGGGCGACGATCGATCCCGGTCGGCTCGTCATCCGGTTCGATGCCTTCGATGTCGTTCGCGATTCCGACCCCGGTAAGCCGCCAGCCTATCGCCGACGCGACGGCGTCCGACTGACCGTGTCGCTCGAATGAGGTGTGGTCTTTCTTTTCACAACGATTACATCTGGGAACCGACAGCAACAGCACTAGCAATTCAGGTGGCTATATCGGCAGCTGTTGTTAACAACCCTGGTTGAGGAAGCAGGATGTTAATAACATCCCTCTCTGAGATAATAACTCTTATACTCCGGGAACCTAATTCTCGTACATGACGCTGTCACGACGCGCACTGGTCACGCGTGGAGCCGGTGCGATCGCTGCCGGAGCCTTTGCTGGCTGTCTCGACGACGTCCGCGTTTCCCAAACGGAGATCGACGCGGGCTACGCCGCCTTCTTTACGCTCTGGGACTGGGCACAGCAGATCGGCGGAAACGAGATCGACTTCGAGAATCCGGTCGGAACCGGACAGGCCGGCCACGGTTGGTCGCCCGGTGGTGACCTCACGCGCGAAATAGCCGATACGGGGGTTTTCGTCTACTTCGACACGCCCGAATTCTCGTGGGCGCAGGACATCGCAGCGACGCTCGAGGCCGATTACGACACAGTTGCAGTGATCGATGGGTTGGCCGGACTGGACGACCAATTACTCGACTGGGATCACCAAGTCGACGCGAGTGGACACGATCACGGATCCGAGGACACCGACAACGATGACGAAAACGATACGGACTCACACGACCCCGAGGCGGAAAACGGATCGAACGATCACGACGAGTCGTCCATCGATCCACACGTCTGGCTTGACCCGGTGCTCGCACGGGAAATCGTCGAGACCATCTCCGCGGGACTGGCCGACGCCGACCCGGACAATGCCCAGACGTACCGGGACAACGCTTCCGCGTTCGCAACCGACCTCGAGAAACTCGACGAACAGTTCGAAGCGTTGATAGAGACAGCCGACCGGACCGTCGCCGTCTTCGCCGGTCACGATTCGTTTACCTATCTGCAGGAGCGATACGGGTTCGAGCTTCACACGCCGATTGGGGTCTCCCCGCAGTCGGAGCCGAGCCAAGGTGATATCTCGGCGACCATCGATCTGATCGAGAGTGAAGGAATCGAGACGATTCTCTACAGCCCCTTCGAAGACCGCGACGGGCAGTACCCGACGCTCGTCAACACCATCCTTCGCGATACCGATGCAACGGACGCCATGCCGATCACGCACCTGTCAGGAACGCTCGCAAAGTGGCAGCAGAAAGACTGGGGGTACGTCGATCAGATGCAAGAAATAAACGTTCCCGCGTTCAGAGAGGCACTAGACGCACAGTGACGATCGTCGACCTCGAGCACGTGACGTTCGCCTATGGCGAGCAGCCAGCCGTCAAAGACGTCTCGCTGACGGTCACAGAAGGCGACTTTCTGGGATTGGTCGGGCCCAACGGCTCGGGCAAAACCACACTCCTCTATCTCATGCTCGGCCTGCGCAGTCCCGATAGCGGGTCGATAGAGCTGTTCGGAGAGCCCGTTTCCGAATTCGAGGACGGCGAACGAATCGGCTACGTCTCTCAGCAAGCGACCAACCGCGGCGGTTCGATGCCGGTTACCGTCCGCGAAGCCGCCACTATGGGCCGTTTCGCCCACGCGGGCCACGGCCGGCTGACCGACGATGACCGAGCCGCGGTGAACGACGCCCTCGAGACAGTCGGCATCGCAGACCTCGGTGACCGCCAGATCAACCGGCTCTCGGGCGGCCAGCGCCAGCGTGTCTACATCGCACGCGCGCTCGCCTCCGAAGCAGACCTGCTGGCGCTCGACGAGCCGACCGTCGGCGTCGACGCCGAATCCCGAGACGAGTTTTACCAGCTACTCGAGTCGCTCAACGACGACGGAATCACGATCATCCTGATCGAACACGACATCGGCGTCGTCACAGATCGGGCGACCCGGATCGCCTGCATCAATACGGAGCTGTACCACCACGGCGATACAGAATCGTTCGTCGAAAGCGACGCGCTGACCGAAGCCTACGGCGCGACGGGACAGGTCGTCCACCACCACCACTGATGAGTCGAAACGTCTCTCTCCGCCGACGACTCGAGTACGCCGGTATCGGCCTGACTGCAGTCCTCGCACTGGCGATGATCTGCCTGCTCGTCGTCGACGCGCTGCGGGCGGTCCCCATCGTCGGCGAACTGTACGACCAGGCTCGAATCGCGGGCTGGTGGGCGGATTACTATCTCGGGACGAACGTGTTCTACCACCCGTTCATGTGGCGCTCGATCGCGACGGGAATCCTGATCGGCGTCGTCGCACCGCTGGTCGGGACGTACCTCGTCCACCGCGAGATGGCCCTGATCGGTGAAACGCTGGCACACACGGCGTTCGCCGGGGTTGCGGTCGGCCTGCTAGTGAGCGCGAGGACCGGTTGGAACGGTTCGTTGATGCTCGTCGCACTGATCGTGGGCATTCTCGGCGCACTCGGCGTTCAGTGGCTGGCCGAACGGACCGACACGTACGGCGACGTCCCGATCGCGATCATGTTGACCGGCAGCTTCGCCGTCGGCACGCTGGTCATCAGCTACGGCCGCGGGATGACCGGGATCGCGGTCGAGGACTACATCTTCGGCAGCATCTCCGTCGTCACGCCGTCGGGCGCGCGGTTGATGGCCGTCATCAGCGTCGTCGTCGTCGGCGTCATCGTCGCGACCTACAAACAGTTCCTGTTCATCACGTTCGACGAGCAGGCCGCTCGAGTTGCGCGGCTCAACGTGACCTGGTACAACACCCTGCTGGTCGTCATGACTGCCGTCGTGGTCGTCGGTGCGATGCAGATCCTCGGCGTGATCCTCGTCGCCGCGATGCTCGTCGTCCCAGTCGCCGCAGCGACCCAGATCGCCCACAGCTTTCGAGAGACGCTCTATTTGTCGATTCTGTTCGGGCAGGCGGCGGTTATCGGCGGCTTCGTCATTTCCATCTCTCAGGGGCTCCCGACCGGCGGCTCGATCGTCGTCGTCGCCATCGCTTGCTACCTGCTCGCGGTGTTCGCCTCCGGCCGATCGACGACGGCGATTTCGACGCACTGATTCGCTCGAGGATACTGCGCTCCGGACCACGGCGACGGTATCGACTACCGGCTGGACATTCCGACTGACGGAACCGTCGGCGAAGCCTGCCGCCAACCGACGCGATTACACGTTCGAGTGCCAACATTCGAGTATGGGCATTCGACCGACGTCGGCACTCGCGAGCGGTCTCCTCGCGTTCGTTGCGGGATACGTCCTCTGGCCACCGGGACACGTCTACTGGGTACAAGTTTCACGCATCGTCGGTGAACCGATCTCCCTGACGCTCGTCGGCCTGCTGGCCGCGGTCGTCGGCCTGGGTGCCGTCACGGTCCTCGGATGGTCGCTCTCCGAACTCGCGATCGGGGGGTTGCTCGCCTACGGTATCGGAATGGCGCTCATCGAGCGCGTCATCGGCCCCGACAGCCCGGTCCATCTCCTGCTGTACGGAGGACTACTGTTCTGTTTCGGCATCGGTGCGGTGTTCGGCGCGTTCTCTCGTGGAACGCGTGGAGACCCGGTATCCGATTCGAATTCCCGCTCAGTCGAGTGAGACCGCCGCGTCGGTCCACACCCTGATTCCCGTCGATTGGTCAGGGTCGCGGGAACACGCCGTACGCTTAACATCCTACTCGCTCAAGCAGAGAACGATGGGACGGTTATCCGAACTCTTCGATCCCGAAACCGTCGCTGTGGTCGGCGCAACCGACCGTGACGGTGCAGTCGGGCGGGCGATCCTCGAGAACCTGCGAGACGAATTCACAGGGACGGTCGTTCCAATAAACCCGTCGCGAGAGGAGGTCCTCGGGATCGAGTGTTATCCGGACGCGTCGAGTGCACCGCCGATCGATCTGGCGGTTGTCGTCGTCCCGCCCGAGATCGTACTCGAATCGATCCGCGATCTCGCCGAGGCGGGCACCGAGAACGTCGTCATCATCACCGCCGGCTTCTCCGAGACGGGGAGCGAAGGCGCTGATCGCGAACGGCAGCTCCGCGAGATCGCCGAGGAAAACGACCTCAACGTCGTTGGGCCCAATAGCCTTGGACTCATGGCCACGCCGAACGGGATGAACGCAACGTTCGGCCCGGAGAGCGCCCTCGAGGGCTCGATCTCCTTTATGAGCCAGTCAGGAGCGTTCATCACCGCCGTCCTGGACTGGGCCAACGAACAGGGCATCGGCTTTCAGGACGTCGTCTCGCTCGGCAACAAGACCGTCCTTGACGAGACGGACTTCGTCCGCGAGTGGGGCGATGATCCCGCGACCGACGTCATCATCGGCTATCTCGAAGACATCGCCGACGGCCGGGAATTCGTCGACGCCGCGCGCGAGGTAACCGACGATACCCCGGTCGTTCTCGTCAAGTCGGGCCGAACGGATGCCGGTGCGCAAGCCGCTTCTTCCCACACCGGTGCAATCGCGGGCAGCGAACGAGCGTACGAGGCCGGACTCGACCAAGCTGGTGTCCTCAGAGCCCATTCAGTCCAGGAACTGTTCGACTCCGCGCGAGCGCTTTCGGGGCTTCCGGAACCCGAAACAGACGGCGTCGCCGTCGTGACCAACGCGGGCGGGCCGGGAGTCCTTACGACTGACGCGGTCGGCGACTCGACGCTCGAGATGGCCAACTTCACCGATCAAACGATAGCTGCGCTGGCAGCGGCGATGCCCGACGAGGCCAACGTCTACAACCCGATCGACGCGATCGGCGACGCCGACGTCGAGCGCTTCGCCGAAGCGCTGGAGATCGCACTCGACGATCCAGCTGTCGGAAGCGCAGTCATCGTCGCAGCGCCGACAGCGGTGCTGTCCTACGACGAACTCGCCGAGACCGTGATCGAATCCCTCGAGGATCACGACACGCCGGTCGTCACCTGCCTGATGGGCGGCAGACGGACGGCGGGGGCCGAGAAAACGCTGCGAAAATCGGGGGTTCCGAACTATTTCGATCCATCACGAGCGGTGACGGGACTCGATGCACTCGCTCGCTTCCGTGAGATTCGAGCGCAACCGGTCGCCGAGCCGACGACGTTCGACGTCGATCGCCGGCGCGCCAGGGACGTCCTGGGACGGGCAAAGCGCCGCGACGACAACCGGCTCGGAATCGAATCGATGGACCTGCTGGAGGCCTACGGAATACCGACGCCGACCGGCGAAATAGTCGACGACCCCGCCCGAGCGCGGGAGGTAGCCGAATCGATCGATGGCGACGTCGTTCTGAAGATCGTCAGCCCGGACATCTCCCACAAATCCGACATCGGCGGCGTCAAAGTCGGTGTCCCCGACGACGAGGTGTACGACGCCTACGAGGACGTCGTTTCCCGAGCGCGTACCTACCAGCCAGACGCGACTATCGTGGGCGTGCAAGTCCAGGAGATGCTCGACCTCGAATCCGCGACCGAAACGATCGTCGGAATGAACCGCGACCCGCAGTTTGGTCCGCTGCTGTTGTTCGGACTCGGTGGCATCTTCGTCGAAATACTCGAAGATACGTCGATTCGCGTCGCGCCCATCGGGGAGGACGAAGCCCGCGAGATGGTCGACGAAATCACGGCCGCACCACTGTTGCGCGGCGCTCGCGGCCGCGAGCCGGCGGACATAGAGCGCGTCGTCGAGACGATCCAGCGACTCTCACAGCTGGTGACCGATTTCCCGGCGATCCTCGAACTCGACGTCAACCCGCTCGTTGCGGGACCGGAGGGCGTACAGGCGATCGATCTACGACTCACCGTCGACACGGAGAAACTATGACCGAGACCGATACAGACCCCGAATCCACGGACGCTGACAGCGATGCCACCACAGCTACCGACGGCGATACCGACACTGAACCCGACGCGTTGCTCGTCAGCTCGCTCGAACCGAGTACCGGAAAAACCGGAATTACGCTGGCACTCGCCCGCCTCGCCGCAGCCGAGGGCGACAGCGTCGGCTACATGAAACCGAAAGGGACCAGACTCCAGAGCAACGTCGGGAAAACGCTGGACGAGGACCCGCTGCTCGCCCGCGAATTGCTCGAACTCGAGGCCGAGATGCACGACCTCGAACCGGTCGTCTACTCGCCAACGTTCATCGAAGAGGCGCTCCGCGGACGCGAAGAACCCGCCGAGCTCCGCGAGCGCATCCGCGACGCGTACGGGACCCTCGCTGCGGATCGCGACCGAATGTTCGTCGAAGGCGGCGGGCGGTACACCCTGGGCGGCATCGTCGACCTCGCAGACGCAGACATCGCAGACATCATCGACGCGCGCGTTCTGCTGGTCGCATCGTACGACGTCCCCGGGGACGTAGACGACATCCTCGCCGCCGCACGGACCTTTGGCGACCGGCTCGACGGGATCGTGTTCAACGACGTGTCCGACGCGGCCTACGATCGGCTCGAAACGGACGTTATTCCGTTTCTCGAGGCACATGAAATCCCGGTCCACGGCGTCCTTCCGAGCGAACGGGAGTTATCTGGCGTGACTGTCGGAGAACTTGCGGACGAACTCGGCGGTTCGATGCTCGTCGAGGCCGGACGGGATGCCTACGTCGAACGGTTCACCGTCGGCGCGATGGGGGCGGACAGCGCTCTGCGTCGGTTCCGGCGGACGAAAGACGCCGCCGTCATCACCGGCGGCGACCGGGCGGAGATCCACACCGCGGCGCTGGAAGCGCCCGGCGTTCGCTGTCTCATCCTCACCGGCGGCCACCGGCCCTCGGGTGCGATTCTCGGTCAGGCCAGCAAGAAGGGCGTTCCGATTCTCGCGGTCCAGACGGACACGCTCGCGACCGTCGAGCGCGCGGAGGATATCGTCCGGAGCGGTCGAACTCGAGACGCCGCCACCGTCGATCGGATGCAACAGCTGTTGTCCGACCACGCCGCCGTCGACTCGATTCTTGGCTAGGGTCTGAATCGATATTTTGGCGATCGCACACACTCATCGATACGCTAGTCGCTGCGTGACTGTCACGTCTGACTAAGAATTAAGAGTCCGCCACGCGTGGGTCAAGTCATGGACGACACTCCGCAAGAGATCACGTCTCTCGTCGGCCGCGAGGTGTACTCGAACAACGGCGTTTTCGTGGGCGAGGTCGAAGACCTTCGGCTGAACATCGACAGCGAAGCCGTCACCGGTCTTGCACTCGCGAATCTAAACGTCGAACTGTTCGCGGACGAAGCCCGCAGCGGGCAGGGCATCATCGTTCCCTACCGCTGGGTCCGGTCCGTCGGCGATATAATCCTCATCAACGACGTCGTCGAACGCGTTCGCGAACCCGACGAAGAAGAGGACGAACTCCTGGTCTGAATTCCGTCCCTAACCGCCGTTCGATCCCTCGCCGCCCTCGACACCCATCGCATCGAACAGCGTCCGCTTGACCGCTTCTTCGGTCGCCGCTAACATACTAAATGTGCGTAAGCTATAACTTCTCGCCATCACAAATAATTATATCCTATATTATGTGGCTACCTCATTAAAGAAAAAATCACTCCGAAATGATGTGAAATCGTGGAATAATAAATGGTATGTCTACAGAGGGTCACCAATCTTGGCGCTTCTTGGAGTAATAATTGGATCTTTATGGAGCGTTCACGTTGTTCCGTCAACTCTGGGAGACACTATAGTTATCGGGGTAACGATCGGTCTTACTCTCGTTTTCGGGCTGACCGTTCTAGCCGTTATCGATGAAACAGTAGTATTCGGCTGACAGTACCCACGAATCAACCGCCGTTCGATCCCTCACCGCCCTCGACACCCATCGCATCGAACAGCGTCCGCTTGACCGCTTCTTCGGTCAACTCGAGCAACGTATCCCGCGTGTCCTCCGAGATTTCGATTCCCGTGAAAATGCCGAGTGGGATCTCCGCGCTCGCTTGCGTCGAGTGGCCGGCCGTCTCGCCGATGTCGCCGTACGCGTCGTCGAGCACTTTGCCGATGTTGATGCGGATGTCTTTCGAACGGCCGGCGAGGAAGATCGTTTCGTTCGCGATTCCGAAGACCGCAGTCGTCGTGACTCCCTCGAGGTTCAGGAGGTGGCTGGCAGCCTGTGTTAGCGCCTCGCGGTCGCGGACGAACCCGGCGTTAGAAACGAGGTGGCTGCCCTGAACGCCGCGATTCGTTATCGCTTCCGCGAGGACGTCTAACGTCTCGGGGGACATCGACGGCGACTCGACTTGCTCTAACGTGTCGTGGTTCGCGAACGGATAGAGGTAGGCCGCGGCAGTGAGATCGGCGGGGGTAGTGTCGCGTTTGAAATCCAGGGTCTCGGCTCGGATACCGTAGAGCAAGGCTGTGGCGACCTCCTCGGAGACGTTCATATCGAACTCCTGGATGTACTTCGTCATGATCGTCGACGTCGAGGACATGTTCGGCCGAATGTCGACGAACTCGGGTTCGAACTCCGTCTCTGTTTCCGACTCCGTTTCGAGGTGATCGATGACGATGTCGACCGGGAGTTCCATGTCGTTCGAGGTCGCGTGATCGACCAGTGCGACGGTGTCGTATACCGAATGATCTTCGATTTCGTCCCACTGGACGAGGTCGATCCCGAGCAAATTGACGAACGCCCGGTTCTCCTGGTGACCGACCTCGCCGAGGTAAATGATGTCGGATTCGATTCCGAGATGGTTCGCGACCGCCTGTAATGCTGCCGCACTGGCGATCGAATCCGGATCCGGGCTGTCCTGGGTGACGATGGCCAGCCGCGTGGTCGTGTCTTCGACGATATCCGCGAGTTTGCCCGCGTTGTACTCGAGTTCGCCGGACTCGAGTGCTCGGAGGGCCGATTCGGCGATGACCGAGGAAGGGTTGATGACGATATCGGCCCCGAGTTCGGAGAGTTCGTCACCGGAGACGGGGTCGCTCGCTCGGGCGACGACGAACTGGTTGGTGGTGCTATCGCGGATGTGTTCGACGGCCTGTTTGTTCGACTCGACGTCGGAGGCGAGGATGAGGACGACGTCGCGGTCGGCAACTAACTCGGCGACTCCGGGTTCACGGATATCGGACGTCCGGGCATCGAGATCCTGATCTCTGAGCGATTCGACCCGGTTTTCGTCGCGGTCGATGATCAGGACGTCTTTGCCCTGTTCGACGAGCTCCTCCGCGACGGCGTAGCCCACGCTCCCACAGCCCAAAATAGCGTAGTCAGAGATCGACGAAATCGTAACCCCCGTGCTCATATGCCCGAGTGGTCGGACCGGTTGCACTTAACGCTCCCGAAGAGTAGCACAGACTGACGGGAAAAGAGAACGACTTCCAGCCGGAAATTTGGTGCGTGGATAGCTGCCACGGGAGTCCACAAGGGAAACGTATTTTAACGACCGAGGGAAAGTCGGAGGTGAAGGGCCGGTAGCTCAGTCCGGCAGAGCGTCTGACTCTTAATCAGACGGTCGCGTGTTCAAATCGCGCCCGGCCCGCTTCTGCTCCGAATACGGACGTGAGGAGCGAAGCGGCTACCGCGATTTGAATCGCAGGGAACACGCAGCGCGAGCGGAGCGAGCGACCGTGTGACCGTGTGGTCAAATCGCGCCCGGCCCGCTACCTCTCTTACGCGTGCGGAGTACGGAAGAATCGCAAGCAGGCGTAGGGCCGAGCCTGCGCTGACCGGCTTTCTGCGAGTCGTTTACTCGTGATGAGACGTTTTGGGCAGCGTGAACGAGAACGTCGATCCCTCACCGGGTTTGGAGTCGACCCAGATCCCGCCGCCGTGGCGCTCAACGATTCGCCGACAGAGCGCCAGTCCGATGCCCGTTCCTTCGAACTCGTCGTGGCTGTGGAGGCGTTGAAACACCTCGAAGACGCGATCGGTCTCATCCGAGTCGATGCCGATACCCTCGTCGTGAACCGAGATGCGCCACATCGATCCATTTCGCTCCGCCGAGACGGCAACCCGGGGCGGTTCGTCGCCGCTGTATTCGATCGCGTTCGCCACCAAGTTCTGGAACACCTGACAGAGCTGTCCCTCGTCCCCGCTGACCTGCGGGAGCGAGCCAACCTCGATACGGGCGTCGGACTCTTCGATCTGCAACTGGAGGTCGGTGCGCACGTCGTCGAGCACCTCGTTCAACTCGACCGGTTCGAGCGGGTCGCCTCGCGTTTCGACGCGGGCGTATTCGAGCAGCCCGTCAATCATCTCCCGCATCCGTTCGGCACCATCAACCGCGTAGTCGATGAACTCCTCGGCATCCTCGTCGAGTTCGTCGCCGTAGCGCCGCTCGAGCAACTGGAGGTAGCTCGTGACCATCCGCAGCGGCTCCTGGAGGTCGTGACTGGCGGCGTACGCGAACTGTTCCAGCCGTTCGTTTGACTCCTCCAGCTTTCGGCGATACTCCTCGCGTTCCGTGACGTCTCTGATGACGCCGACGCGCGTTCTCGCGCATCCTCGTCCAGAAGGACAAACCGGTTCTCGACCGTTCGGGTCTCGTTCGGGCCAGCGTAGATCGTCTCCTCGAATGACGGGAGTTCATCCGGCGTCGCACGCTCCCACTGTTCGGCCTCGATGGACGCGAACTCGTCGCCGAACACCGTCGAGGCGTGTTGACCCAGTAACTCCGATCGGGAAAGCGAGGTCAGATCGACAAACGACTCGTTAACGAGTTCGAACCGTCGCTCCTCGTCGAAGACGTAGATACCATCGTGAGCCGTTTCGACGACCGTTTCGTACTGTTCGAGCTCTCGTTCCCGCTCTAATCGGCCGGTGATGTCTTCGGTGGTGAACACGGCACTGTCGAACGCTCCGCTGTCGTCGTAGACCGGCGCCCCGTTAACAGAGATCCAGACGCGCTTCCCATCCGGACGAGACACGCCACTGAGATGATCGAACACCGATTATCCGGACTCCAGAATCTGCGAGATGGGTTTCTCGTCATCCAGGAGGGGTTCGCCGTCGATGGAGACTTGGTTCCAGTCGGAATCGTCGAAGCGGAGGTTGTTGATTTGCTCTTTGCTCAGCCCGTAAATCTCCTCGGCGCGGTCGTTGGCGAACTGCAACTCTCCGTCACTGTCGGCGATCATAATGCCAATCGGACTCGTTTTGACGATCGTTTCGAAGCGGGTCAGTTCTCGTTCACGTCGCTTCCGTTCAGTGACTTCTCGTCCGATGCCCGCCAACACTGTCTCGCCGTCCGGACCGACGAGCGTTGACGCCACGAACTCGTACGGGATGGAGGCACCGTCCTTGGTGAGCAACTCCGCTTCAACCTGTGCATTCCCCGTTTCGAATCCTTCCTCGATTGCATCAGCGACCCGGTCGTGATCGCTCTCGTCGAAGAACTCCAGCACGGGCATCGACGTGATTTCCGAATCCTCGTAGCCTGTTACCTCACAGAGACTGTCGTTCCAGCAGTGGAGCGTCCCATCAGTTTCGAGCACGTAGAAAACGTCGTGGATCGCGGTCAGTACGTCATCCGTGTACTCCCGATAGCGTTCGAGTTGCTGGTTGCGAGTTTCGAGTTCGTACGTCCGCGTTCTCGCATTGCCCGTCGTTGATCCCCACGCCCAAGCCTGCAACGCTGGCATGTGCGGTCAGAATCGGCGTCGATCTCATGGAAACGCTTTCGCCGGGCTGGAGGTGGTAGACAACGAGGAGGAAGGCCATGACGCCGAAGCCGGCGAGACACCAGCCAGCAATACGTGGATAGAAGTCGGGATCGATATCGTCGCGTGCGAGCCAATATGCACCGTATACGAGGATGACCCCGGGGACGACAATCATCATCATCAAAAGGACAAGAATATTCACATGGTAGTGAGGGTGATCACTCTCAACGATCGCAAATCCGACCGCAACCGCAACGAATAGGGTGCCGAGAAGACCGATGATGTATCTCGCACCGATAGCAGACAGCAGGCGTCTCCGAGGAACCATTAGCCCCTTTTTGAGAGAAAGTATTATGGATCTTACGTTGGTTGGCACTTAATCGTCTTCCACGTTGGATGCGCGAAAATTAGTGCACAGATGCCTTCGTTGTGCGGGATACGGACGATCTGTGACTGGCTCCCATCACGGAGTCGTTGCTGATTCCCTCGTGATGCCTCATTCGAGCCCTGTATTCAGTAGCAATTAACCGAACTACCAGATCACTGTTAAGAGCGGCATGCTGAATACAGAGGATGGATACAGCAAACCGACATCGTTTATTCCAAGCAATTCGTGCTGGAGTTGCCGATAAGTAGACCTGCGAACGTAACGCTGCGAGTTAGGTCAAATAGAGGAGACGGTGATAGGGCCATGCTGAATACAGGTCAAACAGTTAATGGAATATCTATCGACCTTCCTGTTGCCTGTAAAAACAGTGCTGGTTCAGCAAACCCACTTCGTTTGTTTTATTCCTATGCCAAGAACCAGACTATCAATAAACCTGTGTAATGAGCGATATCATCTATATTAGATTTCAGTGACACCTCCCGGGTCAGGAAAAAGTAGGGTGTCGCGCTGTGATGGGTCAAGTCCACCGGCCCTTTGACACTCTATTCGATTGACTTCTCTCCTTGACGTCAGCAAACTACCTCCCATCTAGGGATGTATTCAGTACTGAGGTCGGAACCACGTCTGAAAAATTCTTTTCAATGAATTGAATCGGATTGTCCGAAATCAGTCGTTCTCGTTTACTATATCGGGATAGTCACCTGTTGCCCTTCTTCTTTTGGCAACGTAATTTTCAGTATACCGCTTTCGTAAGTGACTTCAGCTTTATCCGGGTTCGTTGGCACTGGTAATGGAATGGTCCGTTGGACGTCAGAGTGCCATTCACTGTGGAGTGTTTCGCCTTCCCCTTCGTATTCGTCGCGGGTTGCTGAAATAGTCAACATGGTATCTGTACTCTTGATTTGAATATTGTCACTCTCGAAACCTGGAAGTTGAGCACTGACAGTTATCGATTCAGGTTCGTTGATAATTTCGATTGCTGGTCTTGGTACAGCGTGTTGTGACCGGGCTTCCTCTGCTGTTTGTGAAAGCGCACGACGGTGTTCCTCCCATGTAGCATATTGCGGTACGGGAGTCATTCCAACTGGAACATGGTGTCGGTTCATAACACTTCCCTTGCTTGGGATTAGATCTCCTTTGTTATACACACTGATCGTTCGTTTATATGATAGCTACAATGGTTTTCTAAGTGTTTTATCGAGATGCCAACAATCGTGACGGATTATAAAATGTATCTTTGACATTAAGATAGTAACACTTTAAGAAATCGACGAGTACTGTGATAGCTGCGAACCCTGTACTGAGCGATCGCCGTTCTTGTAGATCAAGTTTTGACTCGTGCTGTATTCGCGCTTTGTATCTGGCAGAGACTTGCAGAACAACCTAACTGCTGTCAGGAACGGCGTGCGAGATACAGAGGTTCTATCCAGCACAGTGACACCTACAGGATAGTAGGATATTCACAACGTGTACTATCCACTCAACTTTCAAGATATTCTATGTGTGCGCCGTACGCGCTACCAAATGCTGAAAAGAATGAGGCTAATCCAACAGCAATAAACAGTTGTGTCGGCCAAATTAGTGAAGCAATATAGGTTAGAACCAGTGTAATTGAGAGAGAAATAACTCCTGCAATAGCTGATTTTTTGAGTGCCTGTGAATTCATACAGCAAACCACATGATGATATTACAAAGAATTATCCACAGCACCTTTGCGCCTTCTATTCAGCAGAGGCTAAAAGAGTAGTGAGTAGCCTGTTAGTTATCAATGATGCGCTTGTCGGAGTGCATCTGCGGTCGCTGTTCCGGAAATTCGGATGTATTTCTGGGCATTGGCGAGATCGCTCTACCCCATCAAGGCCTGAAGCGGAACTGGCGCAACCCCCTGATAGGCGTGATAGCTCGCAGCGGTTGCTCGCAAACAGTGTGGGTAGACGCGCCCCCGAAGATCGGCAGTCTCAACTGCTTCGTTCACTCGCCTATTGATCGTCGAGCGCGAATGCGGGAACGAATCGTAGCGATTGGCGAACCGTTCGATACACAGTTCGAGACGTAACGACAGGTCGAAAGGAATCGCCCGCGTGGAGGAGACCGTCTTTGGGTGCCACCGGGCCTCCACTGTCTCGTCCTCAGTGAGGTCGCTACAGTGGCTCGCTTCCTGAGTTGCTTGGCGACGACAGTACCCACAAGAACATGGCTCGTGCTGTGGGATCTGGAGAAGTTTCCGATCCCAGTCGAACCAGTCGGTATTGAGGTGGGAAATCTCTCCCGCCCGTAATCCGAGCCGACCTGCGACCAGACAGATGAACCGTGCTTGGAAATCACGGGGACTGGGCAACTCCGAACAGGCTTCGAGTAGCAACTCGAACTCTCGGTCGGTGAGTACATTTTCGTGAGAATGTCGTGTCGTCAACGCTCGTCGATGTCGCTTCGCCCATGTTGACGACTCAGACTGATGCTGTGTCATTACAGCAGGAGGTGTGCGCGGTTCCCAGAGAAACTATTCAAAATTGAGATTGTTCGGCAGTGCCGAATAGAGAGGACAAGTTCAGCACGACCGGTAGTACGAGATGAAAAAACAGTCGAAATTCGATATCGCAGTGATTCGGTCCTGAATGGCAATTAAGCTGCTCTCCGCCCGCATGTCATTTAATTGGCTGAGCTTCGGGGAATTGATAGTTCTCGTTGATAATTGGCTTGCTTGCGTCGTAGAACCGGAAAAGATAGCGCCATCCCCCCGGGGTGTAGAGGAAGTTCTTCTGGTCGGGGTCGCCATCGAAATGCACTGTGACACTCCCGTTAGCGTTCCGGTCTGCGGTCACGTTGCTCACAGTAAAAGCATCGTATTTGTTCTTTACAAAGGACAGGCGACGGTTGTAGACGCTAATCGACCAGAACCCGTCGACAGGGACGTCCTTGACGGTGAGTGTGTATGGCGTCTCGCCGTCATTCTGGTCGGGTGTCCGTTGGAGGATGAGTGCTTCTGACGGTTCCGGGACGCCAGTCCACCCCGACGCGCTGGAGATAAAAAAATTTCACAGGATCGACCTGGCCAACGTCACCGAATGCGTCCGACCAGTTGTCTATCGTGTAATAGAGTGTTCTCAGCGTGTCGTCGATCTGTTCGAGAGATTGTTGATCCCAATTGGGAATCTCGAACGACCCAGCCGACGATTGCACCACGCCGATCTGATCCTGGAGTTGACGGACTTGTTTCACATCGGCCGGGTCGTCAGCATTGACGAACGTGCGGAACAGGATACCAGCATACTGCGTGCCGATCTGATCCTGCGTCAATGTGTACGTATCAGGTTCGGTGACGCTCAGCTACACATATTGATCCTCATTCTGTACATTCATCGACTGATATCGGTCACCGGTGTCTGGTTTCGTGATGGTGACGGGCTCGGTCAGATCGAACACCCCAAACGAGTAGAGTGAGTCACGCTGCTCCCCGATACCCAACTCATTCTTTGCCCTGATGGGAGAAAGATTTCGGACATGATAGAACTGTCCGAATCCACCCTTGCTGACGATTGGCTGAAATGAAGCATGACAGTAGGCACGTGGGAAGTTCGCCCATGTCACTGGGACAGCATCGGTATTGTCCGTCGTCTGTTGCTCGGCTTGGTTGGGGGTCTGGCTCAGCGTGTCTTGGTGGGCGCTGGCACTACCGACGCCCAGTGCGAGCAAGCCGGCGAGTCCTGCTCCTTGCAGCGCGGTGCGGCGGGTTGCCCCCAACGGGTTGGAATTCGATTCTGAATCAGCCGGCGTGTCGTGTGTCTCGTTGGTCATGGCTCATGCCTCTCTAAGTGTCCCACAGTAGCGGTTGGGACTGACTCAGACAACCGCACACCAGCACTTCATATAAAACAGCGACGACACTCGAGAATACTTTCATGACATGATAGAACTATTTGCTTAATGACTATCTCAGAACCATCAATATACTATTAGTACCTGTAGTAAGCGCTCACAGAACTCGCTATTCAAACTTCAGTTCGTGCTGCACTCGCGCCTTCTCTGTTGCAGAGACTCAACGAACTCCGAGTTGCTGTCAGAAGCGGCCTGTGCAATCCAGAGGATGTGTTCCTACATCAGGACAAAACAGCAACCGAATCGGCGAATCTGCGAGCAGCGACGTCGTCGTATCGGCCGTTCAGCGGTGGTCCCCGTTCGAAATCCATCGGTGGGGCGCCTCAGCTATCCGCTTGCTCGAAGGGGAAGACGTACTCCCAATCGTCTTTCATACTGACGACGACCCAGCCCTTCTCTTCTGCCACGTCGATAAATGGCTGGGAAGACTCGTCGGACGTCTCTCCTGTTAGGTCTTCGTCCATACTATAGGCATACTCACGCTTGGCGTCGTCGTGGTTAACCAGCAGGAGCAGCCGCGGACCGTCCCCTGCTTCGGTCCACTCGAGCATCTGGCGGTCTCCGACGTAGTTGCCGAACGCCGCGATGGGGCGCCTGCCGATGAACTTGTGGATACCGATTGGTTTGCCAGCCTCGTCGTCGACGAAATCGACCTCCGGCAGCTTTACCAGCACCGGCTCACTGTCCCGGACCTCGTAGCGGGTCTTCCCGGTCGAGCCGACCACCTGCTCTGGCGGGATCCCATACGTCGCTTCACTCATCTGTCGCATGAACTCGGCGCCACCGCCGGAAACGATGAAGGTCTTGAACTCGTTCGCCCGCAGAAACGAGAGCAGTTCCAGCATCGGCTGATAGGCGAGGTCAGTATAGCGCCGGTCGAAACGCGGATCGCGAGCCGTATTCAGCCAGTCGGTCACGGTTGCCTCGAATTCGTCCGTGGTCATTCCGGTGTGCGTGACAGTGAGCAGTTCGGCCACCTCATTCTGGTTCATCGCCGCCAGTGTCTCGAGGTCGTTCTCCAACACCGCCTTAAAGGGCTGTTCGTCCTCCCATTCTGGGTGCTGGGGGGCCAGCTCTTGTATTCGGTCGATTACAAAGGCGAGCTGGGCGTACACTGGCCGTTCGACCCACAGCGTGCCGTCGTTGTCGAAAGTGGCTATGCGCTCAGCGGGCGGTACGAAGTCGGGAGAGTCTGGCGTGGTCACTTTCTCTACGAACGCAAGTATGGCCTGCTTGGCCCTGCCGTCGTTCCAGGATGGAAGCGCCTCGGTGGTCTCTTTCCGACTCTGATGGGCATCCGCATTCGGAACGGTTCGCTGGGCCGTGGCGCTGCCGCCGCCCAGTGCGAATAAACTGGCGAGACCTGCCCCGCGAAGCGCGGTTCGGCGGGTTGCGCGCAACGGTTCGGATACTGGCTCCGCCGTCGTGTGGTGTGGTTCGTTGCTCATGGTCATGCCTCTCTGAGTAGCCCACAGCAGCAGTTGGGACCGACTCAGACAACCGCACACCAGCGCCCCATATAATACAGCGACGATACTCGAGAATGATTTCATGGCCTGATGATAGTATTATATTAATTACCATCCCTGAATCCTCAATGTACTATGTGTACCTGGAGTGAACGCTCACGGAACTTGCTATTCATCCGTCAGTTCGTGCTGTACTCGCGCCTTCTGTCCAACCGACTCTGTCCAAACTCCCGAGCCGCTGTGAAAAACGGCGTACTGGATACAGAAAACGCTAGCAAACTGTCTTGTTAGGGATGAAGGTAGAAGGTATCACTCCTCTGCAGGAACGACTTCGGGCATGTCGTAGGTCCCATCGACCAGCGACCAGTGGGGACCATAGAACCGCGCTGCGAATCGCATACCACCTTCGGGAGCTGGCAGCCAGTTCGTCACCTGCTCGGAATCGTCCGGCTTCTCGTGTTGGACGTAGATGACGAGTTCGTTGGCGTCAGTGTGCAACAGTCCTTCTTCGAGCATGTAGCTGTTGATGCTGTAGCGGTCGAGTTCGTTCTCGACGAAGTAGCCCTGCGCGTCGTAGATCGGAATCTCCCAGAACTCGGTGACTGGCGGGAAGTTATCGAGGTCGAACGTGATGGTGTACTGTGTCGACCCGTTTAGTTGCTCGCCGTTCGCGTCGGTGAATTTGAACGCACCGACGTGAGATGCGGGCGAGTCGGGGCCCGCGAAGCCGAAGTCGGCCACGGCGGCCCGGGTCAACCAGTCGGTTCTGAAGTCCGCCGTGTTCTGAACGATGTTCCACCCATTCATGTCTACTACGACGTCGCTGTTACCCTCCACGACGGTGGCTCTGACGCGCTCGAACCCGCTCTCGAATCCGCTAGTCAGGGCCTCCTGCACGTCGGTATCGAGGGCGGACCAGTCGAATTCCAGTCCCGGGCCGATTCCGAGTTGTTCCAGTCGCTCGAGCATCGCAGCCTCTTTTCGGGAGTCGTCGATGAGCGACATACTCGGATCGTTCAGGACGAGGTTGAGGAGGGTGAAGAAGTCCGATGGGGTCTGGTTTTCGACCTGCTGCTCTGTGAGGTCCGCCATTCGTGGGATCGTCTCGTAGTCGCCGGGGACGACTGACTGCTCCACCCGTGGCACGCCCGAGCGGTCGTTGGCGAGCCACTCGCTGAGCGGGGTGATGTTCGTCTGCTCCTGCAGGTCGTTGACGTAGGCGATTTCGGATTCGTCCGTGGGGTTGCGCAACGCGTACCGGACGAGGGTGAATAGGGTCTTCGTCCCTGCTTGGACGACGTCGGTCGCGGCGAAGTCGCCTGGAATCTCGCCCTCGTAATCGTCCGGCAGAATCAGGTACGACCGCGCGTCGGTGCCGTTGAACTGATTCCCGGCGTAGAGAGGGAAGATTCCGTACTGGTTCATCAACTGTAACGAGAAGTAGCGGTCGGTAACCTCGGGCATCTCGATGACGATGGGGTCGTCCTGCAGGTCGAGGAAGCCCATTCCGTACAGGGTGGTGTTGTTCGGAGTGACGATAGCCGTGAAGTCGGCCGTTATCGGTTGGCCATCGTTAGGATAGTACAACCGATTGACGCCCACGAAGACGTCGCTGTTCTCCTTCTGTGTGTAGTTGAAGCGCGTCACGTAGAAGATAATCTGCTGGAGACCGTAGAGGTACGCGTCTTCGGCGATCGATGCCACACTGCTATCCATATCGCTTTCCTGACTACCTTCGGATTCTCGATCGGCGGCGACTGTCCGCGTCACCGTCGATCCCCCGAGTGAGAGTCCGCCCACGATGAGCCCCCCTTTCTGGAGTGCCTCGCGGCGCGTCAGCGTTCGGGTACGAAACAGGTCCACTCCGTCAGCTGCCCTGTCTGAATTCTGGGTTCCCTGGTAAGTACTCATTCCACGAAGTGCAGTTTGGCGCGTTGCTCGCAGCGGTTCGAAGCCCGATTCCTCCGTCATGTCTGGTGGTTCGTTGCTCATGATTCGTGTCTCCCTGAGTGTCCCACTGCAGCGGTTGGGACTAACTCACCTGCTGGCACATCAGTGTCCCACATAATACAGCGACGATACTCGAGAATAATTTCATGACATGATGGTAGTGTTAGATTGATAACTATCTCTGAATCCTCAAGATACAATCTGTACCTGGAGTGAGCGCTCACGGAACGCGTTACGTTAGTTCATTGTTACACTCGCGCTGTGTATCATTGCAAAGACTCATCGAACTACAGACCTGTTGTCAGAATCGGCGTGCAAGATACAGAGGATGTCTCCAGCACGACCGTCAAAAGGTAGATGAAGTTCGGCTGGCCGGTATCGCCACCGAAGTGCACCGTAATTGAATTGTTTCTTCTACCGGCGTTATTGGCTACTGGTGTCCAGTATACGTGCAATTTCTTGGGGGAACGATAGAACGATTTTACGTCAATCTACGCTGTTCAATCTGCTTCGACGGTGGCGTTGGCGATCCTGATTTCTACGAATCACGGACGGACTCCATCGCGAGGGAAACGATATGCCAGAACAGGAATTCCACGGCCACATCGGTCGTACGTACGATGAATCCGAGGAGTGGTGGCCCGAACAGACGCGACCGCCTGAAGACGCACCGAACGTATTGATGATCGTCCTTGACGACGTCGGCTTCGGTCAGGTCGGCTGCTACGGCGGTCCGATCGACACACCGAATATCGATCGACTCGCCGAGAACGGACTCCAGTACAATAACTTCCAGACGACTGCGCTCTGCGCGCCAACGCGCAGCTGTCTGCTTACCGGGCGAAATCACCACTCGAACGGTATGGGTCTCGTCACCGAAGCCTCGACCGGATTCCCGGGCTACAATGGTTCAATTCCGCACGAGAACGGCTTCCTCTCTGAGATGTTAGTCGAGCACGGGTACAACACGTTCGCCGCTGGCAAATGGCATCTCGCTCCTGCCGAGGAGACGAGTGCCGCCGGTCCTTACGACGAGTGGCCGCTCGGTCGAGGGTTCGAACGCTACTATGGCTTCCTCAGCGGTGACACGCATCAGTACTATCCCAATCTGGTGCAGGGAAACGAACAGATCGAACCACCCGCAACCCCCGAAGAGGGATATCACCTCACAGAAGATCTCGCTGACCGAACCATCCAACACATCCAGGACGCACAATCGGTTGCTCCCGAGAAGCCGTTCTTTGCGTACTTTGCGACAGGTGCATGCCACGCCCCACATCACGTCCCACAAGAGTGGGCGAACAAGTACGAGGGTGAATTCGATATAGGCTGGGATGAGTTACGGAAACAAATCCTGTCGCGCCAGAAAGAACTCGGTGTCGTCCCTGAAAATGCAACCCTCTCGCCAGACGATCCCGATATCCCACACTGGGATGACCTCTCGGACGACGAGCAGACGCTCTACGCCCGAATGATGGAGGTTTTCGCAGGCTTCCTCGAGCACACTGACCATCACATCGGTCGCATCCTCGATTTTCTCGAGGAGATCGGCGAACTCGACAACACGCTCGTACTAGTCGTCTCGGATAATGGTGCGAGCGCCGAAGGGGGCCCGGGTGGCTCAGTTAACGAGATGAGATTTTTTAATAACATCGAGGAAGATCTCGAGGACAATCTGGAGGCGATGGACGCTCTCGGGGGCCCAGAGTACTACAACCACTATCCGATGGGATGGGCGTGGGCCGGTGATACACCGTTTCGCCGGTGGAAGCGTGAAACCTACCGCGGTGGTGTAAGCGATCCCATGGTCGTCCACTGGCCTGACGGTATCGACGCACAGGATGAAATCCGCGACCAGTTCGTCCACGCTATCGACATCGTCCCCACTGTTCTGGAAGCGATCGGAATCGAGGCACCCGAGGAGATCAAAGGTTATTCGCAATCCCCAATCGAAGGGACGAGTTTCGCGTACACCTTCGACGACCCTGCTGCCCCCGAGCAGCATACTGACCAGTATTTCGAGATGCTCGCGTATCGGGCCATCTATCACGACGGCTGGCGAGCGGTGAAACCGTGGGAGTTTGGGAAACCGATCACCGCTGAGGACCTCTCGGCGACGACGATCAAGGAGACTGGCTGGGAACTGTACAATCTCGAGGAGGACTTCTCGGAAGCGCATAACGTCGCCGACGAGCACCCCGAGAAGGTACTCGAACTCGCCCAGTTGTGGTGGGCAGAAGCTGGCACGTACGACGTGTTGCCACTCGACGGACGCGCCGTTGAGCGAATGGCAGCCACAGGTCGGCCACAAGTGTCCTCACCTCGCGACCAGTACGTCTACTACCCCGGAGGGGAGAGCGTCCCGGAGAATGGCGCAGTCTCGGTGCTAAATCGCGACCACAGCATCACAGCCGAGGTCGATATACCGCAGGGTGGGACGGAGGGCGTGCTGCTCGCTCACGGGAGCACGAACGGTGGCTACTCGCTATTCGTCCTGGACAACCGGCTGCACTACGTCCACAACTATTGCGGCATCGAGGAGTACCAGATAACAACCGACAGTGAAATTCCGGCGGACGTAGCCGAACTCGGAATGGAATTCGAAGTGACTGGTGAACCGGACGTCCAGAACGGAGCGGGAGCGCCAGCGACGCTTCGACTCTACTACGACGACGACCAGGTCGGCGAAGGTGATCTACCGGTCACTATCCCGATCATGATCGCCATTAACGCGGGACTGAGTTGCGGCCAGGATCTCGTACAGGCGGTAACTACGGAGTACGAAAAACCGTTCGCATTCACAGGCGACCTCACACAAGTGACCGTCGACGTCAGCGGCGAACCGTTCGTTCACCACGAGGCCGTGGTGAAACGTATTATGGCGAGAGAGTGACGCGAGAGCACACAGGTAAAGAAACACATCTCGTAATCATCGGAATTCAGGATGACACGTACGACAGACGAGCGAACGAAGCCAGTGACAGAACTCCCAGGGGACCCACCCGAACCCGAGATGGAGTGGATACCGGGCGGCACGTTCAGAATGGGCTCAGAGGATTTCTACCCGGAAGAGAAGCCTGTTCGAGCAGTCACAGTCGATGGGTTCTGGATGAACCGAACGCCCACAACGAATCGGGAGTTTGCCGCCTTCGTCGCGGACACGGGCTACACGACGCTCGCTGAGCGCGACCCGGACCCCGCGGACTACCCGGGCGCGAATCCGGACGACCTCGTCTCGGGGTCCGCCGTCTTTACACAACCTCGGGGCTCGGTACCGCTCCGGAATCCGAATAGATGGTGGAACTACGTCCCTGGCGCAGACTGGCGACACCCGTTCGGTCCGGACAGTGATATCGGCGACAAGATGGATCATCCCGTCGTCCACGTCGCCTACGAAGATGCGATGGAATTCGCCGAGTGGGCGGGCAAAACGTTGCCGACGGAGGCACAGTGGGAACGTGCCGCCCGCGGCGGGCTGGAGCACAAACGATTCGTTTGGGGTGACGAGCACGTCCCCGACGGACGGCTGATGGCCAACACCTGGCAAGGAGAATTTCCGCACGAGAACACGGTTCTCGATGGCTATGAGCGTACGTCGCCCGTGGCGTCGTTTCCATCGAATGAGTTCGGACTCTTCGATATGGCTGGAAACGTCTGGGAGTGGACCCGCGATTGGTACAGCGACGATCCAACGTCAGATGAGTCAGAGTCGCCGTCGTGCTGTACACCGACGAATCCACGCGGTGTCACTGAAGCGCAGAGTGTCGACCCGCGTGACCCGACCGAGATGCCTCGGAAAGTGCTTAAAGGCGGGTCGCACCTCTGTGCGCCGAACTACTGTTTCCGATACCGGCCCGCTGCTCGGTACCCTGAGCCGATCGATACCTCGACCAGTCACGTCGGGTTCCGGTGCGTGGTCGAACCCGACTAACGAAGCGGGCGAAGACGGGGTATCGGTAGTGATTCCTTGATTCCCAGTTCATGTAGTCGGCTTCCTGTTAACCACGTTTTTCTGCCCTGTGCGATACCTTCTTTCGCAAATCGAAGCGGATCTTGTGCCACATTTGCGCTCTGTGTTCAGCACGGCTCTATCGACATCATCCACAGATGATACAACTTCCGTGGTAGGTTGGCACGCGTAGTGTGCGTTTGTACCCGTCAACCCAAAGGAGAGCGATCGTAGATTAACAATTCAAGTTGCCCCTTGTTTGGAGACGCCGTGGGAAATGATTAGGTGGGCTTCAATCAGACCGGAGTTTGAGCCTCTAAATGTTATCCAGATAGTCCCTCCTCACCTCTATAGCTTCTGCCCCAGATAACACTGAGTAATAGGTTTCAAGTACAAACGGTGAGACGTCCGTCTTCTTGGATGCGACAGCTACAGGAACACCTTCTCGGAGGTGATGCGTGATTGAGCCTCGTCGAATTGGGTGTGTCGATACACTGCTTAGACACGTTGATGCATCCTCCCAGTTGTTACTCTCACAGGTATCCGGATCACGCCCATGTGGGCACTGGAGATTAGCCCTACAGGGGCATGTCCAGAAGTAGGCATTCGCCCGGACTGATTGACGCAATCGACGACCATGCTCCGTGCTGAATAGTGGTTGTCGGCCGTGCTCGTCTGTCACGTCGTGCCTGTACTCGTCAATATAATCATCGTGGACTTGGCACGTCCGATCTTTGATTGCGACGAGTCGGTTCGCGTCAGTACCGTTATTCAACGGTGTTCCTGTCTCTGGACGGTGGCGAATCCTGAGACATTGCTGATCTCGTTGATAATCCCGTAGATCTAATGCTCTAAGTGTTCCTGCACGGATACCGATTTGTCTCCATACGCGGAACTCATGAAAATCTCGGGCAGACAGTCCGTCGAGAGTATTGATACCTATTTCATCGCACCAATCGACAAATAAAGAAAGTCGTCATCGGTGCGCATTGAGTGAACTGTTAGCGAGTTCGCTCTGCCGGGATTGCAAGTACATTTCGAGTGCAGTGCTTGGATCGATCGGATCGATATCTTCGTCGGTCATGATGTGCATGACTCGACCCAGTCCAACCGTCACGCGCGCGATAGCCGGTAGCTCAAGACGCATAAATACCTGACTTTTAGTCCGTGGAAGCGGAGCGCAGCGCCGACGGCGCGAGCACCGAACCGCGAAACCGGTTGGAGCGCAGGCTCGGTCGTGTTCTCCGAGAGTTCCGCCCGGCACGCGACCGAAGGGAGCGCGCCCGGCAGGCGATCGGGAGCAGACGAGTCGCAAGCCCGCGCAGCGCGCCTCTGGCGCGCGAGCAGGAACGTCTCGACGAGGTTCAAATCGCGCCCGGCCCGCTTCTGCTCCGAATACGGACGTGAGGAGCGAAGCGGCTACCGGACCAGCCCGCGTTCCAATCGCGAACAACTCCGTGAGAGGCTGGTTCCGGACCCGGCCGAATTTGAACGGCGGGAGTTCGCAGCGTTTTCTGAGGAGATCGCGGCCGCGAATCCGGGACGGGAGCGAACCGACCACACATCGGTATACCCCGCCGTTCGGGACGAAAAACCGTCGACAAGCGGTATCAGCGGTGTGTCAGCGCGATATCGGATCGCTCGAGAGCCACGACGCGGCCGCTCGAGCGGGTCGCGTCGAGGCGAGTCGTCGACGTGTCGTCGGTGTCGGCGTCGCCACAAGAGTGCGGCGATGGGGACACCTTCGAATGGAGTCGACGTCACCACCCCCAGTGGTCACCGGACGACACAGCCCCCGCTGGTCGTCGGGCACGGTCGATCCAGGTCGCCACGAACTCGCAAGCGTCGCGATGGGACTGGATCGAGAAGTGACCTCGAAACGCGTCGCTCTCCGTGTGAAGCGGGCGGATTCGCGTGCGAGACGTTTATATCTCGCGAGCGGATACGCAATCATGGCTTCGACCGATCCGGTGGAAGCCACGTCTCGGGTGCTGGTTCCACCCGGGGCATTTCAGCGCATGCCCCCTGCGGCCGTTCTGGAGACGAGAGCTTCCGACGGAGAATACTACATAGCATCACTTGTATTTATTGGTAATTGCCTGTAACCACTGGCGCGGGCGGTGAACGAACGCTCCGTACTACCCCGATAGAGAACGCCGCGATAGCGAACGCGAAGTCGACCAACGATCGTAGCCCTGGGTAACGTGGCGTCGTTCGCAAACGACCCCCTGTTCCGACTGAGTAGCGATCGATTCGGCAGTTCAGATACGCAGACAGTATCGAGTGTGAAAGGTGGTCAGAGCAACGGCTGCGTCGAGATGAACCGACGCGTTAGTATTCCGCCTCCGGCACCATCGCTGGCAGATTGGTGTGGTACGACGTGCGAAATCTCCGTATCAGGGACCCTGGTTCGATGGTTACGAGCTGCGTTGCCACTCGGTTGTCCGCTGCTATTCGGAGCAGTTTCTCGAGGGTGAGAGTCGCCGATGCGGATTTTCTCGCGGTGGAAACACCACGACCTATAACACGAAAGACAACATACGATCGATCGACCATGTCAGTCGACTACAGGGGGATCACGTTCGAGCGACTGGGACACGCGAGCGTTCGCCTCGAGACCGAGGACGGAACCGTCGTCTACGTCGACCCGTGGAGCGAGGTACTCGCGAACGAACCGAGCGACGGCGACGTCGTGTTCGTCACGCACGACGATTACGATCACTACGATCCGGATGCGATCGAAGCGGTCTCCGGCCCGAACGCGACCGTCGCAGTCTACGAGGCGGTCGACACCGCGGACCTCGCGTTTGATGTCGTCGACCTCCCTCACGAGGGCGAACTGACCGTCGATGGGATCGACGTTCGATCGGTTCCAGCCTACAACGATCCCGACGGAGACCACGTCGACGACGACGGAACCCCCTTCCACGCCGAAGGTGAAGTGATCGGGCTGGTAGTGACCCTCGAGGGGACGACGATCTTGTTCCCGTCGGACACGGACTTCCTCCCGCATCACGAGTCAATGTCCGCGGACGTGTTCGTCCCGCCGATCGGCGGGCACTTCACGATGGATCGCCATCAGGCCGCTGCGTTCGCCCGACGTATCGACCCGGGACTCGTCCTACCGGAACACTACGATACGTTCGAGCCGATCGAAACCGATGCGGAGGCGTTCGCAGCCGATCTCGACGCCGACGGAATCCGAGTCGAACTGTTTTGAATCCCGGATCGGGATTCTCGTCTGCAACGAGTGGTGCGACTATCGGATCCGACTCGCGTCAGCTACAGGTGACACTGGGGAGGAGTAACTAATTCCAGTTATCTCCCCACAGATCTGGAACCGATACCAGTTATATTTATGCTGGAATTCGAATGGGGGGATATGCACAGTCGTGGCGGCCGCTCCGAACCGTCTCCGACGACCCGTCGAGCAGCCCTCACCGGGGCTGTCGGGCTGACTGCGGGGTTGGTCGGAGCGACGGGCTGTCTCGGTCGCGCTGACGGCGCTCGAGTACTCGCTGCGGGGAGCCTCTCGGTGCCCCTCGAAAACGGGATCGGGCCCGAGTTCGAGACCGAGACCGGCTACCGATACGAGGGAGAGTACTACGGGACCAACGCCCTGTTGCGAATGGTCGAGGACGGAACGAAGTATCCGGACGTCGTCGTCGGCGCCGACGTGGAATTGTTGCGGGACCGACTCTATCCGGACCACGCCGACTGGGATGCCGAATTCGCGGCCAACGAAGTGGTGATCGCGTACGAACCCGAGACGAATCTGGGCCAGCGGCTTGCGGCCGGCGAACCGTGGTACGAGGTTTTCGCCGACGCGGACGACGGCGACATCGCGATCACCGACCCCGATCTCGACCCGCTCGGCTACCGTGCGATCCTCCTGTTCGAACTCGCTGAGCGCGAGCACGGACTCGAGGGCTTCCGGGAGGCGATGGCCGAGGCTGTCTATCGGGAGCCAGACGAACCGCAGTTGCTCGCGGGTCTCGAAAACGGAAATCGAGCCTGTGCAGTAGCCTACAGCAATATGGCTGCCGAACGCGACGTGGCCGTTCGCGAGCTTTCCGACGCGTACAATTTCGGGAATCCCGCGTACGCGGATCGGTACGCCGCGGTGAGTTACACCACCGAGGGTGGCCAGACCGTCGAGGGGTCCCCCGTCGTCTACAACGCGACGGTTCGAACGGACGCGGCCAGCCCCAAAATTGGCCGAACGTTCGTCTCGTTTCTCCTCGAGAACAGGGACCTGCTCGTCGAGCACGGACTGCGCGTCGGCGACTCGCTACCGCGGTTTCACGGCGATCCGCCCGAGGAGGTCGAACCGTGAGTCTGTCGGATCGGCCGCGTGACGGGAACGCCGACGGTGATACGGCCGTCAGTTCGGTTCGCAGGAGTCTCACGTGGCCGGCCGACGGAGTAGCCGTCCCGGCGATGCTGGGGGCGGTGTTGCTCGCGTACTTCGTCGTTCCGTTCGCAGTATTTCTCCTTCAGACGCGAGCGGTGGCCGTCGGCACCGCGTTCGCCGATCCGGCGATTCGAGACGCTATCACGACGTCGCTCCTGACCGCACCGATTTCGACGACGATCGCGGCAGTTTTCGGCATTCCGTTAGCATACGTCCTCTCGCGGGTCTCGTTTCGTGGTAAGCGACTGGTCGAGGCCGCAGTGTTGCTCCCGCTGGTCGTCCCGCCGATCGTCGGCGGCGTGATGTTGCTTACCGTCGTCGGTCGATTTACGCCGATCGGATCCGCCGCTGCGACACTCGGCGTACCACTGACAGGGAGTCGAGCCGGCGTCGTTCTCGCTCAGACGTTCGTCGCTGCCCCGTTTCTGGTCGTTACCGCACGCGCGGGCTTCGACAGCGTCGATCCGCGACTCGAGGAGGCGGCCAGGACGTTGGGATACGGCCGACTACGGACGGTTCGACTCGTCTCGTTACCCCTCGCTCGCAACGCCATCGCTGCCGGGATCGTCCTCACGTTCGTCCGAGCGATCGGAGAGTTCGGCGCGACTATGATGGTTGCCTACACTCCGCGAACCATGCCAACGCAGATTCGCGTCTCGTTTATCGCCCACGGGATCGACGCTATTGTTCCGATCGCGCTCGCGCTGCTGGCGATCGCAGTGATCGTCGTCGTAGCCGTGCAGTTGCTGGTCGGAACGCCGCGTCGGTACTAAACGAGGGTGAGCTTGGACGAATATATTCCAATCTACTTCCCAACCGATCAGAACGCGTGTAATTCGCTCAAATCCCTTCTAAGTGCTTTGGAAATGCGATTATGGTCGTTGTCGTCCTATCCTCGTTTGAGAATCATGACCTCCATCGCAGACATCGAAATCCCGGCCGACGGAACCGGAACTGGCGAGTTGTTCGATACCGTCCCGTCTCTCACCTGCGAGATGGAACAGGTGATCGCTTCGAGCGGCCACGGGCTCTGGCTGTCGGGACCATCGCAATCGGAGATCGAAACGGCTCTAGTCGAGTCGTCGGCGATCGGCTCCCACTCCCAGATCAGTAGCGAAGACGACCGTTGGCTGTACGACATCGAGTTCCAACCGGATACGGTCGATCCCTTCGAGCTCATCCTCGAGGAGGGTGGGACGGTGCTGAGTGCGTCGGCCACTGACGGAAAGTGGCTACTCAGTATCCGCGTCATCGACCGCGAGAGCGTGAGCACGCTATACGACCGCCTCGACGATACCGGCGTTACGCCGACGATCGTCCGGCTGTTCGATCTGGCCGAGGAGACTCACTCGCAGTGTGGCCTCACATCCCGTCAGTACGAGACGCTCGTCGCGGCAATCGACCACGGATACTTCGAGATACCCCGCGAAGTCTCGATGCAGGAACTGTCTGAGGAACTCGGGATCTCCCATCAGGCACTCTCCGAACGCCTCCGCCGAGCGTACCGAGCGCTCGTCACGTCCGAACTCAACGTGACGGACGAAGAGACCGCCGCACCGGCCATTCCGACGAATTAACGGACGCTGACCGTATTCGGACCGCTCGGTGAGGGACTCGTCTGAACTCAGGCAGGCGTCACGAGATTTTCCGTCCGGACGCGGCTCGACAAGGGTGCGAGACCGGCCGCGTCGACGTACGCTTCACGGGGAGCCGATACACGGGACGCCACCATCCACGATCACAACCGCCAGTCAAAATTCTTCGCTGACCGGGTTCGATTGGTGCCAGTGATGTCTCGGTAGGTACCCGAAAGGCGTACTTAGCCCTCGCTGTCGTTCTCAAGCCACGACTGAACTCGATCGATCAGGGCGTCGGCGACCGCGTCCGCGATGCGCTCTGGTGAGTCGGAGAGGTCCCAGACGTACTCGCCGCGACGGGTAACGGTCACCCATTCGAGGTAGTCGTGTCGGTCTAACTCGAACAAAAACTCCTCGAGAGCGCTTTCGTCGAGACGAAATCCGAGAGCGTTCTCGATCGTTTCGTTCAGTCGGGATGTCGTCGCCAAGACGCTGTCCTCACGGTCAGTTTCGGCGATGGGAGATGCAGAGAGGGGAGTCGGCGGCGATGGAGGCCGATCGGTCATCGTCGGCCGGCGGTTGTGACGCATGTATTATAAAGGGTAAGGAGAATACTCGCGCCGTTACAGTAGTTGCCAAAGTGCCTGAGAGATGGATTTCTTCGTGGCAACATACAACGAGTATGGTCACTACTGCCGAGCCACGGCAGATCTGCCGTGCTGCAGGATCGCTTCTCTATCCGTCCATGGACTTCGGAGCGAAGGCAAACGGCACCTATCCGAGTGAGGACTTCGCCAGAGCCCTCACTCGAAGTGCCTTCGAACGAGCGTTCTCCAACACCAGTGCCAGACACCTCCAACTTGCTAGAGGTGACGATCTCGACCTCGAAGACCGGAGTCCGTTAGCGAACTCTAATCTGAACAGCGCCTTGGCACAGCCCGGAGTCTCCCTTCATGACTTGTCTTGCGGATTGCAAAAGACGGACGAATTCGATTCGCAGGCGATCACCGAAGTGGCAGGCATCGCACGTTGCGCTGAGATGGTCCGTCTCGATTCTCGAGCCGTCGGACTCTCGACCAGCGCTTTGGTGGTGAAGCCGTCACTCGGTAGGCGTGCTGGTGAGAAAGCCGTCACTCGGTAGGCGTGCTGGTGAGAAAGCCGTCACTCGGTAGGCGTGCTGGTGAGAAAGCCGTCACTCGGTAGGCGTGCTGGTGAGAAAGCCGTCACTCGGTAGGCGTGCTGGTGAGAAAGCCGTCACTCGGTAGGCGTGCTGGTGAGAAAGCTGTCGCCCGATGGGCAGTCTGGTGAGAAAGCCGTCACTCGGCGGGCGGTGCGTTAATAATAACGACGGCTTCACCGTCGACGACCGTTTCGTTGTCCTGGTCGACGACCATCGTGTGCAACCGATATCGATCGCCGCCGAGTGTTTCGACTATCTCACACTCCGCCGTTACCGTCTCGCCGATCTCGACGGGCCCCGTGAACTCGAGGTCTTGCGAAAGGTAGATCGTCGTTCCGGGAAGGCGGGCCAGCGCGGCGCTGATCGTGCCGGCGACGAGCGTGCCATGAGCGATCCGATCGCCGAATCGGGTACCTTCAGCGAAACCGGGTTCGAGGTGCAGTCTGTTAGTATCGCCCGAAATCTGTGAAAAGGCGGTGACGTCGCTTTCGACGATCGGTTTACTAAATCGGACGTAGTCGCCGACGCCCAGTGCGTCGTGGTTGTCCGTCGAACGCTCTAAAACCCACGTTTCATCGCCGAAGGCGACTTCGTCGACCGAGGAGGACGTCGTCGTGGTCGGTTCCGGCTGGGAATTGGGTGCATCACTATACGAGGGTGACATTCCGATCGCCGCCAGGAAGGCGTTGTTAGCTTCGACGTAGCTATTGACGACGTGTTTCGAGATACTCGTCCAGTGAGTGGTTGTTGACCCTGAATCGTTGCTGTCAGTATCTGAACATTTGCTGCTCATAGTGCTGTGGCGATCTGTGGTGTTTGCCAGGCGGCGGTTCTCCTAGAAAATAGAGAGCCCACCTCTTTGTGGTATCGCCAAATCGTGTTGGATGGCTTTCGAAGAATAACACGATGTTTGAGTGGCCGACGTGGAAACCGAAGGCTCTCCTGCCCGTATCCGGTGTCTTTACGGGATGTTCCGGGTTTGTGCGGTTGATGCGGGGACGTTCATGAGGCGATCGGATCGGATACCTTCGAATAGGACGAACGCGGCTGCAGTCGACGGTATCCGTTCGCTGTGCTATAGTAGTCGGTGACAGTCATTGCACACCCCGCTCGCGAATTCGCGGCCAGCGAGTACGCGCTGGCCGCAGTAGTGCGAGCGGTGGATGAATCGTTTCACCGACTACTATATCGAGACACCCACCGCAGAGACGAACGATCGGAAACGAGCACGTCGAGACGATGGCCCGCATTGAGCTAGACAGCGGAGAGATCCTGCAGGAAATCGGTCGTGGCTGCATTGAACGCATGCGGGCGATCCTGATTGACGAGGTGACCGGATTCAGACAGCACGAGTCGATCACCGTCGGCGACCGAGGTGGCGATCCGCTGGCCCTGCCGTTTGACTAGCGGGGCTTCCTGTTCGCCGTGGACGACGAGCGCCGGCGTCCGGACGTCGGTTAGTTCCGGCGGGTCGTACCGGTAGAGTGCCTGAAAGATCTTACGAAACTCGGTCGATCGTATGTCGCCGACGTCGTCGATCGCGTCGGCTCTGACCTCAGGATCGACGGAGAGCCACCGCTGGCCGGTCGTCGCCTGAATCGAGTACAGCATCGATTGAAACGTTCCCGTCGTCCCCGTTAGCGACAGCGACGCGGTCAGCGCTGGAACCGGCGACCAGAACGACTTCAGCCCCGTTGGAAGTTCGATCGGCGGCATCGACCGAACCGCCCCGCCCAGGATTGCACCCGTCGCGTCGGTCGGATGGCGACTCAGGAACTCCTGGACGATCATCGATCCCAGCGAGAGACCACAGAGTATCGGCTGCTCGATTTCGAGATGGGAGAGCAGCGCCTCGAGGTCGTCGGTAAACAGTTCAATCGAGTATCGATCGGGATCGGTCGGACCGGTGTTACCGTGACCTCGGACATCGAGGGTAACGACTCGGTAGTCGTCGGCGAAGTGATCGACCTGTGGGGTCCAGGCCCCACCGTTCATCCAGCCGCCGTGGACGAACACCAGCGGCGGGCCGTCGCCAATCGTCTCGTACCAGATCGTGCCGTCTTCGAGCCCGAGTTCTGCCATGGAATCTTCTGGGCTCCACTCGCTATTAGAACGACGGGTTGCGTTAGCACGGACTGAAAAGATGTTGGAGAGGGTCGATGACCGAGTCGATCCGCCACGTCGTCAACTCAGCGCTCGCGTCCGGCGTCGACCTCGAGCCACCGATCCCAGAACGACTCGAACTCGGATTCGTCTTCGGTGATGCGATCCCAGGTTGCGATGCCGCGTTCTTCGCGTGTTCCCGGAACCGTATTATCGAGAAACAGCGCGGCGAGACCGCCGACCGCCATCCCGGTCGAACCGATGATGTAGACGGTGTCGACGATCGCCTGTGTCGCTGTTTCGATCGAGGCCGCGAGGGCTGTCCCCGAAACGCCGATCGCGCCGACCAGGAACTCGATCGTTCCTTCGAGACCAACGGCGTCGCGGAACGCGATCGTACTCTCGAAGTTGCCCATGTACGCCGGGATCGCCAGTCCGACGAAGAGTGCAAAGCCGATGATGAAGGTGTTTCGCGACGAGTCGAGGTCGACGTGACGGAGATTCGAGATGCCGACGGCGACGATCTGGCCGAACATGGCGATAAAGAGACCGCCGACGATCGGGTCGGGGATCGTCGCGATGAGTTGGCCGAAGTAGCCGACGAAACCGACGACGAGCATGACTGCGGCCCCGAGCTGGACGACGTATCGCGAGGCGACGCCGGTCAGCCCGATCGCACCGATATTCTCGGAGTAGGAGGTCGATCCCGCGGTCCCCATCACACCCGAAAAGACGTTCATCAGCCCCTCCATTCCGATGCCGTGATTGATCCGCTTCTCGCTTGGCGCCCCCGTCCCGGAGAGGTTCGCTACCGCGTAGTAGTCGCCGATGCTCTCGACGATCGAGGCCAGGACGCCGGCGAACATCCCGACGACGAACGCCGTTGTCACCTGCGGCATCCCCCACTGGAGGGGATAGATCGGCAGCAACGGCCGGGTACCTGCGACCGCTCCGAGGTCGACGTAGCCCGGGTGGCTAGCCCCGATTACGCCGAGTACCGACAGCGCGGTGGCGGCGACCCAGGCGATGACGAGGGCCAGAATCACCGGATAGAGCCGAAATGCCTTGTGTTTGACGTCGAGATACTGCGAGAACAGCAGGATGAGACCGAGCGTGAGTCCGAGCAGGGGCCAACTTTGATTCTCGGCCGTGATCTGGGGTGCGCTAAACAGCGCCAATCCGATCAGCGCGATCGTCGGTGCGATGACGACCGGCGAGAGGTAACGGCGCAGTTTCCCGACCAGTCCGAAGTACCCCATCGCGACTTCGACGACCGCAGCGACGATGATCGCGCCCTGTAACTGCAACAGCGCTGCTTCCCAACTCGGTTGGCCCTGAACGCCTCCCGCGGTGACCACGCCGACGATGGCCAGTGCGGGTGCGAGCATGGAGAACGGCGCACCCTGGACGATCGGGTACCGGTTGCCAAACGTCGTCTGGGCGAGCGTTGCGATCCCGGAAACGACGAAGAACGTGCCGACGAAACGCGCGGTTACGTTGGGAGGCATTCCCATTACGTCCGCCAGTATCAGTGGCACCGCGATGTTGGCGCCCACCATCGTCAGGTAGTGCTGGATGCCAAGCACGACCGATTCCGCGAACGGCGGCCGATCCTCGATTCCGTACTCGATTTCGTCACCGACGGCTCCGCCGGCACCAGAGTCGTCCCTCGTCATCGATAGTCGCCGACTATCAACGAAGGACGGTGATAGTAGTGTTGATCCGCCATCGTCGATCGCGGGCGCCCTCGAGACGAGCCACGAGCGAACACGACCCACGACGAGACAGGTGCCGAACACGGCCGTATCGAGTTTTTGTCAGTCCGGGCGAACGATGATCGACTCCGTCAGCTCATACTCGAGTCGGCCCTGAACGAACGGACGGAGAGAAGCGGGATTGCATCGTCTCACCCATCGAACCGGCAGGGCCGCTCAGTACGACGGCAACGACCTGCCTCTGTGACACCGTTGTAGCCCGAACACGCGGTCTTACTGGCGCTGCTCGTACTGATCTCGCTCCGCGTCGTACCCTCGGCGGAGCGTTCCGACGGCGCTAGTCACGGCAGCATCTTCGGAGGTCCCGAATCCGAGCGCGACCTGCCATTCGGCCTCGTCGGCCGTCCCGATATAATTCCCGAAGGCGACGTCGATCGGACCCTCGTTGTACTCGTTACTGTCGAGCCAACCATCGCCGTATCGATTTCGCCAGTCCGCATAGCCGTTCTCGGTCTCTCCGTAGATGTCCTGCCAGGCGCTCTTTTCGGTCCCATCCGTTCGGCCGATACAGTGGCCGTCGAAGGTTATCCGGTCACCCGCTCGGTGACCGACTGCGACGTATCGGGTGCCGCCACGAGCGACGAGGATATCGTATCCCTCGTGACTGGTGGTCCACGCCTCGTTGTCGGCGTCGCCGATCTGTGGGTTCAACAGCGTGTATATCGTCCGCTCGTTGTCACCGAATTTCTCGTCGTAATTGAAGCCGTAGATGTCCTCATCCGGCCAGAAAAAGGAGATCTCGGTGTCGATCAGGATCGCCGGCCGATCACGCGCGACCAGTGCGCGTTGGACCACGTCACCGACGTAGTACGTGCCTCCGTAGAGCGACCTGCCGCCCATCGCTTCAATCCGTATCTGTCCATCGATCGTGACCTCCGGTGCGTCGGCCGCTTTCCGGACGGAGACGTTCCGCCCGTCATCGCGTACGTTCCCCGTATTCGCTTCACCGTCGTCCCAGACGAACGTGTGGAGATCGGCGATTCGGAACGATTCGTCGATGCCGCTTAGATCTTCGAGGATACCGCCGGTGTGGCCACGATGATCGTGTTCGCGCGCTGAAACGCATACGTTGTGGGCACCAGCCGTTGTAACGGTGCTTCTCGCTGCTGTCGTCTTCGTTCCTGAGACGACTTCACTACCAAGAAGACCGATCGCGCTTGTTTTCAATATCGCTCGTCGGGATGATCTCCGTGTCATCGTCGCAAGGTAGGTGCCCCTATTTTATAAAATAACTAAAATAATCTATGTGAATTTTTGTTATAGAAAACGGATGCAAGCGAGACGATTGCGCTTCCGTCGATGCGGCTGCGCCCCAATCGCTCGCGACACCACTACCGGTTCGCATCGGTGGTCGCGCG
Organism: Natrinema halophilum; assembly: GCF_013402815.2. Classification (NCBI taxonomy): domain Archaea; kingdom Methanobacteriati; phylum Methanobacteriota; class Halobacteria; order Halobacteriales; family Natrialbaceae; genus Natrinema; species Natrinema halophilum. The sequence continues at coordinate 217,274 of NZ_CP058601.1, forward strand.
GTCGGCAGCGTCTCGTATCGTCTCAGCCGACAGCGCGGAGAGATCGACCAGTTCGCCCTCGGTTTCGCGCGCGACCAGTTCGGAGAGGCCGGCTCGAGAATCCCCGCCGGCGTCGACGACGATGACTCGAGCACCGCGCTTCGCGAGCGCTCTCGCGGCCGCTCGTGTGTCAGCCGTCGGACTGCCGTCCGCGACGTTCGCTCGGCCGTCGGTCACGAGAACGACCACCGCCGTATCGGTGTCGGCTCGTTCGAGAACTCGCCGCGACGTCTCGAGACCGGCCGGGAGCGGGGTTCGATCGCCCGACGGCAGCTCCTTGAGATGTCGGGCGGCGAGCGAGACGCTGTCGGTCGGCGGGAGCAATACCTCGGCTTCTTCACCGGCGAAGGTGACGAAGGCGACCTGATCGCGCCGTTCGTAACTATCGCGTAGTAACTCGAGGACGACACCCTTCGCGGTCCGCATCGCCGGCCGCATGGAGGCGCTGGCGTCGACGGTGAAGACGATCGTAACCGACGTTTTTCCCGTTCGAACTGACTGACGGAGATCGTCCGTCCGGACACGAGATTCGCCTCGAGCGGCGGCCGAACGCACCGACGCTGCGGCGTCGATCGGCCCGTCTTCCGATGCGGGTTCGGTACGGACGCGTGCGCCCCGGTTGTCGACGCTCGGTTCGACGTTCGCGCGCGAACCCGATATGGTGCGCTCACTCCGGTCCGCGGCCGGTGGCTCCAGATTCGGCGGCCGTGCCTCGCCGATTCCGGCCCGCTGCTGGCCGGGGACTACCGGCCGAGCGGTTTCGTCCTCCGTGTCGTCGTGCGACTCGTCCGACTCGCGTCGGCTCGAATCGTCGCCCCCTCCGTCGCCGACCGACGCGGATGACTGGCTCGCAGACGTCGGTCGACCGCCGTCTTCCGACTGCCGTTTGGAACCGGACCCGTTGCCGTCATCGCCGGAGCTGGAATCGCTGCCGAAGCCGTCAGAATCGGAACCGCTACCGTCGATCGAGTCGTCGCTATCTCCGTCGGTTCCGTCGTCCCTGTGTTTCTCGTAATCGCATTCGCCGGCACCGGAGTCCGATTTCGTCTGGCCGTCTTCGTCTCCGCTCGTCTCGTCGTCTCCGTTGGACCCGCCGTCCCCCTCGCCTTCGTCCGCGAGGCTCTCGTCGAATCGATCCTCGAGCACGTCGTCGAGGTCCGGTTCGTCCTCGAACGGCGTGCTTCGGAGACGATGGGGGAGTGCGTACGTCACAGCCTCGCGGACATCGGATTCGATGACGGTCTCTCGTCCGTCGAGCGCGGCCAGCGACAGCGCTGTTCGTGCCGTCGCCACGTCGCCGCGGTGACCGTCGACGCCGGCCTCGAGACAGATGCTGGCGATCTCGGCTTTGAATTCCGCCGGCAGGTCGACGGACGGGAGGCGGTCTCGAGCCGCAATCAGGTCGCGGCGAAGCGCCTCGACGTCGTCGGCGTACTCCGTTTTGGACGCCGGATCGTTACTGCCCTCTCCCTCGAGCGCTCGATCGATGATTTCGACGCGGTCGTCGATTTCGCGACACCCTTCGACGGTGGCCTGCAGGGCAAAGCGGTCGCGAAGTTGCGGGCGCAAATCGCCTTCTTCGGGGTTCATCGTCCCGATCAACGTGACGTCTGCAGGGTGAGAGACGCTGATTCCGTCGCGCTCGACGGTGTTGATCCCGCTCGCTGCGGCGTCGAGGAGGACGTCGACAAGGTGGTCGTCCAGCAGGTTGACCTCGTCGACGTAGAGGATACCCCTGTTCGCGCGGGCCAATAGACCGGGGTCGAAGTCTGCGTCGCCCGCCAGCGCGTCCTCGATCGAAAGGGTTCCGACGATTCGATCGCGGGTCGCGCCGAGTGGCAAGGTGACGAGGGGCACTGATCGGGTCTCGACCGGTAGTTCGTCCGGGTCACGCCGACGGCACTCCTCACACTGCAAGTCGACGTCGTTCGGCGAACAGCCGTACGGGCAGTCTGCGACGACCCGCTGTTCGGGCAGAAGATCGACGAGCGCCCGAACGGCGGTCGACTTGGCAGTGCCTTTCTCTCCGACGACGAGAGCTCCGTCGAGCTCGTCGTTCGACGCTGTGGCGAGCAACACGCGCTTTAGCTCCTCCTGTCCGACGATCGCCGGAAACGGGAGTGACGATAGCTTTTTGCCCCCGGCGTTTGCAACCATACTTGAGCTAATACAACAGAGGTTTAAAAACGCGATGACACGCATCGGTATTTACACCGCGACGGAGAACGAACTCGGCTCGATCGGCCGGGCTGCCGAGCGCCTCGAGGATGTCGAACTGGTCGTTCGCTCGGAGAGCGACCTCGAGGACGAAGCCGACGTCGAGGAGTTCGTCGACGCATTGACCGACGCCACGGCAGCGATTTTCTGGCTGCACGGGGCCGAAGACAGCATGCCGGGGTACGAATATGCGACGGCTGCGCTCGAGGAGGCGGGCGTCCCGCTGATCGTCAAGGCGACCGGCGACGCCTTCGCCATCGAGGATACGACGGTTTCGACAGCGCATCGGGACGAGGTCTACGACTACCTCGACAGGGGTGGCACGATCAACACTGCAAACCTTTGCCGTTTCCTCGCGTCCGAGTACGAGGGCCGGGACCTCGAGTACGACGGTCCGACCGAACTCCCAACTGAGGGCGTCTACCACCCCGACCATCCAGGAATCGAGTACGAAGACCTGCTCGCGACCCACGATCCCGAAAGACCGACGGTGGCGATCTGGTTCTACGAGTCCCACTGGACCCACGAAAACACCCGGTACGTGGACGCGCAAGTTCGGGCCCTCGAAGAGCATGGGGCAAACGCCCTGCCGATCTTCTGCAATCCGGCGACGGACACGGAAGAGCAAGAAGACGCCGAGTGGGTAACGGACAACTGGCTCTTGGATGACGCCGACCGGCCCATCGTCGACGCCGTGCTCTCCTCGTTCATGTTTTCTCTCTCGATGGACGAACGCGGTCGCAGTGCCGACGACGAAGGCTCGGGCGCCGAAGACGTCTTCCTCGACCGCCTCGGGGTACCGGTCTTGCAAACGATCACGACGATGCGGTCGCGGTCGCGCTACGAGTCCAGTCACACGGGCGTGATGGGCTTCGAACTCGCGCTCTCCGTAGCGCTCCCGGAGTTCGACGGGAACGTCATCACCCACCCGATTTCGGGCAAGGAACGCACCAACGACGAGGCCGGCATCGGTTCCGCGCCGAAACACCACTTCCCGATCGAAGACCGGATCGACCACGCGACCCGACTGGCGGTCAACTGGGCCGAACTCCGGCACACCCCCAACGAGGACAAACGGGTCACCGTCGTCCTCCACAACTACCCGCCGAGCGACGACGGGATCGGAACCGCGTTCGGCCTCGACAGTCCCGAGTCGACAGTGAACCTGCTCGAGGAACTCGACGAGCGCGGCTACGATGTGGGTGAGGACATGCCCGATAGCGGACAGTCGCTGGTGGAGAAGTTGACCGCACAGCTCACGCTCGATGACCGCTGGGTCGCACCGGAGGACGTCCGGGAGCTGTCGGTCGACGTGGTTTCGCCGGACACCTATGCAGACTGGTTCAGTGAGGCCGACGAGCGCTTCCAGGAGAACATCGTCGAGGAGTGGGGTGACGTTCCTGACCGCCCGTTCGCGATTCCGGGGGTCGAGTTCGGTAACGTCCTCGTGACGGTTCAACCGCCCCGCGGATTCGGCATGGATCCGTCGAAAGTCTACCACGACTCAGACCTCCAGCCGCCACACGACTATGACGCGTTCTACGGCTGGCTCCGGAACACGTTCGAGACCGACGCGGTCGTCCACCTCGGGACTCACGGCAGCCTCGAGTGGCTCCCCGGCAAGACAGTCGGGCTGAACGGCGAGAGCGCGCCCGACCAGCTACTCGACGACATACCGAACGTCTATCCGTATATCGTGAACAACCCCGGGGAGGGAACGCAGGCCAAGCGACGGTCCTACGCGGCTATCGTCGACTATCTCACGCCCGTCATGCGGAACGCGGGTACCTACGACGCACTCTCGGAACTCGAGGAACTCGCAAACCAGTACCGCGAGGCAGGCATGGAAGATGCGCGCGCCGACGACGGCGAGCACCTCGAGACCCTGATCCGGGAGAAAATCGACGAACTCGATCTCGCTGTCGAACTCGGGATCACGGGTACTATCGACGAAAAAGCCGACGTACGTGGCCCCGAGGATGCCGGATCGACGCTCGCGGACGGTCACGTGGACGGAGACGATCTTGCGATCGACGAACTCGTCGATCGCGTCCACGAGTACCTCACGGACGTGAAGACGACGCAGATTCGGCTCGGATTGCACACGATGTCCGAGCCGCCCGTCGGTGATCGACTCGTCGAGTATCTCGTCGCGCTTACGCGACTCGAGAACCCCGGTGCCCCGAGCCTGCGCGAGAGCGTGGCCGGCGCGCTCGGTGTGGACTACGAGACGATGCTCGAGTCGCCGGGCGAGTACGACGAGGCCCTCGGGATGACCTACGCCGAAGCCGCCGACGAGGTCTACGAGACCAGCGTCGACCTGATCGAGACGCTCGCCGAGCACGGTTTCGACGTCCCCGCATCGGAGCGCGGAGCCGGTCCGGACGACGACGTGAACATGAACCTGCTCGTGGTCGGTCTCGAGACGATCGGCGACGGGCGGGCGAAGCCGGGAGCACACGACGACCTGCGCGACGTTCTCGCATTCATCTGTGAGGAGGCTCAGCCGCGGGTCCAGGGCTCGGAAGCGGAAATCCCAAGAACTGCGGATGCCCTTTCGGGGGAGTACGTCCCGCCGGGTGGGTCCGGTGCACCGACTCGCGGCGGCGTCGACCTGCTTCCGACGGGGCGAAACTTCTACACGCTCGATCCGCGCAAGGTGCCCGCGAAGGCCGCCTGGCAAGTCGGGAGCGACGTCGCGGAGGGGGTCCTCGAGCGCCACCACGACGAAAACGGCGAGTACCCCGAGGAGATCGGCGTCGTCGTGTGGGGGACTCCCACCGTTCGAACCCGCGGCGAGACCATCGCCCAGGTACTCGCGATGATGGGCGTCGAACCGCAGTGGACTGACGCCGGGCGAATCGACGACGTGGAACCGATCCCGCTCGAAGAACTCGATCGGCCTCGAGTCGACGTGACGACGCGCGTCTCCGGTCTTTTCCGGGACGCGTTCCCGGCGGCGGCAGGGGTCGTCCACGACGCCGTCGACGCCGTCGTCGATCTCGACGAACCCCACGAGATGAACTACGTGAAGAAACACGTCGAGGAAGAGCGGGCCGAACTCGAAACGGAGGAGGGACTCGACGAGAAGTCGGCCCGAAAAGCCGCGAAGCACCGCGTCTTCACGACCCGACCCGGCGGCTACGGTGCCGGGACGAACAAGGCCGTCGACGAGGGCAACTGGGACGATCGCTCGGACCTCGCCGAGGTGTACGTCCAATGGGGCGGCTACGCCATGGGTTCGAGAGGGCGCGTCTCGGACGCTCACGAGGCTTTCGAGCGCCATCTCTCGAGCGTCGACGCGACGGTCAAGATCGAGGACACGATGGAGCAAGACGAGTTCGACTCGTCGGACTGGTATGCGTTCCACGGTGGCTTCATTTCGGCCGTCTCGGAAATCTCGGGCGAGGAGCCAGCCTCCTACGTCGGCGACTCCTCGGACCCGGACAACGTCTCGGTCTACACGAACGAAGAGAAGGTCCGGAAGGCCATGCGTTCGCGGGTCCTCAACCCCGACTGGCTCGAGTCCATGGAGGAACACGGCTACAAAGGCGCCGGTGATCTCTCGACGACCGTGGACGTCACGCTCGGGTGGGACGCGACCGCCGGCGTCGTTAGTGACGCCCTCTGGGAGGAGGTGGCCGAAAAGTACGCACTCGACGACGATCGCCAGGAGTGGATGCGCGAGGTGAACCCGTGGGCGCTCGAGTCGATCACGGACACCTTGCTCGAGGCGATCGAGCGGGGCCTCTGGAACGCCGACGACGGGATGGGCGATCGCCTCCGAGATCTCAATCTTGAGATCGACGGCGACCTCGAGGCACGGACGACTACTGACGCAGTTGAGGTGACGAACGATGACTGACGTCGGTGAATCGACGACCGACCGTGGTGGGACGATAGCCGACGGCCGAACGGAGAGTGAGTCACGATGAGCGATAGTCAGGACTTCGAAGCCGAGTACGCCGATCTGGGCGCGACGACGCGCAACGCAATGGACATCGCCGAAACGAGCATGGACATCGTCCGGCAGTTCGTGCCGGACGAGACGCTGGCTGACCGAATCCGGCAGAAGTCGGTCCACTCGATGGGCGACATCGAGTTCCAGCACCTGATCGAGTTCACCGGCAGCGACGCGCTCGGCGACGACGAGGACGCACCGGTCCGTGCCGGCGCCCGAGCCGTCCTCGACGAGACGACCATCGTGACCGACATCACGATGTCCAGGGCCGGGATCACCGGCCGCGGCCACAACTGCGAGAAGCGAAAGGCGATCGGCAACGGTGCCAAGCTGGCAAACGAGACCGGGATGACCCGGACCGCGGCATCGGTGCTCGAACTCGACAAGCGAGACGTTTACGACGGCGCCATCGCCACGATCGGGAACGCGCCGACGGCCGCGTTCGCGCTAGCGGACTGCATCGAGGACGGGACCCGGCCGGCCGCTATCGTCGCGACCCCGGTCGGCTTCGTCAAAGCCGAAGAGAGCCGCAAGCGCATCCGCGAGGTCAGCAAGGCGTACGATATCCCGGCGATCACGAACGTCGGCCGACGCGGCGGGAGCGGCCTCGCCGCCGCCCTGACGAACGAATTGATCCACGTCGCGACGGACGTCCGAACGGACGACCTCGAATTGGATCTCACGGCCGTCGAACGGGCATCGTCGGAGGACGAATGACCGACGAGTACGACCTCGAGAGCGGGCCGGACCCGGCGACGTTTGCCGCGGCAGCGGCGGAGCCGGACAGCGACGAGGAGGCGGTTAGATCCGTCTACGCCGTCGGCGTCGGCCCGGGAAATCCGGAGTATCTCACCCCGCGGGGCGAGCGAGCGATCCGCGAAGCAGATGTCGTCGTCGGCTTTACGACCGTCATGGAGTTCATCGAGGGCCAGACTGATGCGGATCTGCTGACCTGCGGCTACAGCGACGAGGCCGAGGCGCTCGAGGAGTTCGCGGAGCGCGTAGCCGCTGGCGAATCCGGGACCGCCGTCGCAATGGGCGATCCGAACCACTCGGGGTACCAGTTCGTCGGCAAGGTACAGAAAGCCCTCGAGCGCGAGGCTCCCGAAATCTCGGTTCGTATCGTCCCCGGCATCTCGTCGCTGCAGGTGGCCGCGAGCCGCGCCCGAACGCCGATGGAAGACACCGAGTTCGTCACGCTGCACAAGAGCGGCGACCTCGGGGCCGATCTGGATCGGCTCGCAGCCGCGGCGGACGACCGCCACCTGCTCGTGCTCCCGCGGCCCTACGACCGAATGCCCGGCGACATCGCCGCCTTCCTGCTCGAGCAGGGCACAGAACCGACGCTGGAGACGCTCGTGCTCGAGAAGCTGACACACGAGGACGAAGCGGTCCATCGATTTACGCTCGCGGGACTGTCGGAGCACGCAGGCGGGAACGGCAGAGACGACACACCGTTTTCCGACCTGGTCGTGCTCGTGATTCGACAGCCGGTATAGCCGGTCCTCGAACGAGAGAGGCCACCATCAACTCGAGGCCGCGGGTCGAACCGGCGCACAACGAGATAATTTCGAACTCCTCTTCATGTGCAAACCCGAGAACGAACGCGAACCACGAGATACCCAGTAATCCCCGGTCGGCCGTTTCATCGCGATCGGCGGTCGGTGGTATATGCGTGCCACCAACGAAGGGAACGAACGCTGGCCGTCGAGCGCGAAGTCCGGTATCCGAGTGGTCTCCGTGATCGTGGTCTCCGCGATCGCTGTGATCGTGATTGTACTCGCGATCGCTGTGATCGTGATTGTACTCGCGATCGCTGTGATCGTGATTGTACTCGCGATCGCTGTGATCATGGCCTCTGTAATCACTGTGATCGTGAAGATGGGCAGATGCTGCTGGTCGAAATCGTGGTCGTGATCGCGGCTGTGGTCGTGAGCGTGTCCGCCGTGAGAGTGCTCGTGAAAATACTCCCGAGCGCCGAGGCCTATGAGGAGCACGCCGGCGATGAGGCGTACGGGGCCGCCGAACTGGATGCTTCCCAGGGTGCAAGACGTGATCCGGAACACGAGCCACATCCACGACGGTGAGTGATGCCTGGAGTCGCTACTTTGTCGCGGACCGACCGAAACGGTCCGCGTTTTCGGCCGCGGCCCTCCCGTTTTCGTCCGAACGACCGGCTGCTATTCGTCGCCTTCGTATTCCCGAAGCACCGACGATACCGTGTTCGATACTTCCTCGAGCGCGACGTCGTTAGTTTTTCTGAGATCGCCGCTTTCTCGGGCTGCGCTCAGATGTCGAAGCGCCTTCCGGAGATGACGTTCGGTCTCGGTTTTGTGTTCCCCACTCATAGTTCGAGGGAACGGTCGTAACCGATTCAATCGGTTAAGTTCGTCGGTGAGGCCCCCGCTCCGATCGACGGCTGCGTCCCATCGCTTCGGGTGAGGTGATTTCGACTCTAGATGCTCGTCCCCGACCGGCACCCGTACCGCACTCCGCTGGACTAAAGTACAGTTGCACTAAGTAAAATCCAGCAATGGTGCAGAACGCGCAAGGCAACGAACGTGACCGAATCCCCGTACCTTCGAGCCGCCTTCCGGGGCGGGACCGATGAAGGGGTTCGTCGTCGGCGGTGTCAGTTCCGGCGTCGGAAAAACGATCGCAACGCTGTCGATTCTTCGGGCGCTGGAAGCGGCCGGGTATGCGGTTCAACCCGCGAAGGCGGGCCCCGACTTCATCGATCCGAGCCATCACGAAGCGATCGCTGGCCGCCCGTCCCGCACGCTCGATTGCTGGCTCGAGGGTGAAAGCGGTCTCCGGCGGAACTATCGCCGCGGGGAGGGCGATATCTGCGTCGTCGAGGGCGTCATGGGCCTGTACGACGGCGACGGTTCGAGCACCGCGATGGTCGCGGAAGCCCTCGAGTTGCCCGTCGTCCTCGTGGTCGACGCCAGCGCGGGTATGGAGAGCGTCGCGGCAACTGCGCTGGGATTCCGCGAATACGCCGATTCGATCGGTCGCGACGTCGACGTCGCCGGCATCGTCGCCCAGCGCGCCCATGGCGGCCGCCACGAGCAGGGGGTCTGCGACGCCCTGCCCGACGACCTCGAGTACTTCGGCCGGATACCGCCTTCGAGCGACCTCGAAATCCCGGACCGCCACCTCGGTCTCGAGATGGGCACGGAAGCGACGCTGCCGACGGATGCGCTGCAGACGGCTGCGGAATCGCTGCGAACCGAGCGTCTGGCTGCCGTCGCGAGCGAACCGCCCGCTCCCGATACGCCGGTTAAAGCCGCGGATTCAGTCGACGCGACGATCGCTGTCGCGAGCGATGCGGCGTTCTGTTTCCGGTATCCGGCGAGTCTGGAACGGATCGACGAGCGTGCCGAGCTGGTGACGTTCTCGCCGACTGCAGGTGATTCCGTCCCGGACTGTGAGGGGATCTACTTGCCTGGTGGCTACCCCGAACTCCACGCCGCCGAACTCGAGTCGGCCGGCACCCTCGCGGAGATCGGCGATCTGGCCGCCGACGGGATGCCCATCCTCGGCGAGTGCGGCGGATTGATGGCCATGAGCCGATCGCTAACCACCGCCGAGGGCGAGCGCAGCGAGATGGCTGGCATCTTCCCGGCGGACGTGACCATGCACGACCGGTATCAGGCGCTGGATCACGTCGAACTCGAGGCGCTCGAGGGGACTCTGACCGCGAGCGCCGGCGAGACGATTCGGGGCCACGAGTTCCACTACTCGAGCGCCGACGCCGACGCCGACGCTCGCTTCGCCTTCGAGACGCTGCGCGGCGACGGTATCGACGGCGCTCACGACGGGCTAGTCGAGCACGAGTCGCTTGGCACCTATGCCCACGTCCACCCCGAAAGCGGGGCGTTCGATCAGTTCCTCGAGCGACTGGAGCGATAACAGCCCGTTTTCGCGACCGTCGACGGACACTCACCTGGTAACGGGAATCGCGTACGGTCCCGACCGCGTGACCTTCGACCCATATTCCAACATGAAAGGCGGTGAAAACGATTTCAGCTGTGTAGACTCGACTTTCGGTGTCTGGAGGCTCCTCGGTGAGACGCGTCTTCGACGGCGAGCGATGTCGGCTGCGAAGCGCCGATCAGTCGGTTGTTCGCATCTCGATCCGACCGGCGACCGACTCGTTCTGTGCCGAAAACTCGCTCGAAAACGGTTGTCCGCTTTCGTATGACAACTGGAGTCGTCAATCCGCTCCGCCGGAATAGCAACTACAGTTGTCCTACCACAAACAAAATTGTTTTAGGGCCGGACTTTGTTCCAACGGGTGATGCCACCCATCGCGCTTCCACACGACGCGAAGGCCGGACCGACCAAGTCCGAGGTCCGGGCCGTCGTTCGCTCGAAGCTCGCGCTCGAGCCGGACGACCACTTCGCGGAGGTCGGCTCCTGTACGGGGGCCGTCACGATCGAAGCCGCACAGCGAGCCGGGCGGGTGACCGCCCTCGAGCGGAAGTCCGAACGGCTCGAGACGACGACGAAGAATCTCGCCGCGAACGAGGAGTCGGTCCGTGCCGATATCGAACTCCGCAACGCGGAAGCACCCGAGGGGCTTCCTGACGACGCAGACGCGCTCTTTCTGGGCGGGAGTCGCAACTTCGGGGCCGTTCTCGACCACGCCGTCGAAACAGGAATCGACCGAATCGTCATGAACGTGTCTCGGCTCGAGGTCGCCGGCAAAGCGACTGAAGCATTCCGGAAGCGCGACCTACTCGAAGAGGTCGTCCAGTTCCAGGTGAGTCACGGCTACGAACTCGCCGGCGCGACGAGTTTCGACTCGGACAATCCGGTGTACATGCTGGTCGGAAGCGCGACTGCGAAAGGAGACGACGCCGACGGAGAGACGGGCGTCGCGGATGGTGGAACGGCGACCGGAGGTGCAAAGCGATGACGCTCTACGGCGTCGGACTTGGTCCCGGTGAGGCCGACCTCGTGACCGTCCGTGGGAAGGTGACCCTCGAGAATTGCGAGGTGGTCTACTCGCCGGGTCGGCTCTCGCGGACCGTCGCGCTCGAGCACGTCGACGAATCGAAGATCGGCGACCTCGATTTTCCGATGACGAAAGACGAGGAGAAGCTGCGGGCAGCGTGGAAGGAGGCTGCGTCGGAGATTGCCCCAAACGCGCGCGACGGGGACGTCGCCTTCGTCACGCTTGGCGACCCCAACGTCTACTCGACGTTCGGTCACCTGCGCCGAACGATCGACGCGTTCCATCCCGACGTCGACCTCGAGATCGTTCCCGGCGTGAGCGCGGTGACCGCGTTCGCGACCGCGCTGGGAGTCGAAATCGAAGCCGGTGCGGGTCTCTCGTTGCGGGAGGCCGCAGGCGGCCACAGTCCGACGGGGCCTGACCGGATGATCCTGTTTAAAGTCACCGACACGCCGGCGACCCACGAAGGCCTCGTCGAGGCCGGCTACGACGTGACCTACGGCCGCCGGCTCTTCATGGAGCACGGTCAAACGATCGTCACGAACGACCCCCAAGTGGTCGACGAACGAGACTATTACACGCTCGCCTACGCCGAGAAGGCGGACCTCGAGGTCGAACAGGCGACAGCCGCGTTCACGCGGGACGACGCCGACGAGTCCGACACCTCAAGCGAGGAGGATTCGACGACCAGCGACGAGCTGGTCGCGGACGGCGGCGAACTGATCGATCTCGAGCGCGCCGAAGGCTGCGCACACGGCGACTGTGGAGGCCACCGATGACCGAGGACACATCGAACGGCGAGACACCCGTCACGACGGACGGAGGCGGCCCCCAGGACGCGATCGACGCGCAGGGCGAGCGACGTCGCGAGGAACTGGACGACCGAATATTCGACCACAGCGCCGGCGACGAGCAGGAAGGGGTCCCCTTCGTCGGTGCTGGCCCAGGCGACCCCCGCCTGCTGACCGTTGCGGGCAAGGAATTGCTCGAAGACGCCGACCTCGTCGTCCACGCGGGGTCGCTGGTCAACAGCGAGTTGCTGGACGAGTACTGCAGCCACGCCGAACTGGTAAACTCCGTGGGGAAAGACCTCGAGGAATTGATTCCGCTGATGAGAGACGCCTACGAGAATGGCGACGACGTCGTCCGACTCCACAGCGGCGATCCAGCGATATACGGGGCGGCACTCGAGCAGATGGACGCGCTAGAACACGAGGGCGTCCCGACGTACTTCGTTCCCGGGGTCACATCGGCCTTCGCGGCCAGCGCGACGCTGCGGACGCAGCTGACGTTAAACGAGGTTTCGAATCACGTCGCCTTCACCCGGCCACAGGGGAAGACCCTGACGCCGGAGGAAGATCACATCTCAGACTTCGTCGGAATGGGTGACGTGACGACCTGCATCTACCTCGGGACCCACGCCGTCCGGGATACGATGAACCGGCTGCTCGAGGACGGCCACGACCCCGAGACAGCGGTTGCGGTGATCTATCACGCGTCCTGGCCGGACGAAGACGTGATTATCGGCTCGATCGGCGATATCGCCGAGCAGGTCGAGGAGGCGGGATATCGGGCATCGGCGCTGGTCGTCATCGGCGACGCCGTGACGGGAGCGGGCTACGAGCGGTCGTTCCTCTACGGCGATTGGGCGAACCGCGGCCCCGACTCGAGCGACGCGAACGAATCGGAAACGCACGCAGGAGACGACTAATCTATGAGTACGGATAACGCTGACAACGCGAACGACGATGCTGGATCGGACTCCGGCGGCGCACACTGTTCGACGGCGGACAGCGACGGCGAAGTCGCCGAGGAGATCGGGATTATCTCCTTCGGTCGGAAGATGGACACCGCCGAGGAGATCAAGGATGAAATCGGCGATCGCTACGAGACGGTCGACGTCATCGAGTACCACGGCGACGTCTTCGAGGAGCACTGGGGCGAGTACGATTGTTTCATCGGCCTGATGGCCTCCGGGATCGCGATGCGAAAGACGGCCCACTTGCTCGATGACAAGTGGGAGGACCCGGCGATCTGCGTCGTCGACGAGGAATTAACGTGGACGATCCCGATCACCGGCGGTCACCACGGTGCGAATCAGGTCGCACAGGATCTCGCAACGATGGGTGCCGTCCCGGCCATGACCACCGCGAGTGAGGCGGCCGGCAAGCAGGGCGTCGAATCCCGAGCGAAAGCGATGGACGCCCACGTCGTTAACGGCGACTCGACGGTCAAAACGAATCTTGCCGTCCTCGACGACGACCTCGGTCCCGTCGCTCGACTCGACGGGCCGCGTGCGGTACTGGTCGGTGACGACGTGACGGTACTGAAGCGAAACGAAGACGACGGAGTCGTCCTCGGCACAGGTAGCGTCTCCGGCGCGAGCAAAGCGTCGTTCCTCGCCGCCTGGGAGGAAGCGCTCGCACAGACCGACTATGGATTCGAAGACGTCGAGTTCGTCGCCACCGCGACCCGGAAGGAAGACGAAGAAGGGTTGCTCGCGGCCGCCCAGGAACTCGACCTCGGTGTGGTCGCATTCGAGAAAGAGACGTTGCTCGAGCATGAGGGGCCCTCCCCCTCTAAATCGAAAGAATTGATCGGCTGGCCGGGCATCTCCGAAGCGTCGTCGATTGCCGGCGGGCGCAACCAGGAACTGATTCTCCGGAAACTGAGCTACGAAAACGAGGTTACGGTGGCGATCGGTCGGTAGTCAGAGCCGCGAATCCAACAGTACCGGAGGGCAGCGATCGGGTTCGTTCGAGCGGCTCCGAAGGGGCGCCCCGAGTTGATTTCGATCGCCGGTTCGCTGTTCTGCGCATCTGAACGGGTATTCGAGGCCGCCATCTTTATTGCCGGATTGATATATGTAACGACGAGTACAGACAACAGACGATGTCCGTTCAATTCACCCTGTATTCACTTCCGTACTATCTCTCGAGTGTCTGTTCGGTCATCGTCGCAGCGTACGCGGTTCAGCAGGGGCGGAAACACGGGTTCGATCGGACCGTACGGTCCTTCGTTGCGATGCAGGTGATGGCCCTGTTTTGGGTGTTCTGCGTTGCACTCGATTTTTCGGTTACCGATCGCTGGCTCAAACTCGCGATCAGCGCCATCCGGTATTCCGGGGCGTTCGTTCCGGTCTTTTTCTTGCTGTTTGCGCTCGCGTTTGTTGGTCGTGATCGGTTCTTCTCTCCCCGGTACGTCGTCGCCTTGTCGATCGTGCCAGCCGTCGGTACCGTTCTCGCGGTAACGAACTGGTATCACGGGCTCATGTGGAGCGTGCAACCACTTGTCGAACATAACGGCGCGATGTTCTTACAACGGGAATTCACCTCGCTGTTCAACGTGACGGTCTTGTACGGGACCGTCCTCGGACTGCTCGGGAGCGGTGTTTTGCTGAAGCAGGCGCTCACCTCGCAACAACTGTACCGCCGACAGGCGATAGCGGTGGCCAGCGGGACGCTCGTCGCCGTCGGCATTACGGTGGTGTGGCTCGCCGTCGGATCGCCGGTCGAATTTAACATTCCATCGACACCGCTCGCGTTTTCGATCAGCGGGGTGCTGTACGGGTACGCGATCTTCCGGTTTCGGTTCCTCGACATCGCTCCCGTCGCCCGGGACACGGTCATCGACAACATGCGAGACGGCTATCTCGTGGTCGATCCCAGCGGCCGAATCGTGGACATCAACGACGCGGGACAGGAACTCCTCGACCGGACCGACGGCGACGTGATCGGAGACGAACTCGCGACCCTTCTCCCGAGCGAGGACGAAATGCTCGACGAACGCACTAACGAGGCTCGGATCGAGCGCGAACTGGCCGTCGAAACGGCCTGCGGTGACCAGCGGTTTCTCGTCGCACACTGCTCCGATCTCACGAAGCCCGACCGTGATCGTCCGCTCGGCCAGTTGGTGATCCTCCGGGACATCACTAACCGTCGACGCGTCCAGAAGCGATATCAGGCGCTTATCGAACACTCGTCCGACCTCACCGTCGTCCTCGACGAAGAGGGAACCATCATCTATGCGAGTCCATCAGCAAAATCGATAACCGGCGTCTCTGCGGAGACGATTATCGGACGGAAGACCCTGGACCTCGTTCATCCTGACGACGCCGAAACGCTGACCGAGCGATTCGAGGAGATTCTGGCGGACCCGGATCAGAACGTTCGATTCGAGTATCGGCTGCGCCATATCGACGGCTCATGGCACACGATGGAAGGCGTCGCTCGCAATCTCCTCGGAAACCCGTACGTCGAGGGTATCGTCGTCAACGCACGGGACATCACGGCACGGAAGGAACGCGAGCGCGAACTACGACGCACCAACGAACAACTCGAACAATTCGCGAACATCGTCTCACACGACCTCCGAAATCCGCTCACCGTCGCTCAGGGGCACCTCCGTCTGTACCAGGAGACCGGTGACACGGAGTCCCTCGAGACGATCGAGCAGTCCCATGAACGGATGGAGACGATCATCGAAGACGTGCTGACGCTCGCACAGCAGGGCAAATCGATCGGCGAAACCGAGCACGTCGATCTCGCGTCGGCCGCCAGGGACGCATGGGAGCACGTACAGACGAACGACGCCGACCTGATCGTCGACTCGAGCGTCACGATCACGGCCGATCGCGATCGGCTGCTCCAGTTGCTCGAAAACTGTTTCCGGAACGCGGTCGAACACGCGGGCACCGACGTGACTGTCACGGTTGGCGTGGACGATCAGTCCTTTTTCGTCGCAGACGACGGGCCTGGGATACCCGAGGAGAACCGGGATGACGCGCTCGAACCAGGGTATACGACCGGCGAGATGGGGACGGGGTTTGGCCTGTCGATCGTCTCGCAAATCGCGGAGGCACACGGCTGGATCGTCGAGATAGAAACGAGTTCGACCGGAGGGGCGCAGTTTACGTTCCGCGGCGAAACGTTCGACGACCTTTTCAAATCCGTATCCGAGGGACAGAAGTCCCGGTGATACTGGCTCTTCTGCGTCGATCCGCCGAACGACTCAGCGGTGCGTCACGAGCGACCGTTGCCTCGTTCGCGACGGCCACGGGCTCGTCACTCGGGAAATACTGCACCGATCACGCCGCACTGATCCTGCTCAGGGTCGTCGAGTACGACCGACGTTCGGTGATCGAGACGACAGGGTATCGTCACTCTCGGGGCGCGATACGCCACGATAAACCACAGTTGTTCTAACGCAATATAAATTGTTATGTGTCTCCGTTACGTCCCCGTGAGATATATGAATCGGATGGACGATCGACGAGGGACGCTGCACCGCCGGACGGAGTTCGAACCGTGACGGGCCCCACCGAGAACCAGGCCGATAGGGAGGCCGACGGAACACTTTACGTCGTCGGCATCGGGCCCGGCCTCCCGGACCACATGACGAAGCGGGCAACGGAGGTCATCGAATCCGCCGACGTGATCATCGCCTCGAGTCTGTATCAGGAGTTCCTGCGCGCCGACGGAACGATCCCCGCGGCGGAGCGCACGGACGAAGACGGAATCGCCACCCGGGAGGACGGGTTCGAACAGGAAATCGTTCGCTCGACGATGGGGCGACAGGTCGAACTCGCACGCGCGGCGTTCGACTACGTCCGCGAGGGCAAGGACGTGGCCCACGTCTCCGGGGGCGATCCGTCGGTCTACGGCAAGTCGGACCTCATTTTCAGGATGGCCGAGGAAGACGACGCCACGGACGTCTCGATTGAGATCGTTCCCGGTCTGACGGCAGCACTGGGCGGATCGGCGAACGTCGGCGCACCGCTTTGCAACGATTTCTGTACGGTCTCGCTGTCGGACAAGTGGCGCGGCTGGGATGAAATCGAGGAAAAGCTTCGGGCGGCTGCGATTTCGGGCTTCGTGATCGTCCTCTACAACTGCTGGCGTAATTACGAGCAAGCCGTCGATATCGTCCGCGAGGAGCGGATCGACGACGCCTACGTAGCTATCGTCAACGACGCCGGTCGGGAAGACGCCGGCCGCAACGGCGAGAGCCACTACATTACGACGCTCGGCGAGGCCGCCGACCACGACGACAAGGTGTCCGGGATGGGCACCTCGCTGATCATCGGCAATCACGAAACGGAGACCTGGCGCAGCGACGACCGAACGTACCTCGTCACCCCGCGCGGCGGGCGTGACATCGACGACTTCTAGCGCAACTGCCAACACTACAATGAGTACTGATACCAACGCAGACGCGGAATCGACTTCAAAATGCGGTGCCTCCTGGGGCGGCGAGAGCAACGAGGCCAGCACCGATAGCTCGAGTTCGAACTGCGGAGCCTCGAGTACGGACGATTCGAGTAGCTCCGCGTGCGGAGCCTCCTCGAGTTCGAGTTCCTCGTCCTCGAGCGGGTCACAGTGCGGGGCCTCGAGTTCCGGCGACAGTTCGAACGAACAGGAAGTCGGCGCGACGGTCGACGACTTCGACTCGGAGCCGGGCGAGTTGATCGCCGTCGGCCTCGGACCCGGCCATCCGGAGGGAATGACCGACCGCGCGAAGACCGCATTGCTCGAGGCGGATCACATCGTCGGCTACACGACGTACATCGAGCTGATTCCGGACGAGATCACGGAGCAAGCGGACGAGATCTACGACACGCCGATGTGCGGCGAAGTTTCCCGGACCGAAGAGTCGATCGACCGCGCGCTCGCGGGCAACGACGTCGCGATCGTCGGCAGCGGCGATCCCAACGTCTACGCCCTCGCAGGGCTGGCACTCGAGATACTGGAGTCCAAAGGTGCGACGGCGTCGATGGTCGACTTCGACGTCGTCCCCGGCGTTCCGGCGGCCCAGTCCTGTGCGGCCCGACTGGGTGCACCGCTCGTCAACGACACCGTCTCGGTCTCGCTGTCGGACCACCTCGTGCCGATGCCAGAGATCGAATCGCGGCTGCACTCCGTGGCCAGCGAGAACTTCACGATCACGATCTACAACCCGTGGAGCCGTAAGCGTCGGGAGAATTTCGAGAAGTGCTGTGAGATCCTCCTCGCACATCGCGGCCCCGATACGCCGGTCGGCATCGTCCACGGCGCCGGCCGCGAGGACGAGCAGGTGATGATAACCGAACTGAGCGAACTCGAGGGACTGGGGGAAAGCGAGATCATCGACATGACGACGACCATCGTCATCGGCACCGAGGACACCTACGTCTGGGACGACCGGATGGTGACGCCGCGGGGCTACGAGACGAAGTACGACTACTGAGCGCACTCGAACACATCCAGTATGCCACGATACGAAGTCACCATCGAGAAAGGAGCCTGCGACGGCATCTTCGCCTGTCTGACCCGCGATCCGCGGTTCGTCGAGGGCGAGGACGGCCTCGCGACGATCGACCCCGGCGCGGACCCGGTGTACGATTGCGAGGGCGAGGTCACCGATGACGAGGACCGCGTCGTCGCGACGTTCGACGACGACCGCATAGAAGAAGCCCAGCAGGCCGCCGCGGCGTGCCCGACGGACGCGATCGTCGTCGAGGAGGTGCGCGAATGAGCGACGCGGAATCCGCAACCGGGTTCGAGGTTCCATCCGATCCGCTCGCCGGCCACGCTGCGACGGCGTACTTCTGGGGCCACGTCGCCGGGAGCGGCGACGTGACTGACGACAGCATCGAGGTCGTCACCAACGACGAGGAGTCGGCGCACGTGCTCGCCTCGATCGCCGGGGGCAATCTCGAGCACGACACAACCACTCGCGACTACGCCCACGACACGTCCATTACGCGAACCGAAGACGAGTATACGCTCTCGATCGGCTGTGACGGGGGCGAAAGCGGCGAAAAAGAGGATGGCGATCTGCTCGGTCGCAGCGGCGCGCTCGGCCTCCCCGTCGACAGCCGCGGCAACTACCGCTTCGGCGCGTTCTCGAATTACGACCGGGAACTGCTCCGGGGACTGCTCGAGGGCTGTGGCACGATCTGCTTCAAATCGAAGAGCGGCACCGTGGGCATCTCCTTCGTCCACGACGACCGCGAACTGCTCGAGCTTGCACGGAACCTGATCGCCGAGTGTCCGATCGAGACCCCCGTCGGCGACCTGTCCGAAGCCTCCTCGGGCGGCTACTGGTTCAGCGTCGACGACGGCGCCGCACCGGCATTCGGAACGTGGCTCTACGAGAACTGCGAGGAAACGGGACTGTTCGCGCCGAGTCGTCGTCGGAAACTCGAGAAGAGTCTCGAGCAGGCGTCGGCGTACGGCGGCGACGAGGCATAGCGCACTCCGACCGATGAGCACACACGACGAACCCATGCCCGCGGCGACCGAATTCGACGACGAGGCCGTTCTCCTGGTAGGACACGGCTCCCGACGCGAGAAATCCAACGAACAGGTCCGCGAACTGGCCGCCAACCTCGAGTCGCGACTCGAGATTCCGGTCGACGCCGCGTTCCTCGAACTCGCAGAGCCCGCTATCGACGACGCCATAGCCGGACTCGCACCCGTCACGTCGCGGGTAATCGTCGTCCACTGCTCGTTGTTCGCCGCGAGCCACGTGAAAAACGACGTGCCGATGGCGATCGAGCAGGCCCGTGCAGAACACGACCTCGAGATCGACACCGGTGCCCACTTGGGGGTTCATCCCGCGATCCTCGATCTGATGGACGATCGGGCGGCCGCGGTCGAACACGACCTGAGTGTCGACCGCGAGAACGACGACGTTGCCGTCGTCCTCTGTGGGCGGGGCTCGAGCGATCCGGACGCGAACGGAGACGTTCACAAACTCGCCCGACTGCTATTCGAAGGCCGGGCGTTCGACCGCGTCGAGGCGACGTTCATCGGGGTCACGGAGCCGACGCTCGAGGATACGCTTCACGGACTTTCGAAGCACCGTCCGGACGCGGTCGTCGTCCTCCCCTATATGCTCGGCGACGGCGTCCTCACGCAGCGAGTCCGCGATCGGACGGCGGAGTTCGACGCGGACTACCCATACGTGGATGCGTCAGCCGGTGGTCCGCTTGGGACCGATTCTCGGTTACTGGACGTCTTCGCCGACCGCTGGCAGGAAGCCCGCACCAAGAGCGTCGAAATGTCCTGTGATACGTGCAAGTACAAGGTCGACCTCGAAGGCTACGAGGAGGACGTCGGCGGCGCGCGAGCCATGCTCCGGGCGCTCGCTCACCAGGAGGCTCACGCTGATCGAGCGGACGTCGACGACGAACCGCACAGCCACGATGCGCCCGGAAAACACGTCGCAGTGTGTACGAATCGAACTTGTGCCGAGATGGGGTCACCCGCTGTTCTCGAGCGCTTGCGGCAAGCGACCCGGGATTCCGATTACTGCGACGCCCGCATTACGCGATCGTCCTGTCTGGGACGCTGCGGCGACGGTCCTATGGTTGCGGTGTACCCGGACGGGATCTGGTACGGCGACGTCGCCAGCGGGGATGCCGAACGGATCGTCGCCAACCACCTGGAGCGAAACCGCATCGTCAGCGACCTCGTCGATCAGACGCTGTAGTCGGTCGTACCGATGCGGAATCCAGTCGGAATAGCACGCGAACTACCTGCGGAAACAAATCGAACCTAACGACGAACCTATGAGCTGTTACGAAATCGAAGCATTGCGACTCGGACTGATGAATGTCCTCGATGTCGGGGACGAGAGTGCCCGCAACCACGCGGCGAACGAACTCGAGGGCCATCGAGATGGCCCTATCGAAGGCCTCGCGGAGGCCGACACCCTCACGGAGATCCAGCGGCATCTCGATGCGGCGCTGGTCGATCTCGAAGAGGTGGTCGCAACGATGGATCGCGACGACCCCGAGTTCGATTATACCCGGGGTCGACTGCTGGCGGTTCGTGACGCCGAACGAGCGGTCCAGCGACTGAGCGCTCAGGGAGAGAGTATCGTCGACGGCCTCGGCGATGCGCACGATACCCTCCACGAGACGTTCCCGGTCGAAGAATAACGATGAGTGAGAGCGCACCTAAAAACGATCGCGCCGAATTCCGATCGGTATCGCTCGGAAAGATCGAACCTGCCCGTAGCCGGCATATGTGGACCCGATCCGCGGTCCACCTACCCGAGACCGAAGCCCTCGTCGTTACCGGCGAGTGGGATGGAACCGTCACCGGCCGCGACGCCGACACGCTCGAATCGCGCTGGACGGCCGATCATCCGGGCCACGCCGTTGGGATCGCATCGCTCGAGGCCAGCGGGTCCGGGATGGATAGCGACGAGCAGGATGGGAGAGCCGAAACGATCGTCGTCGGCGGGCGGGGCAAAACGGGGACGATCGCCGCCTACGACGCCGAATCGGGCGATCGGCGCTGGCGATACGACACCGCTGACGACGTCGGCGAAGCGGTCAAAGACACCGTTTTCTACCGCCCCTACGTCGTCGCCCTCGAGACTGATAGAACCGGATTGTACGCCGCGGCTCGGCGCTACGAACGTGACGGCGAGGCCCGTCGGTGGTATAGCACGGTCTACGCGTTCGATCCCGACGGGACAGTTCGGTGGACGTACGAAACCGACGCCTCGCCGATTGCACTCGACCTTGACGCCGACGGCGACCGTTTGGCGGTCGGTTATAATCGGTGTATGGGCGACCACGATACCGGACTCGTCGTCCTCGAGACCGATTCCGGTGACCTCGCGTGGACCTGGGACCCCGGAACCGAGGGCGACCGCCGCGTCGGCGACGTTTCCATCGACGGGGAATCGATCGCCGTCTCGAGTCACGGCGATAAGCGTGGCTATCTATTGGGTTCCGGTGGTGCCGAGCGCTGGAGCGTCGACCTCGCTGTCGAAACCGAAATCGACGGTGAGACGCTGTATGCCTATCCGAATCACGTCTTCGCTCATAACGGCCGGATCGCGTTCGTGACAGGCAACACCTACGCACAAGCGGGACGCGAGACCGGCAATCGGCATCCGAACGAACACCGGATCGCCGCGTTCGACGCCGACGGCGACCTCGTCTGGGCCGACGACGTTCGCGGCTTCGTCCACGGTCTCGCCACAGCCGGCGGGCGTCTCGTCGTCCCCTGCGCCCAGAATTTCCGAGTCCGCGATCCGACAACCCACCGTATCCGCTGGTTCGATCTCACGTCCGGTGATGGCGACAGCGAGCGCCTCGGGGGGATCGCCACGGCTGCCGCCGTCGAGGGCGGGACCGTCGCAGCCATCGAGGAACCCGTCGAGTATCACGACGACGGCGAGTTGCGCGGCGAATACGCGCTTCGCGTCGGCTCGCTCGAATAACACGCTCGGTCGGTCGCTGCGAAACGCAATCGACTTCGTTGTGTTGGATCGTCGCACACGCAAGGCCAACCCCCACAACGCAGAGGACCATCTGTTTTCCCGTACAATGACTGAGGGTCCAGAATACGACGGCAACGAGGTGTTCGTAAAACCCGTGGTGACCGGGTTCGCCTCGACCCGTCACGACGAGAGCGACCGGCGGGGCATCCCCTCGCGCCCTGTGATGACAGACGGCGGGCAAGCGGAGATGGACGACGCTGACGACGGAGACTCGAGCGATGAGTCGCCAGAGGAGACGACGGAGGCGGAAGCTGAAGAGACTGAATCTGGAGAGGGCGAAGAGGCTGAATCTGAAGAGGCCGAAGGAGAGGCGGAAGAAGCTGAATCTGAAGAGGCCGAAGAAGAGGCGGAAGAAGCTGAATCTGAAGAGGCCGAAGAAGAGGCGGAAGAAGCTGAATCTGAAGAGGTCGAAGAAGAGGCGGAAGAAGCTGAATCTGAAGAGGCCGAAGAAGAGGCGGAAGAGGCTGAAGAGGAAGAAGCCGAAGAGGAGGCGGAAGAGGCTGAAGAGGAAGAAGCCGAAGAGGACGAGTATCATGTCGAAGACGCCGACGACGTCTACCAGAGCGACGAGGCATCGGGCGTCCTTCACCTCGATCTCGACGGGTTGTTCCTCGACCTCCTCGGGCTCGAGGTCAACCTGAACTCGGTCACGCTGGACGTTTCGGCGCGACCAGGGGAGGGTAACCTTCTCGGAAATCTTCTGTCCGCCGTCGCGGGGCTGATGGACGGTACCGACGCCATGATGGATAAAGCGAAGTCCCTGCTGAGCAAGCCGGTGGAGTTTCTCAGCAACCTGATGAGCAAACCCGGTGAGTGGCTCGAGGGGCTATTCAGTGGTGATGGCGAAAGGGACGAGGAGCCAACGGCGGATGAGGATGTGGCTGACGAAGGTGAAGACGAGTCACCCGGCCGGATCGCGTCGGCGATCGGCTGGCTCAAAAAGAAGTTGGCCAGTCTCGTCCCAAGCGTCCCCACCGAGGAGATTGTGGCGATCATCGTCAGAGAAGTGCTCGAACAGCTGGTCGAACGGCTCGAACCGGACCGAGACGAGGAATCCGGCGGACAACCCGAATCACAGTCACAGGCGGAGGCGACTTCATGAGCGACGATTCACTGACACAGCGACTAGACACAGAAAAGATCACCGACAACGTCGACGTGAACAATCTGGTCGAAGGCACCCAGTGGGAAGACGAGATCGACGAGGAGAAACCGCTCGGAGAGGCCCTCGGCGGACAGATCGGTGCGGTCGTCGGACGAGCGGTCGGGGAATCACTCGGTCGAACGATCGGCAACATGGTCGTCGACGAACTGCTCAGTTCCAGCGAAACAGAGCAGGGTGACGGCGAAGAATCGACAGAAGAAAGCGAAGAGAGCGTCGAGGAAGGGACCGACGAGGGCGAAGAAGGTCGAGAGGCCGAAGAGAGCGTCGAGGAAGAGACCGACGAGGGTGAAGACAATCGAGAGGACGAACCGGCGGTGGGCGAAAGCGATGACGCGGGTGCCGACGACGATGACGCGGGTGCCGACGACGATGACGCGGATGCCGAGGAAACGGCAACCGACTCATCCGACCAATCGGATGAAGCGGAATCGGAAGCCGAAACGGAAACAGACGAGGAGTAAGACCGTGATACAGGGCCAGCCTATCGATCACGAATCAGTTCGAGATGATCGCGATGAGTAACGGACTCGGATTGAAAGAGATCGTCGCCGAAGAGGTCAGCAAGCAGGTTGCCATCGGCGATATGCTCGGAGACGGAGCGATCGAGGACAGCGTCGACGGCAGCGAGGTTGGCGCGGCCGTCGGTCGTCAGTTCGGGGAGCGCATCGGACGCGAACTCGGTGCCTCGATTGGCCTCGAGGTTCACGAGTCGATCGCCGACGGAATCGAGGACGGAAAGAAACTCGGCGAGATCAAATCAGACCTCGCCAGGGGAGTACAGAGCACGGTCCGCGAATCGCTCGAGTCCGTCAACGAAAGCGATTCGCTCGCATCGATGGCCAGGGGCGCAAGCGAGGGGGGCAGCCTCAAGGGACTGGCAGCGGGAATTGGCGGTGACGACGCCGAAGCGCCGGCATCGGAGACCGAGTCGCAAGCGGGGTCAGAGGCCGACGCGGAGAGCGAGAAACGGGCTGGCGAAGGCGAAGATACGGACGACGCCGAAGGTGACGAGTCGGGAAGCGAGAAAACGGACGAAAGATCCGAGAACGGAGAGACTCGGGCCGACGAGGAATCGAGCCTCGCACTCGAAAAAGCGGACCAGTCGGTTGACGATCTCGAAGACCTGCGGAAAGAGACCCTCGAGGACTTCCTCGGCGTCATGTCCTACAACGACCTGCAGTCGATTGCCAAGGATGTCGATGTAAAGGCAAACCTCAGTCGCGAAGAGATGACCGATCGGATAATCGAGACCGTCACGAACGACGAGACGGGCGCTGGCTCGGAGGCGGAAGCCGAGTAAGTAGTCCAATCGAATCCGCTGTCAGAGCCGCTCTGACCTGGGGTGGGGGACAGCAATGGAACCAACCGATTTCGATGCGACCGCGGGATGACTGACTCTCAGATGAGCCCACACGATCAACTGCGCGATCGAATCCAGGACGTACTGCACGAGGCGGATGCCTCCAGCGGTGCGATCGTCTCGAGTACCGATTCAGACGGCGACCAGGAGACAGCCAGGACGGAGTTGCTCGAGACGGCAGAGGAAGCGAGCGATATTCTGGAGACGACGGATCCGTCTACATTGCTCGAGGCGCTCGGACTGGATACGCTTCCGGACGGCTCTGAACCGGGCTCGATTCCCGCTGCCGTTGCTCGGGCAGAGCCGGAACGGCTCGAAGCGCTCCAGCGACTCCTCAGTCTCGCGAAACTCGCTGACCGATACGATGGAGGAACAATCGACGGTGCCGTCGATGATCTCCGGAAGACGGTCAGCGAAACGGGCGAATCGGCCGCGGAATCCGAACCGGGCGCTGCTAACGGCGTCGAATCCGACGACGAATCGATATCCGATCGGAGCGACGCGACCGAAACCGAGCGTGGCGACGCGACCGAAACCGAGCGTGGCGACGCGACCGAAGCGACCGACGAACCCGAAGAACGACTCCGATCGGCCTTGCAATCGTCGTTTTCTGCTTTCGGCGACGAGATCCAGCAGCTGCGGGACCAACTCGAGACGGCGAGCACCGATTCAGAGTCCGACGAGAAAGCCGGTTCAGCGGAGGGCGGTTCGGAGGAGAAAACGGAAGACGCTGTCCCGAGTCCCGAACTCGAGAGTGGTCGGGACCGTGGCGTTGCATCCGCCAGGGGGTCTCACCACTCCACGATCGCACCGTCACCGTCGAAACGAGCAGATATGCGCGGGCTCGCGCGGTTTTCGACCATGCCGGACAAACGGAGGGAGTGACCGGCCGGTTGACAACGCCGTCAGAACGCTTTACGAGACGAGTTTCTTCTTCGAGACAGCGACCACCGGACTTCGTTGACGCGAGGACCGGCTCGGTCGCTAACGATTACGGTTAAGAGTCAGGGCCACGAGGCTCAGGGCATGAAGATCGATACCGATGATGGCGTTTTGCGACTGACGTTCAATCGACCGGATTCGCTCAACGCGCTTACGATGGAGACGGCGGACGAACTGGCCGATGCGATCGGCGACGCCACCACCGACGAGTACGATGTGATCGTTATCACCGGCACGGGCGACGCGTTCAGCGCCGGTGGCGACCTCGAGATGCTGGCGCACACCCCCGACTCGTCGCAGGAGGAGTACGAACGCATCTCCGAAACGTTCGGCCGCGTCGTCGAAGCGATGCTCGAGTGTCCCGTTCCGATAGTCGCGAAAGTCAACGGCGACGCGATCGGCGCCGGCCTTTCGATCGTTGCACTCTCGGACATCGCGTACGCCGCTGCCGATGCGACGTTCTCCTGTGCTTTCGTCAGAGTCGGGTTGGTCCCCGACACCGGCGGCACGTTCATGCTCCCTCACATCGTCGGACTGCGGGCCGCAAAGCAACTTGCATTCACCGGTGAGTTTTTCGGCACCGATCGGGCGGCCGACCTCGAGTTGCTCAACGAAGCGGTTCCCGCCGACGAACTCGACGACCGGGTCGCAGAGACCGTCGAACGGCTTGCGAACGGTCCCACTGCGACGATCGGGATGATGAAACAGGCTATGCACGAGAATCTGGGCCGTTCCTGGGACGACGCGCTCGACTACGAAAACCTGCTTCAGGCACAGGCCCGTACGTCACAGGCCCACGAGGAGGGAGTCTCCGCCTTCCTCGAAGATCGCACACCGGAGTTCGAGTAAGGCGATCCGAAGACGCGTTTGAATCCGTCGTTCGGCGCGCATGGGGTCGCAAGCACTACGACCTTGCATGACTCCGTTGTCACTCCGAATGCAATGTCTCCACAGTTTTCCGACGATGATACCGGCAAGCGCGTCGTCAACGCCGACGGCGATAAGATCGGGATCGTCGCCGACGTCGATCACGGAACGGCCCACGTCGAACCAGATCCCGGAATTACGGATACGATCAAGGCAAAGCTCGGCTGGGGCGATACCGGTGAAGACACCTATCCACTTCAGGAAGAGTCAGTCGCTCGAGTAACGGACGACGAAGTCCGCCTCCAAAGCGACCTATCCGGATCTGGCACGACCGGTGGAATGACCGACGCCGAGACGTCCGGGACGACAGGAACGAATCGCGACCGCGGTATCGATCGGGACGAGAACGATATCAGTGGCACTGACGACGACGACGAGTCGCTTCTCGGAGACGATACCGACGACCGCCGTCGATAACACGGCTTACGGTACGGTTGACGCGACGCTGTGCCGAACGGTATCGGTTACATTTCCGTTTTTCTCGCGCGTTCTAGTCGCGGATGCGCGCCCCTTCTAGTCGCGGATTTGCGCTGGATTCTATCGGGAGTTCGTTGCCAGCTATCGACGACGTAGCTGCGTGTCGGAACTCGAGGGAGTCATCTCCGCTTTGGTTTGCGTTTCTCGTCGTCGCGCCCGTTCCGTGGCTGCTGCTGGGACCGGTTCGACGACTGTTCCTCTCCAGCACTCGTTTCCCGGGACCGTTGGGTCTCTCCGCGATTGTGTTCGTTGCGACGTTGCGTCTCTCCGCGAACCCGGTCCTCGGGGCGTTCTTCCTCGGGGCTACGCACGTCCGATTGTTCTGCGGGTCCCTGCTGGCTCTGTGGGGCCTTTCGGCTCGTTCGTCCGCGTTCGCGTCGACCGCCCTCGATGCGTTGAGAATACCGTTCCGGCGGGGCCCCCTGGCCGGTTTGGGGCTGAGTTGCCCCTCCGCGTTGGGCTGACTGCTCGGCTTCCTGCTCGCGGCGCCTCTGGGTCTCGCTCGTCGCTGGACCGCCGTACTGGGTTTGCTGTGGACCCCGAGGTTGGGTGTGAGGGCTCTGCTGTTGCTCCTGTTCGAACTGCCCGCCAGGCGCCGCCGACATCGGCTCTTGCTGGGCGCCAGATGCGCCGGCCGATTCGCCGCCGTACTCGCCAGGGGTGATCCATTCGCCAGTCTCCGATCCCGTCCGTTGTCCGGTCGGCGTTCCGGTTTGCTGTCCGAGCCCCTGTGATGACGTCGCACCCCGTTCGCTCGTCGAATAGTCCGGTTGTCGGCTTCCGGACGGCTTGCGTTCCGTTCCCGGAACTCGAGTGTCCATTTGGCCGCGGCTTCCGCGTTGGGTTGGTTCCTGGTGGCTTCGTTGCCCGCTCTCCGATAGCTGACGTCCCATTTGTTCCATCTGGCCACCCATCTGCTCCATCTGGTTCATTTGCGGCTGAGCAGCAGCTTCGAAGCCCTGTTCCATCACCTGTTCCATCTCCGGCAACATGGCTTCGACTCCCTGCACGTAGCTCTGCATCATCGACTCCGTGAGTTGCTGGCTCGGTGCGTTTTCGAGCATCGATTTCGTCATCTCGAGGCCCTGTTTCTGGGCGCTTTCCTGCCATTTGAGCGCGCTCAGTGACATTCGAACCATATCCCGCTGGAGATCGATCAGCTGTTCCATCGCCTGCTGGCCCTGGTTCATCGTCGATTCTGTCATTTGCTGCGTGTCCATGGGTTGCTGGGATTGATTCTGTCTCATGAGAGTCACCTGGGGACCGTGTGTCACCGTCGTCCGATCCCCGGTTCACGATTGCGCGCGACCGAGACGCAAATAAAGGGCGACGTCAGTTCCGTACGGAAGCGCAGATACAACCGATCATAACCGACGAAGGACAGGATCGCTCGGCACACGACGTGGCCGCACGCCGTCTCGCGGATACAGACGACTAATCGTCTCGTACTTCGTCGTAATCACGGCTTGGAAGCTGAAACGGTCGTTCGAAACGCGGCGCAGGTCTCTGCGCTGCGCTCAGGATTCGGTTTCAGAGCCCGGTTTGCCGTGGGTTACCCCATTTCGCTCGTCCGCTTGCATCCGTCGCAAAGCTGCGCGTGCGTTGCTCGCCTCGTACCCGAAAAAGACGTCGTTGGCGTATTCCTCAGCGACTTCTGTCGCGTGAATGAGGTCGTCCACGTCGATATTTATCGCGTACAACTCGATGTTGAACGGCGTTTCGAGCGCGCTTTCGAATCCCTTCGCGATCGTCTCGAGCCAGTAGGTCGTCCCGTAGGCCGTATCGTACAGTGGGACGACGAATTCGTCGATGTACTCCTCGATAGCCTCGAGGTCGATGCCGGCGCGTTCGTAGAGGTGACCGGGATACGGGTCCGGATAGAGCGTCATGTAGACCGTTCCCGGAATGCGATCGGCGGCCGCGTCGACGAACTCGGTGATGACGTTTGCCCGCCAGGCCATTCGGTCGTCGTACTCGCTCTCCGCGAACGACGTTTCGCAGACGCCACAGCGACAGTATTCCGCACGGGGAAAGCCGATGTCGTCGAGGCGGACGTCCTCGTTTTCGGCGATGCAGTCGTCGATGATTTCGAACAGACCCTCTCGATAGTCTTCGCGGGAGGGGCAGACGTACGCCCAGTCGAAGTACGAACGTTCACGGTCGGCCGGTCGGCCCATGTCGTCGACGGGGACCAGCGACGGGTCGGCGTCGGCGGCAGCGTTGTCGCCGAAGCAAGAGACCATGTTTACCCCGTCAGCGATCGGGTCGGCGGACCGGCCGGTCACGTCTTTAACCTCGTAGAAGCCGCGGTCGAACTCCGGCCACCGTACTTCATCGGCGTTACGGGTAACGACGCCGTACATACCTCCTGATACGTCGCCATCCCCGTAAGCCGTTCGGATTTGTACGTTACGCTTCGGTTGGTTCGTAGTCGACTTCGACGTCCGACGAACCGCTAAAGGCGACTTTCCACAGGACGGCGATGGCGAACAGGGCGAGTACAATTTTGACGGTACGTGACATGTACATCTAGGGGTTCGGTTGGGAATCACTTAGGTATTCTGGATGGTCACTTCGGTGAGAAACTATCTCGATCTGCAGACTGCTCAGGTATCGATCAGGGATGCGATCTCTTCGCGGACGATCGTTTCGCAGTACGAACAGCGAACGCCGTCTTCCAGGACCGTAAATCGTGACGTGACGGGTTCGTTGCCGGTCGTGATACAGGCGGCGTTGGGACAGGAGAGGACACCCTCGACGACGTCTGGACGTTCGACGCGGTGTTTCTCTTCGACGTCATAGTCCCGAACGATATTGATCGTCGCGTCTGGCGCAATCAACGAGAGGACGTCAACCTCGTCTTGACTGAGTTCGCGACCCTCGACCTTGACGATGTCCTTGCGCGCGAGCCGATCGGATGGGACGTTCATCCCGATCGATAGCTCCTCACCTTTGCTCCCGTCGATACCCAGAATCGCGAGGACGTTCAGTGCCTGTCCGCCGCGGACGTGATCGATGACGGTCCCGTCGCGAATCTTGCTGACTCGCAGTTCGTGGTCGACGTCCTCGTTGTCGCCCTCGTTACTCATCGAGATCACCTCCACTGGTGTCGTCGGTTCCATCGGGCCCGGCGGTTCCGTCATCACTCAACAGGAGGTCCAGAAGCGCCATTCGAACCGGAACTCCGTTGTGCGCTTGCTCGAAGTAGGCCGCGTGGTCGGTTTGGTCGATTTCGGGGGCAATCTCGTCTACCCTCGGCAGCGGATGCATCACCGTCAGGTCGTCGCTCGCCGCCTCGAGCGTCTCGACGTCGATCTGGTACTCACCGGCGACCGTCTGGTACTCGTTTTCGTCGGGGAATCGCTCGCGCTGGATTCGCGTGACGTAGAGGACGTCCAGTGACGGCAGGATGTCCTCCAGGGATTCGTGTTCGCGGATTCCCGTTCCGTCCTGTTGCTGATGGAGGTCGTAGACCACCTCGCGGGGTAGTCGTAAGCTCTCGGGGCTGACGAAGTGCTGACGAGTGTCGAAGTTGGTCAACGCGTGGGCCAGTGAGTGGACGGTCCGACCGTATTTCAGGTCGCCCATGATACCGATCGTCAGATCGTCCAATCCGGCGTTCTCGCGGATCGTATAGAGGTCCAGTAACGTCTGTGTTGGGTGATGGCCGGCCCCATCGCCCGCGTTCAGCAACGGGACGTCGACGAACTCGCTGGCCATCGTCGCCGATCCCTGCTTTGGATGCCGGAGGACGATTGCATCCGCATACCCCTCGATGACACGGACGGTATCGGCAAGCGTTTCTCCTTTCTTCACGCTCGAGGATTCGATCGATCCCATGTCGACGACGTCACCGCCGAGCCGTTTCATGGCGGTTTCGAAGCTCATCTTCGTCCGCGTACTCGGTTCGAAAAATAGCAGGCCGAGCAAGGTTCCGGCGTGTCGGTCGGCGACGGCCGACGGGTCGGCGGCGATATCGGCTGCATGGTCGAGGACGGTCTCGATGTCTGCCCGCGAGAGTTGTTTGCTCGTGATGAGGTGATCGTGGCGCATTCGTTCGTGTAGGCTTGTGCGTGCCCCTTGAATCTCTCCATTCGACGGTGGCATTCGCGACCCGGTTGCCGTGGTGGTCGACTGGGTGGCAATCTCCCGGATTCGCGGTCAGACACGTTATCCTAGGGCAAAGAGTTATACAGGTTCTACGATAATTGGTGGTACTTGTATGGTCGGTCGGTTGGATACCGGAATCAACGTGCTCGATCGAAAGCTCGATGGTGGCCTCCCACCGGGTTGTATCGTCGCGTTCACCGCCGAGCCGGCCAGCCAATCGGAGCTCCTCCTCTACGAACTAACGGCCGCTCGCGGAACGCTTTATCTCTCGACGGAACGTTCGGACGACGCCGTGCGACACGCCATCGAAACCTCCCCGTCGGCCGTCGGCAGTCCAACGATCAGACACGTCGCCAGCGAATCCCCGATCGAGGAGGCAACGCGGCTCATCGGTGCCTTACCCGACGGGGCCAACCTCATCGTCGATACGATGGACGTCCTCGAGCGATGTAACACGGAAGACTATATCGCGTTTCTCAATGAGCTCAAATCACAGATGCTCGAGACCGGGAGCATCGCCGTCCTACACTGTCTGAAGGGGGACGAGCCCGCAAACCGATCGCGGACTTACCACGCGGCCGACGCCGTCTTCGACCTTCGAACGGAGATCGCCGGGACGGAACTCGAGAACCACTTGACCATCCCGAAGTTCCGCGGCGGCAGCCAGCCAACTGACGCGATCAAACTCGAGTTGACGGAGGAAGTCGCGATCGACACGAGCCGAGACATCGCCTGACCGAATGTACCGATTTTGTACCCCCTGTACGTCTGGGTGCGGTGTGACGCTCCCATCACGAGAGCCGGAAACACCAGTCTAAACGATATCGCGACGCCGATCGCGATCGCAAACCGGTTCCCGGTCAGCAGGAACCACTGCTCGATCGCTGCGATCAGCCGTTTCGACTCCGACTCGGCATGGTCATTCCTCGAGCTGACCAGTAACTGCGGCGCCTGGATACCTCTCGCTGCACAAAAATTGATCCACGCACTATCGTGTGGTCGCCACGGAGAGACCCGCAACCGTAAACCCAATCCCGATCACCGAACCATCGATTTCTGTCGCAGACAACCAAACGCACTCAAGCGCGGTGTCGCGGTCCTTACTCTTCTGCGCCTTCGAGTTCTTCGACGATCTCGTCGGCATCGACGTCGGCGTCCTCGAGGGCCTCCTCGATGTCGCCGCCGCCCATACCGCCCATGCCGCCCATCATGCCGCCCATTCCCATGCCGCCCATGCCGTCGATGACTTCCTGGACGATGACGCGGTCGACGCCGACCTTGTCGATGATGTCCTGACCGATCTGCTGTTTGCCCATCATCCACTGCTGGTTCATCGTCATCTGGGGCGTGGCCTCGAGGTAGAGCGTCTCCTTTTCGACGGTCTCCGTCTCGAACTCGGGTTCTGCGGGTTCGTCATCTTCGCTTTCCTCGTCTTCGTCGGGTTCGACGGGAACCTCCTCCTCGACTTCGTCAGTCTCGATCCAGAGGTCCGGTTCCATCCCGAGATACATCTCGAACAGGCCGGCCGCCTGTTGTTCGCGGTCATCGACCTCGTCGAGCACCGTGTACTCGTACTCGACGTCGTCGCCCGCGAGCGGGTGGTTGAAGTCGACGCGGGCGCGCCCACCGATAATCGTACTGATGTAGCCCTGCTGGCCGTCGATCTGGACGTTCGCGCCGGGGTACCGGTCGTCTTCGTCTATCTTCTCGGCACTGACGGTCTGGACGTCATCGGGATCGTACTCACCGAAGGCGTCCTCAGCTGAGATCGTCACCGAGCCAGAGTCGCCGACTTCGGAGCCGGTGATGGCGTCTTCGACGCCCTCGAAAATGTGACCCTCACCCAGGACGATCGTTCGCGGCTTGAACTCCTGACCCTGGTCGTCGACACCCTCCTCCTCGGCGACGTCGGGGTCGGTCGTATCGACCAGCTGTTCGTCTTCGACTGTGTAGGCGGTGTATTCGATCTCGATGAAGTCACCTTCCTGCAGTCCTTCGGCTTCCTCGGTGTCTTCGTCTGCTACTTCTTCGTCGACGTCATCGGCCTGCTCGTCGAGTTCGGCCTCTTGTTCCTCGGTCATACGTGGTACGTCCGTCCGTCTACATTTAAGTACCGCGTTTTCGTGCGAGAGCGACCGATACTTACGACCGCTTTTCGTTACCTCGAGCATGTACGAGGTGGAGGTGAAGGTCCCAGCCGATCTCGAGGCCGTTCGAAATCGCCTCGCTGAGCTCGAGGCGATGCCCCGAGGCGTGGTCGTTCAGATCGACACCTACTACGACGCGCCTCACCGATCGTTTCCCGAGACCGATGAAGCACTTCGGATCCGCGAAGAACGACCCGCCGACGGATCCGAGGAGACGCGACTTACCTACAAGGGACCGCTCGTCGACGACGAATCCAAGACCCGCGAAGAGGTCGAAACCCTCGTTGACGACGCCGACGAACTAAACGAGCTCCTGGCGAAACTCGGGTTCGAACCTGCCGCGACCGTCCGAAAGGAACGGGACTGCTTCGAGTTCGACGGGTACACGATTACCCTCGACGAGGTCGACGGCGTGGGCGAGTACGTAGAAGTCGAAACGGACGTCCAGTGCGAGGCCGAACTCGAAGACGCCAGAGAGGGTGCGTACGACGTTCTCGAGCGCCTGGGTCTCGATCCAACCGATCAGATCAGAACCTCGTACCTCGGATTACTGCTCGACTCGTGACCACTCTCGCCCCGCGTCCAGGTCAGAGAAGACAGTAGCTTTGAGACGGATAACTCACGGCAGTTATGATGCAACTCCTCAGTCATATCCGCAAGTTATACGACCACGCTCTGTTAAGGGCCGGCAATGAGCGAGCGGAACATTCGAATCGGCTCTATCGATCGACAGGCAGTCGAGGATCAAGACGTCGAGATCGTCGAGCGAAAGGGGATCGGCCATCCAGACTCCATTTGCGACGGAATCGCCGAGAGCGTTGCCGGGGCGCTCGCGAGAGAGTACCTCGATCGTGTCGGTGAGGTGCTACACTTCAACACCGACGAGACCCAACTCGTCGCGGGCGAAGCCGCACCAGCCTTCGGCGGCGGCGAGGTCATCGATCCGATCTACCTGTTGATTGTCGGCCGCGCGACCAAACACTACGAGGGCCGGACCATCCCCGCCGAAACCATCGCGCTGCGGGCCGCACGGGAGTATCTCGAATCCGAAATCCCACAACTGACCGTCGGTGAGGACATCGTCGTCGACGTCAAACTCGGCGAAGGAAGCGGCGACCTCCAGGAGGTTTTCGACGAAGACGATGAGGCGGCGGGATCGGTGGGCGTCCCGATGGCCAACGACACGAGCTTTGGCGTCGGACATGCCCCGCTGACCGAAACCGAGCAAATTGTTATCGAAACCGAACGCCGTCTGAACGGAGACTACGCGGCTTCGAATCCGGAACTCGGGCCGGACGTGAAGATCATGGGTAAACGAGAGGGCGAGAAGATCGACGTTACCGTCGCAGCGGCGATGGTCGACGAACACATTGCGGATCTGGACGCGTACATCGACGCGGTCGAGTCCGTCCGCGAGTTCGTCGCCGACGTCGCGCGCGATCACACGGCTCGCGAGGTCGACGTCCACGTCAACACGGCCGACGATTACGAGGAGGGCTCGATCTATCTGACCGTCACCGGAACTTCAGCCGAGCAGGGCGACGACGGCTCCGTCGGGCGAGGCAACCGCGCGAACGGGCTCATCACGCCCAACCGCTCGATGTCGATGGAAGCCACCAGCGGGAAAAATCCGGTCAACCACATCGGCAAAATCTACAATCTCCTCTCGACCGAGATCGCCGAGGAGGTCGTCGCCGAGGTCGACGGTATCCGCGATCTGCGTGTCCGCCTTCTCTCCCAGATCGGCCGCCCCATAGACCAGCCCCACGTCGCTGACGTGCAGGTCGTCACCGACGACGGCATCGCGGTCTCGGACGTCGAACAAGAGGTCAGGCCGATCGTCGACCGGGAACTCGGCGACGTTACCGAAATCACCCGTCGCGTGATCGACGGCGACCTCTCGACGTTCTAAGGAGCGCCCCCGTCAACGAGGCCGGTTCGGCTCTGTTCGAGGGTTCTCGACAGTGGTGATCGCTGCCGATCGGTTTTACACCGCCTCTGGCGCGAAAACCGGCAGGTGCGTACGGTGTCGGAATCATTTAGATCCGGCCCCGTGTACCCCGTCCCGGACCGAAATACGCCGTCTCGAATCCAAACACACCGTCCCGGATCGAAATACGTAGTGACCACCAGTGTCCGACTCGAGTTCTCGATCGACGTCTCGCACGGTCGTGTACGCCGTCGTCGCGAGCACCTTCTTCGTCGGCTTCGGCGGTGGAGTCGTGTTTCCGATTCTCCCAAATCTCGGCGAAGTAGTCGGGATTTCGGCGTTCGTCGTCGGCATCATCCTCTCGGCGAATCGCTGGACGCGACTGTTCGCGAACGCGCCGGCGGGGATGTTGGTCGATCGAATCGGCACTCGCACCCCCTTCGTCGCGGGGCTAGCGATCGAGGGATTCGCAACCTTCGGCTACGTAATCGCGATCCGGTCTCCGGTACCGGCGTTCTGGTTCGTCCTCGCGCGGATCACGTGGGGCGTCGGTAGTGCGCTCGTGTTTGCGACGGCGTACACGATCACCGCCGACGTCAGCGAGGCCGACTCGCGGGGAACGAGCATGGGTATCGTCCGAGCGGGAATCACGTTCGGATTTCCCGCCGGGATGGTTCTCGGCGGAATCGTAAGCGAAGTCTACAGCAACGTCGCCGCGTTCGTCCTCGCGGCTTCGTTCGCCGGTTTTGCGAGCGTGATCGCGTACTTCATCGTCCCGGAGACGCACGTCGACACCTCGGATTCTTCGATCGGATCGTGGGACCTCGAGATCACCCTCCCGGCGGTGACCATCGGTTTCGTAAACTTCGGGCTCTACTTCGCATACTTCGGCGTCCTCTTCTCGACGCTCGTGTTATACCTCGAGGTCGAATCGATGGGGCTCGCGCTCGAGCTAGCAGGAGTCGGTATCGACTACGCCGAACAGGGTACATCCGGACTCCTGATGGCGATTTCGGCATTTTCTGGAGCGATATTTACGATATTCGGCGGTAAGATCAGCGATAGCGTCGGCGCTCGCGTTCCCGTTTTGCTCGTCTTTCTCGTGACGAGTTGTAGCGGGTTTGCAGTCCTCACCCTCGCTCCGTCGCTCGGCACCATCGTCTTCGGGTGTGCTCTGATCGGGGCCGGACAGGGCGGCGTCGGCGGCCCGTTGACTGCCTTGCTCGCGGATCTCACGCCCGAAGAGCGAATGGGAAGGGCGATGGGAACGAACAACGTTTTCGGTGACGTCGGCGGCGCACTCGGCCCGCTGATCTCGCTGCCGTTCGCCAACGCGGTCGGGTATGACGTATTGTACGCACTCAGTGCTGTTATTCCGCTATTGGCCGGTGCCGTCCTCGTCGCTGGAATCTACACTCATACCGGAAGCCTGAGTCCGGCAATCGAAGAGTCGACCGTCTGAGTTGGCCCCCCGCGATCGGAGCATCGATCATTTGAAATGGCCATCCGCGGATGCTCGAGACCGACACCGACCTCGCAATCCCCTTATAGCTACGGCCGACTATCACATGCTATGCACCCTCCGGGAGCGGATACCGTCCTCGTTCGTCACGGGGACCTCAACACGAAGAGTAACACCGTCAAGCGGCACATGGAGGGTCTCCTCGTCGAAAATATCGAGGCCCTTCTCGCAGACCGGTCGATTCCCGGGACGGTCGAACGCCGGTGGAATCGGCCGTTGATCCACACGAAGGAGGATGCAGTGGCGGACGCGACCGCGACAGCGACCGATACGTTCGGCGTCGTCTCGGCGAGCCCCGCACTGACCGTCAGCACCGAGAAAGGTCGGATTCTGGATGCGCTGGCGGAGACTGCCAATGCGTGCTATGACGGCGGGACGTTCGCAGTCGACGCGCGTCGGGCGGACAAGACCCTCCCCTACGGGAGCGAAGAACTTGCTCGCGAGGGCGGCACTGCCATCTGGGAGAGCGTCGAGGACGAGTTCGAACCGGAAGTCAACCTCGACGACCCCGATCTCACGTTCGGCGTCGAAGTGCGCGAGGATCTGGCGTTCATCTACCTCGAGACGGTCCCCGGTCCGGGTGGGCTGCCCCTCGGTTCTCAGGAGTCGGTGATCGCGCTGGTCAGCGGCGGAATCGACTCGCCGGTCGCGGCCTACGAGATGATGACACGCGGCACTCCGATCGTGCCGGCCTACGTCGACCTCGGCGATTACGGCGGGATCGACCACGAGGCGCGCGCGATGGAGACCGTCCGAGTTCTCTCGGAATACGCACCGAACTTCGACATGCAGGCGTACAAGATTCCCGGCGGCGAGACGGTGGACCTGCTGGTTGGGGAGATGGAACAGGGCAGAATGCTCTCCCTGCGACGGTTTTTCTATCGCGCCGCCGAGACGCTCGCGGAGCGTGTCGACGCAAACGGAATCGTCACTGGCGAGGCGGCGGGACAGAAGTCCAGTCAAACCGTCCGAAACCTCGGCGTCACCAGCCGCGCAACTCGCCTCCCGATCCATCGTCCGCTTTTGACCCGAGACAAGCAAGACATCGTCGCGACCGCCCGCGAAATCGGCACCTTTACCGGCTCGACGATCGACGCCGGGTGCAACCGCGTCACCCCCGATCGCGTCGAAACGAACGCTCGCCTCGAACCGCTTCTCGAGGCCGAACCTGACGGTCTGCTCGAGCGGGCCGAGGAAGCCGCGAAGCATGCGAAACTCGTCGAACCGTAAACCGAACGACGAAGCCGAAACCGACATTACCCAACCGCACCCACCACAGCGTAGTGACCCGCGTCTGTCTCATCGGCGAAGACGAGAGCACCCTCCGGTACGAGTTGCTCTCCCGGGAAACGGCTCGTGATGCCCTTTCGACGTACGACCTCGAGCGCCCCTTCGAAAACTCTCTCGCGGTCCGGACGGTGAGCGTCGGCGCTGCCGTCTCGCTGTTGAACGACCTCGATTGGTATCTAACCCGGTTCGTCGACGAGGCACTCGTTCAGGAACCGAGCGTCAGCGAAGCGGAGTGGCTCTCACGACCGTTAGCCCGACAACTCCGAAACGGTACGGTCGACTCTGCAGAGACGGCCGAGTACTGCAAGATCTACGGCCTCGAGCGAGTCGAAACGGCCGTTGAATCGCCCGTCGACGACGGTTCTGGGGACACCGACTCGAGTTCAAACGCGCAGAGAGGTTCAACTGCCGCTTCCGACGCGACGAGCAACGACGAGAACACATCACCGGCGCGGACGGAGGACTCGAGCGACGCCGACCGGGCGGAGACCACCGGACCGACCTATCGGCTCGTCGAACCATTGTACGTCCGCCGAACCGACGACGAACTGCCCGAATACGACCTCCGGGACGTCGAGGACGTCCTCGTCGTTCGTCTGACCGAAGCCGAATACACTCCCTGATCGCCGCTCACTCGATTCCGCACTCTCGGGATGTCGTGCGCGCCGCCGCGCTGTTGTCGGTGAACCAGAGACGGTTCAGCGGTCGGAAACGCGTCAGGAATCGACCGACTGACTGTCGCTTCCGCTGCCGTACGACGATTCCTTGCTCGCGCTCGCGGAGGAACTCTCGCTTGCGATACCGATCCCATGTTCCTGACCGTCCTTGTCGACGATCGTGGCGGAGATCCGTGTCAGCGGCTCCGCCTCGAACGTTGCCCGGACGAGTCGTCCGACGGTTCGTACCTGTTGACCGCACATATCGTTCCCGTCGGGGACTTCCCGAACTGCGGCGTCGAGGGCGAGTTCGTCGTCGTCTTCCGTCTCCGAATCACCCTCGTCGATATCGATCTCCTCGAGCGTCATCTCGTAGCAAAGATTCGGTCCGGTCGCCTCGAGTGCGACGATAATCGACGTCTCGAAGTCTGTCTCGTCGACGAACTGGGTGACCGCGTCCGACTGAGTCCCCCGGTCGGCGAACCAATCGTTCGCATCGTTTTGATCGAGAATTAGACCGGCGTCGGGCGACTCGACAGGCTCTGGGTAGTAGTACGGCTGCGTTTCGCAGTCGGCCAGACCGTCGGGCAGGTCGCCGATCTCGTCGTCGGGGTCAGTCTCCGGAGCCCCGTCGCCGTCGTCCGTTTCGTTTCCACCGTCACCATCACCG
Organism: Natrinema halophilum; assembly: GCF_013402815.2. Classification (NCBI taxonomy): domain Archaea; kingdom Methanobacteriati; phylum Methanobacteriota; class Halobacteria; order Halobacteriales; family Natrialbaceae; genus Natrinema; species Natrinema halophilum. The sequence continues at coordinate 256,933 of NZ_CP058601.1, forward strand.
CCACCATCACCGCCACCATCACCGCCACCGTCGCCGTTCGACGCGTTTCCGGGATCGTCGGCGACACAGCCGGCAGAGAGCGCGATCATCGAGGCGGTACCACACAGCAGACTCCGTCTGGAGGGGCGTGTCATCGTATCCGATCCTACGAAGGTCTGGGTTAAGGGGATTCGGCTAGGTAAAAGAACTTTTTGTGCCAACGGCGGTCCGGAGCCGGGGGCCGTCAGTGGTTGCTCAGTCGAAGAGTCCGGTCGAGAGGTACCGTTCGCCGCTGTCCCAGAAGACGGTGACGACGAGCGGGCAGTCGTCTGGTGTCCGCCCGCCATCGGTTTCCGACGACGCGGGTCGTCCACCGCCGTCGAAGGCGGTCGGCACGTCCGGACAGTCGACATCGGGATCGGCGATCTGCCGGGCGATTCGCTGGGAAGCAAGACTCGTGGCACCGCTCGATTGGCCGACGAGGACGCCTTCATCGCGGGCGAGACGTCGGCACTCCTCCTCGGCGTTCTCGAGTTTTACCGTCTCGACCCGGTCGATCAGATCGACGTCGAGGTTATCGCTGACGAATCCAGGTCCCATCCCTTGGAACTCGTCCTGTCCCGCCTCGCCGGTCGAGAGAACGGCGTTTCTGTCCGGTTCGACCGCAACGATGTCCATTTCGGGGAACTCCTCGCGAAGCCGTCGACCGGTTCCCGAGAGCGTTCCCCCGGTCCCGACGCCGGCCACGAACGCGTCGATCTCACGGTCGCCGACCTGCTCGACGATTTCCTCGCCCGTCGTCCTGTAGTGGGCCTCGGGATTTGCGGGGTTCTCGAACTGCCCGAGCTGGATCGCCCCCTCGGCCTCGAGCTCGTCCGCTCGTTCGCGGGCGTCTGCCATCTCTCCGTCGACCAACTCGAGGTCGGCCCCGTAGGCGGCCATGATCTGCCGGCGCTCCTTGGACTTCGAGGCCGGCATGACGATCGTCAGGTCGTAGTCGCGTGCAGCCGCGACCAGCGCGAGGCCGATACCGGTGTTCCCGCTCGTCGGTTCGACCAGGCGGTCGCCTGGTTCGATCAGTCCCTCGCGTTCGGCAGCCCGGATCATCTCGCGGGCCGGTCGATCCTTGGCCGAGCCGCCGGGGTTGAACGATTCGATCTTGGCAGCGACCGTCACGCCATCGGGCGAATCGACCTGGACGAGCGGCGAGCCAATGGTGTCCAGAATGCTCCCTTTCATTGTTCCTGGATTGGGAGCCCAGACGTAAACGCATGCTGGACCGAGGCAGGACGTGCCGGCTCGTTGCTGGTCGCCTCCCCTCGCACAACGGTACCCCACGGAGCCGGAGTGTCCAGAACGTCCTCCCCTTCGCCGGTTGGTCACTCATTGCGATCCCCAGCGGTGCCTCGAGCGATCACCCCGCCAGAAACACCGCGGTTAAGCCGACGGAGCCGCAATCCGTTCGTATGAGTCTCGAGACGATGCGGCCGAATCCGACGTGGGACGCGGCCAGCTACGATGAGGCGGTCGAGACGCTCGCGGCGCACAGCGACGAACTGACCTACAAGATCTGGGGCGGCGACTGGTGCAAGGACTGTCGCGCCCTGTTGCCCGACTTCGGCGCGGCGCTCGAAGCCGCCGAGGTTCCCGGCGAGCGCATCGAGGAATTCGCCCTTGACCAGGACAAGGAGGGTCCGGGGGTCGAAGAGTACGACATCGAACTCATCCCGACGATCGTCGTGGAAAACGACGATGAAGAGGAAATCACCCGGTTCGTCGAGGAAGAAGACGTGCCACCGGCCGTCTGGCTCGCCGACGAGATCGAGACCGCGGTCGAGGCGGCATAGCTCGTCAATCGAACGACGAAGGCCGGCAAGGCCCGCCGGCCTCAGATCGGATCGATCGGCCGCTTCTTGGGCGGCCAGTCGTTCTCCCGCGGTTCGTCAGCTCGAGCGAACGCCTGCAGGATTCGCTTGCGAGTGTCTTCGGGCTGGACGACGCCGTCGGTTCCGACACGAGAGGACGCACGGACGGCGTCGGTTCTGTCTTTGAACTTCTCGATCAGTTCCTCGCGTCGGGCATCGGAATCGTCAGCTGATTCGATCTCACGGCGGTAGGCGATGTCGACGGCTCCCTCGATACCCATGGCCGCGACTTCGGCCGTCGGCCACAGCACCGTCAGCTCCGAGTCGATCGATCGGCCGCCGCCCATGGCCACGTAGCCGAACCCGTAGCCGCGCCGGAGAACGACGTTGGCAATCGGGACCGTCGCGCGAGCGAGTTCGTACGGAAGTTTTGCGGAATGTCGGGCAATCCCCTCGCGCTCTGAATCGGGCCCCGGCAGAATTCCGGGCACGTCGGTCAGTGTGACGATCGGAAGCCCGTACGCGTCGCAAACGGCCGCGAAGTGGGCTGCTTTTTCCGAGGCACCCGTATCGATGGCCCCCGCCTTGATCCGGGGGTTGTTGGCAATGATGCCGACCGGCTCGCCCTCGAGACGGGCGAAGGCGGTGACGATGTTCCGGGCGTAGGTCGGTTTGAGTTCGAACACTGAGTCCCGGTCGACGATTCCCTCGATTATCTCGTCGATGTCGTACCCCTTTCGCGGGCTCGAGGGGACGATTTCACGCAACCGCTCGCCGTCGACGGCCGGCGGTCGGGAGTCGGTCGTTGGCGGCTCTCGACGGGAATTTCGCGGCAAATACGAGAGAAACGTCCGGATCGCGTCGAGGCAGGCTTCGTCGTCATCGCACGCAAGGTCGGCCATGCCGGTTTCCGTCGTCTGAAACCGCGCGCTGCCGAGTTCCGCTTTTGTCCCGTCGACGCCGAGTGCGGCCTCGACGAGCGACGGGCCGGCCACGCCCATCGTGCCTGTCCCTTCGACGATCGGGACGAAGTCCGATAGTGCCGCGAAGTTCGTCGGTGCCGCGAATGCCGGCCCCATCATCGCCGAGACGACGGGAACCCAGCCGGAGAGGGCGGTCTGGAGTTTCGAGAACCCGTTGTCGCCGCGGGCGAACGGCGCGGCGTCGAGCCCTTCCTGAATGCGGTGGCCACCGCCGTCGTGCAGCATGAGCAGCGGCAATCCGCGGTCGAGGGCCCGCTCTGCGACGCGGGCCATCTTGCGACCGCCTGCGTGTCCGATCGAGCCGCCCTTGACAGTGAAGTCGGTGGCGAAGAGCGCGACGGAGCGGCTATCGATCTCTCCGTAGCCCGTGACGACGCCGTCGGTCGGGGCGTCCTCGCGCTCCCAGTCGGTCGTCTCGGGCGTCGTCGGCATCGGTGACGCGAGGCGGCCAATTTCCTCGAACGTCCCATCGTCGAGCAGGTAGTCGACGCGCTCACGGGCGGTCAATTTGCCGAGTTCGTGCTGGCGCGCAACGGCCTCCTCGCGCGCATCGTCGGAAAGCGCTCGTTTCGCTTCGGCGATCGTTTCGAACGGATCGTCGGTCATTCGAGGAGTTCCTCCCGGAGTTCGAACTTCCGCAGCTTGTTCGTCTCCGTCGTCGGAATCTCGTCGACGACGAACGTCTCGTCTGGCTGCATGAACTCGGGGAGTCGCCCGTCCAGGTGGTCGTCGATCGCTGCGGACGTCACGTCGGCGTCCTGGCGCGGTTCGACGGCAAGGCCGATCTGATCCTCGCCGCCCTCCGGCGCGGGGATCGGGAACGCGGCCGCGGCGTCGACGGCATCGTGGCTCGAGACCGCGTCCTGGATCTGCATCGAGGAGATGTTTTCCCCTCGGCGGCGACTCACGTCGCCCAATCGGTCGAAGTACACGTTCCCGTCCTCGTCGCGGTAGGCGGCGTCGCCGGTGTGAAACCAGAGGTTGCCGGTAGCCTCTAGCATCCGCTCGGGTTTGGCGTGGTTGTGATCGAGGAGTATTCGGGGCTGGTTCGGCCTGATACAGAGTTCTCCGACCGCACCCGATCCCAGTTCTCGTCCGCGTTCGTCGAGCGTGGTGGTCATGATCTCTCGTGAGGTTTGGCAACAGTGTACAAGAAATGCCGAGAAGCGGTAACATTTTGTGCGAAGTGCGCTCGGACCGCTACCATTGTTTATGCACGAAGCGGATACGAACGAGAGCGTTCCCTTCGTCATGGGACGACACTCGCCGAGTGGTCGGATCGCAACCCGCACGATGCGTCGAATCCGTTCGAATAAGGCCCGACGGTATTCTCAAAACGGGGCGTCGGCTACGTCGCCCGCCCCCGAACCCTCGTCTGCATCCCCGAGCCACTCGAGCGCGTCCGTCACGTCGTGAGTCGGCGGCGAGCACGTCCGGTCCCGGCAGACGTACAGCGTCGCCTCACCGTCACGAGCCTCGCGGTGCGCCCAGATCGGGGGAGCCTCAGCGAATCCGAGCATATCGAGCCATTCCTCGAGTCCCTCTTCGGTCGGCGGCCGCAGCGCAAAGAGCCGGTCCGGGAAATATCGCGACGCGAACTGTTCGCGCCACGCTTCGGGGAACTCGTCGGCGGCTACCGTCACCTCGAGAAGCCCCGACCGGAGACGGTCGGCGGCGAGACACAGCGTCGCGTGTTCGAGCGTGTTCGCCTCGATTCGGTTCGCGTGAGTTTCGAGGACGGTGGCGGCTACGCCTTCGAAATCCTCGTCGACGGCTTCGCCGTCTGCTCGGGGGACCGTCGATCCCTCGCTGGTCGCGAACTCATCGAGCGCGAGCAGCGTTTCGACCGCGACGCCGGCCGCGGAGGGCGTCGACTGATCGCCGAGCTCCTGGGGCCGCGTAACGAGCGATTCGCCGCTCTCCGGGGTAAAGTAAAGCGTGCCCCGTTCCGCATCCCAGAACTCGACCTCGATGATGCGAGCCAACTCGAGCGCGAAGGCGAGGTGGTCGACGTCGCCGGTGGCCTGGTAACAGTCCAACGCCCCCCGTGCGAGGAAGGCGTAGTCCTCGAGGTAGCCGTCGATCGCGACGTCCCCATCCTTGTATCGCCGCGAGAGTCGCTGTTCGTCCTCGTCCCAGAGTCGATCCCGGACGAACTCGAGGGCGTCGACGGCGGTGTCGGCGTGGTCGTCTTCCCCGAGCACCAGCGCCGCCTCGGCGAACGTCGAAATCATCAATCCGTTCCAGCTCGCGAGTACTTTCTCGTCGCGGTCGGGCCGCGGGCGCTCTTCTCGGGCCTCGAACAACCGCTGTCGGGCCGACTCGAGTCGCTTCAGGATCTCGCTTTCCTCGAGATCGAAGCCGACGGCGAGTTCCGACACCGGAGTCACGCGGTTCGGCTGGTTTTGCCCCTCGAAATTACCCGACCGGGAGATGTCATACCGCTTGCAAAACAGCGCCGCATCCGCCTCGTCCTCGAGGACGTCCTCGACCTCGTCGGGCGTCCAGACGTAGAACGCACCTTCCTCGCGCTCGCCGGTCTCGAGGGACTCGCTCTGGGCGTCGAGTGTGCTGAAAAAGCCGCCCTCGTCGTGGGTCAGCTCCCGGTCGACGAACGCGAGCGTTTCGTCGACGACCTCTGCGTATCGTCCCTTGCCGGTTATCTGGTACCCGGCGAGGAACGCGCGTGGAATCTCTGCGTTGTCGTAAAGCATTTTCTCGAAGTGAGGCACCGTCCAGTCCCGGTCGACGCAGTAGCGGTGGAAGCCACCGCCGACGTGGTCGTAGAGCCCGCCCGACGCCATCGCGCCCAGGGTCTGCTCGAGTACGTCGAGGTAATCCTCGTCTCCGGTTCGGTCGTACGCCCGGGCCAGCACCCGGAGACGCGTCGGCTGGGGGAATTTCTGGCCGGAGCCGAAGCCGCCGAACTCCCGGTCGGCGTTCCGAACGATCGCGTCTGCAGCCGTTTCGAGGATGTCACTTGATGGCGGCTCGGCGCTCGCGCCGGCGTCGGTTCCCGTGGCGTCGGCTGTCTCCTCGAGCCGATCTTTCGCCGCATCGGTCCACTGCTCGGCGCGGTGTTCCATCTCCTCGCGGTCGTCCCCGTTCGTCCAGGAGTCGCTAATCCGATCGAGCAAATCGCGAAAACCGGGCTGGCCACGTTGGCCCTCTTTCGGGAAGTACGTGCCGATGAAAAACGGCTTCCCTTCGGGGGTGAGCCACGCCGAGAGCGGCCAACCTCCCTGCCCGCGGACGAGCTGGCAGACAGTCATGTAGATGCTGTCGACGTCCGGGCGCTCCTCGCGGTCGACTTTGATCGGGACGAAGTTCTCGTTTAGTACCTCGGCGACCGCTTCGTCGGCGAAGCTTTCCTCTTCCATGACGTGACACCAGTGACACGCCGAGTAGCCGATGGAGAGGAATATCGGCACGTCCCGTTCCCTCGCGGCCTCGAGGGCCCGCTCGTCCCACGGCTGCCAGTTGACCGGGTTGTCCGCGTGCTGGCGCAGGTAGGGACTTTCCTCCTCCTCGAGGCGATTTCGTGACGTGGGGTCGGTCATGAACGCACGTACGGGCGGTGGTTGTAAAAGAGCGATGTCTGTGCCCGTTCGGCCAACAGCGACGGTCGATCGAAGTGAGCGATTCGCAATTCGGTCCGAGCTATGGCGAGGTGCCGTCGAACTGCTTGCAAACCCGACCGTGATGCTCACACTGAGCGATACCTACAGAGTGCGAAGCGATCACGAAGACCACTGATCAGGTCGCACGATTCGAAAAATGAATTCGTCGTTCACGGTCGCCGAGGCGACAATGAAATCGAAATTAGTTGCGGACGACGTTCGTCGCGCGAGGACCCTTGGGGGCCTGTTCGATATCGAACTCGATGTCTGTGCCTTCTTCGAGGTCCGGGCCGCCAACGTCTTCCATGTGGAAGAATACGTCATCGTCTGCGTCGTCCGTCGAAATGAAACCGTAGCCGCCTGTGTCGTTGAAGAAATCAACCTTACCGTTTGCCATTACACTACTTCAGAGTGTGACTACACGGTTAAGTATTCCGTATTTGTTTTCGAACTCCGCTAATAAAGATCAGAAAGGTCTGGAATATAGTATTGCAGTAGATATTCATCCACTATCTCGGCTGTATCGGGATAATAGTGTCCGCTACGGGACGATGGCGAAAGACTTCCGATGTATCCACAGTTTCACGACATCGTGTAGTCCCTGGTCTCGCGGAGTGGTCGCTGACACCGTCTGCGATGATGTACCGTCGTGTTCAATACATCCTCGTGAGGGGGCACCGAGTCATCTCCACCGTTCGCGATTGTGCTCTTTTCGAGAGAGACACCGGACTGGTAAGACACCGCCTCCGAGTGGCCGCGATAGGTGGCTGGGGAACGCCTCGAGTGTTATTTCCGTGGGCGTTGCTCGAGGATGTCACACTCGTCGTGAGGAGGAGCAAAGTCGGGTAGACGGCCACTATAGTCATCGATTCGCCGCTTCGGCACCGTGCTATCGTTTATTTCGGCGATGCCACGGCTACCCGACTCGACGAGGTCGTCCTGTTTTTGACGCCCGCCGTCGTACTGCTCGGAGTAGCTCGCTCGGAGATAAGCGGTGGGTTCGCGCAGCCCTCGAGAATCGCTCGGTCAGTCTCACATAGATCATCGTAACCCACGAATTCGATCGTTCTTCTTCTCGGGTTTCAATAGATGAATGGCGATTGCCAATTGCACATCCGTATCCTGCAACAGTTTTGAGCCAAATGCTTCGACGCAGAAATTACACCGTCCGATTACCACTATTCGTTCGAATTTTCCTCTCTCGGGTCTTCGACGAGTTCGTAGAGTCCCCTCGAGGGACGGTGAATCCATCTGGCGTCTCAGAGGCTTGGCAGGCAGAACTCGACATTGCTTTTCGAGAGGCCGGTTTCGTCCATCAATCACCGCGGATTTGCACGGCCCACGGATCGCCACGATCGCGGCCGTCTTTCAGCGCCTCGAGGATTTGCTCGTCCTTTTCGGTCGGCGAATATCGCCCGTTGGCATGTCCGGGCGTTTCGTATTCAACCGATGTGAATACTAGGATCTCATCGGCTACGCTATGAAAAACTCGAACGGAAAGGGTACAAACAGCGGAAATTCCTCGGAAAAACGCTCTGCTTACTCGTTTCGTGGGTCGCCCTCGAGTTCGTACAGACCGGTTGTGACTTTATTCACCCATCCAGCGGCGATCAATTGGTTGAGTGCGTAGTTGATCTGTTGATCGTTGAGATTCGTCCGTTCTTTGAGTTACTTCGGCGTTGCGCGCCCCCCTCGAGAACCTCGAGAACATCGTCTTCGTTCGTTGTCAGTTCGTACTCTTCGTTCATCGCCAGATGTGAAGGGATACTCATCACATTACCAAGTGTGTTATCAATAGTAGTATTAGAAAATTCTATCCGAGAGTTTTTCTAGCGCTATTAGAGAATATTAAGAACAATTACGTGTACTTCGAAGTAGAGGCACAGGTGTATCGTTCGAGTCGACTCTCGGCCGGGTGGTAGGATACCCGACCTGTGTCCTCGGTCAGGACAATGAGTGTTCGACAACGCGCTTCCGAAACGGTTTCGGACGCACAGACGACCGACAACTCGAGCCACACGGAGATCGATCAAGCGTGACGACGGACGCAGACGATCATACACGCATTCGTCTCGAGGAACTCCTCGCCGCCGTTCGGACGACCGACGGCCCCCTCATCGAACCGCTGTCGCTCGAGCCGGCGATTCGAAACATCGAGGAAACGCTCGAGGCGTACGAGCAACTCGATTCGAGCGCAGTTTCGCCGGAGGACGTCCGATAATCGATTCGCGATTGTCGGTCAGCTTTCAGAGCTGATCGACCGTCTCGATACGGGTGATCACGAGGGCCAGTCGGTACCTCTGAACCAAAGGCAAACGTACCGGCACCGCGAAAGACACGCAGAGAAAATCCGTGGACGAAACGATCCGAGTCAGCGAGTCGGTAACGCGGAAGCTCGACCGATACCGGCGGGACGGTGAGAGCTACGACGATGCGATCGAACGACTGCTCGAAGAGAAGACTGCCGGTGCCTTCGACGATGGGTTCGGTCGGTGGTCGAACGAGGAGGCCGACAGCGTTCGCGAGGCGCGCCGAAACTCGAAAGAGATGCGGAACCGGCGGATTCGCGAGCGCGTCGAGGACGATACACAAAATACCCGGACGTGACGTTTCTTATCGACTGTCAGGACTGCGAAGCGGCGACCAGGGTATCGGTATACTCCATCGGCTACCGTCGTGGCGCTCGAGTCCGGAAAAAACAAATCGCGTCTTTCGAGTCCGCCTGTCCCCGTTAGAGTTCCTCGGTGAGCAGTCGTCGCAGCACGAGGTGGAGGACGCCGCCGTTCTCGACGTACTCGACCGCCATCGGCGTGTCGACCTGTGCGGTCACGTCGAACTCGGTGACCTCGCCGTCGTCATCCTCGGCGGTGACGGTTAGCTCTGCGTTGGGCTCGAGGCCGTCCTCGAGGCCCTCGATCTGGTAGTACTCGGTGCCGTCGAGGCCGAGTTCCTCCCAGCCCTCTCCCTCAGCGAACTGCAGGGGCAGGACCCCCATGCCGATGAGGTTGTCGCGGTAAATGCGCTCGTAGCTCTTGCCGATGGTCGCGCGGATGCCGAGCAGGTCGGTCCCCTTGGCGGCCCAGTCGCGGCTCGAGCCGGTTCCCAGTTCCTCGCCGGCCATGACGATGAGCGGGGTGTCGTCCTCGCGGTAGCGCTCGGAGGCCTCGAAGACGGTCGTCTCGTCGCCGGTCGGGTGGTGGATGGTGTAGCCGCCCTCCTTACCGTCGAGCAGCTGATTCTCGATGCGGACGTTCGCGAAGGTGCCGCGCATCATGACCTCGTGATTGCCGCGGCGCGACCCGTATGTGTTGAACTCGTAGGGCTCGACGCCGCGTTCTTTGAGCCACTGGCCGGCGGGCAGGTCCTCGCTGAACGGCCCGGCGGGGCTGATGTGGTCGGTCGTGACGGTGTCACCGAGCGTGAGCAGCGCGCGGGCGTCCTCGACGTTGTCGACGCCGGGCTCCTCGAGCGGGAAGTCCTGGAAGAACGGCGGCTCGCGGATGTAGGTCGACTCGGGGTCCCAGTCGTAGACCTCGCCGGTCGGGGCGTCGAGGGCCTCCCAGCGCTCGTCGCCCTCGTAGATGCTCGCGTACTTCTCCTCGAACATCTCGGGAGAGATGTTGTCGTGGATCGTCTCGCGGACCTCCTCGGTATCCGGCCAGACATCCTCGAGGTAGACCTCCTCGCCGTCGTCGTTGGTGCCGATCGGGTCGTTCTCGAGGTCGATGTCCATCCGACCCGCGAGGCCGTAGGCGACGACCAGGGGTGGACTGGCGAGGTAGTTGGCCTTGATCTTCGGGTGGATGCGGGCCTCGAAGTTACGGTTGCCCGAGAGGACGCTCGTCGTCCAGAGGTCGTACTCGTCGATGGCTTCTTCGACGGGCTCCGGCAGCGGGCCGGCGTTGCCGATACAGGTCGTACAGCCGTAGCCGACGACGTGGTAGCCGAGTTCCTCTAAGTCGTCGAGCAGGTCCGCACGCTTCAAGTACTCCGTGACGACCCGGCTCCCGGGTGCGAGGCTGGTCTTGACGTATTCGGGCACCTCGAGTCCCTGCTCGGCTGCGTTCCGCGCTAGCAGGCCGGCCGCCACCATCACCGATGGGTTCGAGGTGTTCGTACAGGACGTGATCGCGCTGACGAGGATGTCGCCGTGGCCGATTTCGACTTCGGTACCGTCGTCGAGTTCGACCGGGACCTTCTCGTCGAGTCGGGGCGTGTTCTCCGCGACGAGTCCGCCGTCACTCTCGGCGGCACCCGAGGGGATGACGCCCTCTTCTTCGAGCAAGGTCGGGAAGTGCTCGTCCAGATCGCCCATCGGGATGCGGGCGTGGGGCTTCTTGTGTCCCGCGAGGCTGGGTTCGACGTCGCCGAGGTCGAACTCGACGACATCGGTGAACTCGGGGTCCTGCTCGCCGAACAGGCCCTGGGCCTCGAGGTATTCGCGGACGAGTTCGATGTGGTCAGGCTCGCGCCCCGTCAGCTCGAGGTATTCGAGGGTCTTCTCGTCGACCGGGAACATGCTGATCGTCGATCCCTGCTCTGGGGCCATGTTCGAGATGGTCGCGCGGTCGGCGACGGAAAGTTCGGAGACGCCGGGGCCGAAGAACTCGACGAACTTGTCGACGACGCCGACCTGGCGGAGCTTCTCGGTGATGTGGAGTACGAGGTCGGTCGCGGTCGCACCGTCGGGGAGTTCGCCCGAGAGGCGAACGCCGACCACTTCCGGCAGACTCATATTGATCGGCTGGCCGAGCAGCGCGGCCTCGGCCTCGATGCCGCCGACGCCCCAGCCGACGGCGCCGATGCCGCCGATCATCGGCGTGTGACTGTCGGTGCCGACGAGCGTGTCGGGGACGAGCCACTGCTCGCCGTCGACCTCGCGCTCGTGGACGACGCGACCGAGGTGCTCCAAGTTGACCTGGTGGACGATGCCCGTTCCCGGCGGGACGACGTTGAACTCGTCGAACGCCTGCTGGGCCCACTTGATCGCGCGGTAGCGCTCTTCGTTGCGCTCGTATTCGATCTCGACGTTTTTCTCGTAGGCATCCTCGCTGCCGAAGTGGTCGACCTGAACGCTGTGGTCGATCACGAGGTCACAGGGGACTTCGGGTTCGACGACAGTCGGGTCGACACCCTTGCGGTCGGCCGCCGATCGCAGCGCCGCGAGGTCGACGACCGCCGGCACGCCCGTCAGGTCCTGCAAGACGACCCGCGAAACCGTAAACGGCACCTCGGCGTCTGGCACGTCGGGTTCCCACGAGGCCGCCGCGCGGACGGCGTCAGCGTCGATCGTCTCGCCGTCGGCGTTGCGCAGAACCGACTCGAGCAGAATCCGGATGCTCACCGGCAGCGAATTGAGGTCACAGAGTCCTTCGTCCTCGAGAACCGTCAGGTCTGCCATCTTATACGTCTCGCCGCCGTGTTCGAACTCCCGGATCGCATCCGAGTAGTCGTCAGTTGCCATATCCCGACTTGGGACCCGGGGGATTTGAAACCGTCGAGAACAGGGCATAGAGCCCACCAATACCCTTTATTTGTCGGATATGGCCTCTCATGGCGTTCTACCGACTGTTCTGCGCACGGAGACTGTGCCGACGAACGCACTACCCGAATTCAGGAGGGCTGTCGGCTCGAGCTAACGGCGTGTACTCGCCGTCGCGGTCACGGTTCGTCGATTCTTCACCGCTCAGTGCCAAGCCCGGTGGGGAACCAGCCGAACCCGTCGTGGGACTATGGCGTGTCCGACTCGGAACCGACGCGTTGGACGGATGACTGAAAGAGATTCAGCTGGTTGCTGAACATCTGTGCATCCGCTTCGAACTCGTATTCCACACCGGACTCGAGCACCCCCCTGGTGAAAACGAGCGTTGACGCGTCGACCACCCTCCCATCGGCCACCGAGCGCGTAACGTATCCGCGGTATTCGTCGGGCCGGGTAAGAACCGACGTCGTTTCGCCCGTGGGGAGCCTGAGTAATCGAATGGTTAGTAGCCGAGGTAGCTGGCCAACCACCCGAAAGCGCATTCCGGCTCGGTAATTTTGCACCGCAACGAGAACGGATTCGTCGATTCGCTGTGGCGATTGCGCCGCTGGGTTTCGCGAACCGATTTCACGTTCTGCGACCGGCTCGAACCCGAGTCCGTACCCGGGCGCCGATTCGATCGCGATCGCATTCGTTGGCGGGCTGGGAGCCGCTTTCCACTGGTGTCGTACGTCTGCACCGTTGCAGTCCGTCGTCCGGTTTTCGCGTTCGTTCGAGTTCACGAGCCACACCATGTGCGATTCGGTGGAGTTTATCCCACTATCAGGCGGATAGGTTTGCAACCGGTTCCGACAAGAGGCAGCTGTCGTCGACGCATTGCCCGGATGAACCGGGTTTCGGATAAAATCTCAATGAGGGGTAGTTAATCCAGGTCCGCGGCGAGAAGATTGAGTGCCGGACTAAACATCTGTGCATCCTCTCCGAGCGATTCGGAGTCGTCTACGCTCAGGTCTTCGCTTCTCGTAAAGAGGAACGTCGTGACACCTGCGGCTTCGTCGTTTTCCATGTCGTAGCGGATGACATACCCGGACCATTCGTCAGGCTGGGAGATCTCGTCGACCGTTTCGCCGCCGACCACCAGCATGTCGACGACCGTATTCTGTTGGAGTTCAGAAATGACCTCGAAACTGCCGCCTGGGAAGTAATCGTAGGAGAACACCAGCACTTCGTCGGCGTTGGTTTCCTGTGCGGCGGCCGTTGCACCGATCGCAGCGGTTCCAGCGGTGCCTGCAGCTATCGTCTTCTTTTTGACGAACGACCGTTCTGTACCATCGTGTTCGCTATCGTGATTTGTCTCCGTCATGGCTCTCACTGTGCCCCCGCTTTGGGCGATGGTGCGTAGATGTTTCACCTCCATAAGCAAACGCGATCGTTCCATCTCGTTATGCCCATCTTCCCGAAGGAACGAAACGGTGACCGGCGGTAATCCAACTTTTGAACGGTGCGCGAGGCGGGTTACGAAAGGTGGCGACCAGCAAAGGCCAACGAGCGCCGCAGTCGAACCAACGGTTGAGACTGGCGTGACGTACTACACCGATCGCAGTGGTCGCTCGATTTGACCGACGACCTGTGTCTCGCGGAATCGATCGGGCGGACTGCTCGGCGAGCGAGAAAAGGAAGAATAAACCGTTTTCGGCGGCCGGAAGAGTCAGCAGTTTGCCGGTGGCTCAGTTGCCGCCGCCACCGCCGCCGGTTTCGTTGCCCGCGGTGTCGCCACCGCCATCGCCACCGTCGCCGCCATCGCCACCGTTGCCACCGTTGATAGACGTCTCGAGTAAGTTCAGATCGGAACTGAACATCTGGGCGTCTTGGCCCATCGTTCCGCTATCACCGGAACTCAGGCCGTCCTGCGTGAAGAGGAACGTCGTCACACCCGCATTTTCTCCACCGTCGTCGTACCGGATCACGTGCCCGTCGTATTCGTCGGGTTGGGTGATCTCGTCGACCGTTTCTCCGTCGACCTGTAGCACGTCGACGGTCGTACTCTGCTGGAGAGGGGAGACGACCGTGAAGTCCGATCCCGGGAAGTAGTCGTAGGAGAACACCAGAGCGGCAACCGTCTCCTGTGCGGTGGCTGTTCCAGCGGTAGCGGCTGTGCCGAGCGCGACCGCGCTTGCGGTAGCAGCTCCTTTTTTCATAAACGAGCGTCTCGAATCGCCTGATCGTTCGATCTCGTAGCTTTCGTCTGTCATGTCTCTCACTCAGTATCCCCTCTTCGGGGCACATGACCGTTGGCCGAATTGTTGTAAAAGTGACCGCGATCGTTTCACCATCTACGGTGAGCAATCCGCCATAAATACCCGGTTTCAGACGATACACTGGCGAAATCGTGGCTGTCAACCCGCTGTTTCGCCCACTGTCAGAAGCGACAATTTATCGGACGAAACGACGCCCCGGAATCGGGTATCGATTCATTTTGACGAGTGCGGGCGCAGAAAATAACGGATATCGACTGATCTATCGAGCGGGCTCGACACACACTCGTATTCGACCGGGAATACGGCTCTCAAGCGCGTCTACCGGGCGATTTCGACCCGAGACTGCTTACAGACCGGTCGTTCCTGTCTCAAAAACAGGTGATTTCTTCGACCAGTCCGGCGACGACGAGCCGAAGGAAACAGGTCTCGGGTGGCGATCGTCAGCGGACGTGACAAGAGAGATCCGACCGGTAATTTCGTTCCTTCGTGATCAGCGAGTGCGAACGTACTCCACGAACGCAAAACCGTCGCGCTCGTCTCGAGACGTCTCCTCCCACCGACTCCGATCCCACTCCGGAAAGTGCGTATCGCCCTCTGGGTCGTCGTGGACTTCCGTGACGATCAAGCGGTCGATGGCGGGCAAGAACTGCTCGTACACGGTCGCCCCGCCGGCAACGAAGATTCGGTCGGTACCGCCGTGACGGTCTCGTGCGGCCGTGTCGGCCGCCTCGAGGGCGTCCTCGATAGTACGAGCGACTACAGCGCCGTCGGGCGTCTCGAGGTCGCGACTCGTCAATACGACCGTCGTTCGCCCTGGTAAGGGCTCGCCGAGCGTCTCGATAATCCCTTCGTAGGTCACCCGCCCCATGATGACCGGGTGATCGTCGGTGGTTTCTTTGAAGTGCTCGAGATCTGCGGGGATGTGCCAGGGCATCTCACCGTCTACGCCGATGACCTGGTTGTCCGCGAGGGCGACGATACCGACGAGTTCCCGGGTAGTGTCGGGGACCGATCGGTCGTCGTCGCTCATTCGGCCACCGAAAACTCGATGCCCTCGTGTGACTCGTAGTCCCGAAGTTCGACGTCCTCGTAGGCTAATTCGTCGATCGATACGTCGGCCACCTCGAGCGTCGGGCGTGAACGTGGCTCCCGGGAGAGTTGCTCGAGCAGGCCGGGGACGTGATCGAGTCGCTCGTCGCCCGCCGCTTCGGCCGGTGCTTCGGACTCGAGCCACGCTCTTACGTCGCGATACTCCTCTCGCTCGTCGACGGTGGCCAGTCGAGACTGTAGCGCGTCGAGATTGTCCGCGTACCAGTCACCGCGTGCGCCGCGACCGCAGTAGACGTGCGCGTCGACGACGGTGTGAGCGAAGGTACCGGGTTCGAAGCCGGTTTGCTGGGCGATAACCTTGGTCAGCAGTGAATAGGCTGCGAGGTTGAACGGAACCCCGAGGGCGGTGTCCCCCGACCGTTGGGTCAGGTGGCAGTTCAGTCGATCGCCCTGTACGTTGAAGACGAACGTGTAGTGACACGGGGGAAGCGTCGAGACGGCCGCGTTCGCTGGATGCCAGGCGTTGACGACGAGCCGCCGTGAATTGGGCGTATCGGACAGCGTGTCGATTACGTACTGCAACTGGTCGAACGTCCGGCGACCGTCGGGTTCCTCCGTGATCCACCGATGGCTTTCGTCGGGCCACGATTCCCCCTCGAGTTGTGCGCTTTCCGCCGGAACCGGAAAGCGTCGCCAGAAGCGGCCGTAAGCCGTATCCAATCGGCCGTCATCGTCGGCCCACGCATCCCAGATTTTGGTTTCCTCGCGGAGGTTCCGAACGTGTTCCTCACCGGAGAGGTACCAGCAGACCTCGTGGAGCATCGAGTTCCAGCGGTAGCCGTCCATCTCTTTCGTCGTAAGCAGCGGATATCCCTCCCGCAGGTCAACCTCGTAGTGTTCGCTGAACGACGAAATCGTGTCGACGCCGGTCCGGTTCGGCTTGTGGGTCCCGCTCGTGAGGACCGCGTCGACGAGCTCGAGGTACTGTCGCATTGGGAGTGCGTTCAGACTGTGCGAATTTATCGGTATCGGTCCCGAGAGCAATTGGAGGTATAGTAGTCGTTGAAAGTCATTGCACACCCCGCTCGCGAGTTCGCGGCCAGCGAATACTCGCTGGCCGCAGCAGTGCAAGCGGTGGGTAAATCGTTTCAACGACTACTATAGTTTCGCACTCGAACCGACCGTGGTGGGCCATCACACCGTCGTCTCTTGCCCGCTGCAAACGGACTGCGGGTTTTAGTGTAACCGGAACGACCTAGCCAGGTGTGCTCGAGCGCTTGGTCCACGACGAGCGGACGAATGCCGCCGTCGGGTGGCTACTGGTGGCTATCGTGGCGCTCGATGGGGTCAGCACGTTTCTGCGGGGCGCTCCGCTGTGGGCCGGTTTCGAACTGGTCATCGCGGTTGTCGCCTCGATCCCGGCGCTGACGACGCGTGACTGGACGGCGATGGTTCCATGGCCGCTGCTATCAGTCGCTGCGCTCGCCGTGATCGCAGTCACGATCGGCGCTCCGTTTGAAACGACAGTGTACGTCGTCATCGCGACGCTCGCGCTCGCGGTCGTCGTCGAACTCGAGACGTTCACGACGGTCGAACTGAGTCGACGGTTCGCCGTCGCGTTCGCCGTCCTGACGACGATGGCTCTTCAGGCGCTCTGGACCATCGTGCAGTTTTACTCGGACCGGTGGCTGGGGACTGACTATCTTCGGTCCCAGACCGAACTCCAGTGGGATTTCGTCCTCGTCACCGCCGTGGGACTGGTACTCGGCGGCCTCTTCCAGTGGTACGTTACGCGATTCAAACCGGCTGACGGCGCAACTCGGATTACGGACGGCACGGGATCGTCATGACGCTCGGCGACACGCTGGGACTGTCGGACTCACAGGAGCGCTACATCGTTCGCAGCCTCCAACTCGCGCTTTTCTTTCTCCTCGGGTACGGAGTGACGACGCTCCAATTCGGCGTCGCCGGTACGGCGGGGGTAGCACTCGGGATAACATTTCTGCCGGCGTGGCTACACCGTGAATACGGGTACTCGATGGACGCAGGCCTCGTCCTGTGGATTACCGTCGCAGTGATTCTCCATACGATCGGCTCACTCTGGATGTACGAGACGTACCAGTGGTACGACGAGATCGCCCACACTGTTTCGGCGTCGGTCATCGCCGGGTTGGGATATGCGGCCTTCCGAGCGTTCGAAATTCACTCCGACGAGATGGCCGTCCCGTCGACGTTCCGATCCATGTTCATCGTGGTCTTCGTCCTCGCGACCGGCGTCTTCTGGGAGGTTCTGGAATTCGCCCTCGGCGGCGTTGCAGTCACCGTCTACGGGATTGACGACATCGTGACGGATTTCGTGTTCAACGCGGTCGGAGCGGTGATAGTGGCCATCTGGGGAACCGATTACGTAAGCGGGCTCGTGGGGTTCTTTAGACAGCGGCTTCGCTCCGGACCCGAAAACTAGATCCAGCGGGCGTCCTGTTGGCTGCCGAGTTCGCCTCGGCGACGGCGGGATTTCCCCGTCGGCGATGAGTATCTCGGAGAACTGGACTGGTCGCCGCCCGCGTCGAGTACGTCACGGCAGACGGCCACATACGGCCGAAATCGGCGTCAATCGGATCAATGAATCCCCACAAACATGGATATTTCCGCTCGAGGAAAGAGCAACGCTTACAGGTTCGTGCGTTCCGCTATCGACTATGCGAGAACACGTCCTGCTGATCGGGGGCGGCGGTCGAGAACACGCCATCGCTCGCGCGCTCGAAGATAGCGAAGCAGAGCTCTACGCCTGTGCCGGGAACAAGAACCCCGGCATCGCTCGTATCGCGACCGAGTTCGAAACCCTCGAAACGACAGGTCCTGAGGCGGTCGTCGATTATGCCGAATCGGTCGATGCGACGATTGCCGTCGTGGGGCCCGAAGCGCCCCTCGAGGCGGGAGTCTCGGACGCACTCGAGAACGCGGGCATCTTCGCCTTCGGGCCGAACAAAGACGACGCACGGATCGAGACTGACAAGGCCTTCCAGCGACGGTTTATGCAGGAAAACGAGGTTCCGGGCTGCCCGGATTTCGAGACGTTCGACGACATGGATGCTGCATGCGATTATATCGACGACTACGACGGCGACCTCGTAATCAAGCCCACCGGTCTCACCGGTGGCAAGGGCGTCAAAGTAATCGGCGATCAGGTCACTGCCGAGGAAGGCAAGGACTACATCCGAGAGTCCGACTACGACCGGATCGTCCTGGAAGAACGGCTGATCGGCGAGGAGTTTACCGTCCAGGCGTTCGTGGCGAACGGCGAGTTCCGAACCGCGCCAGCGGTACAGGATCATAAGCGCGCTTACGAGGGAGACGACGGCCCCAACACCGGGGGAATGGGCAGCTACTCCGCCGCGACGAACCAACTTCCGTTCATGACCGACGAGGACTACGACGACGCAGTTTCGATCATCGAGGCCACCGTGGACGCCCTCGAGGATTATCGGGGTATCCTCTACGGTCAGTTCATGCTCACCGCCGAGGGCCCGATGGTCGTCGAATTCAATGCACGCTTTGGGGACCCAGAAGCGATGAACACGCTTCCTGTCCTCGAGACGGACTTTCTCGACGTTTTGACCGCCGCTCGCGATGGTGATGCACTGCCTGCCCTCGATTTCGCCGAGCAGGCTACAGTGTGCAAGTACGTCGTCCCTGCAGGCTACCCGACGGAGCCCGAAGCCGGTGCCAAAGTTCGGGTCGACGAGGAGAGTGCGGGTGACGCACAACTGTACTACGCGAGCGTAGACGAACGGGAGGACGGAATCTATACCACGACCTCGCGTTCGTTCGCGCTGGTCGGCATCGCCGATTCGATCTCGGAGGCCGAAACGATCGCAGAAGATGCGCTCGCTGCCGCCGGGGAAGAGGGACTGCATGTCCGCCACGACATCGGCAAAGCAGATCTAGTTCAGCGGCGCATCGATCACGTAAACGACATTCGCGGCGAAAGTCGGTAGTACCGCGTCGGTCCTCGTTTCGAGGTGGACGATGACTGACGTCTCGGATACCGCAGAGCGGTTCTGGGACGGTCTAGCCGATGACGTCGTCCGACTTCCGAAGTGTACAGACTGTGGAACGGTTGCGTTTCCGCCCGGCCTCATCTGTACCGATTGCGGATGCGACGATTTCACGTGGACCGATATCGATCCGGTTGGTACGATACACTCCTTTACACGCCAGCACCGCACGGCACCGGCATTCGAGTCCCCCATCGTGATGGGAATCGTCGATCTCGACGCTGGCCCACGTTTACTCGCACCTTTCGCTGCGGAGTACGGAGAGCTGTCGATCGGCGATCGAGTCCGAATCGAGCCGATCGAGTACGACGCCGACTACGATCGCGGCCGCCGGGCCGATGCCCCATTTTTCCAGGCAGTTCTCGCAGGGTCGAGCCACTGACTCCGTCGGATTCTCGACGCACCCAACTGTCGCGTTTCCTGTGGCTGGACACACGTTGCTCGGGGACGCTGGTCGACACACGCTCGATCGCGTTTACTCCACCTCCGCAACGTCACGGATCGTCTCGAGTAACAACCCGAGACCCAGATCGATCTCCCGTTCGGTCACGTCGAGCGGTGGCAACAACCGAAGCGTCTTGTAACCGCATCCGAGAGTCAACAGACCGCGCCGGAACGCGGACTCGAGAACCGCATCTCGACGCGGTCTGGTGTCGAATTCGATGCCGAGCATGAGCCCGCGACCTCGGACGTCGATCACGCCGGGAGCGTCATCGTCTTCGACGGCGTCCTCGAGTCGCGCTCGAAATTGCTCGCCTCGCTCTCGGACGTTCGCGAGCAGGTCGTTCTCGTAGATGACGTCGACCGTGAGAACGCCACCCATTGCAGCGATGAGATCGCCGGCACCCCACGTCGAGGAGAGTCGTCCCCGCTCGGTCGGGAAGACGTCGGAACGCGAAATCGTCGCGCCGACGCGAAGCCCCTTTCCGCTTGCGATGACGTCCGGTGTGAGATCGAGGTGATCGACGGCCCACAGCTCGCCCGTGCGACCCAACCCGGATTGGATTTCGTCGGCGATCACGGTGAGATCGTGACTGTCGCGCAGCGCCTCGATATCGCGAGCGAACTCGGGGTGAGCAACGCGATATCCGCCCTCCCCCTGAATCGGCTCGAGGATCAGGTAGGCGACGTCCCGGGGATCGATCACCCCGCGGTCGGGGTGGAGTGCGTCGGCGACGACGTTGCCGCCTGGACCGTCTGTCAACCAGCGAGCCTCGTATTCCGCGTCGGTGGATGGATAGGGAACGTTGACGACGCCCGGTATCTCCGGAAATCCGCTCCGATGAACGGTCTTCGAGCGATTGAGCGAGAGCGCACCCAGGGTCCGACCGTGGAACGCGCCGTCGAACGTGAACGCGCGGTGGCCCCCCGAAGCATAGCAGATTTTGATCGCGTTCTCGACGGCTTCGGCCCCCGAATTCGAGAGGAAGACTCGATCCATGTCGTAGTGATCGGTCATCGCGGCCAATCGATCCATCAACTGCGTCGGGCCGGGAAAATCGGGTCCTTCAGGTGGACCACCTCCGCTAACGTAGAAGTCCTGCCCCGCGATTTTCAGCGGATCGACGGCACCGAACGCTTCGAGTCGCTCGAGTACGGCGGGGTTGTTGTAGCCCAACGGGGCGGCGGCGACGTGACTCGTAAAATCGAGTAACACGTTACCGTCGACGTCGGTACAGAACGGGCCGACGGCCTCGCCGCTCGCATCCCACACGAACTCGTAGACGTACGTACTTGGAGCCGCGAACTGATGGTGGTAGTCGACCCATTCGCGGGCACGGTCGCCGGGGAGCGAGTCCACGGCGGGAGTTACCGTTGCACGGTCCATACATCGTTTTCGATGGCCGTCACGTAAAATTACCGTTCGCTATACAACCACGAATATCGATGCCAGAGTCCCGCCAATCAGAAGAATCGCACTGTAGGCTGCAACTCGATTCCGAAACCTGTCGTCGGCCGATGTTGCAGCCAGCAGGGCCTTGACGACGATGCTCGAGACTGTCGCGAGGAGAATAGCGATCGTCGCCTCCGCCGGCCCGAGTTGGCCGCCCCGGTAAAGGACGACCGCCGACGTGGTCGCCCCGGCGCTCGAGACGAAGCCGCTGGCGACGGCCGTCGCGTAGAACCCGAGCGTCCCGAACCACGTTTCGGCCAGCGATCCGAAGACGAGGACGACGAAGAAGACTGCTCCGAACGCGAGCGCGTTTTTCAGCGAGAACGGGCTTTCGAGTTCCATCGGGCCGGATTCGGTCCAGTCAGCGGTGAGGGCGGCGACGACGAAGGCGATGACGATGACGGCACCGAGCGGGACGATCGCCTCGACGAGGATGTCGGAATTACTGCCGGCCGTAAAGCCGACCGCGATAGCGAGGTTCCGGGCGGCCATCGCAGCGTTCGCGAGCAGGATCGCGGCGACGGCGTAAGAAGCGGCTTCCGGTCGCTGATCCACGTGATCGAGCATCGTCCCGACGACCGCCGTCGATGAGGCGAGGCCGCCGAAGAAGCCAGTGATCGCGATACCGCGACCGCCGTAGGTCGAGACGATTGCGTAATTCGCGATTCCAATACCCGCCACGGCGACGACCATCAGCCAGATCACTTTCGGCTCGAGTGGAATCGCTAGTCCAGCGAACTCGACGGTCGTTTCGGCCGGTAACAGCGGAAAAATGACGAACGCGAGGATGGCGAACTCTGACGTCGATCGCATTTCCTCGTGGGTGAGACCCCAGGCGAACTCGTGCAGTTCGCGCTTTAAGACGAGCAACAGCGACGAGAGAACGGCGACAGTCACCCCCTCGAGAATGAAGCCGATGGTGACCAGAATGCCGACTCCGTACGCGACGAGCATCGAGACGGAAGTCGTCAGCGAGAGTCCGGCGTCGTCCTCGCTCATGAGGCCCTGCACCGCGAGTAATACGCCCTGAACGATGACGAGGACGCCGCCGAGAACGAGCAGACTTTCGCCGATTGCGGTCTCCGATTCGGTGACCAACACGGTAAAGACGGACGCCAGCAGGCTGATGAGCGAGAACGTCCTGATACCGGCGGACTTCTGTGACCATTCGCGTTCGAGTCCGAGGAACATCCCCAGTGCACCGGCCAGAGCCATACGGACGACCGTCTCTTCGAGCGGCGCATCGGCGACCTGCAGCGCAACCCCGTTCACTTCCGAAGGTTCGCCGCGCCCGCACATAAGCGACCTGCTGGCGGCGACGACTGTCACCCCAACGGCACCGGCTTCGGTCGCGACCTCATCGGTCGACGAATCGATAGCGACGGGCGTGAATATAGTAGTCGTTGAAACGATGTCCCCACCGTTCGCACTGTTGCGGCCAGGGAAGACTGGCTGGCCGCAAATTCGCGAGCGGGAAGTGCATTGACTTTCAACGACTTCCTTTCGACAGCGAGAATCCCGCCGTCGTCGGGCTATGCCCGACTGCCTGCGGGATTTTCGAACCCTCTCCGTTCACGCCGTCCTCAGAACGCTTCGCGTTCTGATGGGCATCGCATCCATCGGTTTGCTCACCAGGTGTGAATCGCGTAAACTCTTGTGAGGAACCGCCATGTTACAGCTGATCGCGAGTCGCCAACAGTCGCCGACAGTTTCACATTCTATCTGTTTGACTGACATTTGCGTTCCTACTGCTCCTCCCAGCAGTTGGCAGATGAACCGGACCAACACGTTCGCCGTGCGACCGCTCTCCGACAGTGGAGAGCAACTGCGACGGGACTTGTTGGACGCTTCCGCCGCTCTCTGGAACGAGGTCAACTATCAGCGCCTCATGCAGTACTGAGCGAAGCAACGCTCCGCAATGTTCGCAAATCTACGATTTGCTTGACAACGACGAGGACGGCGTTGAGGGCGATGTGTGGGACGCCGACACCGGCAGCCTCGGAGGCTAGTACAAAGGTGTTCCTGGTGGTCCGTATGGATTCGAAGGCCACGCTGACCTCACAGCGTCAGAGACATTCCTAGAGCGACAGACAGAACAGGCAGTTAGGCCGATGGCACGGCCCCTGTCCTCGGAAATCAAAGAGTTCCGGGATGTCGTCAGAAATCAGTCGATTTCTGACTGCAAGCGGGATCTTCGATCCCGCAATGCCGAAAACGCTGCGCGTTTTCGAGCACGATTCGAGTGGGATGACCACGGCTGGTCGGGGATACCACACCCTCACGAACGTCCCAAAGAACAGCGCACAGATCCGAGTACCGTCCACCGTGACGGGAATGTTGCTTTCGGGGGATCGTAGACCGGCTGGGACTCCCACGGAGGAAACCGCCGCCGTTTACGGCGCGGAGGATATCATAGGTCGACGTACTGCGCTTCCCACTCTCGACGCGCCTCGAGTTCGCGCCGACCACGGCGGGTGAGCGTATAAAAGTTCGTTCGTCGGTCACGTCGGCCTTTTTCGACCAGTCCCTTGTCGACAAGTGTATCGAGATTGGGATACAGACGCCCGTGGTGAATCTCTTTCTCGTAGTACTGTTCGAGTTCCTCTTTGATCGCCAGTCCGTGAGGCTCCTCCTCGCCAGCGATAACGTAGAGCAAGTCACGCTGGAATCCTGTCAGGTCGTACATTGGGAAAGTACCAGTCTCACTTACTGTCGAATTTTAATAAGGCTATCGGGTTGTTTCGATCGAAACAGAGGTATTACCATCGAGACGACTCATTTCGAACTCGAAGAATCCATAATGTCCGTGATGGATCGACCGATGTACCACACATAATGCGTGGTTCATGTTTACAGTGCATGTATTTTGTTTCGGTACAATTACATTGACTGTTCGTTGATAATCGGTTACTCTGATCGGCGAGTATTGAGACAGTTGTTACTGATGAATAAGTAGGTCGAAACAGGAAGCAGATCGCGTGACGGAAAACGTCACGCGATCGCTTGCCGCCCTGAATTGGTCCCCGCTGACGCTTCGGCCCTCCAAGCGAAGCGTCACGTGGATGATTCTGCTGGGATGACTTAAATGTAACGACAACATCTGCCACGCGGAGATTCGATAGCCGGTACTCGATGCGCCTCGTGCGATCAGATATGTTCTTCCTCGAGTACCCAGCCGAGTGCACGTTTGTAGTACGTAAACATTTGCTCGACGCCGTCGTGGCGCATTTCGTCGCTTTCGAGATTCTCCTTGAGGAACTCGTACTGCTCTCGAATTTCTTCTTCGTCGCGCATAGCCGCTAGTATTCATTGGGAGGCATAAAAGTCGCCGCACCGAGGCGCGGAGTCAGCACGGAACGCGAGCAGCCGGTTCGGTTCTGCAGTCTTTCGTCCGGGAAAAACGGCGTTTCCGGCGTGAAACGGTGACGAGCGACTCTCTGGGACCGATACGGACGACGAACGACCGAGGAATGTGTCGGTTACCACATTTTTCCGGTGCAAAATCGAACGATACGCGCACTAGTAGTATTCGTTTGGCACCCCGTACACGACGGTATAGCCGCAAACGACGAGATGCTTCCTTGCACATCGCCCCCTCGACACCACGAATTCAGCCGCAACTACAGGAGTCATTACACTCCCCGCTTGCGGTTCGCGGCCAGCGAGTGCTCGCTGGCCGCAGCGGTGCGAACGGCGGGTGAACCGTTTCAACGACTAAGGAATCCGACGACGTTCCGCATCGTGTTTCGAACCCGACGGTTCGGTGGGCCTTTTTGCATCCCCACCGTACCACCCTGTATGAAGATTCGGGGTGAACGCGAGTGCAGAGAGTGTGGAACACGCTGGTCGTACTACGAGACGGGCAGCGTCGGCTGTCCGGCGTGTGGAAGTCTTCGCAGCGTGGGTGTAGATGAGCGAACCGAACACACGGACCTGCAGGCCTCGTTCGATCTCACCCCCGTACGGAGTGCGATAGACGACGTCGCGACGGACGATATCGCTGAACGTGCCCGGGATCGCTGTCGCGAGTACGTTCGCCGACGCGGCTTCGTCAATTCCGGTTCACTCCGCGACCTGGACGACACCTACCTCGGTGCGATCGAACTTCTGCACGTCGCCGATATCGTCGTCCGCGATATCCGGCTCGAGGACCGTGAGGAACTCTATTTCCTGGCTTTGCTGCGCGGTGCCGATCGGGGAGACCGCCCGCCCGTCGAGGACATCCCGCAGACGCTGCGGTCTGCACGTGGGCTCGGCTACGCGAATGCGGTCCGCGAGTATCGACGAGACGTCCGCACCTGGGCCGAGGACCGCGACCTGACCGCGAGCGAACGGCGTGCCCTCGAGACGCTCGGCGAACACGTCAAACGTATCCGATTGCTCGACGGTGACGTCGATCCGGAAACCGCCGAACGACTCGTCGAAGCGACTCGCGATCTGGCCAACGGCCTGCGCGGCGACGAATTCGCGTTTACGCAGGCACAGCAGCGACTAGACGGCCTCGAGTAGCGTCCGTGATCCGTCTGTGAACGGACGCCGGCACTGATTCGATTCTGCTTTGTCGACGGATTCAGTCACGTCGTTGCAGCATCCGCCCCGTTCGACTCACAAATCACGTCGTTGTACTAGTCCGAATTTGCGAGGACCGAAGCGCTGCGGTCGCTGTCGGTAGTTGTACGTTCGTGACGGTAAATCCTCGTTCGTGTTCTACTCGGTCGGCTCGTGTGTATACATTCACTTCGACACACCTTTCACGATATCTGTTGTTGTGTGTGGCAATTGCCGCTGCCAACGTGGCGCTCCCTGACCGACCCCGCGCCGCAGGTGAGCCCTCCGACTGGCACGCTCGAGAGGACGGACGAGGTGGTCGCGACGGTCACCGCGTTCGACTAGTCGGTAACAAATTACCCACGTGGACTATGTCACACGACTCATCGGAAACGGAGACGGAACCTACCGGCAGTCGCAGAGTGAGTGAGCAAGTATCGCGCGACGGACCCGCTCCGTACGTCCCCGCTGGAAGAAGCGTCGCGGAGCTTACGATCAAGGCAGTCGTGACCGGACTCGGGCTCAACGTAGTGCTATTGACTGCGAACATGTACCTCGGGATGCGCTCCGGGATGACGATCAGCGCCTCTATTCCGGCCGCCGTCCTCAGCATGGGTCTGTTCTACGGGCTTCGCCGCGTTTCCGTCGGCGGGACGATCCTCGAGAACAACATCGTTCAGACGATGACCTCCGCCGGCGAAGCGCTGGCAGCCGGCGTGATCTTTACGATCGCCGGCGTCACGTTCCTCGACCAACAGATCGATATCGCGGGAACTGCAGCAGTCGCAGCGCTGGGTGGCTTTCTCGGTATCTTGTTTATGATACCCATGCGACGCTACCTCATCGTCGACAAACACGAGGAACTCCCGTACCCAGAGGGGACCGCGTGTGCGGACGTTCTCGAGGCCGGAGACCGCGGCGCGGAGGGGGTCAAACTCATCTCGCTCGGGTTCGTCGTGAGCAGCCTTTACATGTGGCTGGCAAACGGGATGGCCGTCTTCACGACGACGATCCAGACGGCATTCTCGGCCGGCGAAACGCGCGGATTTGCGATCGGGGGCGACTTCACCCCTGCGCTCGTCGGCGTCGGCTACATCATCGGTCCCAGGATCGCCGGCTACGTGTTTGGAGGAGGGCTACTCGCCTGGATGATGTTGATCCCGCTGCTCATCACGGGCGGATTCGTCCCCGAATCAGCCGCCGGCGCGCCCCTTATGGCGCAAGCGGACGCGGTCTGGGACCAGTACATCCGCTACGTCGGTGCGGGTTCGATGATCGTCGGCGGGTTCTACGCCATCCTCTCGATGCGCGAGACGATCGTGGATGCTCTGGGGACCGCCGTCGACGAACTCCGCAGCTCCGCGGCGGCTGCGACCGACAAACGTAGGCGTACGCAGCGTGATCTCTCGATGAAACTCGTCGTCATCGGTGCCGTTCTGATCGGATTCTCACTGGTGGCGCTCCCCCAGGTTCAGGTCGGATTGGTGGGTGGGTTCGTCGCCGTCGTCGCCGCGTTCCTCTTCGTTGCCGTCTCTGCGTATCTGGTCGGCGTCGTCGGGAGTTCGTCGAACCCCGTCTCAGGGATGGCCGTTGCGACGGTTCTGATCGCTGCACTCCTGTTGAAATCGAACGGCGTGACCGATCCAGTCGTTGTGCTGGTGACTGCCTCGATCGTCGCGATCGCCGCGGCGGTCGCGGGCGACACGTCACAGGATCTCAAGACCGGCTACCTCCTCGGAGCGACGCCCCGCAAGCAACAGATCGCACAGGGTATCGGGATCGCGCTTTCCGCTCTCTTTGCGGGCTGGGTCCTGTCTTTCTTCCACCAGGCATACGGTATCGGTGGCGAAACGATTCCCGCGCCGCAAGCCGGAATGATGGCACTCATCTCCGAAGGGGTCCTCACCGGGACCGCCCAGTGGGGGATGATCCTCATCGGAGCCGTTTTCGCCGCCGTTCTCATCCTCATGAACGTCCCCGTATTACCCTTCGCAGTCGGCATCTACCTGCCAATCACGCTCGCGACACCGATCTTCCTCGGCGGTCTGCTGCGCGGCGGGATCGATTCGTACACAGCCAGAAACGACGATGGGGACGGGACGCGCGAGGAATACACTACCTATCGCGGGCGGATCATCGCGGCCGGGTTGATTACCGGCGAAGCGGTCATGGGAATCGTCGTCGGCGCATTGTACATCCTCGAGATCGGAGCACCCACCGGTCCCCCGTTTCCGGTCGGAATCAGCGGCGAGACGCGGGCGATACTTGGCGTCGTCGCGGTCGTCGCACTCCTCAGTTTCGTTACGGCCAGCATCCTTCGGAACATGCCGGAGACGGCTGACTCGGCCGAGACCGCCGAACCATGAGCGTTCACGCGCCGACTGCTGTCCCGAAGCGAACCGTAAGCGAGTGGACGGAGATTTCCGTCGACGGCGAACTGCGAGTCATGATCACCTGGACGAAATCTCCGCGGAACCGGCTCGATCGGTTCCTGTTCACCCTCTTCGGAACGAACCGGGAGCACGAACTCACCCTCGACGCCGTCGGGTCCACAGTCTGGCGCCAATGCGACGGGACCCACACCGCCAGTGAGATCGCATCGATCCTCGCCGGCACGTACGACGCCGAACGCGTCGAACCCGTCGAGGAGACGCTCGCGTACTTCCTCATGCAACTCGAGGAACGCGACCTGATTCGATTCGACAGCGAGTGAGCATGTGATTTGACTCCGAGTAAGAATGCGAAATACTCAGCGAGTGTCTCAGGGGAGGTCGACGGCGACGTCCTCCTGCATGCTCGCGGCTTTGACGGTGTTGTAAAGCAGCATCGCACGGGTCATCGGCCCGACTCCGCCGGGGACGGGCGTGATCGCGCTCGCCTTCTCTTTTGCACTCTCGAACTCGACGTCGCCGACGAGTTCGTATCCCTTGTCGGTGTCGGCGTCGACCCGGTTGACGCCGACGTCGATCACGACAGTTCCCGCCGTGAGCATCGAGCCGTCGACGAGTTCGGGAACGCCGACCGCTGCGACGACGATATCCGCGTTGCGGGTCTTTGCGCCGAGGTCGTTGGTCCGCGAGTGACAGACCGTCACCGTCGCGTTGCCGTCGTCCGCTTTCTGAAGTAGCAGATTCGCGAGCGGTTTGCCGACGATGTCGGATCGACCGACGATCGTGACGTCCTTTCCCTCGGTGTCGACGTCGATCGACTCGAGCAGTTTCTGGACGCCGTGGGGGGTACACGGACGGAATCTGGCATCTCCGGCGACGAGTCGGCCGACGTTTTCGGGGTGGAAGCCGTCGACGTCCTTGGTCGGATCGACGCGTCGGATCACGTCCCGGTAATCGACGTGGTCCGGGACGGGTGCCTGAACGATGTAGCCGTGAATTTCGGGGTCGTCGTTCAGGTCGGCGATGGTATCGAACAGAACCTGGGGCGGGGCATCGCCGTCGACGTCGACGTGGTGGCTCTCGATGCCGACCTCCTCGCAATCGCGTTGCTTCATGTTCACGTAGGTCTGGCTCGCCGGGTCGTCGCCCATGAGGACGGTCGCCAGCCCCGGTCGTGCACCGTCGTCGGCGAGGGTCTCGATCGAATCCGTCAACTCGTCTCGGATGTCCTGCGCAACAGCGTTACCGTCGATGATCTCGGTCATTACTCGAGTAGGCGACCGCGAGGCCCATTAATCTCCGGATTCGTGTGCAGAAACGCGCCGTTCCGTCCGCAAATATTCAAATACGTGTACAACGCAGTCAGAATCGATTCTCGAGGAACGACTCGATTGCGTCGGTGACCGGGTCCGGTCGCTCCAGGGTGGAGGTATGCCCCGCTTTCGGAATTATCTCCATCTCGGCGTCGGGCAATTCGTCGAGCATCGGCTCCGCCCGCGAGGGATCGATCGAGGGATCTTCTTCGCCGTGGACGATCAGGACGGGAACGTCGATTTCGGAGAGTCGGTCGCTGACGTCCGGCCGGTCGAGCCACGAGTGGACTTCGTGGAAAACCGCCGCGCCGGGGTACGTCGCCCAGCGATCGACCCACGCTTCGACGAGCTCGGCGTTTTCTTCTCGGGTCGTTTCGCCGAAGAGATAGCCAGTTACGCTTTCGGCTAACTCTCGGGGATTCGATTCGTGAGATCCTTCGAGCGGCGCGACGAGGTCCCCATAGAGTTCCTGTTCTTCGGGCGTGTGCGGGGCGGCCATCGAATCGATCAGAACGAGTCCGTCGACTCGTTCGGGGTACTCGAGTGCAAACCGCAGCGCCATGAACCCGCCCATCGACATGCCGGCGATGACGGCACTGTCTTCGCCGATTCCGTCCAGTAGCGCCGCACAGTCGTCGGCCAGCTCTCGCAGGTCGTATCCAGGGGCGTATCGGTCCGTACGTGCCCTGAGATCGTAGGCGACGGCTCGGTAGTCGTCCTGGAGAGATTCGAGCTGTGGCGCGAACATCGTCCGGTCCATTAGCGTCCCGTGGGCGAAGACGATCGGGTTCCCCTCGCCGACGTCGGTCGTCAGTGCGTCGGTTCGAACCCGGTACATCTCCGACGTCGTCTGTGGTGCCATATGAGTCGACTTCGATAAACATATTGAAAAATTTACGCAATCCGGAAGCGTTTAGAGTCCTGTTCGCCGAACGGCCGGTCAGAGCCGGTCGCTCGAATGCTGTGACGGGGTCACCGGCTCGCGTCGGTTGCGGTGTCGTCCCATTCGGCGGTATCTCGCGCTTCGGTCACGACGAGTGCGTACTCGTCGTCGATTCCCTCGTATTTGGTCGTCTCGGCTGCGTCGATCAGTGCTCGACCCTGGCGTTCGTGAATTACCCGTCCGGCTGCCAACGAATCTTCGTCTACGGCTATCCCCTCGCCCTCGAGTCTGGGACCGAACCGTTCCGACCAGACGCCTTCGGGCAACATGCAGACGACTCGGTCGTCGGCCGCCAGAGGCGGAACCCCGGCGACGTGATCACCCGTCCCGACGAGGTCGTGTGTCTCGATTGCCTGGAGGATTCCCATCGTGTCAGACGTTGTGGCGTCGCATTCGGCGAGGGTCGACTCGAAGATTTGCGGATCGATCGGCGCATCCATCGTTTCGGCCCGGGGCATCGGATCGCCGCGGTTCTCGTGGTCGATGATCTCCGCCGCGACCGGATCGCTGTCTCCCCCAGTTTCGGGAAGCGGTTCCGGCCGGTAGCTCTCCCCATCGTCGAATCGAATCGGTATCAGTCCGATCGTCTCGCCGGTGGTGATAGCATCGAACAGCAGCGGGCGCTCCGTATCGTAGGTATCGATGTCGATCCCCATTCCCTCCGGAGGCTCGGCGCGTATCAGGGGATCTGGGACGGGAGCCACGATGTCACCGTTCTCCTCGCGAAGTTTCCGTGGATACGGCGCGTCGGCGGTGGCAGTTTCCTCGATCCCGCTGAAAACGAGCATTGGTTGCTCTTCGTGTCGGTCGACGTCCCAGTCGATGTGATCCCCGGCCGAGGCTCCCACGTCTTCGGCCACCGGCGTCACCTCGATACCCAACTTCGAGGCTGCGGTCGCATCGATCCCGCGGAGCGCGAGCAGCCGGTCGTCGTCCAGAACGGTTCCGGTCGGGCGTGTAGACATTAGCGACGATACGGTCAGGTCGGGCAAAAGGCGCGTGCCGGCGAGTGACAGGGTTCGATCCCCGTCGGATCGCTATCGAGCGATAACACCCGGTGAGAACTCGAGGAGAGATGGGGGCTGATCGCTGTCAACGCGGAGCATCCCGAGTCGCTACTCGTAGAGTGGGTTTTCTTCGCACAGGACCGCGACTTCCTCGCGGACGTCTCCGATGACGGCCTCGTCGTCGGGGCTGTCGACGACGCGAGCGATTAGATCACCGACTCTGCGGCAGTCGTCCTCGTCGAAGCCGCGCGTGGTCAGTCCCGGAGTGCCGGCCCGAATGCCGCTGGGATTGAACGCCGAGCGCGTTTCGCCGGGTACAGTGTTCCCGTTGAGAACGATACCGGCGTCCTCGAGGGCTTCCTCGGCGTCGCCGCCGGTCGTATCCGGATGGCTGTCGCGGAGGTCGACGAGGACGAGGTGGTTGTCCGTCCCGCCGGAGACGAGCGAAAACCCGTTCTCGATAAGGGACTCGCCCAGCGCTTTCGCGTTTGCGACGACCTGTTCGGCGTAGTCTTCGAACGCCGGCTCGAGGGCTTCCTTGAAGCCGACGGCCTTTCCGGCGATGTTGTGCATGAGGGGACCGCCCTGTCCGCCGGGGAAAACGGCGGCGTCGATGTCATCGGCGTGCTCCTCGCTCGTCATGACGATACCACCGCGACCCGAGCGGATGGTCTTGTGGGTCGAACCGGTAACGAAGTCGGCGACGCCGACCGGTGACGGGTGGACGTCCGCGGCGACGAGCCCAGTGATGTGGGCGATGTCCGCCAGGTGGAATGCATCGACGTCGTTCGCGACCGTCTGTATGCGCTCCCACTCGATTTCGCGGGGGTACGCCGAGTAACCCGAGACGATGATGTCGGGGTCGAACTCGGCGGCGTGATCGGCCAGTGCCTCGTAGTCGACGTATCCTGTCTCGGGGTCGACTTCGTACTGCTCGACTTCGTAGAGCTGCCCGGTAAAGTTAGCTGGATGGCCATGGCTCAGGTGACCACCGTGGGTGAGGTCGAGCGAGAGGACCTTATCGCCCGGCTCGAGCATCGCGAAGTAGACGGCCTGATTCGCCTGCGTGCCCGAGTGGGGCTGGACGTTGATGTGTTCGGCACCGAACAGCTCTGTCGCACGGTCGATCGCGAGTTGCTCGACTTCGTCGGCGTACTCACAGCCGCCGTAGTAGCGCTCGCCGGGATATCCTTCCGCGTACTTGTTCGTGAGGGCGCTCCCCTGTGCGTCGAGGACGGCCTCGCTCACGTGGTTTTCACTGGCGATCATCTGCAGCGTCTCTCGCTGACGGTCTACTTCGCCCTCGAGTGCGTCGGCGACGGCGGGATCGACCTCGCGAACCTGGTCGTGGTCCATATCCGATGTGCGGACTGGCGACTGTATAAGTGTACCCTTCCCCGGCAAGTCGAGCCACTATCGAGGGTCGTGAAGCGGGCCCGTCGCCACTCGGCGACTTCGAACACCATCCGATCACGGCCCGATACAACTAACTTGTCGGAGTGACATTCAACCAACTGAATGATAGAGTGGGTGGTAGAGGGCGATACTCTCTACGTCACCGACGCCGACAACGCCGAGTTGGCGGTCGAGGGTGACGAATTCGATATCGAAGACAGTGACGTCGATATTCCGCGCGCAGTCGACGACACACTCGTCGTCACGACGAACGAACTTCGATTTCCCCACGCGGTCGTTTATGCGTTCTCGCTCGGTCTCGAAGACCAGTACGAACTCGACCCCAGCGGGGAGCCACTCTCGTTATCGCCCGGTGAGTACGTCGTCGACGTCGACACGGATATCAAAGCCTATCTCCGGTTTTCGGGTGGGGCGACGATCGAGAAGACCGACGATTACGAGGAGATCATCGTCTCCTTTCCGACCAGGACTCGCGTCGTCCTCGGCGTCCGATGTCGTCACGAGTTCCCCGCCGGAACCATTACCGTTCCCGATCGCCCGTCTGCGATGGCTGACGCCATTACACACATGACCGCGTCCCACAAGACCAACGGGCCCGACCGCTCATATCCCACGCTACGGGGCCATCCGTCGCTACTCGAACACGGCGACGTACTCGACATTCCCGACTGCATCAGTGCCGACGTCCCCGACAACGGGCCCGAACTAATCGTCCCGCCGGACTACGAATCACTGTTCGTTACGGCCCCCCTCGCGTACTACCTCCAGACGACGGTGCGGACGACCGACGACGAACTCGGCAATCGTCCCGGTTCCGCGCCCGATGGGCCGCGACTTCGACTCCCCGATCGTGGGATCGACGAACCGCTCTCAACGATGCCTGACCTGGAGCGCGACGTCGAACGACTGCTTCGAAAGACGTTGTTCCTCGATTGCCTCGTTCGCAACGCCGGCCCGTACGGGACGAACCTCTCGGAACTCAGCCTTCTCAAAGCCCTCGATCTCGACGCCGAAACGCTGTACAACGCTACTCCGCAGGACCGACTCGCGACGTACCTCGACGTTCCCTTCGCGGCCATCAAACATCGGCTCCCCGACTGGCACCTTTCGACGTACGTCAAGCCGACGTACGACAGCATCGAAACGCTCCCGTTCCTGCTCGACCGAATGAGCATGATCTATACGCCACGAACTTCCAAACTCGAAGGACGGGAACTGGTCGAACGGTCGCTCGAAGATTTCTATCGAGGTCCCGGTTCCGATTCCCCGGACGAAACTGATCCGCTGTCCAACTCGGGGAGAGCCACCGGTCAGGTCGCCTCCGTCGACATCGTCAAACCAGAACTCCGAACCGGTCGCACCCACGGCTGGCTCGCAGAGGACGTTCCGATAGACGTCTTCAAATCCGCCCCCGAAGCCTACCACAACCGCCTCGACTTTCTCGAGCGGGCCAGCGACTCGACGTCGATCTGCGTCGTGCTGAACGATCCGGAGATGGCGGGCGAACACGACCACGTCGCGGATATTTACCGCCAACGGTCAGAAGAGGTCTCGATCGACGTTACCGTCGAGGAGTCGCTCGAAACGGCAGCGCTCGCTCGCGTCTTCGAATCTGACCACGACTTCGTTCACTACATCGGTCACTGCGAGACCGACGGACTGTGCTGTCCCGACGGAACGCTCTCGGCTTCGAGTCTCGACCACTGCAACGTACAGACGTTTTTTTTGAACGCCTGTGGCTCCTTCTACGAGGGGAAAAAACTGATCGAGAAGGGGAGCGTCGCTGGCGCGGTGACGTTCACCAAGGTCCTGAACGACCACGCCATCAAGGTCGGCTCGACGTTCGCCAAACTACTCGTCCACGGATTCAGCATCGAACGCGCGATGGGCCTCGCGCGCAGGCGTATCATGATGGGAAAAGACTACGCAGTCGTCGGCGACGGGACCCACTCCCTTACGCAGGGCAAAAGTCGACTGCCGACGACTGCGACGCTCGAAGAACTCGATGGAGACGGAGACGAGCGACAGTACCTGCTCACATTCGACTGTTATTCGACGCGCGTAACCGGATCGTATTACTTTCCACATACCGAGACCAACGAGTACGCCTACCTCTGTGGGAACGAGTCGAGTTTTACGCTGTCGGAGACGGAACTGGCGACCATGCTCAAAGAAACGGAAGCGTCGGTGATCTACGATGGCGATCTCTACTGGTCGAAAGAGCTGTGGTCCCGGTTCGATCGCTAACCGATCGTCCCGTTCGGATGCTCGATTTTAGGGACCGCCGTAGGTACTTACCCGTTTTGCTCGCACAGTCAACCGCCCCAGCAGACGAACGACTGCCGCCCCATTTCGCGTTCTGGAAGCTCTGTTTCGAACTTCCCGTCGTAGTCGAATGTGTCGTACACCCATACGATACTATAATAACACGTTTCCAGTATATAGGTATTGTTGATACGAAGTTTTGTACGCTAGTAAACACGCCGACGGTTAATTCCCACGACGGCATTCGGTATCGCGGGCATTTCACGGCTGCAGGTGTCAGTGATGACGGCATTTCGTCGGCGAACTAACGAGATTGGGGACAAAAATTACCGGTTCGACTGCTGGACGAGAAGTTCTGGTGTGCAAACGGCCACCAAAAATAAGTATAATGCCCTCGATTACTTCTGTATACGCATGGCTTCGAATTTACTCAACCACCAGATTGACGATATACTCGAGGCAGTTCTCGAGGATGCAACCGGCGACGTATACATGGTCAACCCCTCCCGAGATGCGATCGAAGAGTTCATTTCGGTCGCGACAGCGTTCGACGGCGAGTTGCCGTCCGTACACATGCTCGCCGACGAACGAACCCTCAAAGAGGTTATGGACGACTTCATCGTCGCTTCGAACGCGGCCGACCTCATCAGCGAGGACGTTCTCGTGTTACGAACCCTTTCCGAGGCGCCCGAGAATTCGCTCCTGATTACCGAGGATCGGATCGTCGCAGTCGTTCACGCCGGCGACCGTGTCGGCGGACTCATCACGGACGACGATAGTTTCGTCGAGGACACCTATGATACGTACGCAGCACGCTGGGAGGACGCGAGCGACTTCAACCTCCGGACCCCTCCGATCACGAACGTTCGCGAAACGCTGTCCGACGAAATCAGTCCGTCGGCCGAGGAGGACTTCACCGCGATTCTGAACTCCCTCGAAACCGCGCGGGGCGACGGCGATGGACTCGACGAAGTCACGATTTCGTTGCTCGTTGCAGCCAAGAATCAGGCACTGCTGTACGATATCAGCAAGTGGGGGGAGGACGTCGGAATCGCCTCGAAAGCGACATTCTCGCGGACGAAGACGAAACTCGAGGATATGGGGTTGATCGACACCGAGAAAGTCCCGATCGACGTTGGCCGCCCGCGGCTGCGACTGAAAATCGGCGACGATAGATTGAGTGAAGCGGACAACGGGCAACTCGCGACTGTTGCACAGAGCATCCTCAACTGACTCCGTTTTCTCCGACGATGGAGAAAATGCAGACTGCAAGAAATACTGAAGGGGATATCCCTGGAACGAAACCGTAGGTTCGATCGGTGACGGAACGCCGGTTCCGCCTCGAATCACGGCCTATCGCGACGCATTTCCGTCGCGACTGCAGATTTCATTCTCAAAAGCGAACGCTATGGGCTCTCTGGTTCACTTCGGTACGGCTAGGTCGTCGGTTAACGAGCGCCGCTACTCGCCGTCTGTATCGCTCTGCTACTTGCTTCTTCGCGATTCCACGAGAATACGCTGTCCCGACATCTCACCGGGCAACGGAAACTAAAGCGAAGACATCGAGGATCGTGCCGACCGTCGGTCGGATAGCCAGAGGCTCGTTCGGGCGTATCCTGGCCGTGTGACGCTTCCGCAGCTAACGACTCACCGGATGGCGCAAACCCCAAGTCACCGCCGCGAGACGACTCGAGTATGTACGAGGCCGTCCACGCCCGACCCGATGGTCGGAGCACGGTCGCCAGATTTGCGCAAACAGCGGCCGATTACGGGTTCGAGGGCGTGGTGGTCCGTAATCATTCGGACGCCCGAGCGGACTACGACGCCACACGGATCCGCGACGAATACGGAATCGACGTCGTCGAGGGCGTCGAGATTCGCGCAGACAATCGACAGCAGGCAAGTGGTTCGGTCGGGAACTACCGGACGTCCGAAACTATCGTCGCGATTCACGGCGGTGGGAACGTTCTGAATCGGTTCGCCGCCGAACAGTCGAAAGTCGACGTGCTCGCTCATCCGATGGCCGACGATGGCGACGTTAACCACGTGCTGGTAAAAGCCGCCATCGAAAACGGCGTGCGGATCGAATTCGCCCTCGGCGGCGTCCTCCGAAAGAGCGGGGGCCGTCGAGTCCGAATTATCCAGTCGTTGCGAAAATTGCGGGAGATCGTCGACCACTACGATGCTCCCTACGTCGTCAGCGCGGATCCAAAGTCACACCTCGAGTTACGTGCACCTCGCGAACTGAAAGCGGTCGGCGAACAAATCGGCTTCTCCGAGGCGTTCATCGAAGCGGGTCTCGCTGAGTGGGGTCGTCTCGCCGAGCACAACCGACACGTCCAGTCCGAGTCGTTCATTGAGCCGGGGGTCCAACGAGGCAGGTATGAAGAAGAGTCGTGAGGATCACGCGGCCCGGTTCGACGACAAAGCTGGGGAGTACGACGAATCGCAATCGGACGAGTACCGCGCCTGTGCAAATGCCGTCGTGGAATACGCTGCACCAGAAGCCGATGACGTCGTTCTGGACCTCGGCACCGGTACGGGAGCGATCGCCCTGGGAGTCGCACCAGACGCTGCCAGGGTCGTCGGCCGCGACATTAGCGAGGGGATGCTCGAGGAAGCAGCGCGGAAGGCCAACAAACGCGGCCTCGAAAATCTCACATTCGGCTCCGGGACGTTCCGGGAACCGAACTACGATGGGCCGGTCGACACGGTTACCTCGAACTTCGCTCTTCATCACCTCTCTGACGCGGAAAAACGCGAGGCGATTGCGGTCATCGCAGGGTTCGAACCCCGGAAATTCATCCTCGGGGACGTGATGTTCTTCGGGGAGCCGAATCCAGACGTGCCGTTTTATTCTCCCGACGTCGACGATCCGGCGACCGTCGGGCTGCTGGCGGATGCCTTTACCGACGCGGGTTTCTCACTGACGGCCGTCGAGCGCGTTCACGATCAGGTCGGCGTGTTGGTGGCAGAGCGTAGTCACACTGCAGCACAACGTGGTGCGGAGTAGGAGAGTCGGGTATGAAACACCTCCCGAAACATCTCCGGCCGCGCTGGCGGTATCTCGCCGTTTCCCTCGAGACCCGATCAGGCGACCGGATCGATAGACGGTCGTTCCAGCGAGAAGTATGGTACGCAGGGCAGAATCTACTGGGCGATCCGGGCAGTGCCGACGCAGATCTGACCGTCGTTCGGTTTGCGTTCGGGGACGGAAGCGGACGGGCGATCGTCAGAGCCCGCCGCGGCGAGACCGACCCCGCTCGTGCGGCACTGGCCTGCATCGACGAAGTCGACGGTGCGTCCATAGGAGTATGCGTCCGCGGCAGTAGTGGCACGATTCGCGCCGCCGACGACAAATTCCAGGACTGATCACGAACGGGCCGTTCGTTTGGTCCCGTTCCGGCGCCGCCACCGCCATCGTGGTAAGAAAACTATTTAGGACGCCGCGGGCAAGATTCGGAAGAGAGAAACGTCGTGTTCGGGAACGAGGAGCGAGTCGCCGTCCTTCGGGATTGCGTTGGGGATTGGCGGCTCGATGAGGCGTTCACGGGTGCGACAGACCTCGATTGCGATTTAGCGTGATACTATGCAGGGACAAGCCCAACAGCAGGCGTACGACCGTGGCATCACGATCTTCTCGCCCGACGGCCGACTCTATCAGGTCGAGTACGCTCGCGAGGCGGTCAAGCGAGGAACAGCTAGCATCGGTGTGCGAACCAACGACGGCGTCGTTCTCGCCGTCGACAAACGAGTCCCGTCCCCGCTGCTTGAGGACTCGAGCGTCGAGAAGATTCACAAGGCCGACGATCACGTCGGCATCGCGAGCGCGGGCCACGTCGCCGACGCCCGCCAGCTTATCGACTTCGCGCGCCGCCAGACGCAGGTCAACCAACTGCGCTACGGCGAGCCGATCGGCGTCGAAACGCTAACCAAGGAAGTCACCGACCACATTCAGCAGTACACCCAGGTCGGCGGCGCCCGACCGTTCGGCGTCGCGTTGATCGTCGGCGGCATCGATAACGGCGAACCCCGTCTCTTCGAGACGGA
This sequence comes from Natrinema halophilum, assembly GCF_013402815.2. Classification (NCBI taxonomy): domain Archaea; kingdom Methanobacteriati; phylum Methanobacteriota; class Halobacteria; order Halobacteriales; family Natrialbaceae; genus Natrinema; species Natrinema halophilum. Next base: position 296,054 of record NZ_CP058601.1, read on the forward strand.
TCCGTCGGGAACGCCCTACGAGTGGAAGGCACTGGCCGTCGGCGCCGACCGCGGAGAACTCCAGAATTACCTCGAGGAGAACTACGACGACGAGGCCGACCTCGATGGCGGTATCCGGCTCGCACTCGATGCGCTCGCATCGGTCAACGACGGCTCGTTGCTTCCCAGCGAAGTCGGGCTGGCGACCGTCGACGTCGAAACCGAGTCCTTCGAGATGTTCGAACGCGACCGAATTGCAGACCACCTCGAGGAGAACGACCTCCTCGATACGGGCGAAGACGACGAACCCGACGAGTAATCGAGACACAGCGGACCGCAGCTTACGAGTCGCGTTTTTACGGTTCCACTGTGAGAGTGCGGACCGCAGCGTACGATTCGCGTTTTCTTAGGGGCCACTGTAAGAGTGCGGACCGCTCGGTGGACTCCCACACCGTCAGACGGCACTTGCTATCAGCTAGTGGTAGCAGACGGCGTCTGCCGATGGTCGATTCGTGACGAGTCTCTCCCTGAACAGGATCGATCGTGACGGTGTATTCGGTGGCTCGTCGGGAAACACTCTTTAAATTGGCGGGGAAACCGTTTGGTATGATTTCGCTCGACGAGGCGGTGACGGCGCGACTCGAATCACACGGGGCGCGCTTCGAGGTGCTTGTCGATCCTGACGCAGCGCTCGCGATCAAACGCAACGAGTTCGAGGGCAACCTCGAGGACGTGATCGCCGCAGAGGACGTCTTCGAGGACGCCTCCCGGGGCGACCGGCCGGCGGAAGACGACCTCGAGAAAGTCTTTGAGACGACGGACCCGCTCGAGATCATTCCGGCGGTCATCAAGCAGGGCGAGATCCAGATCACGGCCGACCAGCGCCGCGAGATGCAAGAACAGAAGCGCAAGCAGCTGATCGACACCATCACGCGCAACGCGGTCAATCCGCAAATGGATAACGCGCCCCATCCACCGGAACGGATCGAGAACGCACTCGAGGAAGCCGGCTTTACCGTCGATCCGATGGAGCCGGTCCAGCAGCAGGTCGACGACGCCCTGGATGCACTTCGCCCGGTGATTCCGATCAGGTTCGAGGAAGTTACCGTCGCCGTCCAGGTGCCGGCCGAACACGCCGGCAGCGCACAGGCCCAGATCCGCCAGTTCGGCGATCTAGAGCGCGAAGAGTGGCAGAACGACGGCTCGTGGATCGGCGTTCTCACGTTCCCCGCGGGATTGCAAAACGAGTTCTACGACGTGGTCAACGAACACACAAGCGGCGAAGCTGAGACGGAGATAATCAAGGACAAGGACGATCTGAAGACGCGATAGCGCCTCGCAACGGCCGCGGTTGCGTACCGCGTGTGCCGCTTATCCGCGTTTGAAGCCGATCAGTAAGCCGCCGGTAAAACCCGCGCCAATCGATAGCGTCGAAAGGATCGACTGGATCCAGTGTACGTCGACGTCCTGTGCACGAGCTTGCGTCTCGAGAAGACCCGCAGAGAGACGGTTCCAGTCGACGATGAGGATTCCCTGCGACTCGAGGTAGCGAAAGACCATCAACTGGACGCCGACGATGACTGCCACCAGTTTCGCGATCTTCTTCGCGGCGAACCCCATGAGTCCGCCGATAGCTGCACCGCCCCCGAATTCGATACCGAGTGCCGCCGGATCGACGTCTATCATTATTCATTCCCATTCGAGTCGATACCTATGACTGTTGTGTTGACCGCTTCCCCCGCATAAAGACGCGAGTACGCAATCGCGCCCTCGATATCGTATGCAATCGACCTCTGTATCACTCGAGTACGGCCACCCATCGAGAGCCACGAACGCGGCGAGTTGTTCGACCGAGTGGCGTTTCGAGTCGTCGGCCAAGAGAGTCAGGAAGGGCTAACGAGCACGGGATTCAAGACGGTTGGCCGCGTACGGCCAGCTATGAGCTACGCGCGTTCAACGGAGGTGTTCGACCGGCATCGTTGACGTCTTCGAGGTTGCGTGGCGGTGTCCACCTGGACCTGGTCGCCGCGAGCGGCGCGGACGACGGTCGAATCATCTGATCGACCAGCGACAGGCGACAGCACGCAAACGCGCGCGACCGACCACGTACGACAGAGACTGAGCTACCTGCATGAACACGATCATTGCAAAACGCGTCGATTCAGGCACGGCAAACACGAGCGAGATTCGCGATCTGGCCCGAGCGGCGGGATACACCGTCGTCGGTGAGATTACGCAATCGCGACGAGCAGATCCAGCACTCCAGATCGGCGAGGGGAAAGCCGAGGAACTGGCCGATATCGCAGCAGAAACTGACGCCACGACCGTTATTTTCGACAACAGGCTAGGCCCCTATCAGACGTACAACCTCGGACAGCTTCTTCCGGACGGTGTGGAGGTCATCGACCGGTTTACACTAATCCTCGAGATTTTCGGTCAGCGTGCCCAGACCCGCAAAGCACAGTTACAGGTCGAACTGGCCGAACTTCGATACGAACTCCCGCGTGCGGAGGCGAAGACGAGCCTCGCGAAACGCGAGGAACACCCCGGGTTCATGGGGCTGGGTGAGTACGACGAGAGCCGCGAACGGGACATCAAAGACCAGATCAGCCGGATCAAGGACGAACTCGAGCGAATCGAACAAACCGAACAACACCGGCGGGAGCGTCGGCGCGATTCGGGGTTCGATCTCGTCGCGCTGGCGGGGTATACGAACGCCGGAAAGTCGACCCTCTTGCGCCGGCTCGCGTCCGATCTCGAGGTTTCGGAAAACGAGGATCTCCACCCGGATCTAGATGCGACGGCCGAGTCCCAGGACAAGCTGTTTACGACGCTCGGGACGACGACTCGACGCGCCGACCTCGAGCCGCGGGACGTCCTGGTGACCGACACTGTCGGGTTCATCAGCGACCTCCCCCACTGGCTGGTCGAATCGTTCAAATCAACGCTCGACTCGGTCTACCGTGCGGATCTTGTCTTGCTCGTCGTCGACGTCAGCGAGCCCGTCGACGAAATCCACGAGAAGCTGGTTACCTCTCACGACACCCTCTACGAGCGCAACGAGGCCCCGATCGTGACGGTGCTAAATAAGATCGATCAGGTCAGCGACGACGAACTCGCGGAGAAACGAGCGGCTCTTTCGTCGCTCGCCCCGAACCCGGTTCCCGTCAGTGCCAAGGAGGGGCTGAACGTCGACGGCCTGCTCGAGCGAATCGACGACGAACTTCCGGACTGGAAGTGCGAGCGGCTACTGTTACCGATGACTGACGATACAATGAGCGTCGTCTCCTGGCTTCACGACAACGCCCACGTCGAAGACGTAAACTACGGCGACGAGGACGTGGTCGTTTCGTTCGAAGCCCGTCCCGCGGTGGTCTCCCAAGCACGCTCACGCGCGAGCGAGTTACGGACGGCTGCAGCGGAATCGGCGTAGCGAACGGTCGCATGAACACCGACCGCGGGAATCTCCTGTCCACGGTATCGGATTGGGCTGGCTCCACGGGCGTGTGGTCCCGCACACGGAGTGTTGCGAAGTGCCGGTACAAGGGGGAAAACGAACTCCTCGGCCAGCCCTCTCACTTTCGTCTCGCCCGCGTAGACGATCACGGGAACGTCAGCGGCTTCTGCGCGGTCGACGACGCGATCCGGAGTGCTTCCGAGGATTCACTGCCGGAGGCGTCGCGTTCGTGACGCGCCGATGACGAGTATCCCCCCGTTTTCGGCGGCGGTCGTCACGAGTCCGTCCGCGACCGAGGGAGCGGTAACGCTTTGAACCTGGACGGATTCTGCCTCCGGAAGCGCGTTCAGTGTACTTTCGGGGTCCTCGGCCGTGCCGGCACCGCCCGTGGGGCTAACGTTGATGACGTACACCTCGGAGCCGCCGGCAGCGAGTTCGTTGACGAGCGACAAGAGCGCCTCGTGGTGCGGGCCGCCGCCCGCACCGACGTTGACGGTGGCCGGAATCTCCGGTACCAGCCCCTCGAACCCTTTCGAGAAGAGTACGTCACAGGGCGCGTCGAACTCGACGCGCTGGGTGATCTCGGGACTCTCCTCGGGAAATCCCATGAGGATCAGATCGACCGATCGATCTCTGGCCGTCTGGCCGATGCTGAAGCCGACGTCGCGCGAGATGTGTCCCTCGACGGTATACTCCGCGTCGAGGTCGGCGTCGGCGATGACGTCTCCGATCCGGGATGCGTGATCCTCCGCAGTGTCGACGACCATTTCGATCGGAGTCTGGTCCGGTATGAAGTGACGTTACCGACCCGAATTATCGTGTCGGACGCATACAGGTTTCCGACCATATCCGCCAGTCGAACGTGGGTCGGCGCGCGGTCGGGTCGTCGAATCGGAACGAGAATTTGATAGCGCTCCTCGTCCGCGACGGCCTCGTCTTCGCCTCTCGATTCGACCGAGGACGTTTCGACCGCCGAACCGCCGCCGCCGACCGATCCAGCTGCCGCCTCGTTCGGCGAGTACGGCGAAACGACCTGCTCGAACAGTTCTTCGGTCTTCTGGGTGGCGCCCCAGATCAGATACGCCGCGAGCAACGCGGTGACGAGCACCGAACCGGTGATAACGCCGATGATCGGCAGGCTCGTGATGAGCGCCAGATTAGCCCCGATTCCGACGACCGGCAACAGCGCCAGCAGCGTGACACGGACCGGACGATCGAGGTCCCCAACCCCAGCGCGAATGCAACCCAGAAACCGAGCGTTCGGGTGTGCTCGACCATATACGCCGTTCGAGGGTGGGTCGGGTAAACGGTTAGACGGAACACGCAACCCCAGTGACCGAATCGGCGGAAGATGCAAATGCCGATCGGTCCAGCGAACGCCGGAGATGACCCAGTTTCTCCGAACCACATGTTATAAATCACTGACTCAAGTCCGCTAACATATGGACCGTGTTGCAATCATCGGCGCCTCGATGACGCAGTTCGGACAACGCGAGGGCGAGTGGGTCCTCGATCTCCTCGCAGAAGCCGGAATCGAGTGTCTGGAGGATGCAGGTGTCGATGCCGACGAGGTCGACCATCTCTACGTCTCGAACATGGCAAGCGGGGAGTTCGAGGGACAGACCGGCGTCCCGAACGCGCTGGCCCACGACATAGACGCGATGCCGGCCTACACCCAACGCGTCGATCAGACGAGTTCCAGCGGCGGCGCCGGGATGTACGCTGCCTGGCAATCGATCGCCAGCGGGGCGAGCGATATGACCCTGCTCGTCGGCGGGGAAAAAATGACCCATCGAACGACTGGAGAAGCCACGGACGTCATCGCTTCGCTGACCCACCCCGTAGAATACAAACACGGCGTGACGTTGCCGTCGTTTGCCGGACTGACGGCCCGCCGCTATCTCGAGCAGTTCGACGCACCTCGCGAGAGCCTCGCGAAGGTCGCCGTCAAAAACCACAGAAACGGCGTCGATAACCCCCACGCACAGTTCCAGAAGGAAATCGATCTCGAGACGGTCCTCGAATCACCGATCGTCGCCGATCCGCTCCGGCTGTACGATTTCTGTCCGATCACGGATGGATCGGCGGCGCTTATGTTCTGTCCAGAGTCCGTCGCGCAGGAATACACGGACGACTACGCGCTCGTGACCGGTATCGACGGTGCGACGGACACCCACGTCGTCCACGAGCGAGACGATCCGACCGTAATGGGCGGCGTCGTCGACAGCGGACGGGGAGCGTACGAGATGAGCGGTCTCGAGCCCGACGATATCGACGTTGCGGAACTCCACGACATGTTCACCATCCTCGAATTCCTGCAGATGGAAGGGCTCGGCTTTGCAGACCAGGGCGAAGCCTGGCAACTCGTTGACGAGGGCTATACGGAACGCGATACCGGCGAATTACCGATCAATACCTCTGGCGGGTTGAAGTCGAAGGGCCACCCACTCGGTGCCAGCGGCGTCGCTCAGGGCGTCGAGATCTACGAACAACTCGTCGGCGAGGCCGGGCCACGACAGGTCGATGCGGACGCGGGCCTGTGCTGTAACGTCGGCGGCTTCGGCAACTGCGTTATCACCACGATCATGGAGGCAGCACGATGACGATGGAAGCGACGCGCTACGACGACGGCTCGATCAGCTACCCCGGTCACCCGCGCGGACCCGACGGTGCGAAACCGGTAGAAACGGTCGACATAAGCGAGTACACCGCGGAGGTCGTAACCTGGACGACCAGCACGGCAACGCCGCCGGGCGTCCGCGAACCGAATCATCTCGCAATCGTCGAGTTCGATATCGACGGCGAATCGGTCCGTGCGATCGGTCAGTTGACCACCAGCGACGTCGAAACGGGCGACGAGGTCCGACCGGTCCACGTCGACGAACTGCGCGAACCCGGTGCGGGCATCAGAGAACCGGAGAGTCAGCCCTGGGACGGCTATCGGTTCGAACCGGTAGAGAGCTAGCGGTCGGGTTCGTCGCCGCTATTTTCGCCCCCGTAAGCTTCGTCGTCAGTGTCGGCTCCCTCGGATTCGGTACGATCAACTTTCGGATCGCTGTCATCGACATTGCGTTCGTCTTCGTCGCTCTCGTTCGAGTCCGCCGTCGCATCTTCGTCGGAGCCGTACCGATCCCGCAGGGTCTCGAGTTCCGCATCGACGTCGACGGCCGAGTCGCGATCGTCTGACGTGCGTTCCGTCTCCGCGTTCTCCGAATCCGCGTTCGTCCCGACGTCGGCAAGCGGTCCGTTCTCGATGTCGATTTCGACGCCGCGATCGGACGCTGAGGGTGTGCTATCAACCGCTTCCGTCTCGCCTTCGGCGACGTCCCGAAGGCGACGATCGACGTCGTCGCGGAGTTCCCGCGCCTCCGCGAGCAGGTCGCGAGCCTGTTCGTCAGCCGGCAGCCCACCGGTCGAGGCGGCCCGTTGTAGCTCAGACAGCACGGTGTCGAGTTGCGAGAGCGTGGTGCGGCGGAGTTCGCTCGTCCGATCGCTCGTCGCCTCGGCGGCCGCCGACGTTCGATTTCGCGCTTCTCGTCCTCCCTGGACGAGTTTCAGGCTTCGCTGGAACGCCTCGAGCGCACGAACGCTGGTTTCGAGGACCGCAATGACTGCGGGAAGCGCGATTTCGTCGGTAAATCGAAGCACCTCGCCGGGCGTCGGTGGTCGAAGCGGTGGCCGTCGGCGAGCGCTCGACTCCTCGAGTTCCGTCCGAAGCGCGTCGATCGTTCGCGTGAGTTCTCGAACTGCGTCGACGAGTTCGTCGTCGTGGTCGGCCATACGCGACATACGGCCGCCCATATGAAAAGCCGGACGGTCAGAGAATCCGCCCGCAGAAGCGGGATGACGTCGGCGAGAGTTGTTTCGGATCGCCGAGTAGGCCACAATTTTTATGCGCTATCGTGTGTTCTTATGAACAGAATGGAAGACGAGCGAGGGGGGCTCGTATCGGATAATGCGACGTTCGCACGGACGCTCGACACGCTCAAGCAAGAGGGGAGCAACATACTGCTCGTCGGTGCCGATGCGCCCGAAGCACACCAAATGGCCTGTCAGCGTTTGCTCGGGGCGACGGACCGAGACTCTCGGTACCGACTGTTCGTAACCGGCGGTGAAACCCGCGTTTCCTGCGGGAGAACGGACGGTGCGTCTGACGAACGGGTCCGCACGATCGATTATTCGAATACGAGACTCGATCCTGATGGAACGGGGGAGGAAGAGTCAGCAGCCGACGGCGGCCTACCGTCGCCGGGAACGATCGGCGTCGCGATCATCGAGGCGATAGACGAACTCGCAGAGACGGCCGAAGGATTCGACCCTGCGGAACTACGCGTTTGCGTCGACTCACTGGTGCCGCTTTTGCAAGAACACGACGCGGAGACCATGTTTCGCTTGCTCCACGTGACAACTTCACGTACCGACAAGGCTCGAGGAATGGGCCACTATCACTTACCGATCCCGGTGGACCACGACGCGGTGAATCTGTTCGAACCGATGTTCGACGCGATCGTGACGGTCCGTTCTCGCGACGACCGTAGCGAGCATCAATGGTTCCTTCGAGAGACGGAGACGACCACCGACTGGCTCGAACTCTAGACCGTCACTCGGTGCACAACCTGATCGAACGCAAACAGATACGCGATCCTGACGGTAATCTCCGTTCGAGGATTGCGAACAGAACCGAGCATTCTCCGGTCTATGGGCGATGTTGCTCCAGTGATATCGGTGTTACGGCACAAGGTCTATATATCGAACGACCTATCCGTTCACAGAGTAGCATATATGGTCGAAGCCACTACTGAGCTTCTCGCTGGAATGGCTGTTACCGTTTTCATCGCACTCTTGTTTTTCGGCGTTGTCGTCCTGTGGGACGTGGCGCTTGCCCTGCGAAGCGTCGGCGACAAAATCGATAAGCTCGAGGACAACATCGACGACGATCTAACGGACATCTCACACAGTTTAGATGGGATGTCGGCCGGTCGCGGTGGCGGAGGAACGCAACTGCATTTGAGCGGTGGAACGATCAGTTCTGGTCAGGGTGCAACCCAGCCCCAGCAAGCGCCACAGTCAGCCAACCAGGCAGGAGGTGCAACCCAGCAGGCCGCTCCCGGTCAGCAGGCCGCTGCCGGTCAGCAGGCCGCTGCCGGTCAGCAGGCCGCTGCCGGTCAGCAAGCCGCTGCCAACCAGCCAGGGCCGCAGGGAGCCGCCGGTCCACAGGGGGCCGACGGTCCGCAGGGAGCCACCGGTCCGCAGCCCGGCCCACAGCCGAATCACCGCGAACAGGAGACACGGGCGGCCGAGCAGGAGGCGGAGTCGCCCGAAGAGGGCCGGGAAACCGACCCCGAACCGAACGAAGCTACACGCCCGGAGGGGCAAACCGCCGAGACCGACCACGAAGCGGTCGACCCGGACGAGACCGATTCCGGTCATGACGCGGTGGAAGCCGTAGCGGAGAACCCGGCCGATGCGTCGGAACCCGACGATGAACCGGATGACCCACCGCATCCACACGCCGAACGCAACCGCGGCCGATTCATCACATCCCCCGATCGAACCGCGTGGTACGCTACGCCGCTGGATCGTGAGGCGATCGCGGCTGCTCGGCCGTCGATCGCCGGCGAACTACCGTCGGGATCGGACGACGAAATCGACGAGTCTGACGTGATCGCAGTCGGCCCAGTCGACTCGGATCAGTCGACGCCAGTCGACACACCCGAAGCCGCCGTCGCAGCCGACACCCCAGACGAATCAGACGAGGCCGATTCGGACGTCGATACGACGGTTGACTCGGAAGAGACATCGGAAGGTCGTTCCGACGAATCGAACGAACGAGCGAACCCGGCCGAAGGCTCCCCCGAATCGTCTGACGAAACGAACGTGTCGGTATCGGCTGACGAAGGGGCCGCCGATCGCGAACGCGGGGCCGACGACGCCGATATACCGGACTCTCTCGAGGATATTGACGTGCTGTCGTTCGACGAAGAGAGAGACGTCGAATCAGCGGACGGTTCGACGGTACCCGACGAAACGAACGGCCCGGCCGAGAGCAACACCGAATCCGACAGGGCGGTCGATCGGTCGAACGATACGGCCGCCGGTGGCGAAATCGACGATGACGACGTCGCCGCTGACGAAGCCGCTCGAGACGACGGTAGCGATGCCGATGGAAGGGCGGACGTCTCCGACGTCCCTGACGTCGCCGAGGAGTCGACCGACCCAGATCCGGCGGCCGGCCAACAGCCCAACGAGTCCGATACCCGGTCCACGGAGGACGGCCGAGTTGCTGACGATGGGAGCGACACAACGGACGAAGATGACGCACCGTCCGAAGATGCACTCGCCGAATTCGAGTTCGACGACATCGGCGAGCTCGATGACGACGGCGACGACGTAACTGTCGAAGAAGCCGTCGATACGATGAACGAGGATGCACCTGCTCCGGAACTCTCGAGCCACCGGTTCGACGTAACGGCGGCGGAAACCGACGAAGGAGCTGCGGTGTTGACCGTCGAATTCGACACCGAATCGGTCGATATTACCGGATCGACGGAGCGGTTGCTCCAGTATCAGATGCGGAGCTTCGCGGACCGTGAATCGACGCCGGACGGTGACGTATCCATCGGTCGAGATCGAATCGTTATCGAGATTCCCGACTCGGACGGGGCCGCGATCCAGCAGTGGGGTGAAGCGGCCGTCAGCATTATCGATCGCACGCTGTATCTCTCAGACAACAGTAGTTAAGACGGACTCGACGTTCTTCTCTCCGCCGTAGGCGTTCGCCACTACATCGCAGACTGCAACCCGCCGTAGGCGTTCGCCACTACATCGCAGACCGCAACCCGCCGTAGGCGTTCGCCACCACATCGCAGACCGTTACGGACGAACGGGGCCCGTACTCGGGATAGTTCGGATAATCGTCGGGCGTCCGTGACCGGTGAAGACGACCGGTACTGTAGCGATGCTCTCACGAGAGCGGCGGGATACCGGTCCCGTCGGTCGTTACGTTGTCCGCACGGATGCCGACTGCTCGAGCTATCTCCGCACCCGCGGTGTCGACCGAACCATCGATTTCGCCTTCTGACCGACCCGGCCGCCCCGGACTACTGACCGCGAGGCGGTACACCCGGTTATCGCGCTCGAGCGAACGCTCGCCGCAGAACCGTCAGCAAGACGTACGACTCGTATTTTTGCGTCCGACAGTGAGCGCAGGGCTCCATCGCTGCGACGATATCGTCGATCGTATCCGCGTATTCGTCCGTGAGCGTCTCGAGGAGCGCTTCGACTTCGGGGCGAGCCGCTTCGACCAACTCGTCGATTTCGTCGTCGGCGTCTTCCGGGAGCGTATACGAGAGGAGCATCGTGGTTGCGCCGTAGTACTTCGACGTCCCGCCGCGGCCTTCCTCGTACCGGACGACTTCGACGAGCCCCGCATCTCGAAGGGTATTGATGTGGTGGCGAACCGTATTTTCCGTCCGGTCGATCCCTCGACTCGTGAGTTCCGCGTCGACGTCGCCGGCCGTCATCGGCTCGTCGGCGAGCATGTCGAGAATCATCGCTCGAACGGGCTCGTCGACGGCGGTCGAGAGGTCGGCGTCCTGAATCGCGATGTCTCGAAGCTGAATATCCGGGTCGGACTGATACATACGAGGTACTGGGGACGCCAACCCCAAAGGTATCGGCCCGTCCTCAGTCGGCGGGAACTTCGGAGCCGAAGTCCTAGACGATCCGTCTCACCGGTGAAACGACCGGTCCAACTACCCAAACATATCATATAAAAAATGCTTTTGTCGGGAGGACCCCTTTCTCGACGTGAACGATGACCCAAACTACGCAGTTTCGCGTCATGGACTTCGATTGCCCGACGTGTGCGAGCAACGTCGAACGGGCGATCGAGTCGACCGACGGCGTCGAATCCATCTCTGTCCACTACACGACGGGCCGCGTCGAGATCACGTACGACGAAGACGCGATCGAACCGGCCGCGTTCGAGCGAATGATCGAGAATCAGGGTTATACGCCACAACCCGCGTAACGGCCTCTTCACCCATGTTACCGAACCGACTGCCGTCCGACTGGCAACGATACTATGCGCAACATCGCACGGCCATCGTCACGGTCGTCACCGGATTGCTGTACGCGGGTGGCTGGACTCTCGGCGCCGTCACCGATGCCGATCTGGCGGGCGCTGGCGTCCTCGTCGTCGCGACCGTTATCGGCGGGTACGACATCGCGAAGCACGGCTACTACGAACTCCGGAACCGAACGCTCGGGATCAAGACGCTCGTGACGGTGGCCGCCGTCGGTGCCATCGGAATCGGCGCCTACTGGGAAGCCGCGGCCGTCGTCTTCCTGTTCAGCCTCGGCAGTTACCTCGAGGGGCGGACGATGCGCAAGACACGATCGGCCCTCGAGGAATTGCTCGAGCTGTCGCCGGACACGGCTATCGTCCGTCGGGACGGGTCGCAGGTCGAAGTCCCAGCTCGAGAGGTTCGGGACGGCGAGATCGTGGTCGTCAAACCGGGAGGGAAGATCCCCGTCGACGGTGAGGTGGTCGACGGCGAAAGTGCGGTCGATCAAGCGCCCGTGACGGGTGAGAGTGCCCCCGTTCACAAGACCGCCGGTGACGACGTTTTCGCCGGGACGATCAATACGGACGGCGCACTCGAGGTCCGGACGACCGGGACGGGGTCAGACACGACCCTTCAGCGGATTATCCGTCGAGTCGAGGAAGCCCAGGAGGCGCAGTCGCCGGCGGAAAGCCTCATCGACCGCTTTGCATCGTATTACACGCCGGCGATACTCGTGCTCTCGATCGGTGCGTTCGCGGCGACGCGAGACGCCATGCTGGCGTTGACCCTGCTGGTGATCGGCTGCCCCGGTGCGTTGGTCATCGGTCCGCCCGTCAGCATCGTCTCGGCGATCGGCAACGCCGCGCGCAATGGAGTGCTGTTGAAAGGCGGCGCGCATCTCGAGACCGCCGGCAAGATCGATCTCGTCGCCTTCGACAAGACTGGCACGCTGACAAAAGACGAAACGGCTGTCGTCGACGTCACAGGGTTCGATTGCGACGCGGATCAGGTGCTCCGTCTCGCAGCCGTCGCCGAAAAAAAGAGCGAACACCATCTCGGGGATGCCATTCTCGAGGCGGCAACCGATCGCGACGATACGACTTCAATCGCTGCCGACGGCGGTGAGCCGAGTGGTTCGAGGCGACCCTCGTCGGATATGCGGTCCGACGGTGGAGCAGTTGCGACGAATCCGATGCCCGCCGGCAGCGGGTCCGTTCCGGATCCCGACGAGTTCGACGTCATCCCGGGCAAGGGCGTCGTCGCCTCCCACGACGGAAACGAGATCGTCGTCGGAAACCGGGCGCTCCTCGCGGCCGAGGCGATTGCAGTGCCCGACGACGTAGGTGACTACGTCCGCGAGCGCGAATCTGACGGCGAAACTGCAGTCCACGTCGTACGTAACGGGACCGTCGTCGGCATCATCGCCCTTCGGGACGAATTGCGCGATGCCGCTCCGGACGTCGTACGGTCGGTAAAAGACGCGGGCATCCGGACGGTGATGCTCACCGGCGACAACGAACGGACGGCCGAGGCCGTCGCTCGAGCCGTCGGTATCGACGACTATCGCGCCGAGTTACTTCCCGAAGAGAAGCAGGCAGCGATCGAAGCGTTTCGTGACGGAGAGACGGCCGGAAAGTCGGGACACGTGGTGGCGATGGTCGGCGACGGTATCAACGATGCACCGTCGCTGGCGACGGCGGACGTCGGCATCGCGATGGGTGCGGCGGGCACCGACACGGCCATAGAGACGGCCGATATGGCGCTGATGGCCGACGACCTCTCGCGGATCCCCGACGCGATCAGTCTAAGCAAGGCGACGCGCTGGAACATCACCGAGAACGTCGCCATTGCGGTCCTGACCGTCGGACTCCTGCTCGCGGCCGTCCTCGGGAACGTCGTCCACCTCGCCGGCGGAATGCTCGTCCACGAGGGCAGCGTTCTCCTGGTTATCCTCAACGGGATGCGCCTTCTCCGGCACTGAACCGTGACGGGACGAAACAACTGACAGTCAACGCCACATGTGATTCAGAACCATGTCATCAGACTCGAACTCGAACGTCGCACGAACGAACGAATCGCACTGGGCAGTCCACTACGACATCGAACCGATTCGAATTCGCGATCCGGTTGCCGAAGCGCTGGCCGTCCTCGAGGAAGGAGAGCCGTTCCTCGTCGACTACGAGGATATCGTCACGGTCGCGGGTCACTCGTGCCCGACCGCGGCCGGCGCGTACCGCATCGCGGAGAAAGGGCTCGAGGCGCTGTACCCCGATTCGCTTCCCGTTCGAAGCGAGATCGAAGTGCTGGCCGCCGGACCCCGTGACGATCCCGGCTACGGTATCACCGGGCGACTCATCTCGGTCGTCACCGGCACCGCAGGTGTCGACGGGTTCGGCGGATTGGCGGGTGGCCTGGGCGATCGGCAAGGCCTGCTATCCTTCGACGCCTTCGAGACCGATGCGATCGGTCCGACGTTTCGGTTCCGTCGAACGGACACGGAGCGCGGTGTCGAGGTCACGTACCACGTCGGTGACGTGCCCGATGGCGGTCCGGCCATCGGGAATTTGCGGGCCATACTCGAGGGAACCGCGACAGACGACCAACGGAATGCGTTTGCTGACGCGTGGCACGATCGAGTACGTGCCGTCCTCGCAGACGACGACCTCTTTTCGGTCGTCCCGATAGCACCACGATGATTCTAGCAGCGTCGGACACCTGAGACCGTCGATCGATCGCGGACGATCCAAGCGTTTTTACCCGCGCCGCACCCCTCCACTGGTGTGCGAATCGAGAACAGTTTCATTCCAGTACGCGGCGTTGGGGAAACGACCGAACGTCGCCTCTGGGAGAACGGCATCACCCACTGGGACGAGTTCGATGGTAGCGTGGTCGGGTCGACGCTTTCCGACCGAATCGAGACGTTCATCGAAGAAGGATGGACCCACCTCGAACGAGGAGACGTCTCCGTTTTCGCCGACGCACTGCCCGCGTCGAGTCGCTGGCGGTGCTACGAGAACGTCAGCGACGAGACCTGCTTTCTGGACATCGAAACGACAGGGCTCAGTGCCGCCACGAACGACGTAACGACCGTCAGCCTCCACCGCGGTGGCGAGACGAAAACGTTCGTCAAAGGCTGCGATCTGACGAGCAGACGCCTCGAGCGGGAACTCGACGACTCAGCCCTGCTGGTGACGTTTAACGGCCAGCGGTTCGACGTCCCCTTCCTCGAGACCTGTTTCGAGGTCGACATCGACGTGCCACACGTCGACCTCATGTACCCCTGCAAGAAACTTGGCCTCGACGGGGGGCTGAAGGCGATCGAACGCGACCTCGGGATCGATCGAGATATGCCCGACATCAGCGGCCGCGACGCAGTCCGACTCTGGCACGAGTACGAACGCGGCGACGACGGTGCCCTCGAAACACTCGTCGAATACAACCGGGCAGACACAGCGAATCTCGAACCGTTGATGGAAATCGTTGCGAATCGCCTCCACGAGGACGTCTTCGAAGCGGCAAGGGCCGGCGACTGATCTCGGTCACTGACGTCGAATCGGATGCGCTGTTTCCGTGGCCGCGAACTCTGTCTCACTAGAATCCGACGATGTCCACTCATCTGTACGAGAGGCGTCCCAGAATCACTCATACATGATTGACGATGGGTTTGAAACATCCGTTACCGTTCGAATTCGCGACCTCGATTCCATGGGACACGTCAACAATGCCGTGTATGCGACGTATCTCGAGCAAGCACGAAACGACTACTTCAGAGAGGTCCTCGGTGTCTCACTGTCTGAGATGGATTCCGTTCTCGCGAGCCTCGAACTCGATTACGCACGCTCGATCGAGGCAAAAGACGACGTCACCGTCTCGATCACCATCACCGAAATCGGTTCCGCGAGTCTATCGATGGCGTACGAGATTCGCGCAAACGGAGAGCAAGCGGCGACGGCACGAACCGTTCAGGTGCACACCGATCCCGAAAACGGCGGTTCACGACCGATTCCGTCGTCGTGGCGCTTACGAATCGAACATCGACAGGGGTGACATCCTCCTCGCCGTAACAGTTGTTGCAAATACGATTTCTTTATTCAGTCTGCGGCGTGATTTTTTCGTGCCGATTCTCCCGTCACACATGAGTTATCTCACCTGGTGACCTTCGTCTTTTCCTCTGAGTTCTGACACTGATTCGAGCGGGTTTCGACGGGCTTCACTCGGAGCTCTCCGAAGCCGTACTTCGAGTGACTGCCGACCCGGAGGATGCCGCTCTTCGCGGTCTCCACCGGGCGGTCGCCCTCGTAGGCGACCACCTGCCCGTGGTCCACGGTCTGGAGCTTGTACACCTCGCGTTGCTCCAGCACCTTCTCCTCGCGTTCACGGAGATCGCAGCGGTCTTCCTTCCACCACCACGGGACGTCCTGGTCGTGAGCGTTCGGGTACTCCGACTCCAGCACGAACGGCGTCACGAGTTCGAGAATGAACGCCTCACCGTCTTCGAGACGGGAGTAGTCCAGTGCCTCCAGGTCTACGACCTGCGTGTCTTTCAGCCCCGTAATGCCGTAGCCGTAGTTGCGCTTCCCGCCGAACTGGAGGGCGTCCAGAGCGCTCTCATCGAGCGGGAGGACGTCGTCCCGGTCAGCGTGGAGGTACGCGTTGATGTACCACTTCGTCGTCTGCTGTTGCTTCCGCGCGTCGTCGGGCTTCCCCATGATGGTCTCGTGGGACAGCGCCGGGTGGCCGCTCTGGACGCGGATGTCGTGGGTGTTCAGCGCGTCTCGCGGCCGGGAATCGAGGAGCCACGAGTGCGACGCCTCCCGCATCAGGAACAGGTCATCGTAGCACTCCACGTCCGGGAGGCCGCTCCCGAGGTACGGCCGGATACCGCTCTGCGAGTGCTCCTCGGGAAACGTCCCGAACTGACCGGGCACGAAGACGCCGTGACTCGCGTTCAGGTGGCGGTGGACGTCGTGCGGGAGTTGCTGACCGAGTGCGTGCATGATAGCGTTCCCCGAGACGTAGTACGGGTGGCCGATGTAGTCCATCTCAAGTTCCCACTGGACTTGCTGGATGCGCGTCATCGGTCGAACGCCTCTTGGAAGTCCTCGATGTACTGGAGCGCGGTGGACCACGCGTCGATCCGGCGGAGGTTCGCGTCGAGCACCATGTCGTACTTGTCGTGAGCTGCATCAAGCGGGTGCGCGGTCAGCCGGTTCCACGTCGAAGCCCACGACCGCCACGGGCAACTCCCGAGACGGGACGACGGTCGCCCGCCTGCGCTCTCATCGATTCGGAGCGCGAAGTCTTCACCCGCGTAGACCGTCCGGTGGAGCACGATCTCCCCGGCGCGGTCCACGACCAGCCGGAGATCGGAGAAGTCGTGGCCGTCGCGGTAGTTGTCGAGTAGGGCCGCCACGAGCAGGGTGTGGTACTTCAGGCTCGTGTACGGGTAGTAGACGCTCTCGTTGAACGCCGAGACGACGTCGCTCTCCAGCCACGCCCGATGCATGGCCGCCGGGTCGTCTTCGGTCAGGAGGTCACGAACTGCGCTCTCGATGCCGTTGAGCGTGAACTCCTCGGGGTCGTACCGACTCTCGCCCTCGATGAGCGACAGCCGGTAGAGTGTCTCGTGGTTCTCCATCGTCTGCTCAGGCTGGCCGTTGGGCCGGCTGAGTGCCGACGCATCGCCGTCTGCGCCGTGGGGAACCGTCTGGTTCACGGGAACGCCCGCGAACGTTTCCGGGGCGTAGTCGTGCGGCTGGCCGTTCATTTTGTGGGCGTCGTGGCGGTACGCGGCGACCATCACGTCCTGGCCGCCATCGCCTTGGAAGTCGCTGAGGGTGGCGTTCTCGGCCATCTACGGTCCCTCCGCGATGCGCTCTTCCAGCGCCTCCACGAACGCCGGGCGGCACTCCTCGGTCCACTGGTCGTCCTTTTCGTCCATCTTGTTCGTGTTGCCTTTTCCGCGGTCGAAGACGCGCTTCAGTTCGCGCTCGTTGTAGAGCGGGTTGATGAGGTGGCAATCGACGATCCCCGCGCCGAAGTTCCGCGCGCCACCGAGCTGGTGCATGAAGTCGGTCTTGTGCGCATCGAGGAAGTCGATGCCCTCGGCCAGGAAGCCGACGAACTCGGGCTTCGTCTCCCGGAAGGAGAGGTGCCAACAGCCGTCCAGATTCGCCACGGCATCCACCTCTGCGTTCCGGAGCGGTTCCCGGTTGTCCTCTCGATTCCGGGAGACGACGTTCCGGTTGAGTCGGCGGTAGTGCCCCTCAGCCTGCCCACGTGTGTAGTCCACGCTGGACCGGACGGGGTTGAACTTGATCGGGCGACGCATCACCTTCCCGGGGACGCCACCGAAGCCGCCGAAGAGGTCGAAGACCACGCAACCGTCGTCTTCCTTCGGGTCCTCGGTGCACGCGCCCTTCTCGTGGTAGCCGTCGTCGAGGTCGCGCTCGTAGACGTCCTCTTTCATGAAGTTCGCGTTGGCCTCTCCGGGGTGGCAGGCGGTGCCGTCGTACTCGTGGACGACTTCCTCCATCCCGTGGCGGAGCCACCCGGAGAGCGGGAAGGCGGGGATGATGCCGCCGATCTGGTTCTGCGGGTCGTCGTCCTCGTAGTTCCCGTTGCTGGCGTGATGCCGGTCGGTCATGATGCTGTCGCCGACCACCAGTAGGTCGGTTTGGATTCGTACGAAAACGTCCCTCTCGATGTCTTCAATCATGATTTTGTGGGCGTTAGAGTGCTTCAAGCGCCGCTTCGAGAGCCTCTGCCGAGGGGTGCGAAACGTCGCCGACTTCGTACTCGTGGAACGTCTCGCCATCCTCCGTGCGGACGATGCGGGCCGTCACGCGGACGTCGTCGTACATCAGTCGCACTCCTCCGCGATGCCCGTCTCTGGGTCGGTGTCGGTCTCCCACTCCAGTTTGGCCTGCTTCGCGCGGACAATCTCGTCGCGGAAGCGGACGATGAAGTCCTCTGCCTGGTCGATGTGGAAGTCCACGGACGCCGACAGCTCCCACAGGTCGAACGTGAGTCGAATGAGTTGCGTCTCGCCGTCGTCGAGTTCGACGTGTTCGACCTCGTAGCCGACGGCGCTGGCGACCTGGCCGGTCCCGGAGATTGTGACTGCGACGTCGTCAGTCATCGGCATCACCGTCCTCTTCAGCCTCATCGAGAGCGTCAGCTACCCGTTTCCCGGTGTCTTCGCTGATCTCGATGTCACCACCACGTTCGAGGACCTGGCGCTGGCGCTCGTTCATCCCCAGCTCGGATTCCTCGTCCTCCTTCTGGTCGTCAGTCATCGAACTTCCCCTCCGCGGCGTCCGCGGCGACCACCAGCCGAGCAGCGAGGTCGCGGGCGTCGTCGGGGTCGAGGCCGGTGCCGACCTCGATGGGGCCGGACGTCCACCGGAGTCCGACGCCGCTCCAGCCGCCCTCTTCGTGGACGCCTTCGACTTCGAGCGGGCCGTCGTTCATGTCCGCCGTGACGAGGACGTTGTTGAGGCCGCCGGGGACGGAACCGCAGTCTGTGACCGAGTACGTTTCGTCGTCGGTCACGCTCCGGTCTTCGACGATCTCCTGCGGCGCGGGCGAGTCGGCGCTGGCTGTTTGCGGGAGGGCGGCGAGAGCGGCCGCGGCAGCGAGGAACTGACGGCGCTGCATCACAGACCCTCCTGGACACGGTCCCGCGCCTCGATCAGTCGAGCTGTCCACGCGCCAGCTTCAGCGGCACTGATGCCCGGAACCTCGCTCCAGTCGGTGCTCTCGTGCTGGCCGATCAGCTCCGAGAGGGCAAGATCGGCTTCGATGTTTTCGTCGTCCGATTCGGCTTCCGTGCCGGAATCCTGAAGTCCGGCGGATGTCTTCATTGACATGGGTTTCTGGCCTCAGAAGCCCGGCCCGGGTGGCTCCAACACCCGGGCGTTTCCTACGATGGTCACGCCCCATGGGGCCGGGCTTCCTCCGCACCTTCTGCTATGGAGCAGATGGAAATAAACGTTAGCCTTCTGCTCAGAGACAGAAGGTTGAAGGGCGATACTTGCGACTTGAAGAGCAATGGGAGAAGACCGGGAAAGGAACGAAGGCGGGCGATTCGAGCCCGAACACACCGATGAGGAGGTGCTGGAAGCGGTGCGCAAGCACGAGCCCGCGGGAACAAAAGAGGTAGCTGACGAGCTCGACATCGCCCGACAGAGTGCTGACTATCGCCTTCGACGTCTTCTGGATGAGGGACGAGTCTCGAAGAAGAAAGTCGGGAATTCGCTGGTCTGGTCAGTTGAAGAGGATTGACCGGGAGCTCCATGGCGAGGGAGAAGGACGAAGACGCTGAGCGCGATCCTGAGGGCAAAGGGAGCATCGACAAACGTCGGAGTGAGAGGGCCGAAATCAGTCGAAACTACAAGGAAGCCCGTGAGGAGTTGCCAGCCGACCCGCGAATGGACCCGTGGGCGTACACGGAAATCCCGGCCCGAAACCCCGCAGATAATATCGTCCCGCCGCTGTGGGAACGCATCCGAGCGAACGCACTCAACCTCAGCCACTCACGCAATCGCAGAGGCAAGTCGGATTCTCCTCCGGAAATACTGCTCGCAGAAGCTCTTGGGCGAGTTCAACTCTACCCCCACTACTGGCATCCCGGCATCAACGAGGACCTCACGCAAAATCTGGATGGGAAAGAGGCGACACGTCTCTACCTGTTTTTCGACCTCTCTCCCCTCAATCAGTCCGAGGTCGCGCGGAAAGTCAAAAAGAAGAGCTACCGCGAGGCGCTCGACATCAGCGATTCAGTCAGCCAGCCGACTCTCAACCGAATGCCGGGGCGAATGGACTCTGAACGCCGGCACTACTACGCGAGTCAGACTGAGACACTGGTTCGGCAGTGGGAAGGTGGCTACTTTGAGAATTGGGTGCGCCCGCCCACGCCAGACACGATAGTCATTGACGGAGAGGGGTTTCCGCCGGTCCAGGTGATCGCTCGGGAGCTGCGCTCGAAGACGTTCAAGTACATCCGGCTGAAGCGCGACGACAGCACGGAAGTGACGAAGGACGCCGCGCTCCGGGTGCTCATCGCCACCGCGAACGGGAACGGGTTCGTCAACGACGCCGCGAAGAACCTCAAGTACAAGCCATTCTACGACGACGGCGACATTCCGACGGGCCAGAACCTCACCTACCACCTGCGGAAGTCTTCGCGGGAGTCCGTCATGCGGATGTTCCGGGAAGCGAACGAGGTACTGTTCGAGATCGCCTCTAGGCACGACTACTTCCCCGAGGAGGCTGAGGTCGCCATCGACATCACGGACTGGCCGTTCTACGGCGATGTAGACAGCGACAAGTTCATTCGCGGAACGAAGCCGGGACGGAACTACTCGTGGGCCTGGAAGTACATCACGCTCGCTCTCGTCGGAAGCGACACGCCGCTGATTCTGGTCGTGCTCCCGGTCAAGGACAAGTCGAAGACTCCAAAGTACATCCGCCGGATGCTCCGTCTAAGCCGGCAACACGTGAACATTGGCCGCGTCTACCTCGACGCCGGGACGGAGTTCTACAACTCGGATACGATTTCGGCCATCACCGAGCAGGGCTTGGAACTGGTAATGCAGGGCCGCAAGTCGGGGAAGACGGTCAAACACTTCCTGAACGGGATGGCGCGTGCCAATCTGCGTTCGTCGTACTACTCCTACGGCGTAGGCGACCTCGACGAGGATAGCTACTACGCGGTTGGGCTGGAGTCGGACAAGACGGTGAGACTACGGAAGTCAGAGGCTGATGAGCCGATGGACGACTACACGTACTTCTATACGAACCTCCACCCGGAGGAAGTCCCACCAGAAGAGTTGGGGGAGGCCTACCGCCGTCGGTGGGGCATCGAGACGGACTTCCGGAAGATCAAACACGACTTCTTGGCCAAGTCTGGGTCGAAGAATCCCGCGCTTAGGTCGTTCTACTTCAACTTCGCGGCCCATCTCTTCAACATCTGGACAGTGGCGAACATCCTCCGCGCTGAGGAAACTGGCGAAGACCTGAGCGAAGGAAAGCAAGTCACCGCTGGTGAATTAATGCAGGCCATCGAGGACGACCCGCACGACCTTCAGATTCCGACCGAACCGCCAGAAACTCGGCAGGTATTCGGAGATATATTTGATGCTGACTGGGCCCCCTCAGATGCCGATTGATAGGAATTTTAGATTGAATCTATGTCCTCTTCGACCATATCATAAAGATCGGCCTCTAGATTACGGGCAAACCGACGGACTCCCGGACTAAGATTTTCGTCGTTTTTCCACCCTCGAACGAGTTCAAACTGGCGTGAGTATGACTCCTCAGTAGTCGTGCCAACCTGAACACCCGTCGAATTGATAATTACGGCGTGTATTGCTGACTGGGCACGGTCATTTCGCCGAATATTGTCTATTCCTCTATCCATACACGCTCTTAGAAGTCGGTCAATATCATCATTAAGCGGAGCAGAATCGCAGTAGTGCAGAACTCTGATTACTTCTTCCTCAGAGAAATCCTCCATATCTTCAATGATTCGTTCCACGACCTCTGTAGTCGGGAAGACAGCGAAGAGGCCACCATAGGCACTCCACTCATCTGGGTCAACAATCAGCTCAACTACCGTGTCTACAGCCTCTGAGTATTGCGTGCCGTCACGCATCCGTTCTGCATTGATTGAAAAATCACGGGGGAACAACCCTATCCTCCTTTCTCGACGATCAACTCTTTCGCGGCAGAAATCAACGAAGGCCTTTGGATTGCGTTCCGATGCCTCCGACAGAAGCATTCTCAGTTCATACGGTTCATTCAAACTTTGGAAGGTCTCTGCTGCAGACAAGATTTCAGTCAACAAGGATTCCGATACGGTCTGGAGTTCTTCATCATCATGCGATGGAAGTACACGCAGAACAAACTCAAGCAGTTTTGGAGTGACCTCTGCTGAATCAGTTAGAACCTCCACTAATTGCTTCTCTGTCCAGTCCGGATTATCTTCCCATTCACCATGGATACACCTTACGAGCTGAATGGCCTCCTCCTCTGTGTACGGTGCCGCATCATTCAACAATTCTTCATATGTATTAACGGCAAATGGCCGGTCAGAAACCAACAATTGCCGAATGGCAGCGCACGCTTCAACTACACTTCTCTTGTCAGCTGCTTCTTCGGCAATTCTCTTTGCCTCATCCGGAGAAGAGATACTCATACCGGTAATGATGGATGCTCTACATGGCTCTAGTGTGTCAGAATCCTTCTCAAGAATTTGCTCACCCATTTGGGGTTTCAGCTTGCCGAGCAGCCGGAAAAACTGATTAAATGTTGAACTCGAATGGGCTAACACTTCCTCAAGCCGCTCAATTTCGGCATCCCACGGCGAATCAATCGTTTCAATATAACCCGTTATCCGAGCTTCTTGTTCCTCTAACCCACGAACTGGCGGGTTCATCCGTCGCATTTGCTGGTAAAGTTCGTTTTTCAAATATGCATCTTTGAGCGCAACCGCGCCTCCTTCGATCTCCAAGTCTTCTATGTTTCGAGTAATTAGCGAGTCGAGTTGCTGGAGACTGTCTAAATCTCTACTGAACGAAGCATAGGCCGTGGCAAAGCGGTAAATAAGAACCAACTCGTCACGGTTAATCAGCTCTCCTGTTCTCCCCTTGTATCGGGCTTGAGAGGTGCAGAAACGAGATACCTTTCCAGCTGCATTCTTCCTGAGATGCTGCGAATCCGAATTCCAGACAAGTTCGAACAAAATCTTGACTGCTCCAACTCGAATCTGCTTCCGTTGTTCGGAAAGAGGTACTGGACCTCTCTGGAACCAGAATTTGTCTCTCTCTGCTGGATCTTGGAAATGGTCCTCCGTTTGCTCACGAGAAAGGTTACCGATAACATCAACCAGCTCGTTCTTGAGTTCAATTTCCAAATCTGATTGTAGATGATCTTCAAGCACAGAGAGCAGTTCAAGCTGGGCTTCAGGATGTTTCTCTCTACTTGGTTCAATTTCCTGTCGTATATATTGGAAGACTTTGTTTCTAACCGCTGAGCCAGGATAATCTCGGGCAATCACCATTAGGAGCGAGACGCTATCGTCTGGCCTTCTCAATAAGGTATGCCAGAGTATTTTCGTGCATCGAAGTAGGAAATTCCCCGCAGGAGTTGGGTCATCGAGCAGACCTGGCATCCAAATTCCATCTGCCTGGTCTGCGTCGTCAGAGACTTCTTCCTCTAAAAATGCAGTGACAAGCTCTAGAGCGAGATCGGGCTGATTGTGACCTAAATTTTCAAAGTAGGTTAAGATCTGTGCTCTCTCCGTGATTGGAATTTCATCTGTAGATTCAATGTACTCCCCTACAATTCCATCTAGAATTTGTTCGGCTTCTCGACAGTCATACCTTCCCGCTATTCGAATTAGAGTATCGACTAACGGTTTTTCAAAGTAATTAGAGAACGGATTATAGATGTCCTCTTTGAAATCAAATGCGGATTCACTAAAGAATGTCTTATAGGATATATGTGTTCTAAGGGCAAGCGGCTGAATTTGTAGGCGGCCATTCTCGTCTTCAACGATACCGGCAGAGCTCACAATTCGGCGATATCGTTTCTCTTCGGATTCATCTAGTGGCAGTACTTCAACGAATTCTTCCATGAGGTCGTCATTATTTGTGTTGAGTTGTCCAACAGCGGCAAGGTAGCCGATATACTGCTCCAGAGTAGATCGATCAAGACTGGTGTGCGATGCGTATCGCTCTAGGTCGTCGAAGTTTTGGTCAAAGGCTAGTGAAAATATATCCTCTTGCGATGAGGGACCGGAACTATCCGACTCCTCAGAGAGCAGCCATTTGGCTAATTGATGTACAAGTAGAACGTTTCCCTCACTGTTACTAGTGACCCAGCGCCAAGTATTGGGATTTCGAACTCCGTATTCGTTTTGTAGGAGATCTTGAATGGCATTCGCATTCAGTGGCCCCAAGTTCATCTGTTCTGTTGCTAAGCCGGAGCGCGTAGTCTCCTTCTGTCTGGTTGCCACGAACCAAGGCTGTTCTGTAAAGAGTAGCTTGATCTCATTCTCTTTTTCCTCCACAATACGGCAAAGAAGCTCTATCTTTCCCGAATCCCGGGCATCATCCAGTAAGAATAAAAGATTCTCTTCCTCGTCAAAATCAATCTCAGATAGGCCGCGTTCGATATCAGCTAATGGGTTTACCGCATAAGCAGTCCAACTCGGATTTGAGGATTGTACCCGCAACGCCGCCTCAAAGGCTAACCGTGTTTTTCCAATTCCAGATGAGCCACCCACAATCAGTGCTTGATATTCTGAGTTTACGAAGTCAGTTATCTTCTCAAATTCATCCTCTCTATTATAAAATGAACTAGTATGTTTCCGCCCTCCAGTAGTACCACGGCCGAATCTTTTTTCGATCGGCGTGAAAGCAGTATACGACCTCTCATTTTGATTTCTACCCGCTACTTTCTCAAGAGAAAATAGGATTTCTTCTTGGGTTTCCCCAAGTCGAAGGGCGTAATCGAATATCCTCTGATTGTATGCAATGAGAAGTTTGAATGCCAAATCATCATCTTCGGCTATTTTCTGCTGGAGTATACTCAGAAACTGGTCGGCCAGCTCCTCCTCAGAGATGTCGAGGTCCGGATCCAGCAAATCACTATCAATCGATGCAAGTACGTCATCCGATTCTAGGAAATCCCCACCATCCTGAAAATCATTAACTCGTTCTGCAATCTCTTCAGAGTCAAAAAGAGCAGGCAGGGTCTCAGGGTCTAACTCTGGGTAGCGTTCAGCAGTCTCCTGTGCTGCTTCTTCGATTTTCTCATCTAAGAATGTAAGTTCCGAGTACTTGGTGCGAGCAGCGGTAGTCACCTTCGACGTAGCGTAGGATGCGACCTCGGATGCGAGAGTTGAAGCGGCAAACGCGGTGAGTGGATCAGGCATATCCGGAGGATTCTGTAGCATGGAACAAGAACTTTGGCTGATTGAGACTTCTATAGAAGTTTCTGGCAGTCGAAACGTGATTCTCAGAACATGCTTCTAGCCGTCCTCTTCTTATTGAATAAATCTACTACCGACTGAATTCATAGAAGTTCTTGACCGGCCACTTTTATGACGAATCTGCTATTCTGTATGAACAGAATGGTTTCGGAACGTTTACGAGAAAATCTCATCTTCCTCTCGTCTCTTGGACGCTATAACACTGAACGGCGTCCTGTCATTCGCCAGTATTTTGATCAGCAACTACGTAGCGAGGAACTCGGTCAAAAGGAAGTCGATGTCAGCGATGTGAGGGAGTTTGGCGATCAAAAGAAAGCGCTTTCGGAGGAAAGCGATGCGGATTTTAATGTGATTTTTCAGGAAATACTACTCACACTCCCAGAAGACATTAATCCCCAAGATTTCCAGGGGTATCTACTTTTCCGATACAGCCATTTAAATGATCCTCTGGAGGAATTAGGTTACTTCACTATCTATGACCTGTTGTCATTTGAAGCGCTGCTTCGTGACGCAGTCTTGGAAGATACTGGACTGCTTCTGTCGGACTTGCATTGCTTCGAATCTAGGGAGGAGTACGCTGACTTTTCGGACATTCACGAACCAAGCAATCAGTTCCAACAGCAATGGCGGAAGACGGTTGTACTTGACGTACAGGCAGTTCTGCGCGAATTCGTAGAGGGGACCCTTCCAGATGACCCGACATTCGATCCTAACCTACATGAAGAGCGAATTGAGACCGGAAGAGAGATTCTGGAATTCCTCTCTCATTCGGGAGACAGCACCACTACAATGGATTTTCTCTCAAATCCTCTGTTCCAATTAGGCGGAGATAGTTCAGAAATAGTTGTTCCGTTTCCTGAAGTGCTACTGACGACCGCTCAGTATCGAATTGAGGAATATGTTAGTCGGTTCGAAAGTGTACAAGGGATCGAAAACCACCGAAAGGGAGGCGTTGTCGAGGAATTAGCACAGAATCTTTTAACACAGGTGCCCAACCGGAATTTTGTCAAGGAATTCGAGTTCATCCACGATCCCAATCCCGGCGAAGCCGATGGAATCCTGTTTTTCGACAGTTCTTACTGGGTAATTGAAATCAAGTCGCACCCCATTTTCCGAAAGATTCCAAATCAAATCGAGCTCGTCAAAAACCGGTTTACGGACAAAGCCGTACAGGCGATAGAGCAGATAGATACAGCCCAAGACTATCTTGAGAGTTTAGACGACGAATTTGGTCTAATGTATAATCTCACTGGCAACAAGAACTGGCCCAGTATGGAAGCCGGCGGAATAATCGTCCTTGATGGGTTCATACCCACACTGTTTTCTGGAAACGAGCGGGTGGACCAAGAGTTAGGTGTCGGTCAAGTACACCAGCATCTCGCTAATGATGACCGTGTTGTCATCATTACACTCTACGACCTGTATCAACTCCTCCAGGAGGAAGAGATAGAAAATACTGACGAGTTCTTACTTTGGCGGACGGGATACGACAAGAGTTTCCCGATATGGGGTTACAGTGAACGGGAATACTGGGCCTTCTACTTTGACAATTATCGTGATAACGGAGAATGGGAAGAGGCACTCGAAACGGCCGTGGAGAAGGATATCGTGACCATATACACAAGCGAACGGTTTAATGACAAGTCCCTCCTCCGAAATTTAGCTGAGAACCGATAGAGCAGAGTGTACCGTCTGCCCGACAATATCAACTGAGACACCCATGCGACGTCCAGCCCTCAACCCAATTAACACAAATCAGATATTTATTCTCCGATGTTCTCAAGGGTAGTTTGAGTGCCTCAGACACTGACTGATTACTGAGGTGCGTTGCTGAATAGAATCGGCGTGTTTTCAACTACTGGTAAACGGAGAGGGACCGTCGATCCCTCAGGCAGTCGGGCGTCGCCCGACGACGGCGGGGCTTCCCACCGCACCGCACGCGGTTGATTTGGGAACCTCGGGTTCGTACATCGACGATGTACTGGGAGTGCCACGCCCCCGTTATCCCTATCCCACACGGGATTCGGGAGTATCTTGCTTGTTTTCCGTCGGTATCCGACTCGTTCTCTTGGCAGGATACTCCCAATGAGTGCGGACGGAATCCCGATATTGTCCGATTGTCCCGACATGGGGGCGGATGTACCGCCTCGTGGCGTATCTTTCGTTCCAATTCGATAAAAACGTAATGAGAGTACGCGATTCACGCCCGTCCCCAGAACGCTATGCGTTCTGGTGTGCGAACGAGACGCTTCGCGTCACGTCAACGCCGTAAACGGCGGAATTCTCTCGCTGTTTAAAGATAGCCTTACTCGACGGACTCGGAGACGGTGACCTCTCCATCGCTCGAGACGACGACGTGATATCCACAGAACGGAAATTCGACGCGGCCGGTCGGTCGCTCTCGTCCATTTTCGCGGGGTGCAAAGAGCGCGTCGAGGGCCTCGGGATTGATAACTTCGTAGAGAGCCTGATATTCAGGTGGCTCGAGAGCTGTCGGGTCGATTCCTTCCCGTTCAGCGACGGTAGCGATTACTTCGAAGCTGATAGATTGCGAAACCGTGGAATCCGACCGATCGACTGAGAGTAGCATTGGCCGGATTCTTTCTTCGATCAGATATAAATCCTCTGGCCTCAGCTCTTCCTTGAATGCCAATTTTGGTCATCAGGCAACATATTCGAACACTGTTGTATTTCTTTATGGCGCTTTCATTAGTGATATTAGTATACTTAAAATATGTTGAACGATCCACAACGGTGTAGGTGGCACCCAACGACGGTCGGCGGATAAAGGCGAAAGTCCGGATATTTCGTTCGGTGTCGACAGGCGGTACATGTTCGGCGCGATTTACTGGGTCTTTCGGCGCGCAACGATGCATAGAATGAACCCCTTCTCGAGCGGGCGAGCGACCGGGCTTTCGGATGACGGTAGTTTCGATGATATAAGTGCATTCGTACCGGAATACGTCCCGGAACCCGGAGCGTTCCTCGACGGTCATGACGTCCTCGACGGAATGGACCACGCCGCGTTTCATCGCCTCACGCGGGAACTGTTCGAAGAGCGAGGCGTCTACGACGCGACCTTCGGGTACAATCTGACGCGACTCAACCTCGACCGACGCCACCCGGATGCGGGATACCGGTACGCCATCGATGCCGACGATCCTGCCATTCTCCGGGCGGAGTTCAGCCCGACGACGGAGTTCTGTCCACAGGCAGACGCGCTCGTAAAGGGGTCCTTTCGAGCCTGGAACGGCCTCAGCGATCGCCACGAGTACAATCTCGTGTGCATTCGGGTCCGACCGACCCATCATCAGGCCGAGGCCCTCAACGACGAACTCGAGCGTCTCGAAAGGCAGTATCGCCGGTCCGGGGCAGTTCCGGAGGACTCGATCGGATCGCGGACGGGAAGCGGCGCCGAAGAGAGCCGTGAGAGTGATGAATCGTCCCGTCGAACACCGTTCTGAGACAACATGGCACGAGCCGGGAACGCGACCGCGACCGTCACCCGCTGGTCGCGTGCGTTCGTGGCAATCGGCGTCGGCTTCTTCGTCGCCTGGCAAGTTACCGTTGCGGCGGGCATGCCGAGAGCGGCAACCGTCCCGCTCGGCGTCTCCGGGTTCGTTCTCCACGTCGTCTTCGGAAAGGCATACACGCTGGTGCCGTCGTACTTTGCCCGTCAACTGGCAGTCCCGCGTGCCCCGGCGATTCACCTCCCGTTCGCGGTAATCGGCACGGCTGGAGCGTTCGCAGACGGTGCCGGGATCGGACCGCCCATCGTCGCGCTCGCCGGTGCGACGAGCTGGTTCGTCGGCTGTCTCGTTTTCGTCGCCGCGATCGGCTGGACCGTCCGCGATAATCCGACGGGACGAGCGACCGGCACCGGCCCGACCGACGCCCACCGCGAGCGGGTAGATCGGATCGCCAACGCGGCCGTTCCAGTCGTACTCGTCTATCTCCTCGTGGCCTCATCGCTACCGCTGGCCGCCGAACTCGGCCTCGATTTCCCGGCCCCTGCGCCGGGACCGGCAACGACGCACATGCTCGCGGCCGGGACGGCCGCGTTGCTGGTATTCGCGATCGGATTCCGTCTGTTACCGCGACTACTGGTCGCGACGCCTCGGCCGGAACTCGCTGCGATCGTCTTGATCGCGGGCAGCGCTGGCCCCGCACTACTCGCGCTCGACTTTCGCGGCGGGACGGCGTTCCGTATCGGAGCGGGGCTCCAGGCCACCGCTCTCATCGGCTTCGCAGTCGCGTACGCCGATCTTGCCCGGCAAAGCGAGCGCCGCCGTATCGGCCGTTACGCAATACTCGCTGCCGTCTGCTGTGCCGTCTCGCTCGCCCTACTGGGCCTCATCTTCGCGTTCGCACCGTCCCAGAGCGTCCCGCTAACTGCGTTCGACGCCCACTACCGCCTCGCCGTCGGCGGCTTCGTCGGCCTGACGATCATCGGCGTCACCTACCACTTCTATCCGCCGGCCGTTGCGTCACGAACCGGCATCGACGATCGGACCGCTCGAGCATCGATCGCGGTACTCGTCTCCGGGCTGGGCATCGAGGTCGCCGGACTGCTCGCGTCGATACCATCGCTGGTCGGGATCGGGCGCTGGCTCTCCGTTCTCGGGGCCGGAATTTACGCCGCCGTCCTCTGGACGATCTTTCTCGAGCGAGCGGGATGAGACGGATCGAGGAGTCATTCCGCACCGGTGGCAAAGCGGCGTTCCGCCCGCGCCTCGAGCCAGCGGATCGCGGGCGTCGCAGTAATCCCGTGGACGACGATCGAGACGAGGACGACCGCGCCGACAATCGCCCATAGCTGATCGGCATCCTGGAACGCAGCACCGTTCAGCCCGTAAGCGAGGTAGTAGAACGAACCGATGCCGCGGACGCCGAAGAAGGCGATCGTCGCCCGCTCGGCGACGTCGCGTTCGAACCCGGCGAATCCGACGAGGCCGGCGAGCGGTCTGACGACGAACACGATAAGGACCGTCGCGACGATGGCCTCGGGGGTCAACGGCGCGAGGAGTCCCCCGACGATCGCGCCTCCGAAGAAGATCATGATGAGTCCCATCATCACCTGTTCCGCGAGTTCGCTCACTTCGTGTAGCGAGCGGTTGTACTCGTGTGACCGTTCGTAATCGCGGAGCATCAGCGCCGCGACGAACACCGCGATGAAGCCGTAGCCGCCGACGAGTTCGGTCGCACCGTAAACGAGTACGGTCCCGGCTATCGCCTCGAGTCCGCGGACAGATTCGGCAACGGGCGTCTCGGGGCTCGTAGCGAAGACGGCGCGAGCGGTCAGGTAGCCGAGGCCGACGCCGCCGATCACTCCGACGGCGATTCGATAGCCGACGTCGACGAGGAGCCACTCCCCGAGCCAGTTTGTCGGCTCGAGGCCGACCAGAGCGATCGCGATGGCCAGATTCGTAAACGGAAATGCGAGCCCGTCGTTCAATCCTGCCTCGGAAGTGAGTGCGAACCGAACTTCGTCTTGTTTTCCTTCCGCTGTGTCGAGCGATTCCTCCTCGCTTCCCATCCCCGGGCCGCGGACCTGGACTTCGGACGCCAGTACCGGGTCGGTCGGTGCGATAGACGCGCCAAGCAGGATCGCGGTCGGAACCACGAGGCCGATCCATCGGCCGAGCAGCGCAGCTCCGCCGATCGACAGCGGCATCGTGATCGCGAGCAACCGCCAGGTCGATGCCCACGCACGCCATCCCGGAACCCGATCGATCTTCAGTCCCACACCCATGAGCGCAACGATGACGCCCAGTTCCGTGAGGTGCTCCGTCGTCGCCCCCTGCTCGAGCGGGTCCGGCGCCGGAAGACCGATCGGCAGCCCGAAGACGAGCATGCCGTAGAGGACGAAGAAGATCGGCATCGAAATCGCGCGGTCGGAAACGAACCGAGGGAGCACGGCGACGCCAAACAGTGCGACACCGATCACGACCAGGCCAACGGTATACAACTCGAGTGCCATCTGCGGCTGTCTCTCCTACGAGAAATTGGGCCTTTAGCTCGGTGCCGGCGCTTGCAGAACGAATCCATTTGTCCGGAGACGGCAATTCGCGAGTATGAAGCGAACGGCGTCGGACCCGACCAGCGCAACGACACGACGGCGGTTCCTGCAGACGGTCACGGTTGCGACGGCCGTCGCATCCGCAGGGTGTATCGAGGAGATAGGGACGGAGTTTCCGAAAAACGAGCAGTGGCCGATTTCGGAGTACGTTCCCGACCTGCCGGTGGCACAGCGAACGGCCGTTCTCGAAGAACGAATTGCGGTGCTTTCGACCGACAGGATAGCCGACCCCGACGCCCTCGCGTCGAAGCTTTCGGAGTACGAACTCGCAGTCGAGTCCATCGAACGCAAACGAGACGTCCTGACGATCGAGTACGTCAACACGGATCGACGCGAGGAGGGAACCGTCCACGACCTGGCCCTGCTCGCGGGCGGGTACGCGGCGCTGGTCGAAGGCGGCTACGAAGCCGCTGCGCTCGAGGCCACGATCCTCGACGACGCGCCGGCGTCGTACGGCTCGGCCACGGTCGAGACGCCGTGGGCGGCGGCGTACAACGCGGGTGAGCTAACCGCCGCCGAGTACGGCGAACTGGTCGTGACGACGATCAAATCGCAGCGGTCCGAACCGCAGATCAACGTCTCGACCGCCGAGTAGCGGATCGACGGTTCCACTACCGATCAGGGGCGACGTCGGGGTCGCTTGCACCTGCGGCGTGAGAGTCATCGGTCGACTCGAGTGCGGTCGCGAGAACGCCGGCGATTCCGCCCGGGCCGTGGCGGTGGATCGTCACGAGCACGTTCGCGACGAACAGGCCGACGCCGACCGCCGCGACGACGCTGCTCGCAGTCATCGCGACGGTCGGAAGGCCGATCAGCGGCCCCGCCGAGAGACCGCCGAAGCCGACGACCGTCGCCCAGAAGTCAGCCCGTTCCAGTCGATCGTCGTAGAGGTCGTCGATCATCGGGACTCGCTCGAAGCCGAGCCGGTCGCTGTATCGCTCGATCCAGATGATAAACGGGACGATGTGGTACAGCGAACCGATGACGACGAACCCGAAAACGCCGAACAGAAGCAGTCCACGTCCGTCGGGATGACCGAAGAGCGAGCCGTAGCCGATCGAGTTCGCCCACCACGTCGGCCCCGCGAGCGCCACCCATGCGAGCATCGACGCCGCGACGACCCGGTATCTGGCGAGCATCGGAGATCGGTCGACGGTCGCACGTGCCAACAGCCGCGCGATGACGAGCGCGAACGCGGCGAGGCCGAGCAGCAATCCGACCGCACCGACCCTGGCGAGCGTCTCGAGGGTCAGACCCCGTCCGAGCGCGAGCAACGCGATTCCGCCCGGGAAACACAGTTGCTCGAGACGAAGCAGCGCTTCGTCGAATCGATCGGGCTCCGACTGGGTGAACATCTGTGTCAACTGGAAGAGCGCACCGACGACCGTCGCGAGTAACGCTCCGTACAGCGCTATCGTCGCGTGAGAGAGGTGCACCTCGAACCGTGAGATACCCAGCGAGCCGAACACGGGCGTCGTGAAATCGAGTGCGAGGAGCAATCCTAACGGTGCAACGAGCCCGAAACACGCGAGGGCAAACACGAAGTGGCGCTCGGTGAAATCGTACGGTCGCGCCCGTGCGATCGT
This sequence comes from Natrinema halophilum, assembly GCF_013402815.2. Taxonomy (NCBI): domain Archaea; kingdom Methanobacteriati; phylum Methanobacteriota; class Halobacteria; order Halobacteriales; family Natrialbaceae; genus Natrinema; species Natrinema halophilum. The sequence continues at coordinate 329,223 of NZ_CP058601.1, forward strand.
TCGCCCGACGTTGTAGACGAACGTCCAGATGCCCGCCAGCATGAGCACACCGCCGACCGGAAGCCACGCGAGCGCGCCGGCGAGCAACGCCGCTGCGAACCCGGCCAGCCCGCCGGTGACGAGCCACAGTTGTGCGAGCGCCAGCCGTCTCGAGTGGATCGTCACGCCTGACCAGACGGGCACGAACTGGGTCATGGCCCCCAGTATCGTGACCGCGATCCAGCCCACTAACAGGACGTGCAGGTGCGCCAGTCCCGACAGTCCGGGGAGCGTCGTGACGGCCATCACCGTCCCACCGCCGACTCCGACGACGAGGAACCCAAGCGCGAGGACGAAGTGTCCCAGCGGGATCGCCATGGGTGGTTGTCGGTCCGTCCGAAGTCCACCCGGCACCTGATTCATGACTCGTGGTTCGGTCCGGACGGCCGTCCGATTCGTCCCGAACACGTTCGGAACGGAGTGTTTCATCGCTCGTTCCGTACCACCGATGGACCGATGGAACCGAACCGAGCCACTACCGATGAGACTGCCGCGACGTCGGCCGACGCGAACAGGGAGGCACAGATCGACGCGGATAGAGAGACGACCACCGTGACCGTCCGATGCACCGGTCACGTTCGGACCGCCGTCGGTGCGCACGAACTCGAGTTCACGTTCGAGGGCGACCGACTTCGAGATTTTCTCGAGTCGTTTTTCCAGGTGTACGACCTCGAAGCCATGCTCATCGCCGAGACCGAAGCGGATGCGACTCACAGCGGCTGGGCTCCGGCGCCCGACGACCTGCCCGGTACCTGGCGCAAGAATCCGGCGGGCGAGCAGACCAGACCGTACGCTCGGGTCTGCGTCAACGGTCGGTTCAACGAACACCTCGGCGGGTTCGAGACGGAACTCGTGGATGGCGATCGCGTCGCACTCATCTACCCGTTCATGTTCTGTTGCTGATCGCGCATCGGCCCACACAGATCTGCTGGGTTCCGTGCCTCACCTCTGTACGCTGACGTCGATCCGCCATCGATCGACGCGGCACTGATCGCAGCGAGTCCCGACCCACGAAGCCGAATGCGTTCGTCTCAGGTCTTACGTCCGCCGGGTGCCGAGAACCGACGATGACCGAAGACGTCTCCGAGGTCGAACCCGTCACGCGCCGCGACCACGACACCTCGTGGTCGGCGAATCTCGAGGGACCCGAACACGCGGCTGATCCGGCGTTAGTCGTCGAACAATCGAAAGATGCCATCGACGCTACCGAGCCCGGCTGCCACGTCAACCTCGTCACGCACGGCGATCATGGCCACCCAGAGACCTACCTCTGGGACGAACTCGAGGCCGCCTTCGACGGCCTCCGACTCGAGTACGTCGACCGGTGCGGTTGTGGTGGCCACGTAACCCGCGTTCACCTCCTCGATGTCTGATCGGCTCTGCCGGCCGTAATCGAGGGCTTCCTTGCATGCGTCAGCACGGATGATATTTGCCCCCGTCCGGTACGACCGTCGATGAGTTCGGACACTCCTGCGGGAGACAACCGGGTAACGTGTCGCCACTGTGGGACGGAAAACGGGACTGCCTTTACGTATTGTCTGCGGTGTCTCGGCCATCTCCCCACGGGCCTCGTTCCCCACGACTGAGCCACTTCCCGCGAGACTCGTTCCCCACGACTGAGCCACTTCCCGCGAGACTCGTTCCCCATCAGCGCTCGGATTCCGGTCGATAACCGCAGTACCGCCGTCCCTTCATCGAGGCGGAGCGCTCAATCAGCGACGCCGCCGACGGCCGATCCCTCGGCGCGTCTTTCCTCGTTAGCGAGATAGCACTGTGGGTCGGGTGCAAACAGGTCGCCGGTCGTCGCAAGCGCCCGCAGCCGCGATCCGCCCCGGCAAATCGAACGGTACTGGCAGTCCGCACATTTTCCAGTCAACCGGTCTTCCCGGGTCCGAAGCGCCGCGAGCAACGGGTTCGACTCGTCGTTCCAGATCTCGCCGAACGGCCGATCCCGCACATTACCCAGGCTGTAGCCCTGCCAGAACTGCGTCGGATGGACGTTCCCCTGATAATCGACGTCGGCGATTCGTTCGCCCGTCGGATCCCCGCCATTTCGTTCGAGATAATCGTAGACCGCCTTCGCCTTCGCCTCGCCGAACTCGTCGCGAGCGTACTCCACGAGGAAGGCGGCGTCGGCGTAGTTGCCGACGAGTAGCGTCTCGATCTCTTCGCCGCGCGAGTGGTAGTCGAGTGTGAGATCTGCCACGCGTTCGACCGCCGCCCGCTTCTCGCTGGGGGTGAGGTCGGCATCGATGATCTCAGCCCCGCGACCGCCGTAATCCAGGTGGTAGAAACAGAACCGATCGAGCCCCCTGTCGACGAGCAGGTCGACGACTCCCTCGAGATCCGGCGCGTTCGCCTCGGTGATCGTATACCGAAGTCCCGTCTTGAGTCCGGCCTCGAGACAGTTTTCGATGCCGCGGACGGCGGCGTCGAACGCACCGTCCGTTCCCCGGAAGCGATCATTCCGCTCGGGGAGCCCGTCGACCGAGATGCCGGCGTACTGGAGGCCGGCGTCGCGCAGCGCGACGGCGTTCTCCTGCGTCAGGAGGGTCCCGTTCGAGGACAACACCGGACGGAGTCCTCGCTCGGCGGCATAGGCGACGAGTTCGGTCAGATCGTCGCGCACGAGCGGTTCGCCGCCCGAGAACAGCACGACCGGAACGCCGTATTCTGCGAGTTGATCGAGAAAGGTCTTGCTCTCGGCCGTCGTGAACTCGCCGGAGCCGGGTTCGGTTTCGGCACCCGCATAGCAGTGCGAGCAATACAGGTTACACCGGCGAGTCGTGTTCCAGACAACCACGGGCCGTTGCTGTTTCTCCTCGGTGATCTGCGGTTTGTCGGAGTCGGCGGCCGCGTCGTAGCGCAGCCCGTCTCCCTCGGCGTCGAGTTCGCACAGGAGTTTGCTGATCGAAATCATGTGTCGTTCGCCCCGCTCGGACACTCGGTTTCCTCGGAGACGGGCGCTCCCTCGCCGTTCGCGTCGGGTCCTCGTTCGCCTCGTTCGGCCACCGCGATCTCATCTGTCCGTTCCTCGGTCGCGTCCGCGAGCCCTCGTGTCGAATACCGTTCGACCGCGCGAGCCGGACAGAGCCACACGTCTGCGGCGTACCAGCCGAACAGTCGGGACGCGTGTTCGTGCGCCTCCGTCCCATTCGCGGCGGCGACACTGCCGACGTGTCGCATCGGTTCGCCGGCTTCGGTGCGGACGAACACTTCCCACTGTGGTGCGGGATTCCCGCGCTCGTCGCCCGGGACCGTCGATCGGCGTGGCGTCTCTTCCATACCCATTTCTTCGAGACGAACTCGAAAACCGTTCCGTCACCTCCCAGCGCGTGGGAACACCCGCTCGAGCCGTCGAACATCTTCCCGTCTTCTCACCCGTCGGGAACGATAGTGGCGTTTTCCGTCGAACGAGCCACTCTCCTAGACGATGCACACCGGACCTCTCGACACGGCCGAGCGACCGTTCGTCCTGATATGGGAGCTCACCCAGGCCTGCGGGCTCGCCTGTGACCACTGTCGGGCCGACGCCCAGCCTCGCCGCCACCCCGACGAACTTTCGACGGCTGAAGGGAAGGCGCTGCTCGAGGAGGCAGCCGAATTCGGCGACGGCCAACTGGTCGTCCTCTCCGGCGGCGATCCGCTCGTTAGAGACGACGTTCCGGAGCTAATCGATCACGGCGACGACCTCGGATTGCGAATGACGATCACACCGAGCGGCACGGGGTCGCTAACCGCCGAGCGCATCGAAGCGATGGCGGATGCGGGACTCAAACGGATGGCCGTCAGCCTCGACGGTGCGTCGGCCGACGCCCACGATTCCTTCCGTGGCGAGGACGGCAGTTTCGAAGAGACGATTCGGGCCGTCGAGGACGCTCGAGCGGTTGGGCTCCCCGTCCAGGTCAACACCACGGTCTGTCGTCGAACCGTCGGCGAATTGCCCGCCATCCGGGACCTGCTGACCGAGATCGGGGCCGTCATGTGGAGCGTCTTCTTTCTCGTTCCCGTCGGTCGCGGACGGATCCTCGAACCGGTCGATCCGCAGCGGGCCGATGCGGTAATGGAGTGGCTGGCCGATGTCAGCGAGTCGGAACCGTTCGGCGTCAAGACGACCGAAGCCCCTCAGTACCGGCGGGTCGCGATGCAACGCCGGGCAGACGCGGACGGTGAGGACGACGGTGCGGCCGGGCCGGGATCAGGTATCGAGCGCCGCACCGGAATCGTCGCGGGCGACGGCTTCGCGTTCGTCAGCCACACGGGCGAGGTGTTCCCGTCCGGCTTCCTTCCCGAAGCCGCCGGCAACGTTCGCGAGCGGCCGGTGACGGAAATCTACCGCGAATCGCCGCTGTTCCGGTCGCTACGCGATCGCGATCAACTCACCGGTAAGTGTGGCGCCTGTCCGTACCGCCACGTCTGTGGCGGAAGTCGCTCGCGGGCGTTCGCCCACACTGGCAACCCGCTCGCGAGCGATCCGCTCTGTCCGTTCGTTCCAGCGGGGTACGATGGGCCGCTGCCGTGGGAAGGCGATGAGCGTGAGCGACTCTCCGCCGACCGCTGAATTCCGACGTGCGAACCGTTCGCCGGCCGTAGGGGTTCTTCGATCTGATCCCGGACACAGCGATGCATAGCCAGACTCCGAACCCATTCGAGAGCACTCTGTCGGCGTTCGACTGCAATCCGAACTCGGAGGGGCCCATGCACATTGCTGATCCGCTCGAGAAGCGTCCGATCACGAGACGGACACGGACGGGACGCGAGTGGCTGACCAGGCTCCACCAGTTCGGGACGCCCGCACTGATGTGGCACCATCCGTGACCGACTCGATCGCTCGGATTCCGATCGATCGGACGAGCAGGTCGTCCGATCGCGATCCGTGCACGCGGCACGTAATACGAGCGGTGATCGCAAATTCGAGTCGCCCGGTGCCGCGTACACCGGCCGTTTCGAACGGGAACTCTTCACCGTTTGCCCACATATGTTCAGTGGTCATTGGCTGCCACGGCTGGATTCAACGAGTTCGCGCTGTCACCGTTGTATCGGATCGCATACGAGCACCGCGGAAGCGATTTTCGAGGCAAAATCACTCGCCCGTATCGACACGATGGGAGTAGGGCATGACCTGTTTGAACACTTTCGTAAACAGATAATCTGCGAGCTGGGGCGCCCCGAGAAGAGTGACGACGGTGGCGATACCCTGAATCGGCCCAATGCGCTGGGCGAAGTGAATCCCGATGACGAGGACGATTGTGACCCAGGTGACGAGAACCGCGATCGGTTTGATAAACGCGACGTACGAGAACGAAGAAACGAGAACGCTCGCGATGGTGGTATTACTCGTCGTTTGTGCGACGTCATCCGAGAGCGAATTGATCCGCTGATGCGTCTGGTCGGAGAGGTGATCGATGAGTGTGACCGCGAACGGAATGAGGGTCCGGTCCAGACTTTCCTCCGGTGTTTCGGATTGGCTGATATTCGCGACGTACGTACTGACAGCCGGTGTGACGTGTGGAGAAATGATCGCCTGATTCGAAAACGGATACGGCGAAAAGGAACTATCGAGCGATCGATCCAGCTTTCGAAGGTGGGTGATCGACGTCGAGTGATTGTCCTCTTCGTACGCGTTGATTGCCTTCGCGAGGTGATACTCGGCGAGCATCCGTTCCGAGAAATCGAGGTCTATCGCCTTCTTGCTCAGCGCGAGAACAACGAGCGTCAGTACGATCGCAATCGCTCCACAGGCGGCCGCCGCCGGAAGGATGACCGTTTCCGGAACGTCTGGAATGACCGCTGGAATCGTTGCGATGTCGTACTCGAGAAGCATGCCGTAGAACGCCAGTGCGAAGAACAAGGCAAACGCCTGGATCGAAAGCTTCGAGAGCGTTTTCGTGAGTGCGTATTCTCTGACCCGATCCTGGTTTCCTAACACTGACTCGGTGAACTCACTTATTCGTTCGTACGTTTCGTCCTTTGGCTCGAATTGCCCGTCTTCCTCCCGGTGTACAAATTCTTCGTTCATAGTCCGATATGTACTCTGGCCCCGTTGGTCTCGTGTTCGGTCGCACCCCATATTGTCTCATGGCTTACTTATATTTTTCTGTAGATAGTATTAATTGAAATGCGTTCTATCCATGCAACAGTATTCGCGTTGAGAATAAGGATGGTAGAATCTGCTCGACGTGCGTTCCATGCGGGCGAGTTGATTCCTCAGAGTAGCTGACCGCTCGGCAGGCAATATTATCACTTATCTGCCAAACGATCCGCGCTTCTTGGAACACGAGTCTAGCGATCGAAAACGATCGCCGCGCGCCGATCGCGATACGACCGAGGACGTTCTCCGATTCTGGTTTCGGCCGCAGTTGCGTTGGCTACAAACTCCGACCGACCGCGTCCATCACTCGAGGACGACCAACGTGTCGCCCATATCGACGCTCTCGCCTTCTTCGACGGCGATCTGGTTGACGGTGCCGCCGCGGGAGGCGACGATGTCGTTTTCCATCTTCATCGCCTCGAGAACGACCAGCACGTCGCCGGCGGCGACCTCGTCGCCTTCCTCGACAGCGACGTCGAGAATCGTTCCCTGCATTTCCGCGTCGACCGTTTCACCTTCGCCCTGAATGTCGGCGTCACCGCCGCTTTCCCCGCCGGCGGGTTCCGGTCGAGTCGCCTGCCCACCCGCGGCCTCGACGTCGCCTGTCGGGATCGCCGGTGCACCGTGTTCTTCGAGTTCGACCTCGAAGCGCTTGCCGTTGACCTCGACGGTGAACTCGCGTTCGACGGTCTCCTCGTCGTCTTCGCTCGCGCCGTCGCCGGTATCACCACCCCACTGTTCCTGTGCTTCCTCGATGCGGGTTTCGTCGAGTTCCTCGTCGAGATATTTCGTGGTGTGGGTACTCTGGACGAACTCCTCGTCGGTGAGCATCAGGCGATGGAACGGAATGATCGTCGGGATTCCCTCGATGTCGTATTCGCGGAGGGCTCGCAGCGACCGCTCGATGCATTCGTCACGGTCTTCGCCCCAGACGACCAGCTTCGCGATCATCGAATCGTAGTCGGTGACGAGTTCGTCGCCTTGTCGCAGCGCGTCGTCCATGCGGACGCCGATTCCGCCCGGCGGGTCGTAGGTCTCGAGCGTTCCGCCGGTCGCGGGGGCGAAGTCGTCCGCCGCGTTCTCGGCGTTGATCCGAAACTCAATTGCGTGGCCGTCGATTTCGACGTCGTCCTGGTCGATGTCAATCTCCTCGCCGGCAGCGATCCGGATCTGGCGTTTGACGATATCGATGCCGGTGATCGCTTCGGTGACCGTATGCTCGACCTGGATTCGCGTGTTCACCTCGAGGAAGTAGAAGTTCGCGTCAGGGCCCAGCGGTCCATCGCGGCCTGGCTCTTCTTCGACGAGGAATTCGACGGTACCCGCGTTGGTGTAGTCAGCGGCGGCGACGCCCCGACGGGCGGCCTCGCCGATCTGCTCACGGAGTTCGTCGGTCAGGGCCGCCGACGGGCCTTCCTCGATGACCTTCTGGTGGCGGCGCTGGAGCGAACAGTCGCGTTCGCCGAGGTGGCGTACGTTACCGTGCTGGTCGGCGACGATCTGAACCTCGATGTGACGGGGCTGTTCGAGGTAGCGCTCGAGGTAGACCGAATCGTTATCGAAGTAGGCCTCGCCCTCCCGCTGTGCGCTCTCGAGTTGGTCTTCGACCTCGCTTTCGTCCCAGACGACCTTCATTCCGCGGCCGCCACCGCCACCTTCGGCCTTGATGGCGATCGGGTAGCCGTGTTTCTCGCCGAATTCCTTGACTTCCGCCGGGTCGGTAACGGGGTCGGTCGTCCCGGGAACGATTGGGACGTCGGCGTCGTTCATGATCGTTCGGGCCTTGGTTTTCTCGCCCAGCGATTCCATCGCGTCGCTGGACGGCCCGATCCACGTGATTCCGTCGGCGTCCTCGACCTTACCCGCGAACTCGGCGTTTTCGGCGAGGAAGCCATAGCCCGGGTGGATGGCGTCGGCGTCGGCCTTGCGTGCAGCCTCGATGACGGCTTCGTGATCCAGATACGAGTCGGCCGCTCGTGCCGGCCCCACGTTGTACGCCTCGTCGGCGTATCGGACGTGTCCCGAGTCCTTGTCGGCCTCGGAGTAGACGGCGACGGTTCCGATGTTCAACTCTTCACATGCTCGCATGACTCGAACGGCTATTTCCCCGCGGTTCGCCACGAGAACCTTCCTGAACATTCTTGTGAAAACTGTTGAGAGGGGCCTACCTTACTTTTTCGCAACGGGTTCGGCGACGTGCCCCAGCGAACACGTTGGAACGATATCAGTATCGCGTCGGTCGCAGATCAGTCATCGTCGGCATCGGTCGTAGCACAGCGACCACAGTAGCGATACGACGACGATTCGAGTCCGCGTCCGCAACTCCGACACGTGGTGGGCGCGTCCGCTGAGCTGAAAGTATCCGTTTGGAAGGGATTTCTCCGCTCACCGTCGGTTTCGTACAGATGGACGCGCTTTTCGTCTGGCCGATAGTCGAATCGAACGGCGAGGGCCGTCGACAGTGTGGCGAGTACGAGTAGCGATAGCAATCCACTCCAGGGAATCATGAAATGACACCTGCTTGTAGCATCTCTTGCTTTGAACTATAAACGGAATATACACGATTGTATAATAGGAGTGATGGCCAAAACGCGAGCGCATCAGGGCGCTCTCTTCACCGTGCGCTCTCTCCACCGTGCGCTCTCTCGAAATCGACCCCGTACTGCTCGCTCGAGACTCTCATCCTCAGCGCAGTGATCGACCTATCGATACAGTACCCGACCGATGCGCAATGGGGTCTACCCCATCGGAGCGGCCCAATTAATGCGTGTCGGTGGACGCCCCTGTGAGCTACTCAGTTCCATGATGATTGGTATTCATGCACAATCGTTATCCGGCTCGATCCCCTGATCCACACGATGTATCCACTGACAATCGCTCCCATTCAACTTCAATCGGTTCTCGAGGACCCGCTCTTGGCTGTCGGGCTAGTCATTCTCGTGCTCGCCCTCGTCACTGTCTGGCAGATGGTCGAGATCGTCGACGCCTACAACAGGGGTGCACTGACCGTCTTCGGCGAATACCGCAAGCTCCTCGAGCCGGGGCTCAACATCGTTCCACCGTTCGTCTCGCGGATATACACGTTCGACATGCGAACGCAAACGTTGGACGTCCCGTCTCAGGAAGCGATCACGCGCGATAACTCGCCGGTGACGGCCGACGCCGTCGTCTACATCCGGGTCATGAACGCCAAACGGGCGTTTCTCGAAGTCGACGACTATCAGCGGGCGGTCTCGAACTTGGCTCAGACGACGCTGCGGGCTGTCATCGGCGACATGGAACTCGACGATACCCTCAGTCGGCGCGAGATGATAAACGAGCGGATTCGCCAGGAACTCGACGAACCGACCGACGAGTGGGGCATTCGAGTCGAGTCCGTCGAAGTCCGCGAGGTGACTCCGTCCCAGGGCGTCAAAGGCGCGATGGAGGAACAGACCTCAGCGGAGCGTCGGCGCCGAGCCATGATCCTCGAGGCCCAGGGTGAACGCCGCAGCGCCGTCGAGAAGGCAGAGGGTGACAAACAGTCGAATATCATCCGCGCTCAAGGTGAGAAACAAAGCCAGATTCTCGAGTCCCAGGGAGATGCGATTTCGACCGTGCTGCGTGCACGATCCGCCGAATCGATGGGCGAACGCGCAGTCATCGACAAAGGGATGGAAACGCTCGCCGAGATCGGGCAAGGCGAGTCGTCGACGTTCCTCCTCCCACAGGAACTGTCCTCACTGGTTGGCCGTTACGGGAAACACCTCTCGGGCAGTGACGTGAAAGCGGACGGAGCGGAACTCGAGAGCCTCGAGTTCGACGAGGAGACTCGCGAGTTGATTGGCCTGGACGATATCGCCGATATCATCGGCGAGATTGACGAACAAGCGGAGATGGACGTCGAGGCGATGGAACAGGAAGCGCAGGCGATCAAAGAAGGCGAGGACGTCGCGTCGACTCCAGGCGCGGGGTCCGACGACTTGTCGGGCCTGTCGGAGCCTGAAGACAGAACCGAAATGGAACACGACTCCGAATCGAGCTAGTCTCCTGTAGTCGTCGTTGAAACGATTCATCCACTGCTTGCGCTGGTGCGGCCAGCGAGCGCTCGCTGGCCGCGAATCCGCGATCGGGATGTGCAATGGCTGTCAAGACTACTTTCGATCAGATGCACGCGGGCGGGGATTTCTCGTGCCGAGGCGTTACTCGGTCAGCCCCGGAACCGACCGCGCGAGCGCTCAAAAACGAAGTCGTGACCGTCAGAAGCGGTCCGTCCGCCCCGCAGCCGACCAGGCGTTGGTCGGCGCCTCCCGCGGAACGCGGACGGTTCGATGTTGCTGTTCGCGAACCCGTCCGGCGAAGGCCCACCGCTTTTCGTCCCACGTCTCCTCGCCGCTGGCCGCCGCTGCGGCGGCCGCGAGCGCGTGGTCGTGGAGATGAGCCCCGATCGCGGCCATGATCGCCGCGGCCTCCTCGTCGTCGGCGTCGGCAGGCAACTCGAGGGAGACGTCGCCGGGCAGCATCGCCCCGTACCCGGCCGGGTCACCGTCCGCGGCCATCTCCTTCGACGGCGACGATGCGGTGGTTGCGTCTCCGGTTGTCTGTTGCTGTTGACTCATCTGATTACAGCGGAATGTTGCCGTGTTTCTTGTCCGGGTTCGATGCGCGTTTCGTCTCTAGCATTTCCAGATCGTCGATCAGTCGCGGGCGGGTTTCGGTGGGCACGATGACGTCGTCGAGGAACCCTTTATCGGTTGCCGTGTAGGGGTTTGCGAACTCCTCGCGATACTCCTCGATGAGTTCGTCGCGGAGTTCGTCCGGATTGTCCGATTGCTCGAGTTCCTCGCGATAGAGGATGTTGACTGCACCCTGCGGTCCCATGACGGCAATTTCGGCAGTCGGCCAGGCGTAGTTGACGTCCGCGCCGAGGTTCTTCGAGGCCATGACGCAGTACGCTCCGCCGTACGCTTTGCGCGTGATGACGGTCAGCAGCGGAACGGTCGCTTCGGCGTAGGCGTAGAGTAATTTCGCGCCGTGACGGATGATCCCGCGATGTTCCTGATCGGTCCCGGGCATGTATCCGGGGACGTCGACGAACGTGACGATCGGGATGTTAAAGGAATCACAAAAGCGGACGAAGCGCGACGCTTTCATCGAGGCATCGACTGTCAGGGTTCCGGCGTTGACACGCGGCTGGTTAGCGACGAGACCGACCGAGCGGCCGTCGAGTCGTCCGAAGCCGACGACGATGTTCTGTGCGAAGTTGTCCGCGACCTCGAAGAACGAACCCTCGTCGACGACGCTGTCGATGACATTGATCATGTCGTAGGGTTTCTGTGGGCTCGGCGGGACGATATCGGTGAGCGCGTCGTCGCGGCGATCGGGGTCGTCCCAGGGATCGACGCGGGGCGGGTCCTCGACGTTGTTCTGCGGGAGGTACGAGAGCAGTCGCTTGATGTCGTCGAGCGCCTGTTCTTCGCTCTCGCAGGCGAACTGAGCGACGCCGGTTTTGTCGGCGTGAGTCATCGCGCCGCCGAGTTCCTCGTGAGAGACCTCTTCACCGGTAACGGTCTTGGTGACACCGGGCCCGGTGATGTACATGTGGCTGGTGTCTTTGACCATGAAGATGAAATCGGTAATCGCCGGTGAGTAGACGGCACCGCCAGCACAGGGCCCCATCGTCGCGGAGATCTGCGGGACGACGCCGCTTGCCTCCTGGTTCCGGCGGAAGATCTCGGTGTAGCCGGCGAGGCTCTTGACACCTTCCTGAATGCGGGCTCCTGCGGAGTCGTTGAGCCCGATAACGGGCGCACCAACCTCCATGGCCATGTCCATGACCTTGCAGACCTTCTCCGCGAAAACCTCGCCGAGAGATCCGCCGAAGACGGTGAAGTCGTGGGCGAAGACGAAGGTCGTCCGCCCGTTGACTTCGCCGTACCCAGTAACGACACCGTCGCCGGGAATCTTCTTCTCCTCCATCCCGAACTGGCTCGTCTGATGCGTCCGGAGCTGGTCGAATTCCGTGAAGGTGCCCTCGTCGAGGAAGTAATCGATCCGCTCGCGGGCGGTCATCTTCCCCTTGTCGTGTTGCTTTTCGATTCGGGTTTCACCACCTCCTTTTCGTGCTTCTTCGCGGAGTTCCTCGAGTTCGTCGATACGGTCTTCCATCGTCATGTTGGGAACACCCCTTCTCGATTCATACGCCGTTGTGCGAGGACCAACTGGAAAAGGATTCCGTAACTCCATCACGATTTATAACTGATCCCGCTTTCATGTAGCGCGACCGACACGGAGAATTATATGGGTCGATCCGTTTTGAGTCGGTGGTATGTCACAGCGCGAATCATGGGCGACGCGAACCGGATTCATTTTCGCCGCGGTCGGGAGTGCAGTGGGGTTAGGAAACATCTGGCGGTTCCCGTTTCAGGTCGGACAGGAGGGAGGTGCAGGATTCGTACTCATTTACCTCCTGTTTATCGCAAGCATCGGTTTTCCGGTGATGCTCGCGGAGTTCGTCATCGGTCGCCGTACTGATCGGAATCCGGTCGGTGCGTTGAAACAGCTCGGGTCGGGGAAGCTCCGATATGCCGGATGGCTCTTCTTTACGACTGGCTTTCTCATCCTCTCGTACTATAGCGTCGTCGCCGGGTGGACGGTCCGATACGTTCTCCTCGGACTGCAAAACGAGTACGTCGGCGACGTGGCGGGCGCCGAAGGGCAGTTCCTCTCCGTGGCCAGCGGTCTGGATGCGGTGTTCTTCCACGCCCTCTTTATGCTCGCTATCATCGCTATCGTCGGGCTCGGTATCCAGCGTGGTATCGAACTCGCCGTGAAAGTGATGGTCCCCGCCATCATCGTTATCATGGTCGGAATGGCAGTCTACGTGTTCACCCTCGAGGGGGCAGGCGAGGCGTACGCGTACTATCTGTCGCCGGATTTCGGCTATATCGCGAGTGAGTGGCAGAGTATACTGCCCGCAGCCGCCGGTCAGGCCTTCTTTACCCTCTCGCTGGGGATGGGCGTGATGATTACCTACGCCTCGTATCTCGGCGAGGATCGGAACCTCGCCGAAGACGGATTGATTATCATCGGGTTCGACACCGCTATCGCGCTACTCGCCGGTCTCGTCGTCTTCCCGATTTTCTTCAGCGCGGGCGTCAGTCCCGGGGCACCCGGTGCTGGTGCGGTTTTCGTGACGCTCGCCGCTGCATTCGGCAAGTTATCGCTGGGAGGAATCCTTGGTGCGGTGTTCTTTTTCACCGTCGCCATCGCCGCTCTCTCGAGTGCGATCAGTATCCTCGAGGTGGTCGTCTCGTACTTGATCGACGAACACGGAATGAATCGTCTGAGCGCGACCGCGATCATCAGCGCCATCATCTTCGTCGTGGGTCTTCCGACGACGTACGATATCCAGGTTCTCAATCTCTACGACCTCCTGGTCAACAACATCCTGCTCGTCTTCGGCGGATTCATTCTCGCGGTTTTCGTCGGCTGGGTGATTTACGACTTTGCGCTCGACGAACTCAGCAAGGGTATCGGCGACCTCGGGCCGTGGGGGACCACCTGGCTGTGGCTGCTGCGCGTTCCAGCGGTTATCGGCCTGGCAGTCGTCGTCCTGCTCGGGATCATCGAATACTACGACTTCCTCGTCGGAGACTTCGCAACCTGGTTCGGAGACAATTTCTAGTCGGACGTGAGAGCGTCTTTTATCGGCAGTCAAGGCGAATACCCCGAGGCTTGACCCCGAGGCGATTCACGCTTCGCCGTAGACTGGCACCGCGGCCCCGCTCGTCACCGCCGCACCGTCGCTACAGAGAAAGGCCATAACGTCCGCGATTTCGAGCGGGTCGACCCACGAATCGTGATCCGCGTCGGGCATCATATCGCGGTTCATCGGCGTGTCGATTACGCTCGGCATCACGCAGTTCGCCCGCACGGTCCCGCGGTTTTCTTCGGCGAGGGTCTCCGTCAGCAGCCGGATTCCCGCCTTCGTGATCCGGTAGGGGCCGTCGCCCTCGCCGCCCTCGAGCGAGGAACGCGCGCTAATGCTAACGATCGCACCGCCCGCATCCTGGAGATGGGGAAGCGCGTGTTTCGACGCGAGGAAGGCCGTCTTCAAGTTGACGTCGATGAGCGCCTCGAACTCCTTCAGGGTGGTCTCCTCGATGTGATCGCCGCCTCGCCACGTCCCCGCGATGTTCAACAGGTGATCGATCCGGCCGTGATCGTCGACGACGCTTGCGATCAGTTCCGCGACATCGTCCTCGTCGGTTAGATCCGCCTCGTAAAACGTAAGCGCCGACTCGTCGCTCGGCTCGGACTCGAGCAGGCTGTCTTCGTCGGTCGGCGCGATCACGTCGACGGCACAGACCGTTGCACCGGTCTCGAGGAACCGTTCGACAGCAGCGCTGCCGAGCGCGCCGCTCGCACCGGTTATCACCGCAACGGTTCCGTCGAAGTCGATGTCGAACTCGGAGGTCACTGCCATACCGTACGTGCGCGGTCCGTTCGCATCAAAGGTGGGGGCGTCGAGATTGCGCGCCCTCGTTGCGCTGTGGTGGCTACAATGCGCTCGTCGGAAGTGCGACGTGTCGAAACCAGAAGTCCGCGATGGCCTCCACCAGGTTGGCGTATTCGAGCGGATCAGTTGGTTTCGTTATATAGGCATTTGCCGGCAGTTCGTAGCATTTCCGAACATCTTCGCCGGTTGCCGATCGCGTCAATACGAGGATCGGAAGCCTGCGAATCACCGGTTCGTCTTCGATCGTATCGAGGAATTCGAGGCCGCTCATCCGCGCCAGATTCAGATTTAGCACGATGAGGTCGGGCATCGCCGTCGGATCGTCGACGCGGTCCGTAAGTAGTGACACGGCTTTTGATCCGTCTGCGACGACGTGGACCGAAATCTCGAGCTCGAGGTCGGCGAACGAATCGCGAATGCGGCGTGCATCTTCCGAATCGTCTTCGATCAAGAGAACGTCGATCGGGTCGTCGCGTCCGTCGCTCATGGAGAGATCATAGTTGAGAAGGTCGTGGGGGGGTCAGTTGATTCAGCACTCGATCGCATCTATTCATGGTGGTCTTTTAACGATGTGTACTAAGTGATTTGGAACTCGGCCGGTAACTCGAGATCGAACGGGGTGTGGCGACAAACTGGCACATGGAGCCGACGGCAGTCGGTGGATGGCCAGGAGCGCTCGAAATGGAGCGGGCGAACGGTCGTTTTGACCGTGACTCACACCTCATCCGGTAAGCTCCCAGTCGCCATCTCGATCTCACGCTGCCGGAGGCAATCGTCGTAGAACTCCACTGTAGCGTGCTCGACTCGTCCCAGTTGCTCCGGTCTGTCGTCCGGTATCGATCTCCTGTCGATCGTTGCAGGAGCACGATCCGCTCGTAGACAGATCGATACGAATCGTTCGTTGCCTACGTCCGTCGGAACGCCGACGAATCCTGTCTCAGTTATCGGCAACTTCAAGCACACCAGATACTAGACGCTGTCGAGCAACGCCCTCGTTCAGTTCGCGTTCTCGGGCGGCAATGAGATGCATGCTACTCGAACGTCACCGGCCCGTACACCAGATCTCTGCCGGGATCGGCTCGAGCATCGTCGGCGGCCGATCCGACGTGGGAGGGACAGTATCGTTCTCCTCGGCGTTCCGACCGTCCCGTATCGAGAACGACGAGATGAGTCGCATCCTCCGGACAGTAGGCGATCTCACAGTCACCAAGCGACCTCCCGTCGTCGGATACTTCACAGATCGTGTGACGGTCCGACACGTCGTCGGATACTTCACAGATCGTGTGACGGTCCGGTACGTCGTCGGTTGCGCGATTCGTGGTAGCTTCGCGCTCCGAGCGCTCGCGATCGTTCGTCTTCATTGGTCCTCGTCCTCGTGGAATAACTCGGACCAACCGGGTAAAGGTTGGTATTTGTTAACAACTAACACAATACCTGACGAGAGCGGGTCCTCGGTATCGGTCGATATACGACGCCCGTAACTGAGAGCGAGATCAGTTCAACCGCTGAGGTGGCGTCGACGAGCGGCAGGTGAGCGATATTTCGCCCGAATCCGTCGGCGGGCGGAGTCGTCGAGAACCGCCTGACTACGGGTGGAACCGTTAGGAAAGCTGTTCGAGAGCCCAGCCAGCGCGGTCGCGTACGATGGCGGACGGATCCTCGCGTTCGAGAGACGCGAGGCGAGTGGCGGCCGCGTCGACGCGACCGTGGCCGAGCGCGGCGCAGGCGTTCGCCCGGACGTGTGCGTGATCGTCCGTTAGCAAACCGAGCAACTGCGATCGAACGGGGTTAATTGCGGTCTGTCTCTCGGCGGCTACGCGGGCGAGCGTGACCGCGGCGGTGGCTCGCGTGTCCGGGTCCGCACACGAGAGTGCCACCGCTAGATCGTCACAGACTGATTCGACAGCGGCCGGATCTTGCGCGGCGACGTCGCCGAGACAGCCGATCGCATCGTACCGCAGCGGCGTTTCGTCGTGATCGACGAGGTCGACGGCGTGTTCGACGAACTCGAGGGACGGGACCGTTGTGCCCGATCGTGCCAGTCGGCTGAAAGCTCGCAGTACCGGCCGGCCGTTTTCGGTTGGGTTCGTCTTCAGCGCTTCTGTGAGGACGGATACCGCCTGAACGATCTCTTCCGGACGGCGCCTCGAGACGTGCGCCAGTATCCGGAGTCCGTGTCGGTCGTATCCGCGGCGTTGCTCGAGCACGCTAACGATGGCCGCCGTGTGATCGCCGACGACCGCGGGACGTTCCGCTGCGACGGCGGCGAGACAGCGAAGGAGTTCCCTCGCAACCGGTTGGTCGGCACGCTCGACCGCCACGGCCGCTATCGTCCCGGTCGACGGGGCGACGTCGGAGGGCGCTTCGACCGCAAGTTCGGCGAGACAGGTAGCAATCTCTTCGTGAAAGTCGACGTCCGTTCGCTCGAGCAGCGAACGAAGCTTGGGTACAGTTGGAACGCACGCGGCCGGCCGTTCGTGCTCTTCGATTACCGATCGTATTCGGCGGACCGCAGCGAGTTGTTCCGAAGGGTCTTGACCGTCGAGTTGCGCAAGGACTGATGGCAGGTCGAACTCGGCGGCCCCCCGGCCCCGGTATTCGACTGCCTCGCCCCCTTCCCCAATCATGTTGTCCCTGCATTAGGGATAGGCGGTAAAAGCATTCTGGCCGATCGATGCCGCGGAACCGGTCACGCGGGCAATTTGCGAGTAGAATGGTGAATCGAGTCAGGCTATGCGAGCCACTCGTCGGGTTTGGTGTCGTAGTCGACGTCGTCGGCAGCGAGGTGTTCGACCTCTTCCCACGGGATATCCTCGGTCGTGACCGTGTCGCCGTCGTACCGGATCAGTTTCCCTCGCTCTTCCGGTTCGGGTTCGCGGTTGCGGCGCTTTGCGACCTCGATGTCGTGTTCGTCGATCTCCTTGACGATCGTCAGCAGGTTCACCGGCCGACCCCAGAGCTCGAAGATACGTTTGAGCGTCTCTTTCGCCTGACCGAGATCGAGCATGACGCCGTTGTACTGGTGGCCAAGCAGCAATTCGTTCGCGTTGTTGTAATTGCCGTCGTAGACCGCGATCGTCGGCTTGCCGAAGTTCGTAAATTGCAGGAGGAGTTTCTTCTTGACGTCCTCGGCCGCGTCGCTCGCGACGTGGAACTGGCCCGTCGCCTGTGAGTGTTCGTACGTGAAGTAGTTGTTCTCCGTAATGAACTCCTGCGTCAGGAACTCGTCCAAGAACGTGACGTCGTTGTGGCTCTCCCGAACGTCGAACATCCGATCCCAGCCGGCCGCGAAGTCGACGTCCTCGAGCGCTTCCTCGACCGACGAATATCGGGCGTCGTCGAAGAGGTATCGACCGATTCGCTCGAGTTCGTTCTGGGAAACCCGGCCGAGGAAGCCGCGGTTCTGTCGTTTGACCAGCGAATAGTGGCGCCGAGCCAGCCCCTCGTACGTCAGCACTTTCCAGGGGTACGTTTCGACGTCGATCTCGCCGGTTCTCGCTCGTTCGAGCGCCTCGCGATCGACCCATTCGTCGGGCACCTCCGCGAGCGAATCGAGCGTTTCCGGGGTGATGGTCTCGATCGCCGACGGCGGCTGGAGCGTCTCGAGGACGTCGTCGAAGTCGACGACTTCGGTGAGGTTCCGCCAGGAGATGCCCTCGACGCGCAGCAGGTGCTCGATGACCTCCTGGCGATTCGTCGTGTTCTCGACGTACTCCCAGAGTTCCATCCCCAGGCTATAGGGGTTGAGTCCCCCGGAGGCGAGGACCTTCGCCATGTGGTCGGCGTAGTTCAGAAACTCGTCGTCGCCGGCGAAGACTTCGTCGGTCATCATCGCTGACTCCCAGTAGGCGGCCCAGCCTTCGTTCATCACCTTCGTCATCTTCTGGGCGGCGAAGTAGTAGGCCTCGGCGCGCATCATGTCGAGGATATCCCGCTGCCACTCCTCCATTTCGACGCCTCGCCCGGCCTCGTCGTCGTACTGCTTGCCGTGCTCGCGGACGAACGACAGCACGTCCTTCTGTGGCGCTTCGGGGAAACTCACCGCACCCTCTTCGCCCTCGAGTTTCTCGACCCACTCCTCGGTGAAGACTTCGCCTTTGATCTCGTCGGAGAGGTCGAGTTCGTCGAGTTTCTCCGCAAGGTCTTCGTCTATCTTCTCGCCGGCGGGCCCGTCGATGTCGAGACGCCGGCTGAACACCTGGTGCTGGTCGATGTTGTCCTCGAGCGAGAGGCAATGGTCGATCCACTTTTCGACCTCGGCGCGCTCGATGTCGGGATCGGACATGTACTCGTCGATGGCTCGGGCGTGGCGCTCGAGCATGGCGGCTGCGTTGACCTGATCTTCGTCGGCGCGGCCGCTCGTGAACATGCCGAACCAGTCGTTGTTCGCGAAGAAATCCGAGTGAGCCTCGACGTGGGTGATGACCGCCTTCTGGTCGGCGACCGTGTTCGACTCCTGAAGGAACGCGTGCGCTGGATTGTCGTTGTTGACGATTTCGAAGGCCTTCCCGCCGCTGTACTGGCCCTGTTTTTGCTGACGGTCGTACTGCATCCCCCATCTCCAGTGGGGATATCGCGACTGGAACCCGCCGTACGCGATGAGTTCGTTCATCTCGTCGTAGTCGATGATCCAGTACTTCACCGGGTACGGTTCGAGGCCGAGCTTCGTCGCGAGGTTTCGGGCCTCCGCGACCGGTTCCTCGAGGTCTGCCGCGATCGCCTGTTTGCGGAATCTATCGGAATTACTCACTGTCATCACTCTCCGTCGAGAGAATGTCGTATATCGCGTCGGTCACGTCCGACTCGCCGTTTACGTACGCCACCGCGACGTCGTCGTCGTCGGGTCCGAAATGGCGCTCGAGTTCCTCGGCGTGGGTCGCGTTGATCGCGTTGCCGCTGGGCTGGGTCTCCACGTAAGCGTGGAGGTTGGCTGGAATCTCCTCCATCAGCGGGATCACTCGCTCGCCGGTGTCGTTCGAGGAGTTCTCGGAGTCGCCCGCGGCAAAGACGTAGCGATTCCAGTCGCTCCAGGGGTATTCTTCGAGCAATTGGGCGGCGAGTTCGTAGGCGCTCGATATCTTGGTGCCGCCGCCGCTCCGGATGCCGAAGAACTCGTCGCGTTCGACCTCCCAGGCGTCCGCGTCGTGGGCGATGTAGATGAACTCGGCGTTGTCGTACTTGCCCTGGAGGTACCAGTCGAGCGGCGTGAACGTGCGCTCGACGAGTTCGCGCTTTTTCTCCCGCATCGAGCCGGAGACGTCGCGGATATTGACGACGACGACGTTCTTTTCTTTTTCCTCGATGATCTCGGGGTGGCGGTAGCGTTCGTCCTCGCGGCGGAAGGGGACGTGGTCGATCCCTTCCCGGCGGATCTTCTGCTGGACATCCTCGCGCTCGACGTTCTCCTCGACCTCCTCGATCGAGGTCCACGTGCCGCGCTCCTCGTCGGGAACGGCTTTGTACGCTTCTTCGATCCAGGCCATCGATACCGGGAGGTTCTCACCGCGTGCCCACTCGAAGACGTCCCGCGGTTCGATCCCCTCGACCTTGCACAGTTCCCGCAGGAACTCCTCGTCGAAGTCCATCGCGAGCTTGCGCTTGAGCCCCTCTTTGAACATGCGCTCGAAGTCGAGCGTGCTGTTGGGGCCGGTTCGAGTGAGGTCCGTGAACGGCCCCTCCTTCTCCTCGACGACTTTCTTTCCCTTCGGGTCGAGGTCGAGCCCGAGTTCCTCGTCGAGTTCTTCGGCGAACTCCTCGGGGTCCATCTCGTAATATTCGTGATCGCCGCCTTCCTCGCCGGGCTCACCCTCCTCGCCGTCCTCGCCCGGCTGCGGCTGGGGCTGGCCGACCGGCTGTCCGGTATCGGGCGTTCCGTCTTCGCCCTGTCCGACCCCGCCCTTATCGCGCTGGTCGTACTCGAACTCCGGCAGCGAGACGATCTTCACCGGAATCTTGATTTCCCCCGGTCGGCTCTGCCCGAGGTCGCCGTACTGGATGAAGTCGGCCAGATCCTCGCGGCGCTCTTCACCGACTTCGCGGAATCGATCGAGGTCGTCTCTCAGTCCCATCTGTAGCTCACCTGTCCCATGACGTGTCTGCTGGTCAGTTCGGCCGAGGCCTCCGTGTAACCGAACAGGGAGACCATCGTTTCGATCGTGTCTTCTTTGACCGCCGCCGTTTCGGTCCCGCTCGGCGGATCGTCCCACTGACGCGGGTCGAAGTCCTCGAACGTCCGTTCGACGTCGTCCCAGTCGTGGCTCTCGAGTACCGTCTTGATCACCGGGATGGCGGTGAGGTCGACGTCCTCGACCGAGAAGTCCTCGTTGCGGTGTTCCCACGCGTGGCGGTTCAGCGACGTGATGACCTTCTCACGCCGGAAGTTCCGGACGCTTTCGCGGGGGAGGTTCCCCTCGTATTCGTCCTCGGAGAACCGTCCGAGGTGCTCGATTTCGAACAGCTTCATCTTCAGCGGATCGGGCTCGACGCGCTCGCCGCGGTCGTTGTGCAGCGGTTCGTCGGTTTCCCAGGCGTAGACGTGTTCGACGTACTCGGCGACGGTCTCCTCGTCGACGCGTTTATCGTGCATGATCGCCTCGATGACGTCGCTCTCTTGCTGATCGTAGATGTAGTTCTTCACCGGAACGACGCGATTCTCGAACTCGGAGCGTTCGTTCGTCGAGAAGACCGGCGCGTCGGCGAGCCCCTCGACCATCGCATTGAGTACGTCTCGGGGCATGACGACGTCTTCGACCGACAGATCCGTGTGATGGCGGTCCCGATCGGACTGAAGCAGTTCCGCCAGGGTGTCTCGGGTGTACGTTACCGGAACGCCGTGATCGCCGTCATTTCCGTCGTCATCGAAGTCGAATTCGTCTTTCTCTCGTCGAGTATCGCCCTCCTGGAGGTAGCCCTGGTCGTAGATGAGGGCCTTGTCGACGAGGTCGAGCCCGTTCGGTAGGTCCTCTTCGTCCAGTCGCGTGACGACCGCGTACAGCGCCGCCGATTCGATCGCGTGCGGGGCGAACTCTTGAACCCGCGTTTCGCCGTCGCGATCCTTGACTGTAACCGTCACCGGCTCGCGAATTCGCTCGGCGAGTTCGTCGTAGCTTCCGGCCTCCCAGACCTCCGTCTCGTTCGTCAGTTCGCGTCGGATCAGCTCCGTCTCGAGCGAGAGGTTCGTCAGGTATCCGAACCGGTGTTTGTCCAGCCGGCGCTTGAGCGCCTTCAGCGGGTCCATTCCGTTCCGGTCGGCGTGCTGGTTAAGCTGGGCCTCGAGGTCGGGATTCGAGATGATCAGCATCTGCGTGTCGACGTCCATCCCGATGCCCTTGTCCAGCTTCACCGACTGTTCGTCGGGGACGTTCAGCAGCTTCTGGAGGAGGTCGGCGTGCTGAGCGGCGTCCTCGACGATAGTGAGGACGCCGTTGCCCTGCGAGAGGACGCCGTCGTAGCTAAACGCCTGCGGGTTCTTTCGCCCGCGCGAGTCGAGTTCCTGGAGCATGCCGTGCATCCAGGAGCCGACGAGTCGTTCCTTGGGTCGTCCGTCGTCCTCAGAGTGGAGGACGCCGACGCCCTGACCGACGTCAACGACGTAATTCTTCACGCGGAGGTGGTTTTCGTCGGTAATCGCCGAGAACAGCGCCTCCTCGCCTTCTCGGCGGTAGCGCTCCTCGAGGAAGTCGTATGCTTCCCGGGAGAACGGATCGAGTTGTGCGTCGACCTGAACGGGAACGTGGTCGTCGAGACCGTCGTTTAACTGGGCGAGCAAGTCCTCGCGAACCTCCTGAGGGAACACCGACAGGGGATGGGCCTGAACCGGGCTCTCGTACCAATTCTGGTCGTCGGCCGCCGTCGCATCCCCGCCGTAGCTTAGCCCCCGCTCGCTGGCTTCCGCGGTCGTGACGTTCCACTCGACGGTGTACCGGCGCCCGTCCGCTGTTTTTGAGTACTCGCGCAGCCCGTTGACCAGACAGCGCTTGAGCTCGGATTTACCGGTCGCTGTCGGACCCTCGAACCAGATTATCTTCTCGTCTTTCGCCCGCCCCGCGGCGATCGATCGCAGGTCGTCGACGAACCCGTTTAGCACCTCGGTGTTGCCGAGGATCGCGTGCTCGCCGTCGTTGTGTGGATCGTCGAAGAACCGGTACCGCTCTTTCTCTTCGCCCTCCTCGACCACGGTTCGGGTGCCGGCGGCCTCGATTGCCTCGAGCAGGTACTTCGAGGCGTGGGAGGCGATCGACGGGTTCGCGAAGATCCGATCGACGTACGCCGCGAGGCTCATCGGTTCCTCGTAGGTCTCCTCGAGCGCGCGGTCCGCCTCGGTGACGTAGTCGTGTCCGGTCATGTTAGTCTTCCATTTCGGCCTTGGCGACCTCAGCGCCGGCGAATTCGAGCACCTCCTTTGCGCCTTCCTCGGAGTAACCCTGTTCGATCAGCGCGTCGATCCACGCCGAGCGTTCGTCGTCGTCGAACTCGTTTGCCGACACCAGCGCGGAGAAGTTGATGTTGTGTTTCTTGTCCTCCCAGAGTTTGCGCTCTAAGGCGCGACGCAGGCGCTCGTTGTCCTGCGGGTTGAATGCTTCCCCTTCGCGAGCGCGCCGGGAGACCCAGTTCGAGACCTCCTGTCGGAAGTCCTCCTTGCGATCCTCCGGGATGTCGAGTTTCTCCTCGACCGATCGGAGGAAGGTCTCGTCGGGTTCTTGCTCGCGACCGGTAAGCTGGTCCTCGATGGTGTCGTCGTCGATGTAGGCCATCACGTGGTCCATGTACTTCTCGCCCTGGCGCTGAATCTCGTCGATGTCGTACGCCAGCGCGTGACGGACGTCCTCGATGGCGCGTTCTTTGTACTCCTCGCGGACCGTTTCGAGGTAGCGGTAGTACTGCTCGAAGTTCTCCTCGGGGATCGAACCGTGGTGCTCGAGGTTTTCCTCGAAGAAGTTAAACACCGTCAGCGGAGAGAGGAATCCGCGCTGTCGGTGTTTCGAGTCCATGATCGCCTCTGCGATCTCGTCGCCGATGAACCGCGGTGAAACGCCGACCATGCCTTCCCCGATTTCGGCTTTCGCGGCGGCTTCGTCGCGAAGCTTCTTGACGTCGATATCGTCGCCCTCGTCGATCTCGCCGTTGTAGGCTTTGGCCTTCGAGAGCAACCCCACGGTCTCGGTGTCGGGTTCCTCGATACGAGTGAGGACGCCGAAGAGCCCCGCCATCTCGAGGGTGTGAGGTTCGACGTTGATGTCGGGGACATCGGCGTTGGAGAGCATCTTGTTGTAGATCTGGGCCTCGTCCTCGTAGGAGAGGACGTAGGGGAAGTCGATCCGTTTGGTGCGATCGTTGAACGCCTCCATCTTTTCGTCGCCCTTCTTGTCCTTGTACTCGGGCATGTTGGTGCGGCCAACGATCACCTGGTCGATGTCGATCCGCGGGTTGTTCTTCGGTTTGATCGTCTGTTCCTGGGTCGCGTGGAGGAAGTCATAGAGGAACTCACGCTGGAGTTTGAGGAGTTCCTCGCCGGAGAAGATGCCGCGGTTTGCGTTACAGAACGCCCCCGAGTAGTCGAACGCGCGCGGATCGCTTTCGCCGTAGATGGCGATCTTCGAGTAGTTGACGTCGCCGGTGAGTTCGGTTTCGTCCTGGTTTTTCTTGTCCTTGGGTTCGAAGGTTTCCAGTCCCTGGCGCTTGTTCTCGTCGGCGACGAATCGGACGATCTCGACGTGGTTTTCGAGGACTTGCTGGAGATCGTCGTCGTAGTACGCAAGTAGCCTGTCCATGTAGAATTCGCTTTCAGGATCCAGCGACTGTTCGTTCTGGATCGTATACGGCGCGTCTAAGTTCTCGTTGAGATCGTCGATCACCCGCTGGCGCTGCTCCAGTGGGAGGAGCACGAGCGGATCCTGGTTCATCGGAGAGCGGACGGTGTCGTCGGCCGGGTCCTGGTCCTGGATGACGTCACAGAGGTTGATCCACTCGAACGTGTACATTCGACCCTCGTCTCGCAGCGTGTAATCCTCGAAGTATCTGCGGACTTGCTTGTCGAAGTGGGACTTGCCGGAGCCGACCGGGCCGAGCAGGAGTTTGATCCGCCGTTCGGGCCCCAGCCGCCTTGCTCCCGATTTTACCTTGTTGACGAATTCGTGGATCGACTGATGGATCACCTTCCCGTAGAAAGTGTTTTCGCCGTCACCGAGCGGATCCTCGCTTGCGAGTTGGTACTCGACCATCCCTTCGGTCTCGTCGTAGGTGGTGCCGTAGTAATCGAACATGTCCGCGACGCGCTGGTGGGCGTTGCGAGCCACCTTCGGATCCTCGTACACTTCTTCTAAGTACCAGTCGAAGGACTTTGTTTCCCGCAAGTCTGCGGGCATCGATTCCTTGTAATCCGTACTGAGCTGCTCGAGTGTCTCGATGTCACCGGTCATGGTATCACTGCCAGTTTCGGGTTCCCCCGTCTACGGTCGTCCGTGATCATACGGAACGCGGAAGCGGACGTCGTTCGACCGACCGAGCCGTCTCGTGGCCGAACCGTCGGAATCCGTCGCCTCGCGTCACCCGTTGGAAACGCGTCGTGGTCGTCCGGCTCCGCGAGCGGGCACCCGGGGAGCATGACCCTGTTGTGGGCGGCGTCTATCTGCTGTGTCATGTGTCATCTATCACCACTGTCCGTTGTGCGACAACCGTTTGGTGTCTTATACAACGGTGCGCCGGGGACGAGCGCGGAGTGGATCGGTCCGGCAAACGGATACCGATAGTATTTAATGAGTGAGTAATCCAGCCACTTAACCTTAGCCCCAAAAGGTATTTATCAGAATTTCATTTCATGCCGTACTTGTTAGAATAATATTGTGGTTGTAGGTATCACATCACACATTCGGAGGAAGGCGGCTTAAGTCGACGGCCTGCAATGCCTACGTCGGCTCGCGCGCGCTGTTCAATCGCTCGCGCGACGGAGGCGAGGTGAGGCGATTCGTGCTCCGTGCCGATCGGTCAGCTCGACACCCAATCTCCTCGAACGGCTACGACGACGATGCTATAGGCCCGCCGGTCGTACCGGCAGCTATGTCGGACTCGGATACCGAAGAACGCGAAGATGACTCGAGTGTGCCGGACGGGTGGGACATCTGGAGTCGTGGTGAGGACGGACGCCTCGTTCTCGCGTACCGGCCGGACGTGTTCAACGCCGAGGCGTTTCCCGCACCCTGTTTACCGACCCTGTATCTCACACACGGCAAACGGACCCGGCGTCCTGGGATCAATCCGGCCGACACCGCCGATTCGTCGGATTGGTTCGTTACGCTCTATCTCGAACCTGACGTGTCGCTGAACGAAACGCGTCGATTCCCGACTCGAGCGGCCGCGTTCGAGCAGACGATCGAACTCGCTCGACGGTTCGACGCCGGCGAAATCGACTGCCGCGCGCTGTACCAGGTACCACGAGATGCGTATCTCGAGCGCCTCGACGAGTTGACCGGTGCTGACACAACCGAGTGCTAACTCGGTTTCGTGGCCGATCCGTTACGGGTCCCGAAAGCCACTCGAGACGTGACGTTTAACCGCCGGTGGCGACTACTGTAGCTATGTCGACCGTTACGCTCATCGGCTCTCGGCTTGCCGAACCGGGAACCGAATTCGTCTACGAGGGCGAAGCAGACGGCTGTACCGGCTGCCCCTACCGCAGCCAGTGTCTCAATTTGTCGACCGGGACGAAATACCGCGTTACGTCCGTCCGAGAAAACGCCCAGACGCTCGAGTGTGCTATGCACGACCGGGGCGTCCGAGCCGTCGAGGTCGAACCCGCGTCCGTGCGTGCGAACATCTCGTCGAAGGGTGCCTACGCCGGGAGCAAAACGAGTCTCCCCGGTCCCTGCCCGTACATCGAGTGTCCGAGCCACGAGTACTGCGAGCCCGACGGCGTCGAGTTCGGCGAGGAATATCGCATCACGGACATCGTCGGCGACCCGCCACACGAAATCTGCCATCTCGACCGGTCCCTCGAACTCGTCGAACTCGAGAGCGACGAATGAGCGTTCGCGAACCGCTGTCGCCTCCTCGAATCGATCGGACCTTCATCTCTCGAATCCACTCCTGATTTGAGCCGAAACGGCGGTTGTTCACTCACAAACAGTTGCTTTTCGGCCACGACACTGAAATAGGGCTTTCACAAACTATCGCTCGAGTGGCTGTCGATGATGACACCGGCTCCGGGCAGTGATCGGCTCGAACACAGGGGGGGACTGGGCCCACGTTCGGTCAGGGGTACTACGTAGTGATGACGCGCTCGCTTCCCATCGTCGACCGCGTGACCGACGCCTTCTTCGCACTGGATACGAGCTTTCGGTTCACGTACCTCAACGAACGCGCCGAAACGCTGCTCAAACGCGATCGCGGTGAGCTGATCGGTCGCGTTATGTGGGACGAATTCCCACAGACCGTCGAGACCCAGTTTCCCGACGGATTCCACCGCGCGATGGACTCGCAGGTTCCGGTCTCGTTCGAGATCTATCACACCTCTCTAGAAACGTGGTTCGAGGCGAAAGCATACCCCTCCAGTACCGGCCTTTCGGTGTACATGCGCGACGTTTCCGAGCGGCGAGCCCAGGAGACGACGCTCGCCCAGCACGCCGCGGTCGTCGAGGCGATTCGCGACGCCGTCATCACACTCGATCGCAACCGCGAAATCGTCTCCATCAATGGAGCAACCGAGTCGATTATCGGCGGGACGCAGTCGACACTCGTTGGCGAACATATCGAGACGCTGACCGAGCAAGCAGGCATCGCCGACGAACACGCCGTCGAGATCGGACGAGCGATCACCGACGTCGACGTCGGCAACGCCGACCGCCGGCAACTCGAGTTGCCCTACACCGGGCCGGACGGCACCGACCGTATGGGCGAGTTTCGATTCGTTCCGATCGAGGACACCGTCGCGACGGTCGCCGCCGTCATCCGGGACGTTACTGACCAGCACGAATACGACCGCGTCGTCACGTCGCTCCACGAGGTTACCCGATGGCTCCTCGAATCCGACGATCCCGAAGAGATCTGTGCGATCGCCGTCCACGCCGGCAGCGATCTACTCGATCTACCGATCAGCGGCGTCTGGCTGCTCGAGGAGGAACACGGCTATCTCGAACCGGTCGCCGGTACCGCTGGTGCACACGACCGGTTCGGTGGACTCCCTCGATTTAATCCCCGCGAAGGCCTCGTCTGGGACGTCTTCGAAGCCGGTACCGTCGAACTGTTCGACGATCTTCAGTCCGTCGATGGGCTGTACAACCCGGACACGCCGCTTCGGTCGGAGATCATCGCGCCGATCGGCACCCACGGCGTCCTCATGACCGGGGCACTCGAGCCACACAGTTTCGACGAGACGGACGTCGACCTCATCTCGACTCTAGTCGAGAACACCCGCGCTGCGCTCGAACGTGCCGACAACGAGAGGGTGCTTCGAGATCGAACAGCCGAACTCGAGCGCCAGACCGAGCGGCTCGAAGCCGTCGCGGAAGTCCTTTCGTCCGACCTCCAACGCCAGCTCTCGGCCGTTGCAAACGCACTCGAGAACGAACAAGTCGGCGAGTGGGAATTCCCACTCGCGGAGGATACCGTCGAGACGACTCTCGATCGGGCCGAACAACTCGTCGACGACATCCGAGAGTTCGCCCGGAACGCGACGGCCGTCGGTACTCGCAGCCGACTCCGTCTCGAGTCGGCTATCGAAGATGCCGTCCACGAATCACGTCTCACCGAGGACGCGATCGTCGTCGACGCGTCAGCGACGCTCCGAGCAGATCCCGATCGGTTTATCCACCTCCTCGAGACGGCCTTCGACAGCGCCGTCGCACGCGCAACCGACGAGGTTACGATCCAGATCGGTCTGGTCGGATTCGAAAACGGCGTCGGTCGTGGTATTTTCGTTCTCGACGACGCGGAAGAAATACCGCCAAACGCACACGATCAGGTGCTCGATCCGACCGCCGATGACAACACGGCTATCGATGGTCTCGGACTCGCGATCGTCCGAGCGATCGCCGAAGCCCACGATTGGGAGTGTACCGTCACCAACGGGACGAACGGCGGAACGCGGATCGAGATTCGGAATATAACGACGCTCGAGCGACGCCTCGAGTAGAACAGAATAGACGCCGGTCGTACATCGCGACGGGGTGGCGTGCTACCACTCGTTGAGCACGGATTCACGTGCTATATCTTGGCAGAGTTGTCGGTATCCCTCTTGTTCCAGTAGTTCTTGCATCGTATCGTTGACCTGGACGCGGAGAACGGCCATTCGATCCTTGAGTTCGGCGTACTCTTGACTGGATTGTCGTTCGGCTTCCGTCTTCTGATCGTCGAGTAACGCTTTCTTCGAGGCGAGCGCAAAGAATTCCTGAAGTTGCTCGTCGTACGTCGAGCGGAGCGTCAACTGTTCGATTATGGTGATCAATTCGGTCTTCGAGACGGGTTTGACGAGATAATCGTCGAACCCCATCTGGATGATGTCGAAGTCGGGTTCGACTGCCGTCACCATCGCAACTCGACAGTCGAGCGACCGTTTCCGAATCGTGTCGAGGACCGTATCCCCTGAGAGACCCGGCATCCGCCGGTCCAGCAAGACGACGTCGATCTCTTCCCCGATGGCGTCGAGCGCTTCGTTTCCGTCGTAGACCGTCTCGACGGCACACTCGCCTTTGAGCCAGGCTGCATAGAGGTTCGCGAGGTCGGGCTCGTCTTCGACGATCAGAACGGACGGGGTGTCGGTGGTCATCGAACTCCCTCTTGGTATACCGGTTCGTTGGACGAATAGTTCCCGATGTATATCAATATTCCGCACACTCTGTCGAAGAAACTGGTTCGCGGCGATCATCTGCAATCGATTCCGCCACAGTCGTCGATATCCCGGTATTCGTTTGGACCACCACCATTCCGATCCGTCAGTTTCGAGTCACTCGAGCCCGCGTTCGATCGTCGCACGCAACTCGCGTATTTCGCTCGCATCGGTCGCGAGCATCCGATCCCCGATGTCGATCGTAAGCATCCCGTCGTCGGTTCCCGTACCGAGTTCGACGACCGGTGCGACCCCGTCGAACGCTTCGCGCACGGCTTCGACCGACCTGGTCTGGATCAGCGCGCGACCCGGTTGTTCGTGAAATAGCGCCCCTGTCGGGTCGTCGCCCGGAATCGTCACCTCGAGACCAGCCTCGGCCGTGATCATTTCGGCAAGTGAGACGGCCAGTCCGCCGTGGCTGACGTCGTGGACGGCCAGCGTCGTATCGTCGTCCGCAACCGCTGCAAGCGTCTGGATCACGGTGGCGGGGTCTGTCGGAAGTCGCGGGAACCGATCGCTCCCGTCGAACTGGGCCAGATACTCGGCGCCACCGAGCCGAGGGGAACCGGTTTCGAGGCCCACGTCACCGACGAGCACCAGATCGCCCTCCGAGGCGGCCGACAGCGGCGGTGCGTCGTACCCTGACTTGGAACCGACCATGGCCAGCGTCGGCGTCGGCGGTATCGGTCCTGCGACGGAGTCGTTGTATAGTGAGACGTTCCCGCCGACGACCGGCGTCGAAAGCGTCTCGCACATCTCCGCGAGACCCTGGACGATCCCGGTAAATCCGTCGTATACGTCTGGTTTCTCCGGGTTCCCACCGTTGAGACAGTCGACCGCAGCCAGCGGCGTCGCGCCCTTGGCCGCGATGTTCGTCGCGTTTTCGAGTGCGATTGCGCGGGCGCCATCGCGGGGAGCGGCGTCGGTCCAGTTCGGCGCAGCGCCGGAAGATATCGCGAGTCCCGTTCCGATCTTGCGGTCGTCCTCGGTCGACGTTTCCGCGCACCGTGGCTCCGCGCTTGCTTCCGCGGACCGTAGCTCCGCGCTTGCTTCCGCGGACCGTAGCCCCGCGCTTGCTTCTCGGATCGCAACGATCGCCGCGTCGTCGCCCGGCCCCACGCTCGTTCGGACGCCGACCTCGTGGTCGTACTGGCGGTAGACCCACCGCTTCGAGGCGGTGTTCGGACTCGAAACGACGGCCTCGAAAGCGTCCTCGAGGTCGACGTCGGGCAGGTCGGTCGCTGGCGGTTCGGAGCTTTCGGTCGGGAGATCGTTCATCGGTGCGCCCTCTCCCAGGAAGTACGCGTCGACGTCGACGACCGTCTCTCCCTCGAAGGTACAGACGTAGTTGCCGTCGGTGACCTCGCCGATGACCGAACAGCCGAGGTCGAACCGGTCTGCGATCTCGCGCACGCAGTCGACGTTCTCCGGCTTGACTTCGTAACACATCCGCTCCTGGGATTCGGCCAGCAGAATTTCGAGCGCCGACATGTTCGGCTCGCGCTGGTGGACGCGCTCGAGTTCGATACGCGCGCCGAGATCTGCCTTGGCGACCATCTCGCTCGAGGCACCCCCGAGGCCAGCGGCACCGAGGTCTCGAGCGGACTCGACCAGGCCCCCGTCGACGAGCGCTTCGTTGGCTTCGATCAGCAGCTTTTCGGCGTAGGGATCTCCGACCTGGACGGCGGGTCTGTCTTCGGTTTCGGCATCCTCTGCGAGGTCCTCGCTGGCAAAACTCGCGCCACCGAGTCCGTCTCGGCCGGTTGCGTTGCCGACGAGAACGAGTTTGTTGCCGGGCTCCTGGGCCTCGGCGGTGACGAGTCGTTCCTCGTTCGTGAGGCCGACGCAGGCGACGTTGACCAGCGGATTCCCTTCGTAATCGGGGTGGAAGTCGACGCTACCGGCGACCGTCGGGACGCCGATGCAGTTGCCGTAGTGGCTGATTCCCTCTACGACGCCCTCGAAGAGGTACTTCGAGTGCTCGCGGTCGAACTCGCCGAAGTACAGCGAGTCAGCGAGCGCGATGGGGTAGGCGCCCATCGAGAGCGTGTCCCGAACGATGCCGCCGACGCCGGTCGCCGCGCCGTCGAACGGGTCCACGTACGAGGGGTGATTGTGGCTTTCGATCCCCATCGTGATGTACTGGCGCTTCCCGTCACCGTCGTCGGCTCCAGGCAGTGCGACGACCGCGGCGTCGTCACCAGGTCCGACGACGACCTGCTCGCCCTCGCTGTCGAACGCCGAAAGCAGCGGACGAGAGGAGCGGTATGCACAATGTTCGCTCCAGAGATTCTCGAATAGTGCCGCCTCCGCCTGCGTCGGCTCCCGCCCCAGCTCGGAAACGACGAGTTCGCGGTCCGAATCGGCAAGACTCATTCATCTAAATGATGAAAGCCGGCCGATAAAGGGGTTTCCATGTTCACGTTCGTGCATTGACCGACGAACTGTCGTTTACCGGGTCCGGTCCACTGATGAGCGATCGAAGGCCGAATCGGCGGAGCAGCGCGACCGCGACTCGGACGCGAGGATCGAGCCGTTTTTCATCAGGCCGTCTAAACGTACGCACGTGCTGTCGGTCGAACTTCACACGCACTCGTCGCTGTCCTACGACGGCCGCGATCCGGTCGAACTCATTCTCGAGCAGGCCGAAGCCGTCGGTCTCGACGCGATCGCAATTACGGACCACGACGAAATCGATGCGAGTCTCGAGGCCGTCGAGCGCGCTCCCGACTACGGGTTGATCGGCATTCCGGGAATGGAGATCTCGAGCAAGGCGGGCCACGTGCTTGGTTTGGGCCTCGAACAGGCCGTCCAACCCGGGCTCTCGTTCGAATCGACGCTCGAGGCGATCCGCGAGCAGGACGGACTGGCGGTGATCCCGCACCCGTTTCAGGAAGCGCGCCACGGCGTCATGGCTCGCATCTCGCGGGACGAACTCGCGGCCGGTGACGCGATTGAAGTCTACAACTCGCGTCTGTTTACGGGCCGCGCGAATCGGCAGGCCGAGCGCTACGCCAAATCACGAAACCTGCCGATGACCGCCGGCAGCGACGCACACATAAGCGAAATGGTCGGCCAGGCGATCACGCGCGTCGACGCCGACGAGCGTACGGCCGACGCGATTCTCGAGGCAATCGCGGACGGACGGACGACCGTCGAAGGGAAACGAACCCCGTGGCGGATCAGCGTACGGCAGTTCGCCGGCGGCGTCACGCGACGACTGACTCACGTGCTCAAATTGTTCAGATGATGGGAATTCGACTACGATGACCGAGTCGATGCTTCGGGGTGCCGAGCCGACGACCATTCGTGACGCGCTCGAGCACGACGACCCGCTGCCGGGGACGTTCGGATTTGGCGGTGAACTCGACGACCACCTCGTTCGGGACGTACTCGGACGCGTGCCACTGTTCGTCGACGAACGCGTCGATACGAACGCCCCCCACCCGACGTGGGCGTTCGAGCCGACTGCCCTCGAAAAACCGCGGCTCTTCCCTCCCGGCGCGGTCGCGCCGGTCGACGAACCCAGTACCGGACAGCAACTCCGCTGGACCATCCCCGACCCGGAACCCGAGTCGGACCAGGACGTCGCTCTCGAGGCGCTCGAGGACGCAATTCTGACCGCTGTCGAAGCCATCCGACGCGACGATCGGTCGGTCGCCGTCGCATTCTCCGGCGGCGTCGATTCGGCGCTGATCGCCGAACTCCTGGACGCGCCGCTGTACGTCGTCGGCTTTCCCGACAGTCACGACGTAGCGGCCGCACGCACGGCCGCCAACGCGATGGACCGCGACCTGACGGTCGTCGACCTCGAGCCGGCCGATCTAGAGCGCGCTGTGCCCGAGGTTGCGCGGGCAATCGGCCGCACGAACGCGATGGACCTCCAGATCGCACTTCCGCTGTATCTCGTCGGCGAACGGGTCGCCGGTGACGGATTCGACGCACTCGCCGTTGGGCAGGGTGCAGACGAACTGTTCGGCGGCTACGAGAAGGTCGTCCGACTCGACCACCGGGTCGACGCCGAGACGGTCCGGGGAGCGGTCCGCGAACAGATCCGGAGTCTGCCCGATCAACTTCCGCGAGACGTTCTTGCGGTCGAAGCGACGGGCCTCGAGCCGGTTGCGCCGCTCCTTCACGACGCTGTCGTCGAGACAGCCCTGTGTCTGCCGGACTCCCTGCTGGCGGACGACGACGAGCGAAAACGAGGCCTCAGACGAATTGCGGCCCGCCATCTCCCGGACGATGTCGCTCGGCGGGACAAGAAGGCGGCCCAGTACGGCAGTCTCGTCGCTCGCGAACTCGATCGACTCGCTCGTCAGGCCGGCTACAAGCGCCGGATTGACGATCACGTCACGAAGTACGTCGAATCGCTACTCGAGGATTCGACCCGTCGCTCCCCCTGAGATCTCGCAGTTCCGTTCAGCCAGGCAGCGGACAGAGGCTCGCGGTGAAGATGACCGTTTCGTCGGTCTCGTTGTGCGCGCCGTGGTCGATTCCTCGCTCGTGGGGGACGACGCCGGGTGCGTCGATCCGCTCGCGTTCGTCGTCCCGAATTACGGTTATCGACCCCTCGAGGACGTGAAAGACGTTCGTGCTGTCCGCATGTTCGTGGGGCTCGAGTTCCGCACCCGGTCCCAGGGCGAAGGCTTTCACGAGGACGTCGTCGGTAACCACGAGTTCCGTGGTCTCGATTTCGTCGTCGCCCGGCTCGAGTTCGTCGATTGCATCGGCGTATCTGTCGAGCATGTGGCTCAGTTCGACCGCAGTCACAAAAACGGCAGGGGAACGGGAAACGTGCTATCGTATGTTCACTCTCGGGCGAGTCCTCCGACCGGCGGTCGTCCTTCGGACAGTGCTCGTTAGTCGAGTGTGACGTGCTGACAGTTGCCTTCCAGACGAACGGTCGGCGGCTCGTCCGGCCCGCCTTCGATCCAGACCTCGATCCCTTCCCAGTTCCCGTCGGAACACTGGTTATTCGAACCGGTGAATTCTGGCCACGAACGCTGGAACTGGTACCCATCGACAGCGACGACGACGTCACGTGGGGTAGCTGATTCGGGAAACGTCGCGTCCTCGTGGGCTTCGTTGTCGTCGGAAAGGGCATAACTGCGTTCGAAGACGACCGTTCCGTCTTTCGCTTCGACTGTAACCGTCACATCGCGGACTGCGTCTCGGTTGCCGAGGTAGACACTCACCGTGTGTGCGGGTTTCCCTGTTGCACTTGCGTAACTACACCCAGCAAGCCCGCCGATTCCGCTGGCCGCGATCATCCCGAGAATCGTGCGTCTGGAGGGACCGCCTGTCATGTGTACCAACTATCAATCCAACGAGAAGAATCTTCTGATGGACGGGGCGGCGTGACGACGATCCATGTGAGGCACGCATGGAGGGTACCCCCAATTTTTGGCAGTGGGATTGCATTCGGTCCCAGCCGAAGCATAGTCGGTGATTCGGATTTCACCGGACCAGAACACGTCTGAGATGGCGGTGTCGGGTGTCGATAGCGACGGCCGCAACTGGGGACAGATTCCCACAGCCGATCGATCAGTCTTTCGTCTCGGTTGGAAGCTTGTTCGCCGGTTCGTGTTCGACGTTGTCGGCAACCGTTCGGCGGTTGGTTTCGCCGATCCGATCGGCGATTTCTCCGACGACGTCCTCGAGGGAGCCCTGAACCTCGCTGTCGTCGTCCTTGATGAGTGCGCCTTCGCTGCCGTCGGCACCGAAGTCGGGGTGGATCGGAATCCGACCCAGCAGCGGCACGTCGTATTTGTCGACGATCGTGTCCGCACCGCCGGTTCCGAACAGGCCGTGTTGGTCGCCACAGGACGGACAGATAAAGGAACTCATGTTCTCGACGACGCCGAGTACCGGCGTGTCGTGCTTGTTGAACATCTGGATTCCTTTTCGGGTGTCGTCCAGCGCCATCTCCTGGGGCGTCGTGACGACGACCGACCCGGTCACGGGCATCGACTGCAAGAGATTTAGCGTCGCGTCCCCGGTCCCCGGCGGCAGGTCGATGATGAGATAGTCCAGCCGACCCCACTCGACGCCCTCGAGGAATTTCATCATGAACTTGTTGACCATCGGCCCGCGCAGAATGGCGGGGTCGTCTTCGTCTTCCATCATCATGCCCATGCTGATGATGCGGACGCCGTCCGAACGGGGCGGGACGATCTCCTCGTTGGGCGTGACACCGGGATCGCTTTCGGGGGGGAGGATCTGCGGAACATTCGGCCCGTGGATGTCGGCGTCGAGCAGGCCGACCATCGCACCTCGTTTCTCGAGCCCGGATGCGAGATTCGCCGCGACAGTCGTTTTGCCGACTCCTCCTTTGCCAGAGGCGACGGCGATGACGTTTCGAACGCGCGGGAGTACCTCGTCGTCGAACCCGTGTTCCTCCCCGACGTGAGCCCGCAGGTCCGCCTCGAGGCCGGCGTCTTCGATCACGTCCCGGATGCGGTTGCCCAGTTCGAGTTCGGAGGGCGCGTAGGGAGCGTTGAAGGCGAGCGAAATCCGGGCCGTTTCGTCGTCTATCGTGACGTCGTTGACTAGCCCGAGCGAGACGATATCCTCGCCGATATCCGGATCTACGACCTCCTCGAGTTTAATTTCGAGTTCGTGTTCTGTGATACTCATGGTGGCTGTATGCTAGCCGTACGAAGAGCGTGGAACGGGATACGTGTGATGGTTCGGAACTCGAACGACGCGGCTCACGGATCGGCGAGCGCGCAAAAGAACGTCGACATCGGGGTGGTTGTCGGAAGCGAAACGGTGCAGTTACGGTGGGCCGACGTTGGTGAACGGTTCCGGCGCGCCGCCGTAGAAGACGATACCGATGAGAACGGTCAGAATAAACATTCCGACCCACATCGACGTCGTCAGTCCGACGAGATAGCTCACGCCGAGGAGCCCGGACTTCGTGTCGCGGGGTTCACCGAGGAACCAGGCCGCGAGCATGATGTAGACCGGGACCAGGATCACCGCGAAGATGATGTAGGTCCCTTCGTTGGCGAAGCCGGTGAAGCCTTTCGTGCCGTCGTAGCCGTGGTACAGGAGTGTGGACAGGATCGTTTGCGTTGTGCTCATGCTTCCACCTCGGGTTCGGTCGGTTCGGTGCCGTGTTCGTGGTCACCACGCAGGTGTTCGATGGCGTGGAGTTCGACCACGGGAACTAGCTTCGCGAGGTTGAGGAATAAAAGTGCCACCAGCGCTGTCGTCCCGACGAGGGAGAGCCACTCGATCGCGCTCGGGAAGTAGGTCCCGGGCGTCGCCGCGTAGATGTCGAACGTGGGGTGCAAGAACCCCTCGACGACGAAGAGAATTTTCTCGGTGAGCGTCCCACAGAGAATAATAGCGCTCGCGATGAGCGCTCGCTTTTTACTGAACAGGGCCGGTCGGATTCCCTGCAAGAAGATGTAGACGAGCGTGCCGAAGATCATCGCCATCGCGACTCGGTAGACCGGATGGGCGATCTTCGCCTCGACCGCGACCGATTGGTTGGTCGGACCGAGGAAGACGCCGTTGATAACCTGCTGAAGCTGGAACCAGAGGAACAAGAGGGTGAAGAACCCGAGCCACAGGAGCAGTCCTCGGAAGATGTCGTCGGTGATGATGTGGTCCCAGTCGTAGGCTCGGCGGAACGCGTAGGCGATGATCGTTATGCCACTGATCGCCGACATCAGTGCGATACTGAGGAACGTCGGTCCCTGGATCGCGCCGGTCCAACCGGGCATCGCCGGAAGGAGTGCAAACAGCCACGGGATCACACCGCCGTGGAGCAAGAGCGGGGCCATGATAATGACTGCGGCGGCGAGCCACCAGACCATCCGATCGATGACCGCGTCTTCTTTCTCCGTGTAACCGATGGTCAGTATCTTGTAGATCGGTTCGAACTTGTCCGGAAGATCGTCTCGCAACCGATTGACGTCGTAGCGAAGAGTCAGGCCGAGGTACGTCGCCGACAGCACGAAGTAGGCCGTGATGACGGTCACGTCCCACACGAGCGGCGAGTTGTTGACCGTAATGTGGTAGTGGCCGATGACGCTCGTCACCATCCGGTCCGGCCGACCCATGTGGACCAGAATGTAGAAACCGGCGGCTGAGAGGCCGCCGATCGTCGTCATCTCCGCGAGCCGAGCGACTGGCATATACCGGTCCATGCCCAGTAGTCGGACTGCGGCTGAAAGGATGATGCCGCCGTGAGCAACGCCGACCCACCAGATGAACGCGCCGATGTACAGACCCCACGTAGAGCCGCCACCGGAGCCCCAGTCACCGAGCCCGGTGACGATCAGCCCCTTCTGGAGCTGGTAGGCCCACGCGACGAGAAAGGCCACGAGACCCAGGGCCGCGATGCCGTACACCGCTATGAATTTTTTCGAGAACGTGCCGATGGGACGCAGGATGTCCTCCTCGGACGGCGTCTTCGTGCTCATAGCGACACCCCGTCAACCTTGCCGACGGTTTCGTCGTCGAGGTACTCCTGTCGCTTGTCGAGGAGACCGACATCCTCGTACTTCGTCGGACCGGAGACCTGTTTTGCTTCCGGTCCGGGCTGTTGGCCGAGGTACGTGACGTTCGGGTTCGTCCCAACGTCCTCGAGCAACTGGAACGAACTCGGATCGCCCGCGTACTGTTTCAGTCGGAACTGCGCCTGTTCTTTGCTTCCGTCGCCGAGTTGCAGTTCGTCGCGGGCCTCCTCGCTATCGAGATCGACGTACTGCTGGAACGCCTCGACGGAGGCGATCACGTCTTGTTCGGCAGCCAGAATGCTGTTGTTCTCCTCGTCGCCCGGCTTTTTGCCCTCGCTGACGATTTCGACCGCTTTCATGACCGCAAGCACGTTTTCGTCGAACGTCGAGTTCTCGTTGAGATCGTCGATCTTCTGGATCGCGGTCTCGAGGTCATCGCCCTGGCTGAGCGTCTCGTTGATCTGGTCGGCCGACGGGGCGGATCGACCGCTTTCGAGCGTGCTCGTATTGTTCGTCAGGTGAACGACCACGCGACTCTTGCTCGGGTGCTCGCGGTGCTGGTACGGATCGCTTTTCTCGTCTTTGACGTTGCCGAACTGGATAGCGTCCGGCGGACATGCGTCCTCGCACGCGGTCGTTCCGATTTTCTCCTCGCCCATGGCTCCGTCCTGTCGGGACGGGCACATGACGCACTTGCTCATCGCGCCGCGGGGGGCTCGAGCGTCGACCCACCGCTCATTTTGGCCGTGGTCGTATTCGGCCAGGGTCATGTCTTCCCCGCCCTCGATTTCGCTGTAGTCCGTGTCGGGCTCGTCCCACTGGAAGTAGTTGACGCCGTACGGACAGGCGACCTGACAGTACCGACAGCCGATACAGACGTCGTAGTCGGTTAGCACCAGGCCGTCCTTGTCGCGGGTGTGACGGGCCGTCGTCGGGCACACTTTTTCACAGGGGGCGTCCGTGCAGTGCTGGCACGGTCGGACGAGCATGTTGAACTCGCTTCCCATGTTGAAGTCGGAGTACGAGCCGGATTTTCCAAGACCTTCCCCGCCTTCTGGAGAGTGATTGTTTTCGTCTTCCCACGCCATGACGTACATCCAGTTGACACCCATATCGAGTGCGTTCTCCTCCGTACAGGCCGTCATACAGGAGAGACAACCGTCACAGCGCTCGAGGTCGATCGTCATTCCCCACTGCGTGTCGCTTTTCTCTTTGGTCTCCGTCCCGCCGTGGCCGCCTTCGCCGGCGACGCTTTCTTTGAGGTCGCCAGCTTTGCCACCGAACGCACCCATACCGACGGCCGCTGCGCCGACTCCCATCTTCTTCATCGTCTCGCGGCGGGTCTCGTCGCCGTCACCGTCGAACGCGTCGAGCATCTTCGAGAACGTGCCCTTCGCCTCCTCCTGGGCGGCTTCGTACGCCTCCGCGGTCGGGCGCTGGTCCTCGCCGAACTCGTCCATCACGTCCTCGTGATACCGTTCGTGGAATTCGGCCTCGGAGAGTTCGCCTTTGGTGACCCGCATCGCGTCTTCGGCCATCTCCATACCGAGCTTGCTGTCGTACTCGGTATCGTCGAGCATCGACTCGAGTTCGTCTTCCCACTCGTTGCCGAGCGGATGGAATGATTCGTCGTCCGTGCTCATTAGATCAGAACACCTCTGTATATGACTCTGGTGTCATGCCGGAGGTACTCGACGGCATGCACTTGAAATCGTTCATTTGTTGATCCTCATTCCCCGTCTCACAACCGAGCTCGGATGAAGTATAGAGCCGATTTCCAGCACCTGAGAATGGACGCGATCATGTTCGGTCATTTAAGTTGGCACCGGCCGTCGATACCCCTCGCGGTCGTTTCGCACATTAATATTACGACAATATTCGTCTGAATAATACGCCAATTGAGATCTCTCATACGCCCGTCGAGACCTCTCGCAGAGAAACGGCGACACGTACAGTCGGGTTAGAACGAAGGGACTGGCGTCACGAACTTGCGATTTGCTTCCCAAGTGGTTCTTCGCCGCCGACGTTCGGCAGCTCCTCGACGTACCGCTTGATCACCGCTTCTTCGGCACGATGGAGCGTCTCGCTACAGGTCGATTTGGCGATGTCGAGGTTGCCGGCCAGTTCCGTTAGCGAACAGCACCGCGGCGTATCGTAGTAACCTGCGTCGACGGCAGCGGCGATCACCTCGAGTTGACGCTCGGAGAGTAACTGGCTCTCGTGGAGGCGCTCGCGAACGTGATCGATCTGATACGTGAGACCGAACTGTTCGAGTTGATCGGCGAGTTCGGAGAGCCGCTTTCTGGAGCCGGTGACCTCTATCGTCGCCTCGCCGTCTTGAATTTCTACAGGCAGTTCGATCGGCATTCCTGACTCTCGAGAGGAGAACATCAAGAGCGGAGCGGTGGTTTCGAAGTGAACCGTGGCCTCGTTATCGCTCCACTGGGCGAGTGAGAGTTCGGTGATCTGCGGGTGATCGTCCATGTCCTCGACTACGTTGGGAACCGTCGGCCCGGCGATTCGGACGAG
This sequence comes from Natrinema halophilum, assembly GCF_013402815.2. NCBI lineage: Archaea > Methanobacteriati > Methanobacteriota > Halobacteria > Halobacteriales > Natrialbaceae > Natrinema > Natrinema halophilum. The sequence goes on from NZ_CP058601.1 coordinate 369,671, forward strand.
GGCGAATCCTGTGTCGGACCCGGGAACGGCCGCCAGAACCCGAAACGTCGATTCTGGATAGTCCGTCGATATCTGCTGAATCCAGACCGCCTCGGGCATCGTGAGAGTGAGGGTCGCTTGAGCCATACGAACGTGTTCCGAATAGACCTATATGCTGGTGACTACGAATATGTTCGGCAAATTCCAACGCTGTGGGAAGACGGTCGACCGCGAACACGTTCGGACGAACTCCCAATCCCCTCTGGATCAAACGACAGAGCGATGGAATCCAGATCACCAGAACGAACGCTCGACGTCCGCGACATAGACGGTCCACCGTTCGACGATATCGTGACCGCACTCGGAGCACTCGAGAGGGGCCAGCGACTGCGGTTGATAGCCCCCTTCGAACCGAAACCGCTCTACGAGGAGCTCGCCGACCGTGGATTCGCGTACGAGAGCGAGCACGGCGAGGGCGGCGTCTGGCACGTTCGTATCGAACATGAGTAGCCACCTCGAACGACCGTTCGCATATGAGTCCCTCGAACGACCGACGGGCAGCCGAACGTGTTCGTACGAACTGCCTTGCTGCAGCCGTTCCGACTCCGAAGTACATGACGCGACTCGACGTCAGAGACATTCCGCCGGTGAACCGACACCCGACCATTCACGACGAGTTCGACGCCCTCGAGCCGGGCGAGACGCTGACGATCGTCAACGATCACGAGCCAAAGCCCCTGTTCTACGAATTTCAGGCCGAAGTCGAGCGGTTCGACGCCGACGGCTACGAGGTCGAGCAGATCGCCCCCGACGAGTTCGTCGCTCGATTCCCGAAACGGGAGGCCTGACCGTCGGCTTCGGTTGCGAAACCCTGCCCACCACCGATCATGTCCTCGACAGCTTCCATCGTCGACCACACGAGCGCCCCGTCCGATCAGCCCCGGGAAACGATCGACGTTCGTTCGCTCGGTCCGCCACAGCCGCTCGCACGAACGCTCGAAACGCTCGCCGAACTTCCGGCGGAGACGGTACTGGTCCAGCGAAACGATCGCGTCCCCCAGTTTCTGTTTCCCAAACTGGACGATCGTGGCTACGCTTACGAGACCGTCGAGCGCGACGAAGAGGTCGTGACGGTCATTTGGCGTGGATAAGTACTCGATTGGGCCGATCCGAATACGAGCAGAGAACGGATCGCAACCACAGGGGGACCGGACTCAGGAGACGCGACGAATCACCACTTCGTGGACGACCGTTCCGTGAATTCGATCACCGACTACCGACCGCGATTTGGATGCTCGCTGATCGACGAACACACCCGACCACTCGATGAATACCGAACTCACCCGACGGCGATTTTCGGATTTGCTCGCCGCGACGACGATCGCGGCCTACGTACTCGTCGCGCTCGGAACCGCCGTCTCGACGACCGGCAGCGCTGCGTCCTGTACGACCTGGCCCGGCTGTGGGACCGATTCGACGATCGGCCCGTTTTCCGGCGAACTTCTCCTCTTCTGGGGCCACCGCGTTGCGGCACTCGTCACCGGCCTCCTCGTTACCGCCGCCGCGCTCGCCGGCTGGCAGATCGACCTCGATCGCCGCGTCGGTGTCCTCATCGGCTGCGCAGTCGTTCTCTTTCCGGTCCAGGTCGCTCTCGGCGCCGCGCTCGTCGTTGGCGGCTCCTCGACCGTTACTGGACTCCACCTCGTCCTCGCGATGGTCATCTTCGCCTGCCTCCTCGTCGCGCTCGTTCTGACGCTCGAAGACGGCGCTCGGGACGATTCGAGACAGGTCGATTCCATCGAACCGGCGAGTCCCGTTTCGGAAGCGGTCGAACCCGTCGAGACGGGCAGTGAGAGATCCGTGGTCGAACCGCAACGCCCACGCGGCCTGGTCGCTCGTGTCCGGCAGACGGCCGGCGCGTACCTGACGCTTACCAAACCGAGACTGATGTGGCTGCTCTGTCTCGTCGCGGTCGCGGGGATGGGATTGGCAACGCTCACCGGAGCCTCACTCGAGCCGTCGACTGCGGTCGCGACGCTCGTCGGGGGCGTCCTCGCAATCGGCGCGAGCGGAACGTTCAATCACGTGTACGAGCGGGATCGCGACCGGCGAATGAATCGGACGGCGGACAGGCCGCTGGTCCATGACCTCGTGCCGGCTCGGAACGCGCTTGCGTTCGGCGTCGGACTCACCGTCGCGTCCGGGGCAGTCCTCGTTACGTGGGTAAACGGTCTTGCAGCGGCGCTTACGCTCGTCGCGATCGCCTACTACGCCGCCCTCTATACGATCGTGTTGAAACCCAACACGACCTGGAATACGGTTCTCGGTGGGGGTGCGGGAGCGCTACCCGCAGTTATCGGGTGGGTGGCCGTTACCGGAAGCGTCGGGGCACCCGCCATCGGTCTCGCCGCAGTGATTTTCCTGTGGACGCCGGCGCACTTCTACAGCCTCGCGATCGCGTACCGGGAGGACTACGCGCGTGGTGGATTCCCGATGTTTCCTGTCGTCGAAGGCGTCCTTGCTGCCCGTCGACACGTCGCGTTCTATCTGGGGGCGACGCTGCTGTCCGCGAGCGTCCTCGGCTGGCTGGCCGGTCTCGGATGGGTCTATGCGGTCACCTCGATCACGCTCGGCGCCGTCTTCCTCCGATCGGTGATCCGTCAGTACCGCCGACCGACCGACGACGTCGCCCTGCGGTCGTTTTACGTGTCGAATTACTACCTCGGCGCGATACTGGTCGCGATCATCCTCGAGACGCTCGTCGTCGCCGGATAGCGACCACAGGTGCCGATTTTTCGTAGCGTAACCTCGAGTATCGATACGGTATATAACTGCCCACGATATAGCGGGAATTGCCAATTCGATTGCCATTTTTCGGGAACCGTCGCTACTATTGAACGTATGTCTTCCCTCTTCCCGAGTGTAAGACGATGACTCAGAATACGACTCACCGACGGCGGTTTTTGCAGGCGATGGGTGCAGCCGGTGCGGTCGCGGTGGCCGGCTGTCTCGGCGGTGACGAATCGGGCACCGAGGCAAATGGTGATCAGAACGACGGTGGCGGTGAAGAAGATGGGCTGGCTGCGGCGAAGTCGGTCGACGTCGACCAGATCGCACGCGATCCGACCGACATCCCGGCACCGGTCGACTGGACCCAGCCCCGCACGCACGACGTTACGATTCGGACCGAGAAGGTGACCGCCGAGATCGAACCCGGCGTCACCTTCGACTACATGACCTTCGAGGGGCAGGTTCCGGGGCCGATGCTCCGGGTCCGTCGGGGTGACACGGTCAACCTCACCTTCGACGTCCCCGAGGAGTTGAACGCGGCGATGCACAACATGGACTTCCACGCGGTCTACGGGCCGGGTGGCGGTGCCGACGCGACGACGATCGCCCCCGACGACGATCCGACCCAGATCCAGTTCCGCGCGGAGTACCCCGGCGTGTTCATCTACCACTGTGCGATCCCGAACATGGACATGCACATCAGTAGCGGGATGTTCGGCTCGATCCTGGTCGAGCCCGAAGACGGCCTCCCCGAGGTCGACAACGAGTTCTACCTCGGCCAGCACGAAATCTACACCACCGGCGAGGTCGGCGAAGACGGCCACCACGGCTTCGACTACGAGGCGATGAAACGCGAACAGCCGACCTACGTCGTCTTCAACGGCCAGGCCTACGGCTTTACGGAAGACGCGGCCGGACCCATGCAGGCCAACACGGGCGAAACTGCCCGGGTCTACTTCGCCAACGGCGGCCCGAACCTGCTGAGTTCGCTCCACCCCATCGGCAACGTCTGGAGCGACCTCTACCGCGACGGTGACCTGCTGTCCGACCCCGCGAACAACGTCGAAACGACGCCCGTCGCGCCCGGGACCACCACCGCCGGCGTGATGGAACTCCCCGTCCCCGGCCCGGTCAAAATCGTCGACCACGCGCTCTCGCGGGTCGTCCACCGCGGGGCACTCGGCGTCGTCGACGTGCAGGGCGAACCTAACCCCGAAGTCTTCGACCCCGATCCGTGAGCGGTGACGGCTCGCACCGTCACTCGCGTTCGTAACTGAAGAACTGCCGTCGGACCACACACCACTACCACTGCAACAATTCCTCCAACCCGCCGAAACGTCATTCCCTCGTCTGCCAGTGCGGTCCGGTTGGCCCTCGTGATCACGGGCGTCGGGCAACTCGACGTCGCCCTCGGCTGACCCGACCGATGACGGGTCTTTTTTCGGTTCTCCCATCGGTGAGCCGAGCCGCCGTCATCGCACGGCGTCCCGGACTCACTCAGGGGAATATGTGCGGGAGAACGGCTATGCGGCTTTCAGATCGAAATCCGTCCGAACAGAGATGACCGGGTCTCACTCGAGCGAACCGACACCGACGATGCAACGACTGTACGACCGTATCTGGTTACTGGCGGCGGCGGCGCTCGCGTTCTTCGCGCTCTCGTACGTCGTCTGGGGCTGGATAGACGTATTTTCCGTTCCACTGGGGTGATTCGATGACGTCACCGATCAAACCCCCCGACGGAAACTGGTGGAATCAGCCCGTCAACAGGCGCGAATCGATCTGGCTCGGCCTGGGTGCCGCCTGGTCGCTCGTTCTGTTCGGTTGGATGAGCACCTGGACGCGCATCGGGGATCAGAACCCGATCGGGGAGACGCTTCGCGTCGACTCCGACGAGTACCAGCAGAAGATGAGCGAGTACAAGGAGGCGGCGACCGAGACCGAAGACGGACTCGTTCCACCGGGAACGGACGTCTACCTCAACGCGATGCGCTTTATGTGGGACGGCGCGCCGGTCGTCCTCGAGACCGGAACGGAGTACGACATCCATCTCAGTTCCCTCGACGTCCAACACGGCTTCTCGCTGCGGCCGGAGGACGCGCTCAGCAAACAGATCAATCTACAGGTACTGCCGGGCTACGAGTGGGTCGTCCCGATGTCGTTCGACGAGCCCGGGACCTACCACATCATCTGTAACGAGTTCTGCGGGCAGGGTCACCGGACCATGCACGGGACGATCATCGTGGAGGAGTGAGATATATGGCACACAGATTAGACGTTCTCGGTCTATTCGACAACGAGTATCGCGACGACGGGTTCCGGACCTGCTCCGTGACGGGGCTCGAGGTCCACCGGTCCGCCGAAAACCACGTCAAGCTGTTCGGGCTCACGGCGGTCGTTGCCCTGCTGTACGGTGGCATCCTCGCCATTACCGTCGCGATGACCCGCTGGGAGGTGGTCGGACTGCTCGGGCCCGAGGCGTTCTACAAGCACCTCAGCCTGCACGCCTGGAACCTGTTGATATTCTGGATGGTATTCATGGAGATCGCAATTCTCTACGTGGGCGGACCGATGGTGCTCGGCCGCCGCTTACCGTTTACGGCTATCGCGAAGACCGGCTGGCTCGTCATGGCCGTCGGCGCGGTGCTCGTCAACTACTCCATCTGGACCACCGAACCGCCGAACGTGGCGCCGCTGCTGACTGCCTACGTCCCCCTGCCCATCGATCCGCTGTTTTACGCGGGCGCGATCGTATTCATCCTCGGAACCGTCGTCGCGGCGCTGCCGTTCTTCGTGACGATGTGGCAGGAAAAGCAGGATCAGCCGGAGCAGACGCTCCCGCTGGTCAGCTTCGCTGCGTTCGTCACGGCGATCATCGCCGTCGAAGCACTGGTCGGCGGCCTCGTGGCGTTCACGCCGGCTTTGCTGTGGCGGCTCGAGATCATCGAGTGGTGGGACGCGGCGTGGTACCGCCAGATGTACTGGATCATCGGCCACGGCACCCAGCAGATCAACCTCGTCGCGATGATCGCGGTCTGGTACTTCCTGACCCACGTCGTCGCGGGTGCGGAAGTCGTCAGCGAGAAGGTCTCACGGACGGCGTTCATCCTCTATCTGTTCTTCATCAATCTCGGGGCTGCCCACCACCTGCTCTCCGATCCTGCGGTCTCGACCGGGTGGCGAATCTGGAATACGTCCTACGCGTTCTATGGCGCGACGTTCGCGAGCCTCATCCACGCGTTCGCCATTCCGGCGGGGATCGAGGCCGGCCGCCGCAAACGCGGCAAGGGCGGCGGCCTGTTCGGCTGGCTCACGTCGGCTCCGTGGTCAAACCCGGTGTTCTCGTCGACGATCTTCTCGATCATCCTCTTTGGCTTCCTCGGTGGAACGACCGGCGTCATGATGGGCCAACTGCAACTCAACATGACCTGGCACAACACGTTCGCGACGGTGGGACACTTCCACGCGACGGTCGTCCTCGGGACCACGGTCGCGTTCATGGGCCTGGTCTTCTTCGTGATCCGGACAATGTTCATGCGCCAGTATATCTCCGAGCGACTCGCGACGCTCCAGCCGTTCTTCTACTCGGCTGCGATGGGCGTCGCCGTTCTGATGATGATGTACGTCGGTATCCTCTACGGTGTGCCCCGCCGGACGGCCGAAGTCGTCGAGACCATTCCCGGCACCGAATTCAGCCTCTCGGCCGCGTCGCCGCTGTTCGCCATCTTCGGGATCTTCGCCCTGCTCGCCATCGCGGGTGGCATTCTCTTCATCCTCCTTGCGGTCGGCTCGCTGCTCTTCGGCGATCGCATCGAGAGCAGCGACAACAACGCCGATCTCGTCGCTGACGGAGGGGGCTCGGAACGCAGTTCCACAAGTAGCGCGTCTGAGCCGCGAGACAGTCTGGCGATGGCCACGGATCCCGACGATCCCGTCCACGCCTACGAGATGCGCGGCACGTTCGTCATCTGTCTGGTCTTTCTCGCCGCGTTCGTGATCACCTACCTGTTGAACTGGTACCTGCTAACCCAGCTCTGGTCGATCGGCGCCTGACCGACCTGCCGAACCGGTTCCCTCGAACAATTTACCCATGACATCCACCGACGCCAACGCGACCGCATCGCCCCTCGAGCTCGTCCGGCGAACCCTCGGCCAGGCCTGGCGAGACCTCCTGAGCATCTACTACACTAACACGCCGATCTGGCGGCTCCTCAAGAGCGTCGGGCTCCTCTTCTTCGGGTTCTTCTGCTGGTCAGCGAGCAGCCTGCTGCTCTCCTACGGCGTCGACTGGACAGTGCTCACGTACACGCGCGCCTACGGCTTCGTCCTCATCCTCTGGGGTCCGTTGACCCACGCCGTGGTCGTTCCGTTCGTGATTCGACTCCGGCGAACCGCCGATCGTCCGATCTTTCGGTCGGTCGCTCGCCATGGCTCGAAAATCAACCTCTCGGTCTTCCTGACCCTCGTTTTGATACTCGGGACTGCACCCGTCTCGCCCATGCTCCTGGACTTCCAGTCGTCGTTACAGAACGGCTCCGGGTCGGACGTCAACCCTGACCTGGTGTGTAGTAAATCCGACGGTGAGATCACCTGCCAGCTTTCCGACTCCGACGGAATAGACGCCGTCGTAGTGACCAGTGGCGGTCGCGAAATCGAGCGTCTCGAGGGTCCTCCGTTCGAATTCACGATCCGCGAGGACGACCTGGAAGAGGTGGTCGGACAGAAGGAATTCGTCGTGGAACTCCGCGACGCGGACGCACGCACCTTGCGGCGATACCGCCGGTACGTCTCGTCCGTCCCCGAACGCTAGCTTCGGTTGCCGGGATCGACGTGAGGTCGGCAATCGAATTCGCTCGGTCAAACCGCTTCGAGTGCTGTTCGCTCGGTCGATCAGGTCGCGGTCAGGGTCGTCGCCGAAACGTAGTAGTCGTTGAATGTCATTGTACACCCCGCTCGCGAATTCGCAGCCAGCGGGCACTCGCTGGCCGCAGCAGTACGAACGGTGGGTAAATCGTTTCAGCGTCTTCTATGAGGCCGTCGCTCCCACCATCGTCGATTCGACTCGCGGATGTTCTCTCGAGTAGGGCCGACGAGACGGCCGGCCGGAGAAACGATCCCGGAGGCGAGGGGACGTATTGTGACGAAGCCCAGATCGGATTGATTACCGGGAATGGTGGTGCAATGATCAGCTCCTTCCCTCGCCTGGCAGGCGTTTCACACAGGAGTGTTATCAAACTGCTGGCCATTTCGTATCGGTATGAAAGAATTCGTTGTTCGGTTCTATATGAGCGCTGTCAGTTAGCTATAATTGAGGGGGAAGCCCCCTTCCCCATTGAGGCTCAAACACCCGCCGTCGAAATTGGAGACGCCACAAATCGAACGGTAACTCGTTCAGTGGCGAGTTCGTCCGACAGCGACCGATTTCGTTCGTCACTGCATTCGAACCGCTGCCTCTGAATCCGACTCCCTGTTTCGCGACGGCTCTCTGTTCTAGAGGAATCGTTTCGCGTCAACGGTTCGACTACGCGACGCCCGGTTCGTCATCGAATTGGACGCTCGAGAAGCAGTGGTCCAGTCTCGTCAAAGCGAGATTAATATCCCTGGTCGTTTTCGAACTCGTACCGCCGTGCCGCCTTCTGTAGCGCCTTTTTACGGCGTTTCTTGTTCTCGCCGTTCATCTCTTTTCGCTCTTCCTCGATCGCCCACTCCGTGATGAGTTCTTTCGCTTTTTTTTCGACTTCCCGTTCGCGCCGTTGTTCCCGAAGAGAGACGATCAGACCGTAGCAGGATGCGCTGACTCCGACCAAAAGCACGAGAATGAAGCCCTTTCCCATCTGCGATTGTCCCAGATACCAATGCCAACCGACGAAAACGGCGGTAAGTAGATATCTCGCGACTGCGATGAACGCCACGACGCCCACCGAAACCTGCCCACAGAATGACGTCAGGATTGTCATGTACTCTTCGTTTTCGGTGACGAGCGGTGTCAAGTGCGCTAGCGTCGTCAGGAACACCCCGCAGACGAGTAAGATATATGCAGGGTATTGATCGAACAGAACCATTTCAGTCGATCTAACAGATATGACGGTATACGTAGAAAAGGCCCCAAACAGGAACCAGCTCGTATCGGACGTGAGATCCTTTATCGAGGAGCCGAGATAATAGCCCGTCCCGAGTCCGATTGCGGACATCTTGATGGAAAGAACGATCGTCCCGGAGACGTCCACCAGTTCGGCAGACTGACCGATAGCACCACCGAGTAAGGCCAGAAAGAACACGAACAAAACGCCCAATAGAAATGCCGTCGTCGGATCGTACCACCGGTGGTTCTGAATCCGCTGTGCTGTCACTTTCCCCCCCTTGTTTGCCATAGCCACCCTAAGATTATGGCCCCTCGTATATATTATTAATGAAGTCAACTTTCATTAATTATTGCCCTATCTCGGAATCTGTTACTCAAACTATACACGTATTATGCGTTATCGGTCGTGGGCAGAAAATGGCGTTTGGATCACCGCTCGTCCGTGGTAATTGGGGCCAAACCACTCTCGGACAGATTCGGCGCGAGTCACCGTTCGTCGACGAGCACCGACCGTGTGGAGTTGAGCACGACGATAGTACTACTTGCGGCCATCGCGACCGCTGCGAACAGCGGATTAAGGAGCCCGAGCGCCGCCAGGGGGATCGCGACGGCGTTGTATACCAGCGCCCAGGCAACGTTTTCGCGGATTCGTCGCCGCGTCCCGTCTGCGAGATCGAACACGGAATGGACGGCACGGAGGTCGCTCGAGGCGACCACTGCGTCGGCGGCATCGGTCGCGCGGGCCGTTCCGTGGCCGAGCGCGATCCCGACGTCAGCCTCGGCCAGGGCGGGCGCGTCGTTCGTTCCGTCGCCGACCATTGCGGTCACGCCCTCGCGTGCGAGGCGTCGGACGGTCTCGACTTTTCCATCCGGCGGAACGCCGGCGAAGACCCGATCGACCGCAGGGCTCCGGGTAACGGTCGCGGTCGCAGTCGCGTCGTCACCCGTCAGTACGACGACTTCGCAGTCGGCGAACGCATCGAGTGCGTCGCGCCACTCGGCCCGCATCCGATCGCCGACGACGATGATCGCTCTCGCTCGGCCGCCGTATCCGACCACGGCCGGGAGTCGGCACTCCGCGCGGGCCTCGTCGATCGCCGTCGCGAGGTCGCCGGGGATCGGACCGACGAGTCGCTCGACGAGCGCCGGCGTCCCGACGACGACGCGTTCGCCGTCGACGGTCGCGCTCACACCCTCGCCGGGGTGTCGCTCGAAGTTCGTCGTCTCGAGTGACGATTGCGAGATATTGCCGTCCGCGTCCGGATCACGCCAGCCGCCGTCGGGGGTGAAATCGTCACCACAGTCCGGTGACGTTTCGAGGTCGGTTTCCGCGCAGGCAACGATGGCGTCGGCGACCGGATGCTCCGAGCGACGTTCGACGGCTGCCGCAGGCTGGAGCGCGCTGGACTCGCCGTGGATCTCTACTACGGTCATTTCGCCGGCCGTCAGCGTCCCGGTTTTGTCGAAGACGATCGTCTCGACAGCCAGCGCCGATTCGAACAGCGTCTCGTTTGCGACGGTGATGCCGCGCTCTAAAGCGTCGCGCAGCCCGGACGTGACCGCAAGCGGCGTCGCCAGCCCCATCGCGCAGGGACAGGAGACGACGAGTACCGTCAATCCAGTGAGGACGGCATCGCCGGCCGGCGTCCCCGTTGCGAACCGCCATCCCGTCACGACGACCGCGAGCGTCAAGACGAGCGGGACGAAGATGGTCGCGAGGCGGTCGGCGAGACGCTGCACTCCCGGCGTCGAGCTCTGGATCTCCCACATGACCGCGGCGATTCGATCGAGCGTACTCGCCGCGTCTTCGCCCACCTCGAGGACGAGCGCGCTATCCGTCACGATCGCTCCGCCGACGACCGTTTCACCCGAGCCTTTCGTCACCGGCAGGGATTCCCCGGTGAGGACGGACTCGTCGACAGCGGCCGTCCCTTCTACGACCGTGCCGTCGACGGGGATTCGCTCGCCCGGTCTGACGACGACTTCGTCACCCGCCTCGAGTCGATCCACCGGCATCGTCTCGGTCCCCTTTTCGGTTCGGCGGGTCGCGTTCCGGACCTGCGCGGCGGTCACGTCCGTGAGCAGATCGGTCGCTCGGCGCTTGATCCGGCGCTCGTAGTACGTTCCGAGGCTGACGACCATGATCACTGCGACTGTCACGTCGTAGTAGAGGTGCGTACTCCCCATCGCCAGTGCGACCGTACTGTAGGCGTAGGCGGCGACCGCCGCGATGGCGATCAGGAGATCCATGTTCGGCTGCCTGACCAGCAGGCTGACGTACGCACCGCGGAGGATTGGATACCCCGTATAAAACAACACGCCGCCCGTCAACACCCCAATCATCGCGAGCGGGAGATACATCCCGACGGACGAGGTTGCGTCGACAGTGAGAATCCCCGTCTCGATCCCGACGTAGCTCGGGTAGAGATAGAAGAGGTACCACGGCATGACCAACATCGCCAGAAACCCGCCGACCAACAACCGCTGGACCAGTTCCTCGTCGGCTCCCGGGTTCCCTTCCGCCGCCTCACCGTCGCGGAATCCCGCCTCGTAGCCGTAGCCCGAAAGCGCCTCCGGGACGTCGGCTCTGTCCAGTCGGTCCGGATCGTAGACGACTCGAACGGTATCGGTTGCGTAACTGGCTTCGACGGCCAGGATTCCCGCCGCACGTTCGCCCAGCAGGGAGACGAACCCTTCGCAGGTCGAACAGTGCATCCCCTCGATCGCGAGGAAGATTTCGGCTGCATCATCGGGAATCTTGCGCTCGACGGACTCGGTCGCCCGGTCGACGACACTCGAGCGGTCGACGCCGTCGACGTCGTCGAGCGTCGCGCTCACTTCGAGACAGCCGCGACAGCAAAACCGCCCCTCGATGCCGTCCGCAGTCAGCGGCTGCTCGGGCGTCGGGAGACCGCAGAGCGAACAGGTACTCATCTCACGCTCGCATTCACGGACGCGGCCGGTAGCCGTGACCCCGAACACGTTCACGTCGGCCGGCGGCCACCGGATCGAGCAGTCGCGGCGATCGGTGGCCCGAACCGTACTGGCAGTCGAGTCTATCGGCGGGACCCGTCCGTTATCCGCGACAGGTCGCCGCCACCGCGATCCGCCAGGGGAGCACGAACGCGAGTCCGAAAGCGGCGTTGACGAGCAGGAACTCCGCGGGCGCGCCGCCGGGGAAGACCGACGACGCACGGATTCCACCGCCGATACCGGTGGCGACGATCCACGCGACGGCGACCACCGCTACCGTTCGTCGGAACGACTCGAGCGTCCGGCGGCGATACGCGCCGACGACCGGAGCGACGATCCCCCAGGCGATCACGAACGGAACCGCCGTGCGGATGGTATACACCGGATACACCCACGGCTCGAGGCCGTGGGTAAACAGGCCAAAGCCCAGAAAAGCTGTGACGACGACCGCGTCGCCGACGGCGAGGGCGACGACGAACGCTTCGGAAGCGACCCGTCCGACCGGGCGGGGTTGCGTGCGGGATTCGATCATAGCTCTCGAACTGGAGCCACCGCGTGCCGTCGGGACGGCTGATCGGTGTCACGACCATCCGCCCCGACCGGTCGCGGTAGCGTTCGAGCGAACCGACGTGGACCACGTATGCGACTCCTTTCCCGAACGTGTTCTGTGCTATCACCCTCGACCGGGTCGCGCACCGAGCACCCCCGACCGAAGTTCACCCGCAGCGCCCTACTGGGACGCGACCCAAACGGTGCGTAAATTGGCGGAGACGTGCTACGGCTCGTCGAGGAGGTCGAGAAGAAATCCGTCAGTCGCGTCGGCTCCTCGTGGGGAACCCTGTGGCTCGTTCACGACAGTAATTCCAGTCGACAGTCCGGGCAGAAAACCGCGTTATCGGCTGCCAGCGGTGAAACGAGCGCCTCGTCGGCTTCGCCCCAGACGATCAGCATCGGCGCGGTAACGCGGTCGGTTGGCGAATTCGATGGTCACCGCGCTGTCGGCCGGCACCAGTTGAGCATTTCGGTGAACGCATCCCTCCTGGTCCATGCCGCCGACAGCGGCCCAGTTCGTCATCGGAGAGCGTTCCCGGCGCGGACGGAGCTCGGAGCTCGCTCGAGAAAGCGGTAGTCGTCATGCCGCAGCGCCATTCCGGAAGCCATGGCAGTCGAAACAGGATGGCGTACCAGCTGCGGCGTAACTGGTCGGGATCCGCGAACAGGTATCGTTGATAGGCGGTCGGATTCGGCGCATTGACGCTCGAGAGCCGTTTTACTACCCCGAGAAACTGGAGCGCGAGATCCCAGGCGACCATGCCGCCCCAGTCGTGGCCGACGACGTGTGCGGTGTTGCGGCCGTCGGATTCGACCAGGGCGACGTGTAACCGAACGCCGTTGGCCGTCCGCACCGTCGAACTCGCATCGATCGTCGAGAGGATAGCGCACTCATCGACCCCGACGGCAGACGGCGACCGGTCATTCGGACCCATATTCCCGGGTTCAGCCGAGAAAGGATATCGGTTGGTAGGTAAACGTTCGCACGTCTCGACGTATGGGATCTATCACCTCACGTCCAGACGCGAAGGCAGTCGGTCGAGCAGAAGTGGAGGTCGACGCTCTCTCGGCCACCGGTTTCGACGTAGGTCGTTAGGGTGTACGCGACCTCGTCAGCGTCACAGTTATCACAGTCCATACTGGATCGTCACGGCAGTCGTCCTTGAGTATGAACTGATTAGGTCGTTGGCCCCGTGGTTAATACGGTGTTGGAACCGCATAATACGATATTTCGACCGCCGCCTGCGATCCCGATTACGGCCTCGAACGGGCGAGCGGACTCTTCTGAAAGCGATCCATCTTGCTGAGACGGCCATCGGAGGACTGCTTCCGACCGTTTCTGCGTCGAGTCATTCGCGATTCGACCGTCTCGAGTTCGAAGGGGGCCGGCGGCTGGAATCGCGTTCGATTGCCACGCCTGGCAGTATCGGAGGAAACGGCTTCGATCGCCGCATTCGGCGTTCCTCGACTCGAATTTCTCGGCCACATCTGCGAGCCACTCGCTTCTGACGTGCCTCCCAGAAGGCAAAGCGGAACTCCCGGGCGAGGAGCGGTCGACACCCGCGGACTCGAGGTCGATCCGCAGGGCCGACGAATTTGCTCCGGTCGAACCGTCGGCCCTCGGTCGAACCGCCGACTATGGACACAGACGGGTCCCTACGGTCGCACCGATGCCTCGAGACGATAGCTTCCGGCCGCTCTCTTCGCCCGTGCCAGTATCGAAACCCTTACTCTCCGAAGGCCGGTGCGAACACGTATGAGCGACGACGCCGTCAATCCCGAGGAGGTCCGCCACGTCGCGGAGCTGGCTCGAATCGATCTCGACGACGACGAGGTCGGCCGGTTCACCGGGCAGTTCGCGGACATCCTCGAATACTTCGAGACGTTAGACGAGGTGCCGGAAGTCGACCGCGACGCCGACCTCGCGAACGTGATGCGGCCGGACGAGGAACGGCCCTCGCTCGACAGCGCGGAAGCGCTCCGAAACGCGCCGGAAACCGAGGACGGCTACTTCAAAGGACCGAACGTCTCCTGATCATGTCCGAAAATATTTTCATTACCGAAGAGCGGATCGAGGGCGCCGACGACGGACCGCTGGCCGGAACGACGGTCGCCGTGAAGGACAACATCTCGACGGAAGGCGTTCGGACGACCTGCGGCTCGCGAATGCTCGAGGACTACGTCCCGCCCTACGATGCGACGGTGGTCTCCCGGCTCAAAGACGCGGGAGCGACTATCGTTGGCAAAGCTAACATGGACGAGTTCGGAATGGGGACGACGACCGAAACGTCGTATTTCGGCGAGACGGACAACCCCACCGCACCGGGCCACGTTCCCGGCGGCTCATCCGGTGGTTCTGCGGCCGCAGTCGCGGCGGGCGAGGCCGACCTTGCCCTCGGCTCCGATACTGGCGGCTCCGTCCGCTGTCCGGCCGCGTTCTGCGGCGTCGTCGGAATCAAACCCACGTATGGCTTGGTGTCGCGATACGGGCTCGTCGCGTACGGGAACAGCTTGGAGCAGATCGGTCCCTTCGGCGAAACCGTCGAGGACGCCGCCCGATTGCTCGACGTGATCGCTGGAAGCGACGAGCACGATGCGACGACCCGGACCGAGGGAGACGATTCGAACTACGCCGATGCGGCGTCGGGCGACGTCGACGGGCTTCAGATCGGCGTTCCTACGGAACTGCTCGAGGGAGCCGACGAGGGCGTCGTCGAAACGTTCTGGGACGCGATGACCGATCTCGAAGGGCGCGGCGCGGAGTACCACGAGGTCAGTCTTCCGTCGGTCGAACACGCGGTCGAGGCCTACTACGTGATCGCCATGTCGGAAGCCTCGTCCAATCTCGCTCGGTTCGACGGCGTTCGCTACGGACACGCGAGCGATGCCAGCGGGAATTGGAACGACACCTTTGCCCGGGCCCGCGAAGAAGGGTTCGGCGACGAGGTCAAACGCCGAATCCTGCTCGGAACGTACGCTCTTTCGGCCGGGTACCACGACAAGTACTACAAGAAGGCACAGGACGCTCGCGCGTGGGTCAAGCAGGATTTCGATCAGGCCCTGTCGGAAGCCGACGTGCTCGCTTCGCCGACGATGCCGGTTCCGCCGTTCGAACTCGGCGAAAGTCTCGACGATCCACTCCAGTTGTATCTCGCCGACGCGAATACGGTTCCGATCAACCTCGCGGATCTGCCGGCGATTTCGGTTCCGGCCGGTGAGACCGACGGGCTACCGGTTGGACTCCAACTGGTCGGTCCAGCCTTCGGCGAACCGCTTCTGATCGAGGCCGCGAGCGCGCTCGCCTGACGGTCGACCGGTTTACCCCCTGCGTCCAACAGATACATTTTTATACAACTCTGTTAACCATACACGTACCCAACTGATCACTCGGGTGGACACTTATGAAAATTGAACAGGAAGTAGAGTTTGACGAGTTTTCACGGGCGTGCGACCTCGTCGAGGACTACTTCGGGGACGGTATCGACAACGTTGCGTTGCACGCACCCGTCTCGCGGCGACAGCTCGTTGCCGTCCTCGCCCGCGCACAACTCTCCGGCCGCCAACTGGCCATCGACAGCCTCACCGAACAGGGCGACGTCGTCTACCAGTCGAACGACGAAACCCTGCTCTGGCTAGACGGCGGGTTCTGGACCGACATGCGCGGACGCCACCATCTGGAGCCCGACGAAGGCCGTGCGGCACGCGAAGTCCACCGCCGACTTATCGAGGCCATAGACGGCGACGTCCCCTACTATAATCGCGAACGCGACCCCTTTGTCCTCATCGAGCGCTTCGATCTGTACGAGTAGTTCGCATCAGTTCTCGCCCTCGACGGCTTCACGAAAGCCGTGGCGTATTCATCCCCGACCCTTTTCCGGCACCAAGCGGGATCACCTGTCACGTGCCCGTCGCCCCTGACCCCGCCGAAATCTTCGACCGGGCGGTCGATGAAGGTGAACGACGTCTCGACCAATCGTTCCTCGAGTTGGTGTCGACGAGTTTCATCGCCGGGTTCACGATCGTCTTCGGCATCGCAACGCTCGGAGTCGTTGACGCGCTCGTCAAGCCGCAGTTCGGTGACGTGTCCCATATTGCGGGTGCGCTCACCTTCGCCATCGGTGTCGTCTTCCTGGTCGTCGGTCGAACGGAGTTGTTCAACGAGAACTTCTTCGATCCGGCCGCGAAAGCGGTCGAAGTGGACGGATCCTGGCTGATATTGCCGCTCTGTCGGCTCTGGATCGTTACCCTCGTCTTCAACCTCGTCGGCGGATTCCTTTTTGCGCTCGTCTTCGCCGTAAACGGTGTCCTCCCTTCGGGAACGACGGGTGCACTGGGCCGGACAGCGGAAGAGATCATCCACCGACCGACGGTAGCGATGTTCGCGAGCGCAATCATCGGTGGTGCGCTGGTGAGCCTCCTATCGTTCCTTCTAGAGGCCGTCAACAGCGTCAGAAGTCGAATTACGTTGGCGTACGTCGTCGGTTTTCTGCTGGCCCTCGGCCCCTTCGATCACGTCGTCGTCACCGCAATCCACGTCTTTTTTGGATTACTATTCGACCCGAAAATCGACTATAGCGTGCTTGCTGAGACAATCGCAGTCGCGACTGCGGGCAATTTCGTCGGGGGAATCGGTCTGGTCACGTTCACCCACGTCGCCCAGGTCAGGGGGGCACGAAAATCGAACGGATCTGACGGTCCGTGATCGGGTACGCTGACGAGTCGATCACTCCTCGTAGGCGAGGTTCATGATCCACTGCGAGAAGGCGTCGCTGTTGGGATCGACCTCTTCCTCGCCGATGAACGGCGAGAGCATGTCACCGGCCATCAGGAGCGTGAAATCGAGGTCGCGGGCGGTCGGCGTGATGAAATAGGTGTTGTGACCGTCGTAAACGGTCTCCTCCCGATCGACCAGTTCCTTTTCGACGAGTGACTCGACGATCCGACTGCCCTTGCGCGAGGAGACATCTAGCTCCTTCCAGAAGTCGCTCTGGTGAATGCCGCCGGACTCGCGGACGAGCTCGAGACCGGCCCGTTCGTCGTCGGAGAGTTCGGCTTCGGCCGCGGTCACGCTCACGGCGACCACCTCGCTGAGCGCGTCGCTAGAGGCAGGAATGCGTCCATGTCCATACGAGGTAGAGCGAGCCGCTTAAATGTGCCCTTCCCAACCAACTGTCGAATACCTGCGTTCCCTTCCCGGTCCCTTTCGCGAACGCTATACCCGACGCGAGCGTCGCTTACTCCGCGATTCCTTCGCCACAGCCCTCGAGACCGGTCTCGAAAATCACACCGTCGGGTGATCCGACCGTCTCGTAGGGCGTTCGACAGGGTGGTCCCGGTGCGAAGGCGTACGTCGTCGTGTCGGGGCCGAGGGCGATCAGCGACGACGAGCGGGTTCCATAGCCGTCCCGGTGAATACAAACGCCGTACTCGTGATCGCCGAGAACGTCGCCCGCCCGCTCGAGCCAGTCCGTCGCCGTCTCGTCTGGCTCGACCGCGAGCGCGTCACGGACTGCTCGGCCGTTCGACGCTTGCTCTCGGCCTGCAGCCGACCGAATCGACGGCACGTCGACGTCGTCGTCGACTGCGACGTTCACGACGACGTGGACACCGGGATCGAACTCGGTCAGAGATAACGCGCCGTCCCACTCGTAACAGAACGCATTCGCCGCGTCGGCGATGACGAGATAGAAACCGCTGTATTCGTCTGCCTCGGTCGCCTCCTCGACGATCGACGTCGCCTCGGCGGCGGATCGCGCCTCGAGGGCGTCGGCGACGAGTAACCCTCTGGAGCGCTCCCCGGCGAGGTCGCTGTCGGTCCACTTGTTCGTGATTCCGACGAACACTCCGCGTTCGTTGTACCCGATCCACGTGCCGCCGGCCTCGGCATCGCGGGGCGCAACGATCAACGGGTCCTCCTCGAAGATTTCGGGCGGCGTCGAATCCCGCCCAAGCGCCTCGTCACGGTTGGCGGCGACCACAACCGGCGCGTCCTCGAACACCTGCCAGGCGAGGGTGAGCGTACACACGGCTCGGGGTAGGTACGCCAGCGGCTTAACTTCAGTTCCGGCGGCAATCCGTTTCGGGTCCTCCCCATCGTGAACTGCTCCGCCGCTTTATGGACTGCTCCGCCGCTTTCGGTGACGATGGCGCTCCCGTTCTCGCTGTTCCTGCTGCTCGTCCTGTACGGGAGTTACGTCGTCGCCCGGAACTACGTCCGTGACGACGAGATGCCTCGGTCGGATCCTCGGACGCCCCGTCCGCAGCCAGCTACCCACAGCGTAGCCGACGACGATTGAGCGGCGGCGAGTGTCGGCCCGAGCCCGGGCCGGTGACCGGGATCACGTCGACTCGGTTACGTCGGTCCCGCTCCGACGCAGCCGCTCCCGGACCGCCTCGCGGTCGACGGTTCCCGACGCGGTCCGAGGGAGTTCGTCGGCGAATCCGATCGTCTTCGGCTGCTTGAAGCCGGCGAGTCGGTCGTCACAGTGGGCGAGCAACAGCCCGGCATCGAGATCCGCATCCGAACAAGTCTCGGAAACGGGAACGACCAGCGCCGCGACGCGTTCGCCCCATTCTTCGTCGGCGAGGCCGACGACCGCGGCATTCTCGACGCGGGGGTGCGATCGGAGCGCTTCGATCACCTCCCCGGGGTCGACGTTCTCACCTCCGGTGACGATACGATCGCTGCGGCGGTTGAGGATCCACAGCCGGCCCGCCGAGTCGCGATAGCCGATATCGCCGGTGTGCAGTCCTCGGTCACCGAACGACGCCTCTGTCTCCTCGTCGTCGAGATAGCCCGGTGTCACAGTCGGCCCGGAGATGACGAACTCGCCCGTCTCTCCCGCGTCGACGGTCGTGCCGTCTTCGTCGACGATCGAGACGTCGGTACACCCGAGCGGTTGCCCGACCGTCCCGGGATGGGAGAACGCATCAGCCGGCCTGGCCGTCGCGATCTGTGATGCCGTTTCGGTCATGCCGTACGTCGGATGGACGGGAACCCCCCGTTCCCGACACCGCTCGATCAGTTCTTGCGAAGCAGGGGCTCCGCCCAGCAGGACGAACCGAAGCGCGTCTGGGGGGGTCCAGCCGGCGTCGAGCAGACGCTTGCACATCGTCGGAACGAGCGACACACCGGTGATGTCGTCCGTCTCGATCACGCGGGCGGTTTCTCGTGGGTCGAAGCGACGTTGGATTACGGCGGTCGTTCCGTAGAGCGTTGACCGGACGACCGGAGCCAGCCCACCCATGTGGTACATCGGAAGACAGCACAACCACCGATCGTCGGGATCGACGCCGAGTCGGTACGCTGAGGCGGCAGCGCTGGCCACGAGGTTGCCTACCGTCAGTCGAACGACTTTCGGCTCGCCGGACGTGCCCGAGGTGAACATGAGGAGGTGCGTTCGGTCTCGTTCGAGCGGTGTCGGGATCGCGTCCGCCTCGGCGACCGGCCGGATCGAGGTCACGTCGTCGTGCTCGGGATCGTCGACCGAGACCACGGGACGAGTAGCTATCTCGAGCGCGAGGGCTTCCGTCTCCGATTCGCAGACGATCGCGTCGATAGCGGTTCGACTCGCCTTCGATTCGAGTTCGGCGGCCGTTTCGCGAACGTTCAACGGGACGACCGTGACGCCCCGACGCATTGCGGCGAAATACACCGTTGCGAACGCGACTCGCGTTTCCATGAGTACGCCGAGACGATCGTCAGGGCCGTACACGACGTTCTCGAGTCGCTCCGTGACCGCGTCGACCTTGCGGTCGAACTCCCCGAACGTCCATTCCTCGTCCGTGTCAGCGTCGATGACGGCCGTGGCATTCGGCGTCGTCGATGCGCGGTGAGAGAGGAGGTCACGCGTCGGCCACTCGCCGGCCCCGTTCATCGCTCGTCCCACACGTCCGAAACGCCCAGTCCTTTCGCCTGCGGAACGACCGCCGAGCCCTTTTCGAGCAACACGGGGTCGTGGCCCAGATCCGTCGAGAGGAGGTCGCCGGTCGCGAGCCCGCACGCCGGGACGTCCGGGATCGCCGCCGCGACGTGGACCGCGCCCGTCCGCGCGACGACGCCGTCGATGGTAGTCGTCACTAGCGGCGTTATCTCGAGTTCGGCCAACCAGGCCGCCACTTTCCGGGCGATGTCGATACCTCCCAAGGCCATCGGTTTCAGGACGACGACGTCCGCCGCGCCGGCGTCGCAAATCGCGTCAACGCCGTGCTCGAGCAGTCCTTCGTCGAGCGCGATCGAGACGTCGCTGGTCTGTGCTCGAAGGTCGGCGTGGCCTTCGAGTGCCCCGCCGGGGAGTGGCTGTTCGAGGATCGAGACGCCGAGATCGGCAAAGCGCTCGAGTGCCGATTCGGCTTCCTCGTAGGTCCACGCTTCGTTGGCGTCCGCTCGCAGTTCGACGTCCGAACCGACGGCTTCGCGCACGCGCTGGACCCGTTCTATGTCCTCTTCGACGCTGCGGAGTCCGACTTTCAGCTTGCAACAGCGGAATCCGCGGTCGACGGCCGACAGCGCCTCCCGTACCGTCTCCGACGGCGAGCCGTCGCCGATCGTCGCGTTGACCGGAACCCGACCGACCATCGGTCCGTTGCCGAGGTAGCGGTACAGCGGCGTCGCATCTCGCGTTGCCTGGAGATCGGCGAGTGCCAGCGCCAGCCCGTGTCGGGCCGCAACCTGGCGATCGACCGTCTCGAGGGCTTCGCTCGGCCCGGCGGTCTGGATCGCGTCTCGAGCACGCTCAAGGGCTTCTTCACAGTCTTCGCTCGACTCCGTCCATCCCGGAAGCGGCGTTGCCTCGCCGTACCCCACGGCGGGACTGTCCCCCGAATCGACCGGCTTCCCGCCGTCGGCCGACCCGTCGTCGACGAGCCGAACGAGAAAGCCGTCGCGGGAGTCGATCGTTCCGTCCGCCGTCTCGAGCGGCTCGGCGAGGTCGAGCGAAAAGGATCGATACTCGAGGGAGAGGTCGCCAGTGGGACTCATAGCAGTACCACCCCCCCGGCGAAACAGACGGCGTACGTGGCGAGCAGCTTGCCGGTTTGCTCGAGCGCCGGATTGAGCGCCTCGCCGTCGGTTCGGGTCCACACGGTCCGCGCGATCATCGCGGCGTAGGGCAGCGTGACCAGCGGGAGCAAGACGCCGGGACCGAATCCCGTCGCGAGCCAGAACCAGACGGGGACGACGTAGGCGAGTGCCAGTAGGGCTCCGTACTCGATGCGACTCGCCCGGTAACCGAGCCGAACGGCGAGCGTTCGTTTTCCGGTTTCGGCGTCGGTTTCCCTGTCACGAACGTTGTTAACGACGAGGATGGCCGTCGAGAGCCCGGCGACGGGCAGACTCGCGGCGATCGCCTCGAGCGTAATCGTTCCCTCGGGGATCGTTACCGCGAGTGGCTCTGCGAGAACGGCTGCTGCCTGAACGTAATAGGTCCCCGTCACGGCGACGAGACCGAAAAAGACGAACACGAAGAGGTCGCCCAGCCCGTGATAGCCCAGCGGGTACGGGCCGCCCGTGTAGGCCCACCCGCAGAAGACGCTCACTAATCCAACGATGAGGATAGGGATCCCCCCGACGTATACGAGGTAGGTTCCGGAAAGGATCGCCAGGGCGAACGTCACGACGGTCGCGAGCTTGACCTGTTCGGGCGAAATGAGCCCCGACTGAGTGACGCGGGTAAACCCCTCGCGGTCTTCGGTGTCGGCTCCGTTGATCGCGTCGTAGTAGTCGTTCGCGAAGTTCGTTCCGATCTGTATCAGTGCCGCACCCACAAACGCCATCACCGCCGGTACTGGCGCGAGAACCCCCTCTGAGGCTGCGAGTCCCGTCCCCACGAGTATCGGGGCTGCAGCCGCGGGCAAGGTCTGTGGGCGGGCTGCCATCAGCCACGCCTTCGTCCGTGAGATTTCGACCTCGGCCGAACTCATGGCTCGAGTGTCCCACTCGAGAGAGTGTCAACGTTGGCATTGCGAGTCGACATTTTTGATGGTCACTCACGCTCCCGAAACGACTAGCTCGATCGAATTCGCGTCGAAAAAGGCCGTTTCGTACCCCTGGTGACGGGCTGTTTGCGGGGGGGATTCGACGATTATCGTCACCGAATCACCCGGCTGGACGGCAGCAACGGACCGTCCGTAGTGGAAACCAAACTCGTCGTCGAGCGTCGGTTCGAGCGTCCGATCGAGGATGCTCGTGCCGGTTCGGTCCACGGTCGCGCGAAGCGTCATGTTCGCCAGCGGAACCCGATTGTACGGCGTCCGCGGCGAAACGAGCAGGTACCGCTCGTCGTCGCCGGAAAGCCGCGATCCGGCCTCGAGCAGCGTGGCGACGACCGTCGCGTCACCGCTGCTCGGACGTACCTCTCCGGACGAGATGTCGGATTCCGCGTTCGGGTCGATCAGGTGGGTTCCAGGGTACCCCTCCGCAGACGGCAGTGCGGAGTAGGGAATGCCCGCGGTCGAATCGCCGCTGTCGTTGTGAGACTCCCCGCTGTGTCCGAGCATCGGCTCGAGTGCCCCCCGTTCTCCCCAGCGCTCTCGCTCGAGTAATTCGATACCGTCGACGACGTTCTGGCGAAACTGTTCATCGTACGTGAATTCGAAGGTCGCAGTCGCGCGGTCGGTCAACCGGTCCTTGAGGGTGCCGGTTCGTCTCGTCGGAATCGGTCCTACCGTGAGCGTCACCGTGTACCTACCGTCTGCGGGTAGCACGACGTTATCACCGAAGTGAACCCCCATCTCCTGGGAGAGCATTGGCCACAGCGAGCGTGACGCGATCCGATCGCCGTCCCGTTCGATCGTTGCTCGAGGTCCAATATCGACGGGGATGACCGTCTTCGTCTTCGGGTCCCAGACGGTGACCATCAGGTGGACGCCGCGGCCAGCTTCGGGCTCGACGAGCTGGGTGTCCGTTCCGGTGACGACCCAGAACGGATGCGGATACGTAAGCATCGGCGCAACCGCGTAGTCACCGGTTTCGATCGGCTCGAGGACGCGCATCGATTTCCGATGACCGGGGAGATAGACTGCATCCGGCGGATCGTCGATTCGCGGGATAACCGGCGTCCCAGCGGGTTCGTCGTCATCGGTTGCTCCGGGTTCGTCATCGCTGCGACTTTCGTTTCGGTCGTTTCCTCCGTTATCCGGAGCCTCACAGCCTGCGACTCCCACTGCGACTGGGAGCAGACTCGTCCGTTGGAGGAACGTTCGCCGATTCATGTCGTCTCACCGATCGACGTCTCACCGATCGACGTCTCACTGATCGATGTTTCACCGATCGACGTCTCACTGATCGATGTTTCACCGATCGACGTCTCACCGATCGTTCCGAACTGCGTTCCGGCGTTGTACCGCGTACTCAGTACTGCCACGGAAAGTCGTCGAAATCGGGTTCGCGTCCCTCGACGAACGCGTCCCGGCCTTCTTTGCCCTCGTCGGTCATGTATCCGAGGCGCGTGGCTTCCCCGGCGAAGACCTGTTGGCCGACCATTCCGTCGTCGGTCATGTTGAACGCGTACTTGAGCATCCGCATCGCCGTCGGGCTCTTCGAATTGATCCGCCGGCCCCACTCGAGGGCGGTCTCCTCGAGTTCTTCGTGGGGAACGGCTTCGTTGACCATCCCCATCTCCGCGGCCTCTTCGGCCGAATAGGTCTTCCCGAGGAAGAACACTTCGCGAGCCTTCTTTTGTCCGATCTGCTTGGCGAGGTACGCCGATCCGAAGCCCGCGTCGTAGCTGGCCACGTCGGGGTCGGTCTGGAGGAACTTCGCGTGTTCGTCGCTCGCAAGCGTCAGATCGCAGACGACGTGCAGCGAGTGGCCGCCGCCGACGGCCCAGCCCGGCACTACACAGACGACGATCTTCGGAATGTGGCGGATCAGACGCTGCACCTCGAGAATGTGGAGCCGACCCTGTTCGGACGCCCGTTCCTCGTCACCGTCGTACTGATAGCCGTCCTCACCTCGAATCGTCTGGTCGCCGCCGGAACAGAACGCCCAGCCGCCGTCTTTCGGCGAGGGGCCGTTTCCGGTCAGCAAGATGCAGCCGACGTCTGTCTGCCGCTTGGCGTGATCGAGTGCGTCGTACAGTTCGTCCACCGTCCCCGGTCGGAAGGCGTTTCGAACCTCGGGGCGGTCGAACGCGATCCGGACCGTCCCTGAATCGACCGCGCGATGGTACGTGATGTCTCGAAAGTCGCGGTCGACGCTCTCGACGGATTCCCACTGCTCCTCGTCGAACAGTTCCGAAACCATTGCCTACGTGTCGTCGTCGATGGCTGAAATAGATTCGCGTCTCGAGAGCCCGGATCAGGAAAGCGCGATCGAGCCGTCATCGGAGCCAGTTATTCTAATCCAGACTACAAGCAAACTCGGCAAGACGAGGATACTCGCGAGGAACGCGTAGCCGATCGCGACGCTCGTGACGAATCCGAACCGCTGTAACGACGGCACGAGGGCGAGGACGAGGACCCCGAAGCCCGCGGCGGTCGTCACAGCACTGGCGAGCAACGCTCCTCCCGTCCCGCGGACAGTCCGCCGAAGTGCGGAGATGGTGTCCGGTTTGTCGGTGTATTCCTCGAGGAACCGCTCGCCGATGTGGATGGCGTAATCGACGCCGATCCCGATTCCGATCGCCGCGATGATCGCTGTCTCGGGAGTGAATGCGATTCCCGCGAGATACATCGTTCCGAACAACCACGCCTGGGCGAACAGAACGGGGGTCAGTACGACCGCTCCCAACGAAAGCGTCCGATATCGGAGCCAGAAGATCAGCGTCAGGAACGCGGTGATCACCCCGAACGTGATGAGGAAACCGTCGACGAGCGTCGTAAGCAGGCCTTGCTGAACGATTTCTTCGATGATCGGTCGTCCGGTCGCAGTCACTGTCAACTCGGTCTCCCCTTCGATCGTCGTCGCGACATCTCTCATCTCTTCGGTTACGGTCCCGGTGTCTGCCCCGCCGGAGAGTCCCACCGAGAGCCGAAGCGATCGATACGCCCCGTCTTGACGGTGGATCGTGGCAGCGGCCTTCTCCGGGGCTGCGCCGTAAACGGCATCGTAGATCGCAGTCAGATTTTCGTCCGGGACCCCATCGTCGTCCGTGTCGGCCTCGGTAACCATCGCAGCGACCGTTTCGTTGGTGGCGGCAACCGAATTGATCGTTTCCAGTGGTCCCGTCACCTCCAGACTCCCGTCAGCCAGTGTTACTGCGGACGATGTATTCGCCAGGTGGCCCTTGCCGGCGGCGATCCGCTCGAGCGCGTCCGATTCGGTAACCGGGCCTTCTATCAAGAATTCGGCTCGGGATCGGTCGCTGGGCTGGGCGAACTTCGCGTTTATGTACTCGGCGTTCTCCCGGAGTTCGTACTCGCTCGGCTGGAACGATTTCGGGAGCGAATCCATCCAGGCCGGCGAGTCCCGCGGGAGGAAATCCGTCTGATCGACCGACGTCTCGATATCCGTCGCGGCAGCTCCGCCGGCGACGCTCAGGACCACCGCGATGGCGATGACGACGTATGGCGCTCGTCGGGCGACGTCTGTGCCAACGCTCAATGCGTTACCTGCCGCGCCTGCGCGACCGAACGCGGAGGCACGGTGCGTGTATCCGATCCGGCCGAGTAGCCCATCGAGTTCGATTTTCAGTGCGGGCAGCAGTAGACCGAAGACGAGAAACGCCGCGACGATTCCGACGGCGCTGACGATGCCGAACTCCCGGATCGATTCGAGCGGGCTGACCGCGTTCGAGAGGAATCCGACCGAGGTCGTGAAGGTGGCTGCACCGATGGCAACGACGACTCCGGCGAGGCCGCGACGCATCGCTTCCCGAGGCGTCGCATCGGGATCGTCGAAATGGGCTTCTCGGTACCGCATCACGACGTGTAACGCGTAGTCGATGCTCAACCCGATCAGCAAGAACGGGACGGCGATCAGGATCTGCGTTACGCCGATTCCGGCCCAGCCCATGAACCCGGCCATCCACGCGAGAACGAGCGCCACGCCGAGGAGTCCGAGAGCGACGTCGAAGACGTCCCGATAGGCGATGCCGAGAACGGCAAGAATCAACAGGAGCGCGACCGGAGAGATGATCGCGAAGCTCTCACCGGTCGCCTGGGTACTTTCCTCGTCGACGATCCCGGCCCCGAAAACGAAACTCTCCGATGTGATGATACGCGCAGAGAGGTCTTTCAGCTCGAGTTGGGCATCGACGACTTCCTGTGGAAGGTCGTCGCCAGCGGCGTTGCTCGTATCCTGGAACACGTACAGGACACGACCCGTCGCAGTCGTCGATCCCGGCTCGTAATCGGTCGTCAAAAGCGAGTACGGCTCGACGGGACCCCTGTTCTCCGAGTCGGGATCCAAAACGCGTTCGACGGTCGCTTCGACCTTGCGTTCCGGCATCGACTCGAGGTGTGAAATCTGCGCGTCGATCGACGGTGTCTCCGACCGGGAACCGCTGCGTTCGGGTTGCTCGTCGGTTCCGTTTCCGGGCCCCGATTCGCGCTCTGACTGGCGGATGGCCGTCGTGGCGACGACATTCGACAGCCCGATCATCGAGCGGTTCGTGCGCAACGTGGTCGTCACCTCCGGATCGTCGGCCACGGCTCGCTGAAATCGTAAGGTCTCGAGGAGCGACTCCTTCGAGAGTACGTTTTCGCCTCGAGTAACGACCTGAACGACGGTCGTGTTCTCGCCTTCTGTCGTGAAGTTCTGCTGGAGCGTCTCGTACGTTTCCGCCTCCGTCGAGTCGCTGCTGAAACTCGCGATAGAAAGTTCCGAATCGACGTTCCCCGCCGCGCTCCCGACGACCAGCGTCGCTACCAACAGGACCGCTATGATGAGCTTGCTGTGATCGGTCACGAACCTCGCGTACCGCGCGGCTGGGTTCATTACCGACCCGTTCGGCTCGGTGCCTATAAATATTGTATATTTCTACTAAATATGTTCGAGCGAGTATCCCTGCCACTCATAGGCCCGCCGTGCAAAGGGTGGTCCAGACGGAACGAGGGCCACGAATACTGGACGCCATCTATGAGTACACGAGATGCAGTCACAGCGTTGAAACGACTCGGATTACCGAATTATCAGGCGCGTACCTTCGTCGCCCTCCAGCAATTGGGAACCGGTACCGCCCAGGAGATCAGCGACGTCTCCGACGTCCCTCGTTCGCAGGTCTACGGTGCCGCCGACGATCTCGCCGAACGCGGACTTGTCGAGGTGACCGAATCTTCGCCGAAGGAATATCGCCCGGTGAGCCTCGCCACGGCGCGTGAGCAGTTGACAAATAGGCTCGAGCGAGAACGCGAGCGCGCTTTCGACAACCTGGCTCAACTACGAACGGCACCGTCGGCGCGTGGCGACGACCAGTCCGTCTCGACGCTCCGCGGCCGCCAGCCGATCGACGACCGGATCGCGAAATTGGTCGAGTCGGCCGACTCGAGGGTCGTCTTCGTCGCGCCTGAAGCCAGTTCGCTGTCCGAACAGATCGAGACGAAACTCCGCGAGCAGGCTGCTCGCGGGATGTTCGTGACCGTCGTGACGGCCGAGGAATCGGAGCGCCCCCGGTTCAGCGAGAGTTCGATTACTGTGATCGTGATGGGAGAAGACAACCCGGCCGATTTTGCGGGTCGGGCACTCATGATCGACGACAGGACGGTTCTGTTGTCGGTCGCAACGGACGACGACACCGTCGACGAGGAGGCGATGTGGACGGCCGGCAGTCGTATCGGTCGCATTTTGACACAGTTCATGCAGTCCGGCATCGAATCCGGGCGAGAACGGAATCCGTAACGATCGAAATTCCACCGTTCCACGGTGGTATACGCGGCTGGTCGTTCCGCCAACTTCACAGGCAGTACGAGGCGGGTGCTACGGGGCTTGACACCGAGGCGGTTGACTGGAATCAGTCGGCGGGTGCGATCGGCCGATAAGAGGCACCCGAAGCGCCAGCGGACTGCTATCAGCGTGTTCTCTACTATCGACCAGTACAGCTCTCCAATGACGATATTCGTCGCAGTTACCGGAATCGAATTTGATATAGCGTTATTCGATTTATTTGTCGTGTATCCGTCTCACTAACCTGCCGACAGCCTTGGTGAAATCGCCCGTCAGCGACGAGCACGCGGGGCCAGACGTCTAGCCCAAGTGATTTTTACTCGGCAGTCCCAACCGGCTACGAAATGGGCGAGACGTACTACGAGGTCCTCGGGGTCGACCCTGACGCGACTCGAGACGATATCGAGTCTGCCTACCGCGAGCGCGTCCTCGAAACCCATCCCGATCACTCCGACGTCCCCGACGCTGCCGAACGGTTCCAGCGCGTCACGAAGGCGAAGTCTATCCTCATCGATGGCGCGGAACGTGCCCGTTACGATAGACTCGGCCACGAAGCGTACGTCGAGCTCGCCCAGGGGGCGCCGTTCGGCGGTGATTCGACCGCCGAAACCGCCCAGTCCGATCGATCACCCTCCACACCGAACCATTCGACTGAGACGGGACGGGCGAAAACGACGGACGATACCGACAGAGCAACTGATAGCGACAGCGAGGCGGCCGACAGTGGACGGGCGAACGAGCGCAATCGATGGACTAGCACGTCGACTCACAGGGCGAACACCAGCACAGACTCGGTGGCCGACGACACTGGCCGAAAGCGGAGCCACCACGCGCGCCACCGATCCCGACAGCGAACCCGGACGGAACGACGCCGATCGACAGGCGAGTGGCCGTTCGGTGATACCCGAGAGCGGACTCGGAAACACACGTCTTCGAGAACGACTGCGACGGACGGACATACGGTCGGCCCACAGGGTAGCGATGGGTTCCAGTACTCCGTCCACGGCTGGGACGACGAAATCTCCCTCGAGTGGGATGGGCCGCCGATCGACCAATCCACGGCGATTACGGTCGGTTCCGTCGCCCTCCTGTATCCGGTGTTCGTCGCCGCGAGTCTCACACCGTTGTTTTCGGTTCCGGTCAACGCGATCGTCGCCGCCTGTACGCTTGCCCTGATAGGGTACGTGCTTACGATGCCCCGAATCGCGATGGTCGTCTTCGGAACCTGGAGTGTCCTCTTTCCGACCGGAATGGTCGGTTTTTCGCTCGTCGACCTGGCCTCATCGAGGGGCTTGTTCGTGCTCGCGTTCGCCTGGGTCCCCCTCGGGTACGCCGTCGCACTGTGGTGGACGCTTCGACCGTAATGGCGTGACTTCCATCCTGGCCGTTCGGATGCCAGACGCCGGCCGCCAAACGAGGCCATTCGGTTGCACGCCAAAAGTACATCCACAGATACCGGGAATAACGGATATGAACGGACGTCAGCACGAACTCGACGATGTCGACCGAGGAATCATCCATATGCTTCAGAAAGATGCACGGAACAACACGGCCAGAGAGATCGGCGAAGCTGTGGGCGTTTCCGCAGGAACTGTCCGGAACCGTATCGAAAAACTCGAGGAAGACGGGGTTCTTCGGGGGTATCTTCCTGATATCGATTACGAAATGGCCGGCTATCAGTTGTCCATTCTGTTCACTTGCACGGCGAGAAATCCATCCGAGACCCTAGCCGAAGGCATTCTCGACCTCCATGGCGTCATCACCGTTCGAAAGTTGCTCGCCGGCGAGGAAAATTATCACATCGGAGCCGTCGGGACGGACACGAACGACGTCTCGAGTATTGCGAATGCGATCCGTGATTGTGGTCTGGAAATCGTGCGGTCGGAGGTGCTGGACGAAGAGTATATTCAACCGTTTAATCACTTCGGCAAAGAAGCATCTCCACCCAACGAATGAAAAATTCAGAGGTAGCTACCAAATATATACTAGATTTTCTACGGAAACAGCAGAATGTTGCTATTCTATCCAGTATACCCTGACTTTTGCCCGAGGGCTTATACGTTCTCAGCGGCTCTACAGAACTGATGGAACGCGCTCCGACCGCGAGGACTGCTGCAATAGATACACCCTGTATCGAAATTGTAGAACAAATTGCAGCCCTCGAAGACGTCGACCCGACGGAACTTCAGCCCCCCCTTCACGACGTAATCGACCCGGAAGCGGTGAACGATCTCTTTTCTCCAACCAAGCGCAATGGCACTCGCGAATCCGGTCGAGTCAGGTTCGACTACCTCGGCTACGATGTCGTCGTTCGAGGTGACGGCCGCGTCTCCGTTTCGAGCGGGAGGACGCAGAATTCGAAGACTGACGAATAGAACGCGAGTGGAACCGACGAATTTCACGACCCACCGTAGCACCACGCTCAGTTTACGATTACGAAGGGACGGAAAATTGACCTAGTTCAATCCGGTTTCAGTCGGCATCGTCAGATAGGCATTTGACAACTACCGTCACACGGATCGAACGGTCGGCCCTGCGTCGGTTCGAGGCCGCCGACCGACGACATCGTGTCGAGTTCCCACAGGTGGACTCGGCGATGTGAGGCGCTCGCCCAGAGACGACCGTGTCGGGCCGCTGACCGCGCTCTCACGCCGATTCATCGTCGAATTCGACCGCGATCGAATTCCTGACGCGCTCTTCCAGTCGGTCACGCTGCCGGTGGCTCGTCTCGGAGTCGAATTCGACGGCGAGCACTTGCGTTCCGGTCCGCTCGAGCGACCGACGATACGCGGAAATGAAGTCCACCGGCGAAACGGACTCGAACTCGAGGTCGTAGAACGAGGCGAGTTCGTCGAACTCGAGGCCGTGGGGCGTTTTGAACTGATCCGTAAACGGCGGGTCGAAGTTCTCGATCGGGAGCTTGTGGAAGATACCGCCGCCGTCGTTGTCTAGCAGAACGATCGTTGCGTCGACGTTACAGCGGTCCACTGCGAGCAACCCGTTCGAGTCGTGGAGGAACGCCAGATCGCCGGTCACCAGGACCAGCGGGTCGTCGGTTGCACTGCCGGCGCCGAGAGCCGAACTCGTGATCCCGTCGATCCCGCTTGCGCCGCGGTTTCCGAGAACCGTCAGGGCAGCGTCGCGGGGCCGACCGAATCGATCTACATCTCGGATCGGCATGCTATTCGAGACGAAAAGCGTCGCCGGATCCGGTGCGTCCGAGACGACCGATGCGAGAATGGCTCCTTCGAACGGTGCGGACTCGAGCGCATTCGCAGCAAGCGCCTCGTCGCAGGTTTCCCACTGCACACGTTCGGCCGCGTCGAACAGGCTTCGCCAGTCGCCGTTTACCGCTACCGAATTCGCACCACCAGTCCGGCCCTCGCTGTCAGCACTGGTGAGCGCCTCGAGCAATCCGTCGACGACGGATTTCGGTTCAGTGCTCAGCAAGTCGGTTGCGGTGAACGTAGCTTCGCGCCACGCGCCCGCAGGATCGACGAGGAACTGTCGTGCATCGGCATCGCGAAGCCAGTGTCGAAGCGACTTCGACGTGGGAGATGCGCCAAACCTGAGGACGACGTCCGGGTCCGGTAGTTGGGAGATGTATGCATCGTAGCCCCCGTAGATCGACCGCACGCCGTCGGATTCCTCGCTACCTTCGCATCTTTCGTCGACGTGCGAGCCGAATCGAAGCCCTGAGAGCGGGTCCGCGAGGATCGGTGCGCCGAGCTGATCTGCGAGTTCGGTGACCGCTCCCGGGTCGAGCGAGCGAAGATCCGTGGGGTCGGCGGGTCCCGCGACGATTAGCGGTCTCGCTGCAGATTCGAGTGCCTGTCGGAGCGGCCGGTCCTCGTCATCCGCGAGCCGTCGCGTTCCGGGACTCGTTTCCACGAACGCACCCGATCGGCCCCGCGCAGCCGCCGTTTCGGCGAACGAGTCTGGGACGTCGTCGGGGAGATCGATCGGTTCGAGAGGCTTCCGAAACGGACAGTTGAGGTGTACGGGCCCGGGTGAAACGCCGACCGTTTCCGAGAGCGCGCGTGCGGCGGTCGTCCTGAGGCTCCGTACCTTCCGCTCGTCGGGTTCGGGTTCGGGCAGTTCAGCGTCCCACCGCACCGCGTCGCCGTAGAGTTTGACCTGATCGACGGTCTGGTTCGCACCGCTGTCGCGGAGTTCGGGCGGGCGATCGGCCGTAAGCAACAACAGCGGCACGCGGCCTCGATCAGCCTCCATCACGGCGGGATGGAAGTTCGCCACAGCCGTCCCGGAGGTACAGACCAGCGCCGTCGGCTCGCCATTGCGGCGCGCACGGCCGAGCGCAAAATACGCCGCCGAGCGCTCGTCTATGTGCGAGTAGACGTCGACGTCCGGATGATCTGCGAACGCGACCGTCAACGGTGTGGAACGGCTCCCCGGTGCAACACAGACGGCCTCGAGACCACCCTGTGCGAGTTCGTCGGCGAGAATTCGACCCCACAGAGTTGCACGGTTCGGCGCGCTCATCGTTGTTGGTGTGACCGCAGTTCGTCGAGAATCGGGCGGAATTTTAGCTGTACCTCGTCCCACTCTTCGGCCGGGTCGCTGTCGGCGACGATCCCGTTTCCGGCAAAGAGCGTCACCGTTCCGTCGCTCGCGACACCGGAGCGAAGGGCGACTGCGAACTCGCCGTTGCCGTCGCCGTCGAACCAGCCCACGGGCGCGGCGTACCAGCCACGGTCAAACGTCTCCGTGTCGCGAATCGTCTCCCACGCCGCGTCGGGTGGGACGCCACCGACGGCGGGCGTCGGATGCAGCGCTTCGACGATCTCGAGGACGTGATGATCCTCCTCGAGCGTCGCTTCGATCGGCGTTCGCAAGTGCTGAATCGTCGCTAACCGGCGTATCGTCTGCTCGCTTACGACGAGTTCCCGCGCGAGTGGAGCGAGCTGGTTTCGGATCGCGTCGACGACGAGTTCGTGTTCGTGCTGGAACTTCGCGTCGTCTCGCATTCGGTCGACGTGCGCTTCGTCTTCGGCTCGCGTCTCCCCCCGAGGGACCGAACCGGCGAGCGCTTCGGTCTCGACACTGTCGCCTCGTTTCGAGACGAGCTGTTCGGGTGGTGCGCCGAAGAACGTGCCACCGACCCCGTAGCCAACGAGGAACCGATAACAGTTCGGGTACTGTTTGCGCAGTCGCTCTAGCGTCGCGGGGGCGTCGACCGACTCCTCGAGGTCGACCGAAAGCGCCTGTGCGAGGACGACTTTCGTCAACCTCCCGCCGGCGATCCGCTCGAGAGCGGTTTCGACCTGTCGGACCCACGCGTCGCGTGAGGTGGTTCGCTCCGTTCGGGCGACGCCCGGTGGGGTGCCGGACGAGGGATTCGTCATCGGCGTTGCGACCCGTTCGTGCCAGCTCTCGAGGCGATCCCTGGCCTCGTCGGTTTCTTCCGCGACGGCCGTCAACCACGTTTCGTCGTCGGTTTTGCTGACGAGCACCTGTGGGACGACGAACGAGGCGGCATCGAAGCCGCCCCAGGGAGGTCTCGGCTCGTGGCCGTCGTAGAACGAAAAACCGCCAAACGCCCGCGGTCGGGCGTGATCTGGTCCGTCGTGTGCGAGCGCACCGAACACTCGGTCCGCCTGCGCTCGGATTTGATCGAATCTGCCGGGGCCGCTGGCTGTAAAACGGGCGGCGACGCCTCGGCCGATGATTTCGAGTCCATCGGGTGTGGCCCACTGTACCCGCGGCTCGGCGTCATCGTCGAGAATCTCCGCGTAGGAGACTGTCTCGAGTTCACGACTGCGGCTGACCAGTTCGACAGTACGGTCCGTCGACTCCGTTTCTTCGGCCAGCCGCCCTCCACCCGACGATCGGTCCATCGACCGCACGTGAGGACCGCCTCGCCTTCAGCCTAACTATTTGCTGACCGCTATCTCGAGGAGCGTTAGCTATATCGTTCCTCCTGCCACGGGTTCGCCGTTAGTGAGTACCCGCGTCGCTCCCAGTACCCCCGGGTCGGTTCGGTACAGAATTCGATACCGTCGACCCACTTTGCGCCCTTGTAGGCGTATTTGTGGGGAGTAACCACCCGAAGCGGACCGCCGTGATCCGCCGGGAGAGGGCTTCCGTCGAATCCCCAGGCGAATAGCACCTCCTCGCGCATGCAGTCCTCGAGCGGGAGGTCCGTAGTGTAGTCGTCCATCGCCGAGAAGAGGACGTGGACGGCATCGTCGTGGACGCCCGCTCGCTCTGCGAGTTCGGGAAACCGAACCCCGGTGAACTCGCAATCGAATTTGCTCCAGCCGGTAACGCAGTGAAAGTCCTGCGTTTGAGTCACGTTCGGCAGGGACCGAAATTCGTCCCAGGAGAACGTCAGTTCCTCATCGACCGCACCGGTGACGGTAAACTCCCACGTTTCGGGATCCCAATCGGGCGTCCCGCTTTTCGAGAGAACCGGAAACTGTGTCGTCTCGCGCTGTCCCGGCGGCAGTCGCTCGTCGCCGAACTCTCGATACAGGTTCGTCACGTCGGTATCGTCCATACGCGTGTGTACGTACCGACGGACGTAGATGTGACGACAGACGTGCCGGTGATGTCGCCGATGCTTGCGTCTTGGACGGCCCGCAGGAACGCCGTGGCGTTTCACCGAGCGATGACTCGAATGGATCGCGGTCGAAACCAACACACGACGGCGTACGTACTGGTCTCGGGGCGTCGGACGGTCCAGCCACGACGATCGGTTAGCCAATACACTTCCGAACGGGAAAGGGAAAATTGGCAGGACTGTAGCGGGATTGAAACGGCAGGAACGCTTACACATTGGATAGTTTCCATTGAAACCCTCGTCATCTCTTAGTACAGTCTCCCCGAGAGCTATCGTTGCATGGCGAGCAGACAACAGCTTACGGAACAGGAAGTGACAGAACAGGAACCAAAAGAGGTCGGCGAACAGGCGATGGGCCCAGCGGTCCTCGCGTCAGCCGCGTCGGTCGGCCTTTCGTTGTATTACTTTTTCTTCCGCGGAGAACGCCAACTCGGCGCGTTCATCGGTCTCTGGCCGCCGACGATACTCGCGTTTGCGAGCTACTTCAAT
This sequence comes from Natrinema halophilum, assembly GCF_013402815.2. NCBI lineage: Archaea > Methanobacteriati > Methanobacteriota > Halobacteria > Halobacteriales > Natrialbaceae > Natrinema > Natrinema halophilum. The sequence goes on from NZ_CP058601.1 coordinate 404,942, forward strand.
CAACGGCAGATGCAAAAACAGCTTAATACGTTGACTCAACCTGGAACGACCCTGAAGAATGCGTTCGATTCGATGATGGGGAACCGCTAGGGCGAGTTGCTTCTCGGGCGATCTCCCTGACCCGCGTTTCCCAGCGAGCGCGATGTCTCGGTCAGTAACTTCCTCTCATTTAGAGAGTGACTCTCGTTTGAGGGGTGACTATCTTTTCTCCGAGAACTGTCGTCGACGAGGCCCAACCAGAGCGGTGAGGGAAGAGCCGATCCGTGACCAACTGCGACGATTGCAGTCCAGTTCCAACTGCTGTCGAATCCCCGTCAAACCTAAATACCCCCTCGCCGAAAGCCGAATCAGATGCCGAAAGTAGAGATCACCATACCGGAACACCTCGAGATGCAGATCGCCCAGATGGTCGAACGCGGCGAATTCGTCAACCGCGAGGAGGCAATCGAGGACCTCCTTTCGACGGGAATTAAAGCGTACAAAACTAGCGGACCAATGGACGAAGACGAAACAGGTACCGGCGGGACTGGCCTCGAAGACGACGGGATGATGGGCCACGACGACGAGTACGTCTTCTAGCGTCTCTGGGCAGAGTAGAACCGAAAACTCACGCTTCAGGGCAGTGATACGGGCCTCGAAGAGGAGAACGAAATCGGTCCGCTCCTGAGTGTGCGGACTCGAGCGGTCCTTCGCCTCTCTCGTCTGGACAGCATTGGGACTCGCTCTTTCAGTATGGACCCGTAAAGTGACAAAGCGGTGTGCAAAACCAGGTGACCAGTATCCCTCGCTTAGCGATGGCAGGCGTCACTGGCCGTGTAACGCTTCCGACGTGCTCCCGACGGTCGCCGTCGGGGCGACTATCACACGCCGACGGTTAAAAGCGGAATTCCAAATGCAATCGCTGCCCCCACGACGGCGACTGCGCCACCCACCAGTACGTCACGCGAGGAATACGCACTCATCGGGGCTGTCGTACGCTCTGCAGTGAGATCGTGCCCGACGTCGGCCCCCGTGTCCGCTCCGTCTGGGGTCTCGGTTTCGTCCGTCATACTCGCTCGTTCACGACTCGATCACTTAAGCGCACCTACGTGGTGGTCCGATTTGGAACGTGGCCGAACCCTGGTCCTGATAGTCGCCAGGGTTCGGTTGTCTCAACCGTCGGCGGTCGTAGCGAAACAGTCGTGCGACGTCACGACCGATCCAGACCGCTTTACTATCCTCGGGCCGAATCATCTCGATAGGAACCACATGGTACTCACCAAGCGAGTCATCCCGTGTATCGACGTGGATCTGGACGAAAACGGGAATCCGGCGGTCTACACGGGCGTCAACTTCGAGGATCTCAAATACACAGGCGATCCGGTCGAGATGGCGCGTGCGTACAACCGGGCGGGTGCCGACGAGTTCGTCTTTCTCGACATCACCGCCTCCGCGGAGGGTCGCGAGACGATGCTCGACGTCGTCGAGCGCGTCGCCGACGAAGTTTTTATCCCCCTGACCGTCGGGGGTGGAATACGGACGACCGACGACATCAAAGAAACGCTGCGGGCCGGTGCCGACAAGGTCTCGATCACGACCGGCGCACTCGAGCGGCCGGAACTCGTCAATGAAGGTGCACGGGCGTTCGGCAGTCAGTGTATCGTCATCAGCGTCGACGCCAGACGTCGGTTCGACGAGGCGGGCGAACACTACGTCGAGATCGACGGCGAATCCTGCTGGTTCGAATGTACGAAGAAGGGCGGCCGCGAGGGAACCGGAATCGACGTCCTCGAGTGGGCTGTGGAGGCCGAATCTCGAGGCGCAGGAGAGTTGTTCGTCAACTCGATCGACAAGGATGGGACGAAAAACGGCTACGACCTGCCGTTGACCTCGGCCGTCTGCGAGGCCGTCGACACGCCTGTCATCGCCTCCTCGGGCTGTGGGGGGCCCGAGGACATGTACGACGTCTTCACCGAGGCCGGTGCCGACGCCGGGCTCGCAGCCTCGATTTTCCACTTCGACGAGTTCTCGATCGAGGAGACGAAAGCCTATCTCGACGACCACGGCGTTCCGGTTCGGCTCTGAATACGCAGTCGGCCTTTCTCGATCCGATGGCGCACTTCGGTTAGTATCCAGTCCGCTTTTGCAATCGGGGCCGCGACGGTTCTCGACGAATTCCGAGAATGTCCCTGGTATCCCACCCCCGCGCGCAGTCGACAAACGTTGTTCCCCCTACAACGGGTGCCAGCCTCAAGCGCGTCGAGTAACCAGGCGACCGTCTCGAGCGAGAATCGACTGCGTCGAGATGAGGGCGTCCGTTCTCACGTCGTACGGATTGCAGGCTGCTTTCCCCGGGGAAACGCGGTACGGCTTCGGGTCTATACCGTTGGGTCACCGTCTTTTCTTCGATCGCCGATACGTTTATTTGTGTGGCAACAAGCCGTTCGTTCAGTGAGATGGAGGTGTACGTGGTGTGGGAAGCCACACGAAGAAAACGACCCGCCGTGTGATGCCTGCGGGCACAATACGTTCGAAAAGGCAATCGTTCGAGTAGACGAAAACGGGGACCGAACCGAGGACGAGCCAGCGGTGTCGGAATCCGTTGACACCGGTCGGAGCTTCGTCTGGACCTGTACAGAATGCGGTCGGGAACACGTCCGAAACTCGCCGCCGTGCTCTCGCTGCGGGAATCCACAGCTCGTACAGACCGAACAGACGTACGACGGATTAGAACGCGACCTGTCCGCACCGGGCTGGCTCGAGGTCATGAAACCGTACGTGCCGGTGGTAATCGGGTTCGCCCTCGTTGCCGCCGTGTTCGCGACAGGGCTCGTCTCGCTGCCTGACCTGCCGGGTTCGGGGCCGCCCGCACCGCCCGACGCGCCGGGCGAGGGGACCGAAGCTTCAGGGATCGACCTCGAAACGACAGAGGAGGTGATCCACGAACGCCTCGAGGCCGAGCGCAGCGGTTCGAGGCGCTACGACGATGGCCTTGCAGCGTACGCGGAATATTACAACCGCGCGTACGTGGCGATCGAGTACGAAGACGCGAGGGTCGAGAAAGTATCACTGGACGACTTCGGAATCGATTGTCATGGGACGCTCGACGAGGGCCAACTGCCGTACACCTTCTCGATCGCAGACTACGACGACGAAGCAACACTCGCCGACGGCGTCGTCGAACGGCTGCAGTCCGGCGATGTCGTCACCGGTTCGGGATACGACGTCGAGGGAATCGACATTCACGTCGTCGACGGCTCTGTCTACGTATTCTACGCGACCTGTTGATCTGCGCTGTGTCTTCGGCTCGGACCGGAACCGACACTGGAAAACGAAACGGGGCGGTCAGCGAAGGGGCCGAGGGTCGACGGCTGTTACGCGGCGGCTTCGAACGCGTCGCGAAACGACGTCGCCTTCTCGCGGACAGTCACGGCTGCCTCCTCGAGGCATTCGAGCGGATCTGCGCCGCCCTCGGTTTTGAGCGTCAGAATGGGCTCGGTCTGACCGCCCGACTGTTCGGGGTTGACGTCGTAGGTTGCTGCACTGACGTCCTCGTGCTCGAGTAGTGCACCCTTGAGAACGTTCATGAACGTGTGATCCTCGCCGGCAATCTCGATGGAGAGTTCGTCCTCGGTACTCTCGGTGACCCGCAGTTCCATGTCAGCCAGTCCGTTCGTCGGCTGCTTGTACCTTTCGAAGCGGCTGTTCGTCAGCCGTCAATACGAGTCTGCCTGCACCGTCGTGGTTCGATCGACGTCCGACGAAGGCAAATCACTATACGGACCCGTTCGAACCACGGACCATGCGTTTACTCGCGATCCTGTTGGCTGTGACCGTCGCGGCCACGTTGGTGGGGTCGATCGCGGTCGTCAGACGTATCCATCGGCCGGAACCACGCTGGCGCGATATAGCGCAACAACGGCTCCTCTACGGTGTGCCGTGGGGCACGATCGTGGTGATCGCGTTCGTACTCTGTGTCTATCTATTCGTCCAAAGTGGCTTCACGGACTTCGACAACCCCGTAACCATTCCCTTTCGCACGTGGTCGTATTTCTATCCGCTCGGAATGGCAACGGCCGCGTTTTCTCACGCTGGCCCTGGTCACCTCATCGGAAACCTGACGGGGACTGTCGTCGCCGCACCGATCGCGGAGTACGCCTGGGGACACTACCTCGACGATGGTGACACGAACCGAGCGGACTCGTGGCGGACCGATCCTCGAGTGCGGGCGGTCGTGATTTTCCCGCTGGCAGTCATCGTGGTCGGGCTGATGACTAGCCTGTTCGCGCTCGGTCCGGTGATCGGCTTCTCCGGCGTCGTCTTCGCCTTCGCCGGGTTCGCGATCGTTCACTATCCGATCGTGACGATAATCGGAACACTCGGCGTCCAGAGCGTCATTGTTCGGCTCTATTCCGCACTGCAGGAACCGATCCGCGTCTATACCGTCCAGCCGAGTCCCCCGTCGGCTCCCTGGTGGGCCGGTATCGCCATTCAGGGCCATGCGCTCGGGCTCTTTCTCGGCTTCGTTCTCGGTATCGTCCTCCTCGAGCGCCGGAACACCCGTCCCGATCCGTTTCGGATCTGGCTCGCCGTCCTTCTCTTCGGGTTCACCGAGGGACTGTGGGCGATCTACTGGTACGGGGCCGAGAATTCGTTCATCCTCCTGCAGGGTCCCGGCGTCGCCATCGTCTCGATTCTCGCGCTTCTCGTGACGCTGTCGGTATCTCTCCCCGAAGAGCCCATCGTGCCGGCGCGACTGAAGCGCCTCATTCCGGGCTTCCAGCGGGTGCGCGCCCGATCAGGCGCCGCGCGATCCTCCGTCGATCGGGTACTCGAATTGGCCGGAAGCGGGAACGACGCCGATACCGCCGGGGCCAGGATCGACCGTATCCGCGAACTAGCCGCAGGGCCCCGACGACAGGCCAGCGAATCGCCGTTGGGTTTGAGTGTGAGCCGTCGGAGTGCGGCGTTTCTGGCGGTCGTGTGCGTTCTTGCGATCGTCGCCGGGATCGCCGTCCCATTTAACGTGTTCGTCGTCGAGGACGCGACCGCTTCCTCGGACGCAGCCGTCCAGATAGAGGATTACACGGTCGAATACGTAGAGGGAGTCCCGAACGGTCTCGTCACCGGTTTCGGTCTCGAATTTCTCGAGACAGACGATGGGCTCGAGTCCAGCGGAGTGATAGTCGAGAGCGACAAACGTGAGGTATGGTTCGAGGCGGTCAGTGCACAGCGGCTCGCCTTTACCGGCGAGGAAACGGTCTACGTCGGCGGCCCAGGCTGGCGGGAGGCAGTACACGTCGAGCGCACGGGCTGGGTGCCCGTCGGCAACGACACCGTCTATCAGGTCTGGCTGTGGGAGGACGGCGCTGAGCGCCAGCTCGCCCACGAGTCCAACGATTCGCGGGCGGAGGCTCGCATCGCCGGTCGGAACGTGACGATCGACTCCAGCGGCGGCGAATTCGTCATCACCGTCGACTCGGGCGGGATCGGCGATGCTTCGTCAGCGCCGTTGCCGGCTGAAAACTCGTCAACGACGATCGACGGAGTCAGCTTCGAGCGCCGAAACGAGACGGTGTACGCGGCCGCCGACGGGACGCGGGTTGCGGTCGCGAGGGAGGAGACGTACGACGGGTACTGATATCGCGACGACCCCCGGTCGGTACCACCACGTCCAGGCGGTGACGGTAGTCGAGTGCAGTAAGTCACGGTTCACTCGGACGGTTCCAATCGCACTCCCTCCTGCCGTTCGATCACGCACCTGCCGAATGCCGATCACGGGCGCATCGTCCACTACTCTCGAGTGGCCCACTCGATACGGAAGACCTCGGCCTCGAGCGTTTCTTCGGCGGCTGTATGAAACTCGAAGCGCTTCAGAATCGGAAACTCGGCGCGAAACGCGTGGGTCACGGACCCGCCTTCGTCGTCGGCGAACGATTCGACGAAGTTCCGACTGCCCTCGTTGTGAATCGTAAAGGAAACGGTTCCGATTTCGGCTGCCGTCTCGAGAAATCGACGATCTGCGTGTCGGTTTCCCCGTTGCGCTCCGAAGGGTGGGTTCGAGAGGACGGTCGCCTCGGTAACCAAGAACGGATGGCTGGTGACGTCTCCACGAACCCACTCGATTGCGAGCCCATCGCCGCTGTCGGACTCGTCGCCGTCTCCCGCCGAAACAGTTCGTTCGTTCCGTCGAGCGACGTCGAGCGGGCCGTCGTCGATGTCGATTCCGGTAACGCGATCGGCACCGGCCAGTGCTGCACCGATTGCGAGCATTCCCGTTCCAGTGCCGAGATCGACGACGTGTCCCTCGAGATCCCCCTGTATGCGCGCCAGATGACAGACGTGTGCGGCGAGTTCTGGCGGTGTCAGATACTGCTCACGATTCGCAGCCGGCTCCGAAAAATCCTCGAGGATCTCGAGTCGGCGAGCGAGCGTGCGCCGGGAGGGGCCGGACATACGTACGTGACGGTTCTCGACCGTTAAGGATCTCTCGAGTTCCACCGCGGGTATCGTCGCGGTCAGCTCAGTTCGAAAACGACGACGCGTCGGTTCGTCGTCTCGGCTGCCGTCGGTCCGAACGGGCCGGCAATGCCCCGCGGGCTGATAGCGATCGATCGACGTGGCCGACGATCGACACACGCCGCACCCACGCGTACTAACTGGACCGAATAGTACGAACCGATCGATTAGTTCGACCACCATATGCGAGTGATCCAACGGCCGATCGACCGGTCTACGACCCGAACGAACCGCGTGGCGACGTACGTGGTCTGTGTAGAGGAGTGCCGATATTGCTAAAATATGACAGTTTCGAATAAAGTTAAGGACATCCCGTGAAAGTTACACGTATGGACGAGTGTCCGCGTTGTGGGGGGGCGATCGAGGAGTTCGCACTTGGGGAGGTGTCGACCGTTACCTGCCCGCAGTGCGGGTTTGCCGATGTGCCCGTCGAACATCAACCGAGGCGCGAGGAGATCGAATCCTGGCGGGACGCGTTCAACCGATTCTACGAGCGATAGGTCTCGAGTGGCGTCCATCGCCGTCACCGGGACGATTCGATCTCGAGTGGACGCCCGAAGAAAGAAACAGTGAAAAGCGAGTGTTATTCGTTTGCTGGCGCGGCTTCCGCCTCGTCGTCTTCCGGTTCGTGATCGACGTCTTCGTCGGAACGGGCGGCGACGAGGCCACCGCGTGCCACGCTATACAGCGGTTCGTTCGCGTGCGTAACGCCGCTGATCGAGAACGGAATGTTCGCTTCCTCGAGATGGTCGCGGAACAGTGCTTCGAAGCCGCTGGGACTCGAGGTACCGCCGGTAACGACGACGGGGACGTCGAGGCCCTCTTCGACGTCCTCCTCGTCGACTTCCGTGACGATGTTTTCGATGACGTAATCGAGTAAATTTTCGTAGTAGATCGACAGCGCACCTTCGACGCCGCCGACGTCCGTCGTGAAGTCGAGTTCGAAGTCGTCCTCCTTGATGGACGTAACCTTGTCGACGGGCGTCCCGGTTGCGCGTGCTGCTTGCTCGTCGACCCAGTCGCCACCGCGAGCGACGGAGAATTTCATCACCGGGACGGCGTAGTACGCCAGACAAACGTTCGTCATGCCGGCACCGAACGAGATTCCGAGGCCGGTGAAGTTGTTGTCCGCGAGTTCGGAGTAAATGACCGACATCCCTTCGTTGATGGGCTCTGCGTCGTATCCCATGTCGTCGAGGAAGGATTCGATCGTCTTCTGGTGATACAGCGTCGAAAGATCGGAATCGATCGGATCCGCGGGCGTCGAGAAGTAGAGCTTCTCGTCGGGATATGACGGTTCGCCGACGACCTGTTCGATGATGAGCTTCATCATCGGAATCGCGCTCTGTTCGTCGTTCGAAAGGATTCCGTGTTTCATCGGGCGGCGCGTCTCCTTGTTGAAAATGTTCGCGAAATTGAGCGCGTCGTCGCCGACGACGTAGACCTTGTCGTCCTTTCGAATGTGAAGTACTTCGCTTCGCGAGAGCATCTGCTCGGCCATATCCGAGTACTCGATCTCTACGAAGGAGTTACGCTGTTGCACGAAAACCGTATCGTTCCCATCCTGCTGTGCTGACAGGATGTTCATCGTTCCAACGTCTAGGCCTTTGGCCATGTGTGGGCAAGGCAACCGACGGACCATAAATCTATGTGCGCCACTTTCGGAACTGATACTACGGCCCAAGGTGCTATTACTTTCAGGCGACCCCTTTTAATTCCTATTTACGAGGTTACGGAACCGCTCGAGCACGTTCCTAACCGCCTTCGTCATCGTCGCGACAGGACCGTCGTCGTCCGCCGTCGCCAGTTCCTCCGCTCGCTTTTGTTCGCGGAGTTCTTTCAGTTTTGCCGTCTGATCGTCGACCGTCGCACTCGAGGTCGTCGTCTTGGTTTCGCCGCCTTTCAATCCCTTCAGGCCGGCGACTTGAGCGTCGACGCCCGTAGATCGGGTGGTCGTCGTGCCAGCGTCGGTGTCGACGCTGACGTCGTCGAAATCGTCGTTCGAGAACTGGAGCCGTTTGTGCTCAGTTTTTTCGACGCCGCCCCAGGAGAGATCGACGTCCTCCATCGCGTCGTCGATGTCACGCCGGACCTGTGCGTCAGTTATTTCGGGGTCGTCGTCTCCGGTGTCCTCGGTCGTTACGACCTCTGCCTGTTGGGCCATCGTCAGATAATGAGCTATTAACGACGCACCAGTCGAGGCCGTGATGCCGGCAAGGCCGACCGCATAGGGAGCGATAACCACGACGGTGTGATCGTTTCCGTACCCGTTCCAGTCGTGGGGATACGCGATGAGAAAGCCAACGACCGCAGCCGCGGTGATTACCACGCCCCCGATGGACGTGTACAACACCCGCCGCTCGGAAGGAAGTAGCGTAACGATCCCGAGCATCGTGACCGGGAGTGCTATCATCGCGAGCGCGTATGCAGGACCGACCCACGCGAAGTATCCGACAGTTCTCGCCTCGAACGTGTTCCCCCAGAGGAAGAGCAAGAGTCCGACGACCGCCAGACCGATTCCGCCCAGAAAGAGACCGAATCCGACGTAGACGTCGGTCCGATCTTCCGGTTCTCCGATGTATCGACGGTAGAGGTCGAAGAGATAGCCGTCTGAGGCCTGTTCCGCTGCCATTAGAAGCCTGTTTATACTCCAGTACTATGACTGTTGGGACGAGAAACGAACCGGACGTGTGTCCCCATCGCCAGCCCTCGCGGTCACCACGAAACGTGTCCGTCTCCGCTTCCAAAGATAAACGCGCCTCCGATCGCCGCTGCTTCCCGGCGGTGGTTTCCTCCCGGACAATCGGTCATAAATTATACCATACTTTGATATCGATCGGGTTCACAGATACAACCATCGCAAATTATGTCTGGTGATGCGCATGCCGTTCTCGTCGCTGACGACGATTCCGAAGTCGTAACCCGAATTCAATCGTGGCTCGCCGACGACTACGTGGTTGAGACGGCGACGGATGGCGACGAAGCACTTTCGCTTCTCGAAAGCGTCGATGCAGTTCTCGTCGGGCGGAATCTCCACACGTCTTCCGGAACTGCCGTCGCGATGGAAGTCGAACGCCACGCGGCTCTTTCGATGGCGGTCCTTCGCTCCACCGGACCTGGAACCGATAGCTGTACGTCCACCCCCGATTCTCTCGCCAAACCCGTCGCAAAGGAACCGCTCCTCGAGACGGTCGATCGACTGGTGCGGCGCACTCGGTACGACGAACTGATGGCCGAATGTGCATCGCTGGCGGTCAAATGCGGTGCACTGGAGACACAGGTGAACGTCGATTGTTACGCCGGAGACGACGAGGAATACGTAACCCTCCAGCAGCGACTCGCCAACCTATTAGTCGAACTCGACGACCTGATTCATACCTTCGACGGAAACGATTTTCGAGCTGCATTTGCGACGTGTGATTTCATCGGGAACGCTCAGTCTCAACACGCCGAGCGGCTCTCGTAAGGCCGATTCAAGAAGCGCCGCCGTTATACGTTCGTGGCCGTAAGAGACGTCAATGAGTCAGGATTCGGAGTACAGTGAGGGCGACCTCAGGAATACTGGTATGCGTCTCAAACACGATCGTGAGTGGGATTACGAACTCGAAGAGATCGTGGACGCGATCGAGCAGCGAGACGCGACGAAAGTCGGGTTACAGTTTCCCGAGGGGTTAAAACGACGGGGGCCGGCCGTCGCAGACGACCTCCGAGAGCTGACCGATGACGACGTAACGTTCATGCTGTCGGGCCAACCCTGTTATGGCGCCTGTGATCTCGACACCTATCTCATGAAACGCACCGACGTGTTCGTCCACTTCGGCCATTCACCGATGAAGGACACGGACAAGGTGATTTACGTTCCGCTGTTCTCGAACGTCGAGATAACGCCGATTATGGAAGAGGCCCTCGACACGCTCGAGCCGCCGGAAGAAACTGACGGCGTCGGCCTCGTTACGACCGCCCAGCACATGAACCGCTACGACGAAATGACCGAGTTCCTCGAGGATCGCGGGTACGACGTCCACAGTCGTCGCGGGGACGAGCGGCTGACCCATGAGGGACAGGTACTGGGGTGTAACTATGCAAGCGCGGACGTGCCCGCAGAGCAAGTGCTCTACGTTGGCGGCGGGAAGTTCCACCCCCTCGGTCTGGCGATGGAACACCCCGACAAACACGTCGTCATCGCCGATCCGGTCAATAACGTCGTTACCGTCGCAGACACGGAGAAATTTATGAAACAGCGGTACGGCGCGATCCACCGCGCGATGGATGCCGAAAAGTGGGGCGTCATCTTCTGTACCAAGATCGGTCAGGGCCGATGGGAAACAGCCGAAGAGATCCTGGAAAATAACGAGAACGCCTATCTCATCACGATGGACGAGGTGACGCCCGACCGTCTCCGGAACTTCGATATGGACGCGTTCGTCAACACCGGTTGTCCACGGATCACGACCGACGACGGGCCCCAGTTCCACAAGCCGATGCTCACACCCGGCGAGTATCGGATCGCGGTCGGTGACGACCCCCTCGAGAGTCTCTCGTTCGATACGTTCCACGGCACCTGGTAGCGAGTCCGAACGTCTTCCGGAGCGCCTATTCTCACGTCCGTGACGTGAACCTGTGATCCGTTGCGGTGACTGTCACCCGTCAGAGACGAAATCTTCTTCTTATATATTTCAAAACTGGCCGAAATAAGTTACTGCATTATACCTAAATGCCACACAGTACTTCTGGTTTTTTGGTCTATTGCCGGTAATGGGTTACTGATTCCAAAGTAGTTTGGAGTAGTTCTTTTGCAGGCTAGTCACCGAGTAGTAGTCAATGAGTAACTCAGCTATGAGCGAACCCACGGCCGATCAACGAGACGAACTGTTCAGTGCCCTCTCGAGCGTCGGTGGGCGAGCCGTCGTCCGCATCGTCTCCGAACGATCGCCGAACCGAATCGAGAAAAGCGACATTGCGTTCCGGCTTGCAGCAGTAATCGCAGATATCCGTCTCGCCGACGTTTCCGACGTCGACCACAAACGAGCCCTCGCATCCCTCCATCATCGACTCTTACCACAGTTGACGGACGTCGGTTTACTCGAGGAAACGAACGACGGCTCGATCGAGGTAACAGACCACTGGGCATTCGACGGTCGGGGATTCGAAGATCTCCTTCCGATCAGTGATGAGGATGATCCAGACGTTCGTGATACGATATTCGAAGCGCTCGCCGACAAACGCCGGCGGACGATACTGTCGGTGCTCAGCAATCAGTACCACCCGGTCGCGACTGAAACCCTCGCGCGCGACGTCGCAGCCCGCGAAGCCGACTCGACCGAGCGAGAGATCTCGGAACGGCGCGTCGAGGACGTCTTCACGTCGCTCGTTCACGTCCACCTTCCGCTGTTGAACGAAGCCACGCTCATAAGCTACGATAGCGTAGACGATCGGGTCTCCTACGAAGGCCACCCCGCAGTTCGCGCCGAATGGCTTCGGTCCGCCTATCGATCGACGGGAAGCGACTCCGGTGTCGCGACGTCGGATACGGATCTGGCGAACATTCGCACGCTCGAGGACCGGAAGTCGATCATCACCACTGGCCAGTCTCTCTGCGAGGTGGCCGAAGACGAATTGTTCCTTCTGTTTGCGAAAAGCGAGTTGCTCGAGGAAGGCTGTTATCGCCGGATCGAGGACGCGGTCGACCGCGGCGTCGACGTGTATCTCGGTTCGCGCGACCCACGGATCCGCGACCTCGTTCGCGAACGGATTCCTGAAGTCGTTCTCTGGGAACCACAGTTCGACTTGCTCACTCTCGCACCGGAGGGTGAGTCCGTCGTCCGATTGGTGTTTGCCGACAGGGAGGCGGTCATGATCGGGACCCTTCAACGATCGGCACAGGACGACAGGACTGCCGAAGCGGCCATTCTGGGCGACGGCCCGCACAACGGTCTCGTCGTCATGATGCGCCAGATGCTCGCGTCGCGACTCGAGCGTATCGACGCCCAGTCCGACGACTATCGCTTGCAGTTCCCGTTGTGACGTCGTGGCTGTTTACCTCGGTCACCGAACGCTATACTCGCGGTCAGTCTGTCTCTGCGGTCGTCGCTATCGGTACCCCGGGAGCGTCGCCAGTCGGATTTCGGCTGGGAGCTACCGGTTCGCTGAATGAGTGTGGATCTGCTTCGTTTTCCGGTGAATACAATAACACTTACCCAGTTGGTCTCCGCATCTTCGGACATGATCGAAAGCGATTGGAGCGACTGGCTCGTCCGTGACGTTTCGAATGCGTCCCCGGACGGCGTGGCGATTTGGTATCTCGGCTGCAACGGCTTCATCTGCAAAGGAAGCGACGGGTCGACGATTTACATCGATCCGTACCTCGGTCTGGGGGACCCACCGCGAACGATCCGCATGATTCCAGTGCCGTTCGATCCGGCGGACGTCGACGAAGCCGATGCCGTGCTCGCGACGCACGAACACACCGACCACGTTCACGGACCGAGTCAGGCACCGATCCTCGAAAATACGGGCGCGACTCTCTTCGCTCCTGACGATAGCATCGCAGTCGCTCGCGAAAACGAAAACTGGACGAGCGAGTGGGACGTGACGGACGACCAACTGAGCGAAGTCACCGAGGGAGACACCCTCGAGGTCGGTGGATTCACGATCCGGGTCGAGGAGGCATACGATCCCGACGCGACGCATCCGGTGAGCTACGTGATCGAACACGAAGCCGGTACGTTCTTCCACGGCGGAGATACGAAGCCGACCGACGAATTCGAGCGGATCGGAACGGAGTACGACATCGACCTCGCCGCACTTGCGTTCGGAACCGTCGGTCAGATTCCGGATAAAGAGACACGCGAACCGAAACGAACGCGCTGGTACAACGACGAAAACCAGATCATCGAGTGTGCCGACGCCCTCCAGTGTGATCGGCTGTTGCCGAGCCACTGGGACATGTGGAAGGGACTCACCGCCGATCCGACGGTGCTACACCACCACGCACGAAGTTTTGCACATCCAGACCGACTCGAGATCGTCGAGATCGGGGACCGCGTCGATCTGTAGCGATCTCCCGCCACTCATTCGGTGAGTTCGTCCGCACAATTTATAGTAATGGTATGGTAACGTTGGTCTCATATGAGTAGCACCGCCGACACAGACGACGTGATCGAGATCAGTACCGACGGGATTGCCGTCCAAAAATCGTTTACAGCGGACGAGTTTCCCGTCCCTGCGATCAGGTTCGAGATCGAATCGAACCGTGATGAGTCGGTTACGTTTCAACTCTCGGAAGACGTTCCGTCATCGTTTCCGATGGACAGGGTCGGTTTCCACCCGGATTATCACAGCGACAACTGGACGGCATTCCAGGACAATCACGTCGAGTTTACGGCGACGCTCGAGCCGAACGAGCGCCTCGTCACGGTTTACGGGATTCAACTCGACGACGAAAGTCGAGCCGGGGAATTCCTCTCCGAGCCGACCGTCGTCGAACGCAGTGAAGACGAAGACGTCAGCACGACGGATGCGGAGGAACTAGACGACGAACTGATCGGGAGTATCGTCTCCGATGACCGCGATCAAGCTGTAAAAGATATGATTAGTGGAGACTCGGAATCCATGCCGGGTCTCGACAACGACGAGATAACGATCGATACCGGTCCGGAGGCCGAGACGGACGACGCCGCATCGGAGGACTCAGTCGGGCTGGACCTCGATCTCAGCGACATCGATCCGGACCCGATCGACGTCAACACGGACGATACCGAAGACGAGGCGGACGATACACCGAACATCGATCTCGGATTTGAAGAAGAAGAGATTCCGGAGCCGGATACCGACGAGACCGCCGTTGGGTCGACCGACGACGAAGGCGATAGGCCCGACATCGATCTCGATGTCGGTACCGACACGAGTGCATCCACTACCGAGGGGCGCCCCGAAGCTCCATCCGAGACACGAACGGATACCGGACCCGATATCGATATCGATCTCGGTGAGACGACCACCGGTGGCCCGGACGATGATTCGGCCGTGGCCCCATCTGCCGAGTCAGAACCGGACGAGGAGGTCGAGATCGACGTCGGAGACGAACCGACCACGTCGGCCGAACCGACCACGTCAGCCGAACCGACCACGTCAGCCGAACCGACCACGTCAGCCGAATCGCCGCCGGGTCTCGAGACCGAATTGGACGGATCGATCGCAGCTCGCCTCGCAACCGAAATTCGCGAGGGAACGGTCGACGACGACGATCTCGAGGTCATTCAGGCCGAACTCGACATCGAACCGACGGGGGCAGATATCGCGAAAATCGACCATCTTCAGTCACGCGTCGAGGAGGTAGCTGCCTATACGGATGCGCTTCAGACGTTCCTCGAGGACAACGGTACCGGCGAACAGCTCATCGAAGAGGTCCAGTCTGATCTCGAATCGCTCGACGCCGATCTCTCGTCGATGGATACCAGACTCGAAGAGACAGAGTCTCGTGTCGACGATATCGAGGGCGAGGTCGTCGACCTCAGCGACTGGAATACCGACCTCGAAGCCGATCTGGGGGAAGTTACGGACGATGTCGACGCGGTCGAGGGGACCGTCGACGAACTGGCACACGATATCGGGACGGTCGAAAACGACCTCGAGTCCGTCGAAAACGACCTCGAAGATGTCCAATCCGACGTGACGGATATCATGGAGTGGCGCGACCAACTCGGTTCGATGTTCTCCGAGTAACAACGTCAGCAGGTCTCATCTACTCCTCTAATAGATTTACACTCACTGCGGTTTTGAAAACACAACTCGTTTATCCATCGCCGATTGAGAACCGGTCGATGGGCGAGACGATACCGATCGCTGTTCCGCGAAAAGGCCGGCCACTCGAATCTGTACTCGATCGGCTCGCCGCTCGACTCGACATTACGGGACTTGCCGATGACGTCGCGTCGACGCTTCGCCACGAAAAGGCACTCACGAAGGGGACGATCGATGCCGACGAAAATGACGTCTATCATCGCCTCGCAGAGTACAGTACTGTCGATGACCCGACAAAGCCCGAGTATACCCTGCTCCGGGACGATCGCGCCGGAAAACCCCGCCGTATCGTCTTCGATAGCGTCACGATTCCGCTCGCCGACGTCGAGGGTGCACCAGACGACGCTGAAATTCAGCTCGTGGGTCGAGAGGAGCCGTTTCGCTCCCTTCGAACTCACGAGTTCGCCCTCGGTTTCGACAGCGCTGATCTCGTTCTCGAAGAGGTCGTCGAATTGCGACCGGAGCCGCTCGACCGGATTGCCGACGTAAACGCCCGGATCGACCCTTCGGATACCGACGTTCGGGTCGTTACCGGACTCGGTGACACCGTCTATCACACGCTGTTGGCCACGCCAGAGGTCGCACCCGCAGTCGACTCTCTCGACCGGGACTTCCTCGAGACCTACGAGGGGCCACTCTGTATCGAGCCTCGGTACGAACGGCTCGTTCAGGCGGTTCTCGGCACGCGAACACTCGACGGCGTCGAGTTTCGTTATCCCGAGGAGGGTCGTGAAGAGGAGGCGGCCATCGCAGATGCGGGACTGGGCGTCTATTTGACCGTCACTGGTTCGACTGCTCGCGATCACGGCCTCCTGCTCGGCGAACAACTGTTCCCGAGCGAAACCGTCCTCCTCGAAAACACCGTGGAATCCACCGACACGATCGGCGTCGTTCGGTCGTTCCTAAACGGGCCGGACCTCGAGACTGAACTCGCCGTCGAACCATAGCTGGTTTCATCGCGTGGGTCGGCAAGGCGAGACTATGTCGCCGGCCCTCACTGCACGAGTCGCTTGCAACCCTATTTTCGCCCCGACAGAGAGCATTACGAGTCCGACCGACGTCGAGTCCATCCGTCCGTTCTCGCTGTACCTGCAAACCCGTCCCGTGAGAAGCGTCACAATCGCCATCCCGATCGAGGGCCGTTTTTCGAGACCTGCAGTCGAAGACCGCTATTTCCCCCTGTGTTGTGGCGAACTCGCCCTCGCACTTCACATGACTCGGGACCGAATGCACGATTATGAAGTCCCTCGTAGCAGTCGACGGCTCCGAAGAATCTGAGAATGCCCTCGCCTACGCCGCCGACATCGTCGAAGCGATGGACGGATCGATCACGGTGGTCCACGCGGTCGATCCCACCGCTCACGACGAGGGCGGAAGCGAACCGACCGTGTCACTCTGGGATGAAGACCAGCGCCTGGTCCTCGAGAGCGTCGAAGAAGCCGAACAGCGGGGCCTGGACCTTACCCACGACGCGGCCGCGTTCGCCGACGAACTCGGTCACGACGTCGAGATCGAACTTCTCTATGGAAATCCGATCACGGAGATCGCCAACTACGCCGAGACCGAGGGATTCGACGCGATCTTCGTCGGCCACCGTGGTCGATCGGAGCGTGCAGGGCTGATGGTCGGTAGCGTCGCGAAGTCACTCGTCGAACGAGCGACAGTTCCAGTGACAGTCGTGCGCTGACGTTAACTGCTCGCCTACTCGGTATCGGATGCGGTGGCGATCAGTCCTCGAGCATCCAGCCGAAGCGCTTCTCCCATTCCTCACCGCGGGGCTTTTTGCTCCGCCCGGTGGTCTTCCTGTCTCGAATCTGGCGTTCCAGGATATCCCGCGCTTCGTTGATTGCCTGGCTCGCACCGTACCCTTCACCGGAGGCGATGTACAATCCCCGATCTGTGTGGAGCCGAACTCGAGCAAGCAGGAGTGGTCGTCCACGTCGTGTCTCGTCGTGCTCGTGGAGGTGGACTTTCGCCTCCAGAACGTTCATGTCGTGATCCCTGTCGTCGAACTTTTCGACCATCGCCACGATCTCGTCGTAGGTCACGTCGTCTATCAGATCAGTTCCGTAGATCTGGACACCCCGGCTCCCGCCGGCCTCCCAGGTGAGCGAATCGAGAATGTCCGTTTTCGTAAGGATACCGTGGGGGTCTCCGTTCTCCATGACGACCAGCGACGACCCGTCGTACTCGAACATCTCCTCGACTGCCACATCGAGCGTCTCGTCGGGCCGAATCGTTTGGACCGGTGAGGCCATGACGTCTCGAACCGGCAGGTCCAGCATTCGCGAGGACTCCCCATCCCGGGCACCGAATCCTCCGCCACGCGCGCGGGCGGAACTAGAAGATATCTCTCCACCGAACGGATCGGTTCCCCCAGCGTCGCCACCCTGGCTCTGTACCTCGGATCGGATCGTAAAGTCCGTCACGTCGTAGAGGCTGAGGATGCCGACCGCCGTGTTCTCTTCGACGACCGGAATGTGCGTGATGCGATGTTCCCGGAAGTCGTTGAGCGCTTCGCCGAGCGTCGACGCCGGACCTAGCGAGACGAGGTCTGCGGTATATGCCTCGGAGACGGTCGCCGCGTCGAGATACGGCTCGACCTTCTCGAGGATCCCATCGGCAGTAACGACGCCGATCAACTCGTTGCCCTCGAAGACCGGGAGGACGTGTGAGTCGCTGTCGATCATGAGCTGTGCCACCTTTCGGATATCCTCGTCGGGTGCGAGTCTGGGAACGTGCCAGACCAGCGATCCGAGCTTTTCGTTGGGCTGGCGATGCGAGCTTGCAAGCTGCTTTCGCGTTACGACGCCTTCGAACTCGTCGCTACGTATTACGACGCCTTTGACGTCGGAATCCGCGAACGTACCGACGAGTTTCGAGACGGTCGTGTCCGGTGTGAATTCGATGTACTCCTCCGATACGATGTCAGCAATATCCATGGTTTTCGTGTGTTTCCGCAGTGGTGATCGCTCTACGATACGGCGGACGTGGCTACAGGAACTCCCTTCGGTACCGAGTCTCAAATGTTCGAGGGTCGATATCGACACCGTCAGTCTCGTTATCTATCGTATAATCGGTGCACCGACCCACCTGCATCTGCGAGCCAGGCATTCGATTCCGCCTCTCGCGATGGAACCGTGCTCTTCGAAGCACTCAATCGATTCCGGACCGACGCCCCAGTACCGCTCGAAGACCGGATCTAGAGCGAATTTACCACCCGCACCCAATCCAGTCGGGCAGTCGGTCCCGACTCGTGGCCCGGTCCGTCGCCTTGTGGTCTTTACTGCGTCCGGTGGAGTAAGCAGAACGTCCACTCGAGGATCGCAAAGAGGGCCCAACGATGGGAGCCGACGGGGTAGCCCGTCACCGTTCGAGAATCGATCAACGGATCGAATGCAGTATTACAGGTAGCAGTGAATGGCGCATCTGGTCCCGATATCGATACTTCGACCGACCGCTTGGTATCGTAGAACGCGTCTAGACCGGACACTCAGCTTTACTGTCCGGGGTGTGCATTCATATAGCGCTATACGATTTACAAGACTGGTTTCGAACACATCGATTGAGTACTGGTATTGTTAAATATCCTGGACGAAGTGGCTGCTGATGACATTGTAGAACTGGATCAGTGGGGAATCGGACACCACGATCGTCGAGTGCCGACAGGAATTCGGTTACGCTGTCACGGTGTAGATATGCTGGAGGTAGGTTTCTCGGACGCGATCACCCCAGTTGTGGGTGTACGTGTCGATGACGTCGCCGGCGACATCGCCACGAAGATACTGGACTATCCCGCGGTCACCGGTTCGGTCGCGCAGATGGGTTGTGAAGAAGTGCCGGAAGTAGTGGGGAGTGACGTTCTCTTGCGTTCCGCCGCCCGTCCGGTACCAGCCACGTTTTCGGGCGTGTTTTTCAACGATATATCGAATGTCCGAGGGGGTGAGCCGCTCTCCCCACGAATCTCCAGTATCGAGAAAGAGCGGCTGTGCCGGCGACACCGCGTCCGGCCGGATCGCAAGCCAATCGATCAACACGCGGCGGAGCTCGGCATCGACGGGAACGATCGTATCTCGCTTTCGTTTGTTCGAGGCAGTTCGCTGTTCACCGTTGACGTCCGACCCGCGAGCCGGTTCGGCCGAGACGAACAACGATGCGGACCGGCGCTCAAGACCCACTCGGGGCATCCACTCGAGGTCGATTTCCGGCGTATCGAGGTTTAGATCCTGCATATCGAGGTTACAGAGTTCCCCCACGCGCATCCCCGTCTTCAGGAGGGTGACGATGACTGCCCGCTCGAGCGGATGACCGATGTCGGCGACGAACGAGCGCATTTCCGGCACCGACAAATCCCGTCTCGTGGGATTCGTATCGATCGATTCGGGTAATTCCTCCATCACGAGCCCCATCGGATTGTCTTCGAAGACGCCGACGCGAGTCATATAGTCGTAAAACCGGTTGAGGTACGACGCGTAGGTTGCGATGGTGCTGGGTTCGAATTCGCCACGTAGCGAGTGGATCCAGGCCATACATTCTCGGCGCTCGGGCCCGTCGACCGAATCGACCCCGAATCGTTCGTCGACGAACGATTCGAACCGCCGAAGCACGCGTTCGTATGCCTCGAGCGTCCGTTCGCTCTTGCCGTGATATCGCTGGTCGTCGAGAAAGTACGCGATAGGGTCGTCTACTTCCTCCGGAGTGACGGAGCCTGGTTCAGTCGCCATCGACATCACCATCGACCGTGGTGTACCCTCCGTGGCGACCACTGTACCGGATTCGGTTGTTCGTCTGCAATTCCTCGAGCGTGTCGTCCAGTCGCGACTCGATGTCGTCCGAGACTGCCTCGAGGAGTTCGTCCCACGAGTACGTGTCGGCGGATAGCAATTCGATGACTTGCTTTTCGAGGGCGTCACCCCCAGGGTCTGAGTCCGAAGAAGCGGGTTCCGTCGTGGCGGATTCGAACCCTTTTCGACCAGCCTGAACCATCGTTCGAACGAACTCGCTTTGGCTCATCTCGAGGTCGTCCGCGTGGGATTGCCACTCGGATTTTTGGTAGGCCGGCACGTACGTTTTGACAGCTTTTCGAGACCTGTCCGCTGAACCGCTCATACTCCGTCCATCAAACGCAGCCTCCTTCAATTTACCCATTATTCGAGCTAAGGGCCTTTATCTCATACAGTATGACGCTATTGACGGCAATAATGGGTACACTATATGAGATATTAGAATGGAAAGGGCTACAATATCGTATACCTGATTCAGGTGGTAGGTCCCACAGTTCGAGATACAAATTCAGTTCGGACCACTGTGAACGGGACACGAATCACCCAGAGCGACTGGCCGGTGGAGAACTTACTGGTGATCAGTTTCTCCAGTTTCGTACTGGCGGCAGGTGGCGATGTTCGCAAACTGAGATCCGGTTCCGATCGACGCGCAATCGGCGCTGGCCAATAGACGCGACGTCGGTATCTTCCATGGATCGATTCACAGCGTGGTGTCTCTCCCTGTTTTCCGTAGCTCGCATGTCGATTCTCTCGATCGGTAGTACTCGCTCGAGCTATCGGCACCGCTGATGGGTTCGCCATCGAGCATTTCTCTCTCCATCTTCCCGTATTTTCGTAGTGAGAGGGAGTGATACGGAAAACGCCGATACGGTCAATGGCTACCAGAGTATCGGCTACTACAGGGGGATCACGGGATCCGGAACTCGATTTCCGGCGGGTATCGAGCACAAAATCTACCCCGCATACATCGAATTCGACCGACTCGTAGCCGGTGTGGTTCGACGAAACCGACCGCAGTAGCCGATCTGCGAGTCGATAGCCGTGGCACAGCGGTACGGGCGGCCCCGTCTCATCACGGGAGCGTCGCTCAGGTACGAAGCGTATGGGGTGCTGTTCGTTCGAGCACCGTAATCGGACCCGGCTTCGACGAATTCGAACAGACCAGTGTCGCTGGAACGGGACATCGTTCCCGTGACAGCGTGTCGGAGGAGGCGACCCACGACAGCTATTCTACCGGGAACTGTGGCGATAGTTCCACTGCGGAGGGGGCTGCCTGACGTGGTACAAATTGGTAACGTAAACCCCGTTTTCAGGCGCGGGTCGAGCGGAAGGCCCATCGTCGTACCCGAACACACCGGTTGGACTGGGGTTTCTTTCGCGATTGTTTTTCGTCCCTTAACGCAATACGAGATGCTACGAATACCGCGAAAGGCCGTTCCCCACTAGACGAGGGGGTGGTGACGAACGTCGTCTGTTTGTCACACGGTGATGACATGGTACTTGATTGGGTCGTTCGAAAATTTTTGATTTTCGTGATCCCGAGGGGCTTCGCCTCACGAACGGCCCCATTGAACAGGCCACAGCCCTATATAGGAAAGGTGACGAGAGTTACTCCGGTATGCTGGCGGGTCCCCGTGAGTGCGGGTCGGAAACTCGAACGCTACACCCAGTAGAAATTCGCTGGTCGGATTCGACGCCCTTCAGGACGTAGAGGTGGTCAATACTGTCGTTCGTTTCAAGGTATCGTTGCACCCGGGCCGAGAGCGAAGACGGATCTCCCTCTCGAGGGAGACCGCTCGGCGCCAGATATGGACGAACAATGGCCGCTACACGTCGCCATTCGGATGAGTGCGGCGTCGCAGTTCGTCACGGGACCGAATAGACGACAACGATGGAAGGGGGCTTGGACGCCCCTACAACGCCATCAGCCGACCGGTGGGGAAGGTACTGTGCCTTCTTTCTGCGCTCTCACTCGAATAGACTGTTCGGTAGCGTTGACTCCTCTGTGTGCTTGGCTACTGTAGCGGATTGGCGACTGGAGCAACCGGCCCTGCGGGAGACGCCTCGCGGACCGTGGACTAATCGGCCAAGATAGTCGGGCAATAAGAATTCCCATAAGGTATCGCCAAGAACAATTGGTTCCCGTAATACATTGCATGGTGTCGTGTGCCGGACCCATATACCTCATATCGCTATACAGAGTTCCAGGTGGGTTCACTATTGAGTTGCGGGTAGAGTATCGTCGAGCCGGTCGTTCGAGTCAGGCATCTCGATCGTCAGACTCCTCCCCGTCAATTATTTCGCTCGAGTTAGCAGTCCAACGCCTACTCGACTGCTGGCGATTTCGTGCCCGAAGTCGTTCCTGCAGTCTTGCTTCGATTTCGTTTTGTATATCGAGACCACGAGTTGCGTCGACGTCATAGGCCGTCGCCACACGACCGAAGAAGGAGGCGGAGCTCGCGGTATCAGCCGTCACGTTGGCGATTCTACGCCGCCGCTGGAATAGAGTCGCCTCGTGGAGGATGGACTGTACCCGGTACAGCGGTACGACTTTCGTCGTTCGCCGCCAGAACCCCGTCCGCGTGAAAAAATACCGATCGCTGACGCGGAACCCGCGGTTTCGCCATTTGAGATGTGCGGCGATCGGGACGAGCACTGCGACACCGCTGAGGACGTACCACCGTCGAACGACTGGCGTATACCGCGTCGCCAAATATCCGGCCGCGAGGAATACTGCGACGACGAGCAGATACCGGACCGCATACCGTTCCCGTGCTCGCCGCGGTGGGGATTCGAGTTCGACCGATCCGAACGGTTCGATCGCGCGTGCGAGCGCGTAGACACGGTCGGTAGTAGCGAGCGGAATCGCAGATTCCGCGCCGCGGGACTCCTGTCCGGGCGCATACCCCGCAGTCTCGACGCTCAACGCGGCATAGCCGAACCACCGAAACGGAATCGACTCGGAGATCGTCAGCGTTTGTACCTTCTCTAAGGGGATCGTCCCGCTGTATCGCTGGAGGAGACCGCGTTCGTAGTACAGTTCGTCATCGACCCGTGTGAGACGAAACGCGTAGTAGCGGGTGAACGTAAGCGCTGCACTAATGATCCACGCAGCGAGCCCGAACAGCAAGATTCCCCACGCGAGCGCGAGCAGACCTGATGCCGGTCCCGGCAGTTCCGCGATGCGATCCGCCGGGATCAATGTCGCGGGATCGAACCCGCTTGCGAACGAGAGTGCGATACCGCCCAACACGCTGGCCCCCGGATCGATCGTGAAGATGCTCAGGATAGCCAGTTCGCGTGG
The DNA here is from genome assembly GCF_013402815.2 of Natrinema halophilum. Taxonomy (NCBI): domain Archaea; kingdom Methanobacteriati; phylum Methanobacteriota; class Halobacteria; order Halobacteriales; family Natrialbaceae; genus Natrinema; species Natrinema halophilum. Next base: position 428,330 of record NZ_CP058601.1, read on the forward strand.
CGTGATTTCGAACAGAAGTTCTCCGTCGTCGTCTTCGGCGCCCATCGTCGCTGATTCGGGACCTTGCTCCTCGTCTTCGAACGCATCGGCGCGATTCGACTCTGCGCTACCACCGCGTCTCAGTTGCCGTCTGAGCCGGTGAGCCTCGTCTTCGTCCACGTATCGAAGGCTGACTTCGGTCTCTCCGCCGCCGGCGGTTTCGATGTGGACCGCGGAGATTCCGAGAAGACGTTCGACGACGTTCTGTCTGATGTCGACGTTTTGAATACGGCCCAGGGGAAGTTCGCGGTCTCGGCGCGAGATCACCCCGGAAGAGACGTCGAGTGTGTCCGCCGTGAGTTCGTACCGGAACCGCTGGTAATAGGCGAATTCGTAGACAATTCCGGTGACGATACCGAACGCGACCAAGGCGAACACCGACAGGAGATTCATCCCGTTGCCGCCGGGCGAAACGACGACCCCGACGATGAAGAACACGAATCCGGTGTTCAGACTCCTCGAGAGCGATCGAACGGCAATCGATGCCGGATGGAGTTTCCTCATACTGCGTCTTCACCCGCGCTCTCTATCGCGAGTCGGCGCAGCGACTCCTGTAGATCCTCGGCGCGGGCCGGTGTCAGGCCTGGGATCGCGACGTCGGAGCTCCGCGAACCGGCCGTATAGATCACGACCGTCGCGAGGCCGACGGTTCGCTCGAGGGGCGATCGACGGGAGTCGACGTGCTGGACTCGAACGTACGGGACGATGGTCCGAATCCGGGTGAAGACCCCACGTTCGATGTAGAGATCGTCGTTGCGGAGATCGAACCGCCAGACGCCGTACCGTCGCCAGGCGACGAAGATGCGGAGGGCGGCGAGTGTGAGGGCAATCGCGAATGCTGCGGGGACGAGCGCTTTCGGCGCGGGATTCCATAGTTCGGTGCGAGAGAGTGCGACCGCTGCGCCCACGATGAGTCCGCCGACGAGCGCGGCTCGAGCAATCGCGAGTACCAGCCAGACGACTCGAACTCGCGGAGTGAGCCGTTCCATACCTGTCGTCACGGAACTAACGGGATTAAAGGGTGGGAAAGCGGTGGCAGTTCTCAGGACGTGAGAAGTTGAGCGGTCGGTGATACAATTGTCCCTTTCGCCTCAATCGTCTCAGAAAGCCAGCTTGTACAGAGAGAGTCCGTCAAACCAACCGATGAAGTTCAGACGGACGAACCGTTGTCGGTTCGTCTGTTCGCAAAAGGGCTTCGGGGGGCGTCAGTGGGTCGCGGTTCTGACGTCTTCGACTCGATACAGATCCTCCTGCAGTCCGTCTCCCTCACAGTCCTCGTTCGGACATTCGTAGTGCCACCCGTCCTGGGTCGCATCGCCCTCCCGGAACCGTTCCCCGCATACCTGGCAGAAGAGTTGTCCCTTTTTGCACGTATCACGGTGTAACTCGAGAGCTAACTCGGTCTGGAACGACTGGTTGCAGTTGCGACAGGTGTGCATATTTCGTCTGACGCGAGCCTCCATCAAAACTGCTTGGGTTCTTTTATTCCGACGGAACCTGATCCGATTCGGGCTCACTCCCACGATTTACGGAACACTAATCGGGAATAAAGAACGAAGAAATCAGCGATCGGTCATCGAGAAAATATCATATTTGTGGTGGGTTCGACGAACGCTGGTCGTTCTGACTGCGTATCAGAAACGAATGATGAGATCAGTACGAGGCAGTTGGCTTGAGACACTGCAGCCTCGAGTTTCCCTATTAATATGTGTCCCTCGGCACAACGAACTACATGATGGAACCACTCGTCATCGGTGGTCGACTGATCGCAGGGGTGTTGCTCATCCTGGCGAACGCCTTTTTCGTCGCAATCGAGTTCGCATTGACTCGCGCTCGACAGTTCACTGAGGAGGAGTTCGTCGCCGGGAATCCCAATCTCGAGCGAGCGTGGGAGATGACCGACAATCTGGAGATATACCTGACGACGTGCCAGGTAGGAATCACCGCTTCGAGTATCGCGGTTGGGATCGTCGCTGAGCCGGCGCTGGCGGCTATTTTCGAACCGCTCTTTGCAAACACCGCGCTGGCGACGATCGGGAGCGGGGCGATCCTCGCCTTTCTCATCATCAATCTCGTCCATCTGACTCACGGGGAGCAGACGCCGACGTATCTCGGCGTCGAACGGTCGCGAATGGTCTGTCGATACGGGGCGACGCCGCTGTACTGGTTCCACTGGCTAATCTCGCCGATCATCTGGATCGGGGACAGCGTCGCGAAGTGGACCCTCAAGCTCTTTGGGATTGAGATGACCGGCGCCTGGCTAGAAACCGAAGAGGACGTCATCGAATCCCGCGCGGACCTCCGGAACCGACTGGGCTCGATCCTCGAGGAGGGCAATCTCCCCGACGAGCGCCGCCAAGAGGTAATGAACGCCTTCCAGATCGGTGAGCAAGCGATTAGAGGAGTGATGGTCGAGCCCGAGCAGATCGTCGCGCTGTCGACCGAAGACGATGCCGAAGAGAACCTCCGAAAGATGGCCGAACGACCCCAAACGCGATATCCGCTTGTGGGTTCTGAGCTGACGGACTTCCGTGGAATCGTCTACACGCCGGTCCTCCTCAGGCACCGCGATGAATTGGCCGATGGCGACATCGATTTCACCGATCTGGCGGCGCCACCGATGACGCTCTCACCGGACGTGGACGTAAGCGACGCGGTCGACCAGTTCCAGGCGGAAAACCAAGAACTTGCCCTCGTGATCGAAGACGGTCAGGTCGTCGGCCTCGTCACCGTGACAGATCTGCTCGAGGCGGTAATGGGCGACATCGAGGATCCGCTCGATCAGGAACAGATCGAAATAGCCGATCGGTGATCGGAACCCGTCGAACGCTCCTCGAGGACCGGTTGCGGTCAAGCCCCGCTGTTTCACGCGTCTAGTTTTTGTTCGTCAGTGCGAAATCATCCCCTACGTACGGTGACATTCTGGTGCCGACTGACGGAAGCGACTCGAGCGAGGCTGCCGTCGGCGAAGCACTCGAAATAGCGGATCGGAATGCAACCACGGCTGACTTCCTTTACGTCGTAAACGCCGGTGCGGAGATGTCCGCCGGGCCGTCGGGTTCTATCGCTCCACAACTGACGGAGACGCTCGAGGAGGAGGAGGCAGAATCGACACTCGATAGCGCCACGAACGAGGCCGATGGAGCGGGTGTAAACTACGACCGAATTACAATAATGTATAGTATCCGTCGGACGGCATCTCAGCAGTCCGTGGTCGAGTTCGCTTTCACCGATCGTCTGATACCGATAGCGTTTCGTACGGCGGTACCTCAGTCGTCTTGACCGAGAATGCCGCGCTCGGTCATCTTTCGAGGATCGAGGACTTCGTCGGCTTCGTCCTCGTCGAGATAGCCTTTCTCGAGGACGACCTCGCGCACCGTCTTCCCTTCCTTGAGCGCCGTCTTCGCGACCTCGCTGGCCTTGTCGTACCCGATGTGGACGTTGAGCGAGGTGGCCATCGCCATCGATTGCTCGACGCGCTCCTCGCAGTACTCTTCGTTGGCCTCGAGTTTCCGGATGAAGCGCTCGCCGAAGACCTGACTCGCGTTCGAAATGAGTTCCGCGGACTCGAGGAAGTTGTGAGCGAGAACGGGCTTGTAGAGGTTGAGGTCGATCTGGCCTTCCGCCGCGCCTGCGGAGACGGCGGCGTCGTTACCGACGACCTGCTTGTGGACCTGGTTGACTGCCTCGGCGACGACCGGATTGATCTTACCGGGCATGATCGAGGACCCGGGCTGATTCTCGGGCTGTTCGATCTCGCCGAGTCCGTTTCGGGGACCGGACGCGAGCAAACGGAGGTCGTTGGCGATCTTGTTCAGCGAACCCGCGACGGTTCGTAGCGCGCCGTGAGCCTCGCTCATCGCGTCGTGGGCGGCCTGAGCCTCGAAGTGATCGTCCGCTTCGCGGAACTGAACGCCGGTCACCTTCGTGATGTATTCTGCTGCACGCCCGGGGAACTCTTCGTGGGTGTTTAGCCCAGTCCCCGTTGCAGTGCCACCGAGCGCGAGTTCGCCGAGATGGTTCCTGACCGCGTCGACGCGAGCCAGGCCCTTCTCGACTTGCGTGCGATAGCCGCCGAATTCCTGGCCGAGCGTGACTGGCGTCGCGTCTTGCAGGTGCGTCCGGCCGGTCTTGACGACGTCGTCGAACTCCTCCTCTTTCGCCTCGAGCGCCTCACGGAGGGTGTCCAGTGCGGGAATGACGTCCTTTTCGACGGCCTCGAGGGAAGCGACGTGCATCGCGGTCGGGATGACGTCGTTTGACGACTGGCCGTAGTTGACGTGATCGTTGGGGTGGACGACGCGGTCGCCAATGTCAGCGCCCATGATCTCGGCGGCGCGATTGGCGATGACCTCGTTCGCGTTCATGTTCGAGGACGTCCCGGAACCGGTCTGGAAGATGTCAACCGGGAACTGATCGTCGTGTTCGCCGGCGATGACCTCGTCGGCGGCTTCGATGATCGCTTCGGCGACGTCATCCTCGACCAGGTCGAGATCGCGGTTGGCCTGGGCAGCAGCCTTCTTGACGACCCCGAGCGCGCGGATAAACCGCCGACTGAACGTGATTCCGGAAATGGGGAAATTCTGGATCGCGCGCTGGGTCTGGGCACCCCAGTAGGCGTCCGCGGGTACCTGCATCTCGCCGAGGCTGTCCTCCTCGATTCGGTAGTCGTCTCCGTCTGCCATACGCGCAGCGTTGGCGTCGGTCAGGTAAAATCCACCGAAAGCCCGATGTCGTCCGCACGGGCGCGCTCACGCAGCGCAGACTGCAGTCGATCTCGACCCGTCGCGTGAGCGTTGCGGGCCGTCTCGAGGTCGATGTCGTAAATCGTCGGCGACCCCCAGGCGAACGTCCGCGAGCTGGCGGTGTCGACGGCGAGCGACGCCAGCCCGAGACGGCGCTGGAAGATCGATCGCCGCGTCGAAACCGTCTGCACTCGATAGTACGGGATGACGGTCGTTCGGCGCTTCCAGAATCCGCGTCGGATTACGAGGTGATCCTCGCCGATGAAGTATCCGAGGTTTTCGTACTTCAGGTGTGCTGCGGGTGGGACTACGAGGAAGGCGACGATGGAGAGAGACCAGCGGTCGAAGGCCGATACGCGTGAGAGTACCAGTGCGGCGACGACGAGGCAACCCGCGATCAGCGAGTAACGGGCGAAATATCGCCGACGGGCCATCGACGGCGGGTTCCGAAAGCGTGGCGTCTCGACCCCGGTGAGGTTCTCTGCGAATCGGTAGATCCGATCGGCACCGGCAAGCGGGACGGCCGACTGGCTGGCGTTACCCATATCGGGACCGTAGCCGGCGGTTTCGACCCAGAGACCCGCGTAACCGACCAGACGCTGGAGCGGGTTCTCCGTGACGGTGACCGACTGGACCTTCTCGGCGGGGATCGATCCGCTGTAGCGCTGAATCAGCCCGCGTTCGTAGACGAAATCGTCTCCCGCCCGCCCGAGCTGAAAGCCGTAGTAGTTTGCGACCGTGTAGATCGCGCTCGCAACGTACGTTGCGACCGTCCACTGGATCGCTGCAGTCGCGATCAGGATGAGGAGCGGCCCGACGGCTGCACCGTCGACCGTCTCCGCCCCGCCAAGCGGCTGAGCAACCGCCAAGACGAACTGAGGAATCCGTCCCGATTCGAAATCGACACCCGAAACGAAGAACAGTATTGCGATCGGGAAAATCGCTGCACCCCACCGGAACGAGGTGAGAGCGTACAGCAGGAGTTCTTTCATCTCGAGTTCGAAGAGGAGGACCGGTCCGCCCTGGTCTCGAGTTCGCTCGGCCTGGTCGGGGTTGCTGATGCCGTCAGCATCGACTGCGTCAATTGCCTCGGCGGTAGCGGTCCGTCGGTCATCCGTCGTCCGCCCGCTGGCATCAGCCGTCCGACCGTCGGCAGCGGCAGTTCGGTGGCGGATCTCGGTTCGAAGCCGCTCGGCTTCGTCCTCGCTTACGAAGTTCAGAGTGGCCTCCGTCTCGCCGCCTCCTGCGGTCTCTATGGAGACGACGGCGAGCCCAAGAACCCGCTGGAGGACCCCCTGGGAGACGTCGACGTTCTGAATGCGGCGGTACGGGATCTCACGGGAACGCCGCGAGAGGACACCCGAGGAGACGTCGAACGTGCTCGGGGTGACTTCGTACGAAAACCGATAGTAGTACGCGATGCCGTACCCGATACCGGCGACGAGTCCGACCGGGGACAGCACGAACAATAGGCCGATATCGAGGTCGAAAATACTCGACCCGATACCCACGAGAAAAAACGGGATCGAGAACCCGGTAACCCCTCGCTGGAGGGCCAGCGTCACCGCACTCAACGGATGCAGCCGGTTCATTTCAGACCGCGTCCTCCGCATCGCTTTCGACCGCCAGTTCGCGGAGCGTGTCCTGCAGATCGCGGGCTCGAGACGGTGTCAATCCCGGTATTCGAACGTCCGCGTTTCGGGAGCCGGCCGTATACACGACGACGCTCGAGAGGCCGAGCACCCGCTCGACCGGGCCGAACTGCGTATCGACGTGCTGGACGCGGACGAACGGGACGGCGGTTTCGACGAAGGTGACGACGCCCCGCTCGAGGTAGAGGGCGTCGTCCTGCAGTTCGAATCGCCAGATCTGGTACAGTCGAACGGCGTAGACTGCCCCGAAACCGAGTCCTACCAGGACGACCGCGACGACGATCGGCGTCGGTACGGCCAGTAGCAATTGATCGACCGCGACGAGAGCAACCCCGAGGAGGATCGCGACGAGTGCACCCCGGGCAATCCAGAGCAACCTGATGCGGGGATGGAGGGATTCCATACCCGTGATGTGTCAGCACTGATGGATAAATTTACGGTTCTGTGCGAGCGCAATTGGGTGACGCAGTCGGTCACACGCACGATGGGTATCCGAGGGTGACGGTATCGTATTCCGCCGAACGAGCGGTGAGACTGCTCGATCGCTCGTGCCAGACCGGCGGTTCCGACGAGGACCGGCGATCACAGGGCGGTCAATCGCCCCGTACCTGTCCACGGCGGCTGCTGCGGGGACGGTCAACTGTGTTCGACCCTCGTGATCGCGGAGGTCGGACCCCTCCTCCCGAATCGGTCTCGAAACACTTTGCAGGGGCATTTAATAGCAGTACCGGCTACCAACCACACATGGCTTCTGATCCATCAGACACCGAACGCTGGGAAAACGTCGAAATCGGACGCGACGGGCACGTCGGCAGAATTACGCTGTCTCGACCCGAGGCGATGAATACCTTCAGTACCGGACTCGCACGGGACCTCGACGCTGCGCTTCATACCCTCGACGAGGAATCCGACGTGCGGGCGATCGTGGTCGACGGGTCGGGCGAAACGTTCTCGGCCGGAATCGATCTGTCGGAACACGACGACCATGAGGGGACGAACGAGTACGAGGAGTGGGTGACACGGATGGAAGAACCCTTCCACACGGTGACCGAGATGCGGACGCCCGTCGTTGCCGCGGCCCACGGTCACGCAGCCGCCAACGGGATCGGGCTGGTCGCGGCCTGCGACCTGGCCGTCGCCGCTGAAAACACGCAGTTCGGGGCGACGGCGCCGAAAGTCGGACTGTTCTGCATGGGCCCTGCCGTACCACTGATGAAGGCACTCACCAGAAAACGATGCCTCGAACTCATTTTGACCGGCGAGTTGATCGACGCGGAAACGGCTCTCGAGTGGGGACTGATCAACCGCGTTGTTCCCGAGGGCGATCACCTGGAGGCAGCGATGGGACTGGCCGAAACGATGGCAGCGAAGAGCCCGATGGCGGTGCAGATGGGAAAGCAAGCGTTCTACGAGATGGTCGAACTGGACTACGACGAGGCCCTCGACTACTCGAACGAGCAGTTCGCCGCGCTCTGTACCACGGACGATGCAAACGCCGGGATCGAGGCCTTCCTCGACGGGACGCCCCTCTCGGCCGAGGAGTGGCCCGAATCGTAACAGCTCCCGTCTGCCGCCGAACGCGACGAATCAGCGGATCTGGTCACCCGTCGGTCTCGAGGTCGTCGTACTCCGCGGGCGTGTACGTCGAGAGTTCGAGGGCATGGATGTCGGTCGTCATGTGATCGCCGAGGCTGTCGTACACTTTCTGATGTTGCTGAACCAGCGGTAGTCCGTCGAAAACCGGAGAGACGACCGTCGCGGCGAGGTGGTCCTCGTCGTGCTTGTCGCGTGCGTGCGTAACCGTGGCCTCTGCATCCTCGAGATTCGATTCGATGATCTCCTCGACAGCGACTGGTTTCATGGAAAGAAGATGCGGGGCTCGCGGCAAAAACGCAGCGGTCTCGCCAGCAGAGCACTTCACGGTATCGTGGCCGACTCGAACGGAGACATCCGCTCAGAACGGGGTGTCGGGCGGGACGTCGGGGCCTGAGGACCCCTGTTCGGCCAGTCCGTCGAGCCCGGTGCTGACGGAAACGTGATCGATAGCATCGATCTCCGCCGGAAGTCGTTGTCGAATCGCCTGAGTCGTCATTGGACTGATCCCGCAGCCGCTGCACGCGCCGCTTAAGTTGATCGAAACGCGGCGTTCGTCGAGATCGATCTCGGTGATCGAGGAGTCACCGCCGTGCATCTCTATCTGGGGAAAGTTCCGTCGGAGAAACAACGAGACGTCTTCGCGGACGGAATCTTCCGCGGACTGCTCCTGATCGGACTCGCTCATGGATGTTTCGAAGGGCCAGAGCGGTATATATTATCGGACGAATCTAGCGCCCGGGCGGGGCCGATGACGGCGGCTTTATGCCGATTCGAGACACCGTCCACGATATGTCACTGGCAGCCGAGACCCGCAGGGAGATCGACCGCCACCCGTTTCTACTGACGGCGATGCGGGCCGGCGTCCTCAACTACACCGCTGCTGCCCGCTACCTCGAGATCGACGGTGAGACCGATGCGATCGCAACGGCGTTGCGGCGGTACGCCGACGAACTACCGGCCTACGAGACCGAGTCGCGTGACGTTCGCGTCCGGATGGAAAGCGGGATCGGGCCGCTCGAAGACGACCAGGACGGTGTCGAGACGGAAAGCGAGGGCGACGCTGCACTCGTTACTGTCGGCGACACGGCCTTCGGGGCCGGCGGCGACAGAACCGCAATCGTAGCGACCGGCGACGTCGATACCACGGCGCTCGCTGCGACGCTCACCCGACTGTCGGTCGAAGACATCTCGTCGGATGCGGCCGCCGTTTCCAGCGAGACGATGGTCGTCGTTGTCAAACGACGCGACGGTGCGAACGCACTCCGGGCAGTCGAGGCCGCGCTCGAACGTGTTGGCACACGAATTGCTCAGTAAAATTCGAACCGAGCACCGCCCTCCGGTGATTCGGCGAGCGACACGTCGAGGTCGTGGTCCGCTGCGATTCGGCGGACGATCGTCAGTCCGACCCCACTCCCGCCATATCCCGTCGTAAACCCGTACTCGAACACCTGCTCTTTCGTTTCCGGTGGAATCCCATCCCCGGTATCCTCGACGAAAAATCCGCCTTCAAGTGGGCCGACTCGGACCGTCACGTCCATCCCGCCGTGGCCCACCGCGTTCCGAAATAGGTTTTCGAAAAGTGCCTGCAGTTGGCTCCTGTCGGCTTCGATCGTGCAATCTTGCGTTTCTAGGGACGCGGACTGCGTGTCGATCAGCTCCCACGCGTCCCGAGAGATCTCGGTCAACGAGACGGACTCGTGTTCCTCGGACGGAGTGTTTGAACGTGCAAGCGTTGTGAGATCCACGATGATTTCATCTATTCGCCCCAACGCGTCCTCGACGCCGTCCAGATAGGCGTCGTCACCCGTTTCGCGATATCGTTCGAGTTCGCCCACTGCGATCGACAACGGGTTCCGAAGGTCGTGGGACAACATGCTTGCAAACTGGTCTAAGCGCTCGTTCTGTTCCTCGAGGTCTGTTGCCGTTTGGCGAGCGTCCGTTACTTCTTGCGTGACCAGAACGCCATACGGTTCACCGTCGATATGAACTGGTCTCGTCTCGATGTGGTGAATTCGATCTCCGTATTCCGAATCGAACGATTGGGGCGTTCCTTCGATCGTCGCTCGAAGCTTCGGTTCGAGTTCGGTTACGGTTTCCTCGGGGAAGAGTTCGGAGAGATGGGCGCCGGCCATCTCGCTCGCGTTCCTCCCCGAAAACGGGAGCGAATCGGGGCCAACAATACGGTAGTAGAGATCAGCGTCGAACAAAACCAAGACGCCATTCGGGAAGCGTTCGATCAGGGCCCGATGACCACCCGACGGCGGACGGGGAGATTTCATTTATAGGAAGTGGTTTCAGAAACGATTTATTGCTGGTTAAAGATATTGGCCTCAATCTGGACAGTCTTGGAGTTTGACTTGCACGTTCTATCAGCCGGGAAGCGACGTCCGATTCGTCACGGGTGCCGACCGTCCACGATACCGATGCGCGATCGGCGACTCCTCGCATGCCCGTCCAGTGAACGAACGATGACTTCAAATCGCGCGCTCGCCGAACTGGAAAAGACGCGTTCGGGCGGCATCACACGCTTTAACTGTCGTCCGGAGGAAATACGGGTAATGACCCTACACGTGACGAACACGTTGACGGGCGAAAAAGAACCGTTCGAGCCACGGGATCCCGAGAACGTTCTCCTCTACTACTGTGGCCTGACGGTCTCCGACCCGCCCCATCTGGGCCACGCACGGTCGTGGGTCCACGTCGACGTCATGCACCGCTGGCTCGAGCACCTCGGTTACGACGTCCGTCACGTCGAGAATTTCACGGACGTCAACGAGAAGATCGTCGCCCGTATCGGCGAGGACGATCTCGGCGAGAGCGAATCCGCCGTCGCGAAGACATACATCCAGCGGACGATCGACGACATGCGCTCGCTGAACCTCCTCCGAACGGAAGTCTACCCCCGCGTTTCGGAACACGTCCCCGAAATCATCGACCTCGTGGAGACCTTGATCGAGAAGGACTACGCTTACGAATCCAACGGCTCGGTTTACTTCGACGTCGCTCGCTTCGACGAGTACGGCAAACTTTCGAACCAGGAACTCGCCGAAATCGAGTCCCAGGGCAACCCTGACGAGCGCTCCGAGAAACGCAATCCGGCGGACTTCGCGCTCTGGAAAGCCGGCGGCGTCGATCTGGATGCCGTCGAGGAACACCGCCACGAAGGCGTCGACCACGGAGACAGGCCACCCGAAGGGCTGACGTGGGACTCCCCGTGGGGCGAGGGCAGACCGGGCTGGCACATCGAGTGTTCGGCGATGAGCATGACCCACCTCGACGAGACGCTCGACGTTCACGTCGGCGGCCGAGACCTGGTCTTTCCCCACCACGAAAACGAAATCGCCCAATCCGAGGCGGCCACCGGCAAGGAGTTCGCGAGGTACTGGCTCCACTGCGAGCTCTTCCAGATGGACGACGAGAAAATGTCCTCGAGTCTGGGCAACTTCGTTACGGTCGACGAGGCCATCGAACGGTGGGGAACGAACGTGGTGCGAACCTTCTTGACGGCCGGTTCGTACAACAGCAAACAACTCTATTCGGACGAGACGATTGCCGAAGCCGAAGAGCGCTGGGATCGACTCGAGCGTGGCTACGAGGCGGCCGTCGAGGCGCTCGACTCTCCAGACTCGAGTTCGAAGGCCGTCGACGACGCCTTCCGCGATGAGATCGCGAGCGCACGCGAGGCATTTGCCACCGCGATGAACGACGATTTCAACACCCGTGAGGCACAGTCCGCGCTGCTTTCGCTCGTCACGGCGGTCAATCGACACCTCGAGGCAACTGGTGTCGGCGACGAAGACGCCGCTGCCGGCTACGACTACCGCAGTCTCCGGCGGGCTATCGAGACCTTCGAAGAACTGGGCGGTATCCTCGGCCTCTCTTTTACCGGCGACACGACCGGTACCGCAGACCTCGCCGGCGACGTCGTCGATCTGGTCCTCGAGATACGGACCCGGGAACGTGAGGCTGGCAACTACGAGCGCGCCGACGAATTGCGCGACGAACTCGAGGCGCTGGGTATCGAGGTGCAGGATACGGACGACGGACCGACTTACCGGCTGCCCTCGGGCGAATAGTAGCCGTCGGTTCGCCGGTCGCGAGGGCCACGTTGGCCGACCCTCTCAAGTAGGAAGGAATCTTCTATCCGCCAATGGATACGTTCGGATCGTTCGTTACCGCCGGGTTCGATGCCTTGCCCGCACAGGTTGCGATCCTCGACGGTACCGGGACGATCGTCTATACGAACCGCTCGTGGGACTCGTTCGGGAATGCACAGGGGATGCCCGACGACGCCGGTGGAGTTGGGAGCAACTATCTCGCGGTCTGTGATGCAACCGACGACGAGGGTGCATCCGAAACGGCCCGGGGTATTCGCGCGGTCACAGCGGGTGATCGAGACGAGTTCTCGCTCGAGTATCCGTGCCACACGCCGGAACGCGACCGATGGTTCATGATGCAGGCGTCACCGTACGAACACGGCGGTGAGCGGTTCGTCCTCGCCATGCACGTCGACATCACCGAGCGACGGTTGCTCGAGCAACGAACGCAGGAACAGGCGGACCAAATGGAAGGATTCGCAAAATTGCTCTCGCACGACTTGCGAAACCCGCTGTCCGTTGCGCTCGCGCAGGCGGAGATGCTCGAACTGGACGACGACATCGATCTCGATAGCTCGAACGGGGGCCGAAGCTCGTTGCGCGCCTCGCTCGAGCGAATGGAGACGATCATCGACGATGCGCTGGTACTCGTTACGGCTGATGCCGTCGAAGAGCCCGACCTACATCCGCTTGCTACCGTCGTCGAAACCGCGTGGGGCCACGTCCGTACGGAATCGGCAATGGTGTCAGTGGTGGACGACGTCGCGATCCGTGCCGATTCGACGCTCGTGAGCCACCTCTTCGAGAACCTGTTTCGGAACGCGGTCGAACACGCAGGCGAAGACGTACATCTCGAGATCGGAGTGCTCGAGCGGGCGACCGAGAGCGATTCGGCGGTCGATCGATCGACGGAAGCGGAACCTCCCGACCGGGCGTCCACCGATAAAGAGCGGGAAACCGGCGACGGAAACGGATTCTACGTCGAGGATGACGGGCCCGGGATTCCGGCAGCCGAGCGGGAGCGGGTATTCGAATCCGGCTATTCGTTCGGGATCGATGCGCCAAACGATGAGAGCCGATCCACAGCGGAGAACGATTCAGACGGCGGGTCCGGGCTGGGCCTCGCGATCGTTCAACACGTCGTCGACGCTCACGGGTGGTCGATTTCCGTCGTGGCAGGTTCCGACGGCGGCGCTCGGTTCGAGGTTCGGGACGTTACAGTGTATCAGTTGTAGGCGTGAAGATTGACCATACCGTAACGGTCATCACGGAGTGAAGACCACCGCGTCGCTTATTTTCTCTAGTCTGGTCGGAATTGGTGATATGAATCGACGGCTGTTCATCGGTACGCTCGGCGCGGGGGCTCTCGGCACAGTTGCCGGTTGTGTCAGCGGTCTCGCCGACGACGTAGCAACGTTTTCGGCAACGCCGGCGCGCGTCTCCGAGGATGCGGCTGCGGAGGCCGACTACAAGTATCAGGGGACGAGAGAGCGAATCGATTCAGAGGTGGTGGGGGGCCAGGACGTCGAGGTGACGAGCTACATCAGCGTCTACGATCGGGCTATCGACCTGACCGGCGAGCGGTTCGGAGGGGACGCACTGAAAGCGAGCGTGTTCGGCGTGATCGCGACCCCGCAGGTATCCGTCGACGGTGAAGATTTCGATCCCGTCGGCGACCTCTCGAACAGAGAGCTCGCCGAACGGGTACAGAGCCACTACTCGGGGATCGAAGTCGATCGAGCCGTCGGCGGCCGTGCGCTCCAGGCGCTTGGCCAACGATTTTCCTTCCAGTCGTACGAGGGAATCGCGACGCTGCAAGCGGAGTACGACGTCAGCGTTCATCTCGATGTCGCCCAGCGCGATCACGAGGACGACCACGTGGTCGTTGCTGCCGTCTATCCGACCGACAGTATACTCTCGGAGGGGTCAGAACAGGGTAGAATCGATACCCTCACGCGGGGACTCGAACAGTACGAGGGGATCGATGTGAAATTAGAATCCGAGCGCAGCGGTGAGTGAGAGCCCGCTCGCGAGCGCACCGAGCAGATAGCCGCCGATGGCACCGCCATTGAGTAAGGGTAATCCTGCGTGGGGTCGTCCCTTGAGCACCATGTGCATGAGAACGAGCAATCCGACGAGGGTTCCGATCAGTGCCCCGAGCGCCGGCAGATTCACCGTGATTCCCGGGACTGCGGCTGTCGGAAGATCGAGAAATGAGGCCGCACTGGCGACGAGAACCGTCGGAATAACCGCATCCCCCAGACCGATGAACAGGGCATCTCGCTCGAGGGCGGTCGACTCGCTGTCGTCGTCGGCCGAATCGGTACCGGTAGCGGTCCCGGCTGCATCTGTGTCATCGACCGAATCGGTACCGGTAGCGGTCGTGGCTGCATCTGTGTCGTCGAGTGCAGCATCGTCCGCAGCGTTAGCTTCGCTGACTGGTTCGTCCTCGACGGTCGTTTCTTCGCCCCCGTTCTCGAGGACGTCGTCGGTACTGCCCGCGGCGAGATAGGAGTACGAGAGCGTCGTCGGGACGACGAGGACGACTGGGATCTTGAGGTCCATGACGCCTTCGGCGAGGTCAAGCATGTGTTCGGTTCCGTAGACGCTGATGGCGTCGTAAACGGCCAATACCGTAAGCAACAGGAGAGACGGAAGAATGCCGAAGCTGATTCCGAACAGGGCCGCAGCGCCCGCCCCCATCACGATTCCTGCGCTGTCGATCACGTACCACTCTGGGTACCACAGGAGGGCGACTCCGACGGCGAGCGAGGCGACGATCGCAAGGCCGTCTGCGATTCCGTCCGAGACAAATGGGCCCGCTACGGGTGGCACGAGTTCTGCGAAGACGTACCACGAGATCATTACGCTGACCCCGACGAGCAAGAGCTTGATGAGCCACTCGAGATCGTATCTGAACGCCGCGAGCATGAGGCCGGTCGCCGCGAGCATGACCGCGAAGTAGAGAATGCTGTTGGTCGGATTCTGGGGATTTTCGACGGCCTGTCGATCAGATTCGGTGAACGGCTCGATCAGCGCCAGTGCACCGAGTTGGACCCCCAGGAACAACAGTATCGTCAGGCCCACAGCAGCGACAACCCGCGTCCGATCGTTCATGACGCGGCGTTCGTACCCAGCTCCTATTGGTTTTTCCACTCCGATTCCGCGACAATTCTGCGACGGATCGACCCCCTCGTGTTCCTCGAGACGTGCCAGGAACTCGAGTCGGTGCTAGCGCGCGTACAGCGTCGATCCGACCAGCGACGGCAGGTGGACCCCGTCGTTCGGCGTAACAGCCAGATACGGATGCGACACGGGACCGAAAACGTCGACGACCCGACCGACTTCCTCGAGGGAATCGTCGAGGACTGTCGTTCCGATCTCGTCGCGGTACTCGTCTCCCTCTTCATCGGCTGCCTCCGCAGCCCGCAGGACGGCGAGCCCCTGTGCAGTGCGAACGACCGCGCCGACTCGGCGCACGTTATTCGCGCATCGCGGCGACGTACGCCGCGACGGCCTGGACGAGGTCGTTTTTCGACGAGTCGTCAGCACCGCGGACGACGACACGACCGCGGTCAGCCCACGGCTCCCGCGAGTACGCCTTGTCCCGTTCGATGGTGGCATCGTACCCGATCTGCTGGACGGCTTTCGCGATTTCCTCGACCGTCGGCTCATCGACTGCCAGTTCCTCCGACACACGTCGTCCCTCGGCCCGTGAAAGGGTGACATCGAGATAGGCGGGCCAGATGACGTTTTCGACCATGCACTTTGCTGAGTGGTCAGGCGAGTAAACGCTTTTCAAAGCGAGACGGCCCTTCGAACGGAGAAACGAGAATACGAAACGGAGGTGTCTTGTTACCGACGCCCAGCGACGGCACTCACTGCGGCCAGCAGGGCTACGAGGGCGGCGGGAACGCCGAACCCGGGGATGGCGCTTTCGTTGTCCCCGTCGTTTGGCGATTCGCTGTCCGAGGTGTTCCCCTCGTCGCTGTATTTTTCGTCGACTGCCTCGAGGTCGCCTTCTATCTCGGCGTACACGTCGGGGTGGACCTGTTCGACGATCGATTCGATCGCATAGACGACGTTCGGGCCGGGTTGACTCATCGCGTTGTTATCGACGGCCACGACGTTGTTCTCCTGAACGGCGGTCGTCTCATCGAGCCCGCCCGGCATCGGTGGCGAATCGGCCCTGTCGGGGTAGACAATCCATTTCGGGTCTCGATCGACGACGACTTCCGAGTTGATCTGCACCCAGCCCGTCTCGCCCGCTTCGGCGGCCAGGTTCGTGAGTCCCGCAGTGGTCAACACGTCGTGCTGGAACGTCTCAGACCCGAACGTCGCGCCATCTTCGCCACTCGCATAGTACGCGAGCGGCTTCTCTTCACCTTCGAGCGCGCTGTCGTAGATCTCCAGCCGTTCGTTCATCCACTGAATCGTCTCTTGAGCTCCCGCGCAGTGGCCGGTCACGTTGCCTGTTACGCGGACGTTCGTGCGAACGCCGTCCATCGAGTTCGCCGTGTCGAGGACGACGACGGTGATGCCGGCGTTCTCGAGTGTGTCGAGGAGGCCCTGGTTGTACGTCGCGACGTTCGCGGCGAGGACGACGTCCGGGTCGAGCCGCACGATCTTTTCGGCGACCGGAGTGACGCCGTCGTCTTTGGTGATGTCGGTTCGATCGCCGGCGTCGAGCGACTCGGTATACTTACTGACGGGCATCCCGACGACTTTCCCCTCCGCACCGATCGAGTAAGCGAGTTGTGCGTCACCTGGATAGAGCGTCACGATGGACTCCGGTTCGCTCTCGAGCGTGACCTCCATCCCCCTCGCGTCGGTCATCGTCAGCGGGTATTCACACTGACCGTTCGATTCCTGTAGTGCGTTCGTCTCCTGTACAGCCGGCCCCGTCGCGCCACTCGTGGTGACCACGGCGGGTCCGACAACACTGCTGACCAATAAAACCGCCATCAAAGCGGTTACTCGATGTCGCATCGTCTTCGAGGTGCGCGTACTCCAACAAATATTTGTCTACTGCAATCGAGGTTGTGGTACATGGAGCGTCCGGTCCGTACGGCGGTGTGGTCGACGGGGCTTGGAGCGCTACTCGTTGTCGTCGTGGTGGGAAGCGCAGCGCTCGGACCGGTTCCTATCGATCCGGTGACGGTCGCCATGGCCATCATGAACGCCATCGCCGTCCCGGCAGGGCTCGAGATCGGTACCGAAACCCTGCCGCTGCTCGGCTGGCCCGTTCCAGTGCCGGGCCTCGAGTTCGCGTCCGCGTTCTCGTACGACGTGCCGAAAACGCACCAGTTCATCATCACCCAGATTCGATTGCCCCGCATCGCGCTGGCTGCGACGGTCGGATTCGCGCTCGCTGCGGCGGGGACGGTGATGCAGGGATTCTTTCGGAACCCGCTCGCCGATCCGTCGATTATCGGCGTCTCCTCCGGTGCCGCGGCCGGTGCGGTCGCTTCCATCGCGTTTCCCACGCTCGTTCCGTTCGGCAGCCTCCACCTCGCGGCGTTCGGCGGCGCGCTCGTGACCGCATTTCTCGTTTACGCGATCGCGACCGACGGCGGCCGTACGCCAGTTGCGACGCTGTTGCTCGCGGGGGTCGCCGTGCAAGCGTTTCTCGGGGCCGTCATTTCGTACATGCTCATTCACAGCGGCGACGGGCTCAGGGAAGCCGTGGTCTGGCTGATGGGCAGCCTGCGAGACCGCGGCTGGAGCGATGTCGCGTTTGCACTCCCGTTTATTCTCCTCGGCGTTGTCGTACTGGGTGCGTACGCTCGAGAACTCAACGTGCTTCTCCTCGGTGAGGAGGATGCCCATCACCTCGGCGTCGAAGTCGAACGGACCAAGCTGCTGTTGCTCGCGCTGGCGAGCGTGGTCACAGCCGCCGGCGTCGCCGTCACCGGCGTTATCGGCTTCGTCGGACTCGTCGTTCCCCACGTCATGCGCCTGCTGGTCGGGCCGGACCACCGCATCCTGTTTCCGACCAGCGCCCTCGCCGGCGCGTCGTTTCTGGTCGTCACCGATACGCTCGCACGATGGCCAGCCGGGCCGACCGAAGTCCCCGTCGGCATAGTCACCGCGGCACTGGGCGCCCCGTTCTTCCTGTTCTTGCTTACCCGTCGGGAGGTGCACTCGGTATGACCCGAACTGAACGAGCCGACAACCCGGACACGTCACGAAAGGATCCCGATTCCGACGCCGGTCGCGGTGTGCCCGACCCGGCGACGATCGCAATCGAACGCTGTTCGCTTTCGTTCGGCGACCTCCCCGTCCTCGAGGACGTTTCTCTTTCGATCGAGCCGGGGGAATTCGTCGGCCTCGTCGGCCCCAACGGAGCCGGGAAGACGACGCTGCTGCGGACGATCAGCGGCGTGCTCGAGCCCGCCTCTGGGACGGTGATGGTCGATGGTGTAGACGTCCACGACGTTTCCTCTCGCCGCTCGAGCCAACTTGTGTCAGTCGTTCCTCAGGATACGGCGTTGTCGTTTTCGTTCCCCGTCCGCGACGTCGTCGAGATGGGGCGCCATCCCCACCGCTCACGGTTTTCGCCGCCGACTGTAGACGACCGCAAAGCAGTCGAGCACGCCCTCGAGCGGACCCGGACGGCCAAGTTCGCAAATCGACCGATCGACGAGGTCAGCGGGGGACAGCGTCAACGGGTAATTATCGCGCGTGCGATCGCACAGGAGACGCCCGCATTGTTACTCGACGAGCCGACGGCCAGTCTCGACATCGCCCATCAGGTGGAGACGCTCGAACTGGTCCGCGAACTGGTCGACGACGGTCGAACGGTCGTCGCGGCGATTCACGACCTGGATCTAGCCGCGCGGTACTGCGATCGACTCGTATTGCTCGCCGACGGAGAAATCCGCCGAGACGGAGTGCCGTCGACCGTCTTGACCAGCGAGACGCTCGCCGATTCGTTCGACGCGAACGCCGTCGTCGCACCGAACCCGGTGACCGGTTCCGAAACGGTGACCGCGTTGGCGGACGCACGAGACACCGATTCGCTCCCGAAGAGAGTTCACGTTCTGGGGACGGGAGCCGCTGCGGCCGGCGTCGTTGCACGTCTCGACGCTGCTGGAATCGAGGTAACCCTCGGTCCGGTCTCGAGCGGCGACGGGGCGGCAGAAACTGCCCGATCGCTCGGCGTCGAGGCGATCGAAGTGGAGCCGTTTGCCCGACTGTCGACCGATGTCCGGACGACCGCCGAACGGCGAGTTCGCGAGGCCGACGTTACCGTGCTGGCGGATCACGTCCTCGGCGCGGGCAATCAGACGATACTAGATGCACTCGAAGAATCCGATGCGCTGGCTGTCGTCGAAACCCGACCGCTCGCCGACCGCAACTTTGCGGGGACGGCCGCTCGGAAGCGATACAGCGCGTGTCGGGAACGGGCGGTGGAAACGTCGCCCCAGTCGATTCTTGCAGCGATCAGGGAGGCATCCGCTCGCCAGCAGCGGTCGCAATCGGCGGAATCGGCCGATCCGCCGACCGAGTAACGGCCGTCAGCCGTCCAAGACGGGTTTACGCGGGCGGCCCGAGGCGCGTTCCGCAATCTATTACCGCGACATCGCTCGCCGAAATTTCCGATTACGCGACTCCTGCTGTGAGTACGGCGGATGCCATAGGCCTCGACGGCTGTTACGCCCGGCTAACAGCACACTGCCTCGGGGAACCGGAGCGTGGTTTTTTCTCCATTTTGAGCGTCGAACAGGGTGTATGACGACGTTCGAACTGACGCGACGGACGGCGCTCAGGCTCGCCGGTGCGACAGTCGGAGCCGCCGGATTGACCCTCCCGGTGACCGCCCAGGAGAACGAAACCGGGGACGACGAGGACGAAGACGACGACCGCGACGGCGGTGGCACCGACCGACAACCGATCATTCTCGCAGGTCGAGCCGAGTACTGGTACGGCGTCGCCCCAGCGGAGATCGAAGGAAGAGAGAATCCGCAGTTGACCCTCGAGGCCGATCGGGAGTACGATCTCGTCTGGATCAATGCCGACGGCGAAGAACACGAACTGCTCCTCGAAAGCGACGATGGCGACGAGCTCGAGCGCTCGGATTCGTCGGCAACGGCGGGTGAGACGGTGACGATGACGTTCGAGGCGACCGAAGAGATAGCCGAGTATTTCTGCGAATACCATCCCGAGGCCATGCGGGGCGACGTCGAATTCGACGGTGGCGTTGATCACGCGGCCCACGGTCACGACCACCACGGCAATGAGACCGGTGGGTCGAACGCGACCGATGGGCAAGTGGATCACGAGACGACAGGGTCCGATGCTGGATACTGACTTCAGACACCCGCGCGGGGTCGGACGGACCTGCTCTCGGACGTGAGTCGGACTGGACGGTTTTTTACCCCTCCGTCACCGAGTGCTCGGCAATGACGGAGTACGATTACGAGGCCCTCGGACTCGTCGCCGGGCTGGAAATCCACCAGCAACTCGATACGGCGACGAAACTGTTCTGCCAGTGTCCGACGACCCTCCGCGAACCCGAGGAGTCGACGCGTTCGTTTTCGCGATACCTCCATCCCACTCGAAGTGAACTGGGCGAACTCGACGACGCCGCCGTCGAGGAGAGCATGGTCGAGCGCGAATTCGAGTATCTCGCCTACGACACGACATGTCTCGTCGAGGAGGACGACGAACCCCCCCACGAACTCGATGCCGAAGCCCTCGAGACGACGCTCGAAGTTGCGCAACTCATGAACATGAGCCCGGTCGATCAGGCCCACGTCATGCGCAAGATCGTCGTCGACGGCTCAAACACCACGGGATTCCAGCGGTCGACGCTGATCGCAACCGACGGCGAAATCGAGACCAGCGACGGCGCCGTCGGGATCGAAGATCTGCTGCTCGAGGAAGAAAGCGCACAGCGCGTTGCAGAGACGGAAGCCGGCGTCCGCTACAGCCTCGACCGACTCGGCATTCCGCTGGTCGAGATCGGCACGAGCCCAGACATTTCCACGCCGGAACAGGCACTCGAGGCGGCCGAACGGATCGGCATGCTGCTCCGGTCGACGGGCAAAGTCAAACGCGGTCTGGGGACGATTCGTCAGGACGTGAACGTCTCCATTGCGGAGGGAGCCCGCGTCGAGATTAAAGGCGTCCAGAGCCTCGACGATATCGACGACATCGTTCGGAACGAGGTCGCGCGCCAGGTGGAACTCGTCGACATCCGGGATGAACTCGCGGACCGCGACGCATCCATCGGCAACGTCCGGGACGTAACCGACGTCTTCGAGGACACCGAAAGCAGCGTTATCGGCGGGGCACTCGAATCGGGCGGCTCCGTGATGGCGGTTCCGCTGTTCGGCTTCGACGGTCTCGTCGGCCGCGAAATCGCCCCTGACCGACGTCTTGGAACCGAGTTCTCGGACCACGCGAAACGCCACGGGGCTGGCGGAATCTTCCACACGGACGAGCTCCCCGCATACGGGGTCACCGAAGACGAGGTTACCGCGCTACGAGACGCGGTGGGCGTCAGCCCGGAGGACGCCGTCGCTATCGTCGCCGCAGAAACAGACACCGCCGAAACGGCAATCGATGCCGTCGCGGCGCGCGCAGCGACTGCACTCGAGGGTGTCCCCGAAGAGACCCGTGGTGCGAACGACGACGGAACGACTCGCTACCTGCGGCCGCTTCCCGGTGCAGCGCGAATGTATCCGGAGACCGACGTCCCGCCCGTCGAACCCGATCCGAGCGAGGTGTCCGAACCCGAGTTGCTGACCGAGAAGGTCGAGCGCTATCAGGACGAATACGGCCTCGGTGAGGGGCTGGCCGAACAGGTCGCGTACGGCGAATACATGCCGTTGTTCGAGGACGTCGTCGACGATGGAATCGATCCGACCCTAGCCGCGACGACCCTCGAATCGACGATGACCGAACTTCGGCGCGACGGCGTCGCGGTCGCAAACATCTCCCGTGAACACCTCGAGGAAGTGTTCGCGATGGCCGACGGCGGCGACCTCGCGCGAGAGGGTGTTCCAGACCTGTTGCGCGCACTGGCGGATGATCCCGACCAGTCTGCCGAGGCGGCCGCCGAAGCTGCCGGACTCGGATCGGCAGGCGAGGAGGAAGTTCGGGAGGCGGTCGTCGAAGTCGTCGAACGAAACGAAGACCAGGTCGAAGCGGAGGGCATGCAGGCCTTTTCCGGATTGATGGGTGAGTGTATGGGAGCACTCCGCGGGAAAGCCGACGGCGACCTGGTGAGCGAACTCCTGCGCGAAGAGATTCAGAAGCGAGCGTAATACCTGCTATCACGGAGAGTACCCTCCGAAGACGTCACTCGAACGGTTCCCTGACTGATCGAGTTTTCACGAAATTACGCCTGTGCGTTCCTGAAGCCGTTGTGGATAGTCACTCTGACCGGACGGAGATGAATAACTGCACCGTCGATAACCTTTATCAACACACACGTTGGCCGATTACGTGACCAATGACTGAGACGATAGATACCGAAACAGCGGCGCTTACAGCGGTCTGCCACGTACGCGCACCGCTTTTGCTCGAACCGGTCGACGAGCAGATTGAGACGCTTCAGGCCTGCGAGTCCGAGGGGAAAGTCGACGACTTGCTCCTTCGGAGTTGGCCCAAGGAAGTCACACTCACCGATGAAAGCCCCTATCAGGAGGTCCTCGAAAATTACAACCGATTCTCTCAGTGGGCCGATGACCACGGTGTGAACATCCGCCCGCCGTTTCGAGAGCGCTCGACGACCTCGCAGGTGACCGGGACCACGCGTGAACGGCTCGTCACCCCGCTTTTGTGTCTCGAGTTATACGCCGACGACGAGTTGATCGGCGTGTTTCCCCACTCGACCGAGGAAACGGACGAGACGTATACGACCGATGAGGCGATCGCAACCATTCGAACTGGGGAAATGCCGACGCCGCTTACGACGGTCGAAACGGATGCGGCTGGTGAGTTAGCCACACCGCCTACCTGCCCGGACTGCGGCGGCTTTCTGATCGACGGTCAGGGCTTGTTCGCGTGCAGTGATTGTGGGTGGATCGGAACGGTGAGCGTGACCGGACGGTGCGAATCCGATTCGGAACGACCGGCACGAAATCGCGAGGCAACGCCCGTCGAATCACGGTAGCGGACCGGAACGGCTACTGACTCGAGAGTGGACGACCATCCAGTCGATCGTTGTTTGTCTACTCGACCGACTCGAATCCCCGAATCCGACATTCTGCTTCGAGTTGCCTTCTGCGACATTCTGCTTCGAGTTGCCTTCTGCGACATTCTGCTTCGAGTTGCCTTCTGCGAAAGTGACTCACGGGAACCATCAGTCGCATTCGAATGGGTGTTCGTCCAGTTGCGTCCAGTCGTACTTTTGTCGCTGCGATTGACTAATCGTCCGCCCGTAGTCACTCGTCCGCCGGCCGTTCGGTTGCTCGTCGGAGGAGCCCGAGCAGCGTGTTCGCCTCGCGTTCGGTCAGATCGGCCCGACCGAACACGCGACGTACCATCCGCATCGTCTTCTCGCGTTTTTCTTTCGGGTGATTGATTTCCTCGAGCAGCGCAGCCCACTGGTCGTAGAACCGTTCGAGAGTCGGTTCGGGTGCGCGGACGCGCTCTATGTCAGGCAACTGCGTCTCGTCTCCGAGCGTGAGCGTGCGAAGTTCGTACAAGGTAATCGTAGCGGCCTGTCCGAGATTCAAAACGGGGTAGTCGGCATTCGCGGGAATCGAGCAAATTTCGTCGATTCGGGCGAGTTCCTCGTTCGTCAATCCGACGCGCTCGCGACCGAACACGAGCGCAGTCGATGCCTCGACAGATGGCAATCGGTCGGCCAGGTCGGCCGGGGTCGTGTACGGAAACCGAACGTGGCTGCTGTCGTCCTCGTTCGTCACTGCCGTACAGCCGACCGTATGGTAGTTCTCGACGAGGGACTCGAAACTGATCTCGTCGGCACCGGGGAGCACGTCCTCTCGAGCGTGGCCTGCGAAGCCGTAGGCTTCGCCGTCGGGGTCGAGTTCGGGGGGATCGACCAGCAACAGTTCCTCGAAGCCGAAATTCTTCATGGCGCGAGCGATTGTCCCGACGTTTCCGGGCGACTGGGCGTCGACGACTGCAACGGCAGGCGACGTTCGATCCGTGATGTTGAGGGCGGTGGACGGTTCCTCAGTCATTGGTACTCGGTCGTCGATCCGACGGCTGGAGCGGATACGAGTGTCCGACTATTGGTTCCAGTGCTGATACGATGGCTGCTGCGAACGCTGAGAAAGACGTCGTGGCGATACGTGCGAACATACTCTGACTGATACTCAAAACGGGAGCGCAAAAAAGAGCGCGTTCGCGACCTAGCGTATCTCGACGGCTCCTGATTTCCGACCCGATGTCCCTCGAATTCTTATTTCTCTCTCTGCGCAAGTTGAATCATTTCGATGATCGCTGCAACACTTTGCGAACAGTTCCAGTTAGTAGCTGCACTTGCGAACAGTTCTAGTTACTAGTTAGTATCCTAGTTGAAACTAGTAGTTGAATGTATACTAGTTATACTATACTACAGTAATGCGATTTGAGCATGTTAGATGCGTGTGATTATCATACACGTTAATTGAGACGGATTGTCGATCGCACTGTCTCGTTAGTTGTGTTGTGTGAGGGCGTGTGGTGGATATGATCTTCGGATGTGAAGAGAGATACTGATGAAGCGATGCTGAGAGATATTTGATGGATACAACTAACTGCCGCAATAGAAATGCCGTCCGACACATTTGCTGTGAATAGCTGTTCGACACATTTGCTGTGAATACCGGTGCCCGTCGATCGGATCGAAACGGGTGGGACACGGACACACCCCCCTCGCGTTTGTAAGGCTTCTCATGGACGGAGGTGGTGATGTGGAACACACCTGTATCGCGGGTGAAAAAAGTCGTCTGTGATGGGGGTACACGTCACACTACGGACGAATAACTTCTGCCACCACCCCCTGTTCACCGTTACAAACGCGACGGGGGTGTGTGTCCCGTAATCATAACCGGTTTGTCGTGAACGCGGTACGTCGACGTTCGTTCTACAATCGGTATTTCGACGCCTTCGAGAGAGACTGTCCACGTAACCGGAGCGGAACGCAGACCGTGGAACCGGCTGAAGTGTGGCGATTTCTAGATTGAGACGATCCGGCTTTACATCCGCGACGGGGGTGTCCGTCCCGCTTCTCTCCATTCCTCGGCGTTAGAAGCGCGAGGGCAGCGAACCGTTACTCTCACAGCCACGCGCCCGCGGTTCCCGACTCGAGTCGCTCTGACGGTGAATTTACATCCGCGATCGATCTCCACACCTTTATTCCAATCCGGTTGGTAGGGCGGGATACTGCAATGTCCGCCAACGACGATCGAGACCCGCTCTTTCGGTACGACGATCCCGTCTTCGCCGACGAGCGCCTGCTCGAGATCACGCACCTTCCAGGTCCAGACCGGATCGTCGGTCGTGACGAGCAAATGCAACGGGTTGCGGACGCCCTGAATCCGGCAATTTTCGGGAGCGAGCCCAACCACTTGTTTATATTCGGCAAGACCGGCACCGGTAAATCGCTTATCTCGCGGTCGGTTACCCAGCGGGTGATAACCGAAGCCCAGCACGACGACGTCACCGTGAAGTACGCTTTCATCGATTGCGGCGAACAGAATACGGAGGCGTCGATAGTCAAGACGATCGCTCAGATCGTCAACGTCTCGGAGACGAGCGGGGTTACGGTCCCCGACCGCGGCCTCGGAACTGGCGATTATTACAAGCGCCTTTGGCAGGCCATCGACCACTGCACTGACGTCACCATCGTTATCCTCGACGAAATCGATATGCTCGAGGACGACGAGGTCCTCCGAAAGCTCTCTCGGGCCGGCGAAAACCGGCGTATCTCCGACTCGAGCATCGGTATCATCGGTATCTCGAACAAGATCGATTTTCCGGATCACCTTTCGGAGCGCGTGAAATCGAGCCTCTCGCGGGATGAGCTCGTCTTTTCGCCGTACGACGCCAACCAGCTCGTCGAAATCCTCGAGAAACGTCGCGACGCCTTTCACGACGGGGTGTTATCCGACGACGTCATTCCACTGACGGCCGCTCTAGCGGCCCAGGAACACGGTGACGCACGCAAAGCGATCGACATTCTTCGTAACGCAGGTCGGATCGCAAAGAAACGAAACGACACCCGTGTGACCGCAGATCACGTCCGAGATGCAAAGGAAAAGACCGAAGCCGACCGTTTCAACGAGTTGATCGAAGGGTCACCGCAGCAAGCGAAAGCGATACTCTATTCGTTGACTCTGCTTACCGAAAACAGCTCCGAGAAGGAGTTTCCGACGAAGATCATCTACAACCAGTACAAGGAGGTCGCTCGCCAGCTCGACTTCGACGTCCTCTCGGAACGTCGCGTCCAGGAAATCCTCCAGGAACAAAACTTCCTCAACGTGATCCAGTCCGAGCGAGAGGGGCGCGGTCGCGGACGCGGTGCACACGCGAAACACCGCTTGCTCGAGAACCCGTCGATCGTCAAGAAGGTCCTCCTTCGTGATTCACGGCTGGCCGTCCTCGAGGACGAGTAAGACTGGTTCGCCGGAATCGCGGGGCCTTTTTGCTTCGCCTTCACAGACGAGGTATGAACAGCGTCGATGCCGCCGGCCTGGGGATCGGTGACGACTACCCGCCCCGGATTATGGGCGTGTTGAACGTCAGCGAGGAGTCCCCCTACGATCCGAGCGTCTACGACGATCCAGGCGAGGCGGCGCGCTACGTCGACGAGGACTTGATCGGCGAAGGCGCTGACATCGTCGATATCGGCCTCGAATCGGCCAACAAGCGATTCGATGTACTTTCCGCCGACGAAGAACTCGAACGACTTCACGTTGCACTCGAAACGATCGAGAGCGTGTCGGGGGATGCGATCTTCTCGATCGAGACGCGCTACGCTGCGGTGGCCGACGAGGCGCTCTCGCAGGGGTTCGACATGGTCAACGACATTTGCGGGTTCGCTGACCCCGCAATGCCGACCGTTTGCGAGGAGTACGACGTTGCCGTCGCGAAGATGGCGAGTCCGCCGGACCTCGAACGGCCGGGTGCCGTCGAGGAAACCGACTGGTCATCTCGAAAGTCGCCAACGTGGGCGAGACGTTCGGACTACGTCGACGCCGTTTTCGAAGCGCTCAAACAAAACGGACTAACGGACAAGACGATCGTCGACCCCGCTTTCGGCAGCTGGAGCGACGCGAAGACGCTCGAGGACGATCGGAACACCTTCCGTCGTCTTCGAGAATTCCGAGCGCTCGGCCAACCGATGCTCGTCTCGATCAACCGAAAGAATTTCTTGGGCGAAATAGCGGACCGCGAGACGGATAAACGGTTGCCGGTCAGTCTCGCAGCGACTTCGATGGCCATCGAGCGAGGCGCACACGTGATCAGGACCCACGACGTGGCCGAAACGCGAGATGCGGCTCTCGTGGGTGAAGCGTTTACTGCGCGCTCGAGTGCATCCGCCGACGGAATTACGCTCTCGCAACTTGACGTCCAATCGACGCGCGAATTCAGGTCTCAGCTTCGAGAGCGAGGTATCGATCCCGCCTTCGCTGACGAACGGCAGTCGCAATTGATAGAGATAGACAGTCTCGGTTTGGACGCGAGCGATCGATTGCGGTCGGTCGCCGCGGAACACGATACGGTCGTCCGTCGTGTGGGTGATGACCGGCTCTTACTCGTGGGTTCGACGAAAGCCGTTTCCGATATCGCAGGTCGGTTCGCCGCTGAGAGGGGGACTCTCGGTAAGCTCGGTGCGAAGCTATCAGAAGTACTGCGTTAAGAGAAAGCTTATACCGGATGCTTAGAAAAGAGGGAGTGGACGCCGGGCGGCCTCCCGGGTAGGGGTACTTTGGAGGCGACCCCCGGCCCACAACACGGAATTATTGCGGACCTCTGTCGATCAGTGACGACTACCGAGCCTCGTCGTCGTGATCGGAACCGATTGGGTGTGCCACCGCGTGACACCGAACACACAAACCGATAGCGCGACGATAATCGACAATACACATGGAGTTCGACGAGTGGGAACCCGTCTACGAGGCAATTCTCGACGATTTCGGCTACGATCGAACCGGCGACGAACGAGGACGGGAGCGTCTCGAATCGCTTCTCGAGGAAACCTACGATCCCGCCGAACTGGCGATTCTTCGAGATGCAACCGTCGCCGTAGCGGGAGCCGGTCCGTCGCTCGAGACGGACCGAAACCTCGACCGTGTACGCGATGCCGACGTCGTCCTCGCGGCGTCGACCGCCGTGGACGTCCTCGTATCCGAGGATATCGACGTCGAGTGCATGGTGACGGACCTCGACAAGAACCCGGAAACCGTCGAACGACTCACCGACGCGGGCGTTCCGGTCGCGGTCCACGGCCATGGTGACAACCTCGACGCGATTCGGAACGTCGTCCCGAACTGCCGTCACGAGTACGTTCTGCCGACGACTCAGACCGAACCTCGCGGGATCGTCCGAAACTTTGGCGGCTTCACCGACGGTGATCGAGCGGCGTTTCTCGCGGACCACTTCGGCGCCGCCGAACTCGTTTTCGTCGGCTGGGATTTCGACGACCCCACGGTAGACCGGACGAAGGCTCGCAAGCTCGAGTGGGCTGAACGACTCCTCTACTGGCTCGAAACGCGGCGGATGGATCACTTTTCGATACTAGACGGACGACGAGACGGGATCGTGACCGATGGAATCCCGATCGAGTCGTGAGCGAATCCCACCGACTCGTGAACAAACCCCGATCGAGTCGCGAGTAAATCCCAACCGAATCGTCGAGGATAAATCCCATTGGGTTACCGCGAGTGAATTGTCGTTCTCGTCACCGCTTTGCTGACTGACGGGGCGTTTACTTGATACGATATTTCGCGATGTCACGTGCGCCACATGCAGGACACGCCGACTGCGTCGACTCGAGTGTCATCCCACACCGTCGACACTCTTCGATGACCGTTCCGTCGCTGCGGCGACAAAACACCGTCTCGAGCGCGTTCAGTATCGTCGTTCGCGCGGTATCGGTTTTTCTCTCCTGACCCCTCATAGCCGTTCAGTTGCGAATATCACAATTCGTTATTATTCGATTACCAAGAGAATCACGCGATCTGATAGTCCGTCAAAATCCGTTTTCGGAGGTAATCAGACCTTATAGTTCCGGTGCAGTCTCACGGTTTACGAGCGCGTGACGGTGAGTCCGTACCGAACCGGATCGTTTGTAGCCCGCTCGACTCTCCCTTCGCGCTCGAGTGCCTGCAGGTGTGCTGCTGCTTCGCCAGCGCCGAACTTGACGTGGATCCCCTCGAGGTCGCCGAACAGATCGCAAGCGATGTCCCACGGCGTCGCCTGTTTTCGAGCCTCGAGCGCCTCGAACACCCGTCGGGAGCGGGCTCGATGGTGATCAAGAATTTCCGACACCCGGGCGGGTTCGACTGTGGCTCCGTGGCCGGGCAGGAGCCGCTCGGGCCGATTCGCGAGACGGTTCAACGTCGTCCGGAATGCCGCAAGCGGATCGCGATCGATCAGTCTGTCGTCGCCGCCCCGGACCGACGGCGACCCGCTCACCTCTGGTTGGAGGGTTCGAGTGTCGCTGCCTCCGACGTTCGGAGTCGTCGTCGGCAATATGGCGTCGCCGACCAGCAGGAATCCGTCCCCTGCGAAGGCAGTGTGGCCAAGCGTGTGGCCGGGCGTCGCGACGACGTCGAGCCCCGCGACGGTCTCTCCATCCCTGAGTCGTTCGACGGGCGTTCTGTCGGGAATCGCGGATACGGTGTCGTTCGCGATGACGTTCGCGACAATACGTTCTGGCACCCCGAGACGTCGCATCACCGACCCATCTCGCTCGAGGCGGCGCTCGCGCGCGCCAGCGTAGTCGCCGATCAGCGGCGCGTCGTCGGCACCCATGGCGAGGGTCGCATCCGCTTCCTCGGCGAGTCTGGGAGCGAGGCCTGCGTGATCGGCGTGCCAGTGCGTGACGAGAACGTACTCGATATCGAGGCGGTCGACGTCGGCCCGGTCGAGTCCATTCTGTAACGTGTGCCAGGCGTGGTCAGTCGGCGGACCGGGATCAACGATAACACGGTCGTCGACGAGGTACGCACTGTTGGCTCCCTCCGGCACATCCCCGCCGATGGCGATCCGCGAAACGGTCTCGACAGTCATCGGTCGTCTTTCTCGCTCGTGATGCCTTATGCGTCCCGCTCGGCCGCCGCCGGTGGTGACCACGTCGGATCTCGCCACGGTTTCTCGGTTGTCTGGTAATAACAGTTAAGATGAACAGGTCACCAGGATACGACGTGGATCAACGAATCATCGTCACGACGCCATTTCTCATCTATCTGGCGCTCTGTGGATTGTTCGGGCTCGCCCAGTCGATGGTGGGTACGTCGTTTACGCAGGGACAACCCGCGTTTATGGCTATCGTCGGTTTCGTCGGGCCGTCGATCGCGATCGGTCTGATCTGGGTCAGGAACTTTGCGTATGGCCCACCGGTGCTCGTCTCGACGATGCTTACGAACGCCTGGTTCGTGACGTACTTCTTTTTCATTCACGACAATCCGGCGAACGTCTTTGCGGTTTCGGGCGACGGTGCGACGGCATATCTTTCCGCATCACTCGGTATCGTAGCGGGTTCGTTGTTCACCGCAGCCGTCGGTTGCTGGCTGTGGTACCGCACGAGTCAGGGATTCCGCTCGGCGGTCGACCGACTCGTGGGACCATCTGAGACGTAGACTCGAGATTCCGCAACTCACGTTGCCGTTTCCTCGGTCCGCTGGACCGATTCTCCGAGTCCGATTGTGCCGGGGCGGCTGCGTAATTGACTTCGCAGGTACCGTACATTCTTTCCTCACTCGGACGTCCAGTGTAACCGTGATCGTTCATTGGCACCGTCGGGATCTCCGTACGACGGACAACCGCGGACTCGCACGAGCTGCGGCGACCGACGAGCCGGTCGTCCCGCTATTCGTTTTCGATCCAACCGTTCTCGAATACGCTTCGCCCGTCCGCATCGCATGTTTGTGCGAGGCTCTCGAGGCGCTCCGGATGCGATACCGGGAACTCGGGAGCGATCTCGTCGTCGTCGAGGGTGAGGCGAGCGGAGCCGTGCCACGAATCGCCGCTGAGTACGACGCATCGAGGGTCGTCTGGAATGCCGATTACAGCGGCCTCGCACGTGACCGCGACCGAGCGGTGCGCGCCGCGCTTGAGGACGCTTTCGTTACGTATGAGTCGGTTCACGACGCGGTTCATCACGAACCGGGCACGATTACGCCGAATCAGGGTGACCACTACTCGGTGTTTTCTTACTTCTGGAAGAAGTGGCGAGACAGGGACAAACGGGATCCTGTCGATGAACCCGATGCGGACGATCTCGCGGACGTGACGGGTGACCCGCTTCCGACGCTCGACGATCTCGAATTCGACGAACCGGACGCGACGCCCCAGCCCGTAACCATGGCGGCCGCACGCGATCGGGTCGCCGACTTTTGCTCCGGGCAGATCTATCGATACGCCGACGAACGCGAGTATCCAGCTGCTACGGGGACGTCGCGTCTTTCACCACACCTCAAGTGGGGGACGATCGGCCCGCGGGTGCTGTACGCGGCGACCGAGCGAGCCGTCGCCGAAACGGACTCCGACGGGGACCGCGAGAGCGTCCGCGAGTTCCAGCGCCAGCTCGCCTGGCGGGAGTTCTACGTACACGTTCTGGCGTTCAATCCGGAGATAGTCTCCGACAACTTCAGCGGCTATGCGAACGACATCGAGTGGCGCGACGATCCAACCGCGCTCGAGGCGTGGAAGGCCGGCGAGACGGGATATCCGATCGTCGATGCTGGGATGCGTCAGCTCCGAGAGGAGGGCTGGATGCACAATCGCGTTCGCATGCTGGTCGCCTCGTTTCTAACCAAAGACCTCCTGCTCGACTGGCGCCTGGGGTACGACTGGTTCCGGCAACTACTCGCTGATCACGACACCGCGAGCGACGTCGGCGGTTGGCAATGGGCGGCGTCGACCGGCACGGACGCTCAGCCGTACTTTCGCGTGTTCAACCCCCTGAAACAGGGTGGCGAGTACGATCCGGACGCCAAGTACGTTCGCGAATACGTCGCCGAACTGTCCGACGTACCGACTGATGCAATCCACGGGTGGCACGACCTCGAGTCGGCCGAACGAGAACGACTCGCCCCAGAATACCCGGCTCCGATCGTCGATCATGCCGCTCGACGAATCCAAGCGATCGAAATGTTCGAGCGAGCTCGAGGCGAGACGCCCGAGTAATGCGTTTCTGCACGATATATTACCAGCGTTTATCAGATTGGGATATTTGCCATCACCCTTATCCGCTAGACTATTCTAGACGATAGTATGTCCTCACAGGACGACCTATCGCCCACCGATGGTTCGGTTCCACCGTCCCGGGCCATCGTCGAGTCAATCGCTGTGCACGAGGGCGTCGATGTGACTGCGATCGAACCCCCGGCGTACGACCCGTTGTTTACGGTCGTCAACCCCGAGGCACTCGATGAACTGTTCCGGACGACCGGCGATACCGCCAGTAACGTGGTTGTAACGCTCGAGTACGAGGGGTACGAGATTGTCGTCCGTAACGGAACAGATGTCGAAGTTCGGGAACAGTCGTCGAGCGACTCGGTCAACAATCCCATCGAGGAGTAATCGACACGGGATTTACACGCGGTGATCGCACTGCTTTAACTGTGTGCGGACGTCAGTCGGTCCAGTATGCTTCGTCTGGTCGCGTTTCGAATACCGCCCGTTCGAGCAGATCGATCGCCTTCTCGAGCCCTTCGCAGGAACTGGTCAGCGAGTCTTCGTGTTCGATGCTCATCGTGCCGTCGTAGCCGACCATCCTGAGCGTCGAAACGATGTCCTTCCAGTGGGATTCATCGTGACCGTACCCGACGGTCCGGAACAGCCACGATCGGTTCGGCTCGTCTTGATACGACGTCGTATCCAGGACGCCCTTCTCGCGGGACTGTGCCTCGTAGATCATGGTATCTTTGGCGTGTACGTGATGGATCGCATCCCGCTCACCCAGATAACGGATCGCATCGGTGATCGTGATACCCTGCCAGTATAGATGGGAGGGATCGAAGTTCGATCCGATCCGTTTACCGGTCTCCTCTCGGAGTCGCGCCATCCCGTGTGGCTCGTAGATCAGCATGTTCGGGTGCATCTCGATCGCGACGTCCACCTCGTGGTCGTCGGCGTAGTCGGCGATCTCGCTCCAGTACTCGATAGCTCGTTCCCACTGGTAGTCGAGGGCCTCGTCGTGTTCGGGCGGCCAAGGTGCCGTGATCCAGTTTGGCACCTCGTCGTCCGGACTGCCGGCCGGGAGGCCCGAAAAACAGGTGACTGCGTCGACCTCGAGCTGGGCGGCCAGCCGTATCGCCTCGCGGAGTTCGGTGTCCGACCGCGTCGCCCGTTCTTCGTCGGGATGGAGCGGGTTGTTGTGGGTAGCCAGCGCGCTAATGTGCATATCGTATTCGTCGAGCAGATCGCGTAGCTCGGCCTGTTCGCTCTCATCGTCGAGGTATTCGGATCGGACGAGGTGGTCCTGTCCCGGATGGCCGCCGACGCCCGGTTCTATCGCGCTGACGCCTTGCTCGTCGAGATATGGCAGCGCACTCTCGAGCGGTTCGTCGGCGAGTGGCGGGGTGTGAACGCCGATATCCATGGGAGATGCGACGACAGCCGGGGAAATAAAACGGGTGCAGGAACCGGTCGATCAATCCCTGATCGTCAGAACGCCGTCGTTGACGGCCACGTCGCTCGCATCCGCCGGAACGTCGAACTCGAATTGCCTTTCATCGACGGTGACGATCGCCGTTCCTCCGACGACGTCGACCGACGGTTCGCCGGCAATTGGGCCGAAATCGACGGCGATGATGCTTTCGTCTTCGTACTCTCGGTTGCTGATCGCGATGTCATCCTGGCCGCTCACCGCATCTTCCAGTTCGGGTGGGGTTTCCATGGACGGACCTACGCGGCACCCGTCCGTAAACGTCGTGCACGAAACTGCTCCTTCGAACGCCACCGGCCGGAACGGCCGATATCACGACATTTTCCCGAGTCCTGTCTACCGCCGTCCCGTGGTGCGAACGGCGTCGATCGAAAGACGATGTCTTTCGGACGACGTCGGCAGCCATCAGGGGGCGTGGACGCCCCGACCGCCCGAGCGGAACACTCGTTTCTGTGATTCTCCGCCTTCCACAGTGATTTGTCGCCTCTTTCTCCCGTGAGAAGCACTCACTCGTCGATCGTAATCGTTCGGCCTTCCTCGCTCGAGTCGTAGATAGCACCGATGACTGATTGGACGGTAAGCGCCTCCTCGACGGTACTTCCCCCGTCTTGCTTTCCGAGGATTCGGTCGAAAAACGCCCGCTGTTCGTCCGAGTGCGTATCGTTCTGGCGCGTTTCGATGGTCGTATCCTCGAGGTGGTCGGCACCGGCTTTGCTCGCAGAATAGATGGAGAGATCTCCCTCGAGGAGGTCGAACCGGGCCGCCGCATCGGTCCCGCGGGCGATGAATTCGTGGGTTGCAGGCCGGTTCGTTGCCCACGCAACCTCGAGCGAAATCGTTCGGTTTTCCGCACAACGGATGAAGGCGGTGGCGGAATCGTCGACGTCGAACCCATCCGGGCCAGCGTCGTCGGCCCACATGTCGAGGTAGGCGTATTCCTCGCGGCTTCCGAACTCGCTGCGGGTGACGCCGCTTACTTCCGTAACGTCGGGGTAATCGAGCAGATACAGTGCGAGGTCGATTGCGTGGACCCCGAGATCGATTAGCGCCCCGCCGCCCGCGATCTGGCGGCGGGTGAACCACGATCCCCGTCCGGGGATCCCTCGCCGCCGGACGTAGTTCGCCTCGATGTGGGAGACGGTTCCGAGGGCGCCCCTATCCATCCTGTTTTTGACAATTTCGACGGTGTTCGCGAATCGGTTGTTAAACCCTACCATGGAGAACCCGTTCGACTGCTCGGCAGCGTCGGCGATCCGCTGTGCGCTCTCTATCGAGTGGCCCAGCGGCTTCTCGAGCAAGACGTGGAGGTCCTGTTCGAACGCGTCGACCGCGTACTTCTCGTGATACTTGTTCGGCGTTGTGATGATAACGGCGTCGATGGTATCGTACAGTTCCTGATGGTCGTCGTAAACGTCAACGTCGTACCGGCGGGCAAATCGCGTCCTCGCTTCGGCGGCGACGTCCATCCCACCGGCGAGTGTCACGCCGAGATCGACGAGCCTCTCGGCGTGGTACTGGCCGATGTTGCCGAGGCCAACGATGCCGGTTTCGATGTCGGATCGATCTCGCATCATGTAACTGTGATCATGGTCGTCTGCGATGGTCTCGAATCGGTCAAATACACCCCTCCTCTAGCTATAGTAGAGCTTTTCGCTCGAGCGACTTCCGTCCATCGCCGACCGAAACAGATCGGCCCGAGAACGGCCTGGCCGGTAGCATCGTACGACTCAGTCGGCTTCTGACCTGGTTGTACCAGGCTCTCCGCTCGGTAGATCTGTCAGACCGTGGACCAGCGCATCGCCCGTGGCCGAATCGAATAGGTGTATCTTCGACCGGTCGAGCACGACCTCGACGTCCTGTTCCGCCTCGATTTCCGTGTCGGGAGTGACACTCATCAGTAACTGGTTCGGCGACGTGGCGGGATCTTCTTCCATCGATCCTGCTGCGCCTTCGGAAAGCAGGAGGTAGATGAACACCTCGTCACCCATCGGTTCGAGCACGTCCGTGCGGGCGTCGATCGGACTCGTTGCGGAGGCGAGCGAGTCCGCGTACCTGGTAAGGTGGACGTCCTCTGGTCTAACGCCCAGTGTGACGGCGTCGCCGACAGACAGACTCTGGAGACGTGTCGGATCGAGCTCCACGGTGAAGTTTCTCGTCTCGAGACCGTCCTCGACCAGTTCTCCCTCGATGAAGTTCATCGATGGCGAGCCGATAAACCCGGCGACGAACAGGTTCGCCGGTTGATTGTAACAGGTCAGTGGGGGGGCGATCTGCTGGAGTCTCCCGTCGTTGAGGACGGCGATCCGGTTGGACATCGTCATCGCCTCGGCCTGGTCGTGGGTGACGTAGATGATCGTAGTCCCCAGCTCCCGGTGGAGGCGCTGGAGCTCGGTCCGCATGTGGACCCGTAGCTTCGCGTCTAAGTTGGCCAGCGGCTCGTCCATCAGGAAGACGTCGGGATTCCGTACGATCGCGCGGGCGATCGCGACTCGCTGGCGCTGGCCGCCGGACATCTCGTCGGGCATGCGATCGAGCATCCCCTCGAGCTGGACGATGTCGGCGGCTTGCTCGACGCGTCGACGGACCTCTTCGTCGTCGTACTTGCGAAGTCGAAGCCCGAACGAGATGTTCTCGTAGACGTCCATGTGCGGGAACAGCGCGATGTTCTGGAAGACCATCGCGACGCCTCGATCCTTCGGCGCGAGGTTCGTCACGTCGTCGTCGCCGATGTACACGCGCCCCTCGGTCGGCTGTGTGAGCCCGGCGACCGCTTCCATCGTCGTCGACTTCCCACAGCCAGAGGGACCGACGAAGGTGACGAATTCCCCGTCTTCGATCTCCATACTTACGTCGTCGACCGCGGTGACGTCATCGTAGCGTTTCGTTACGTTCTCGAGTCGTACTCGTGCCATTGTCTTACTCTTTGAGTGCGCCCGCGGTGAGCCCGCTGACGATCTTTTCCTGTGCGATGACCACGAGAATCGCGACGGGGATCACCCCGAGGATGCTCGCTGCGGCCATGAGGTTGTACAACACCTGGTACTGGCCCTGATAGGCCAGGATGCCGTCGAGTATCGGTGCCCAGTTTTCGGGCTGACCGTCCGTCATGAGAAACGAGAAGAAGAACTCGTTGTAGACCGCGATGAAGGTCAACACGCCCGCAGTGGCTACGCCGGGTGCCGACAGGGGAATGATGACCCGGAACAGCGCGCCCAGACGAGTCGTTCCCTCGACGCGCGCGGCGTCCTCCAGACCGTCGGGAATCTGTCCATAGAACGTCGTCAGAATGAAGATCGCGAGCGGCATGAAGATGGCCGACAGTGGCGTCACGAGGGCGAACGGCGTGTTGTAGAGGGTTCCGTCGCCGGTGATCGGTCTGAGGAACGCGAAGGAGGTATTGAAGAGGTCGTTCAGCGGAATGAAGAAGGCCGCCGGTGGGAAAAAGGAAATAACCAGTACCAGCAGCATGAGCGGCGTTCGGCCGGGGAACTGGAGGCGGCCGAAGGCGTAGCCGGCGAGGCTGGCGATGACGAGGACGACGATGGTCGACCCGAGCGCGATCACGAAGCTGTTGAACATGTACACGTGGAAGGGGATGACCTGGAACACTTCCACGAACGCGCCGGGATTGAAGCCGTTCGGCGTGAAGACGATGTCCTGAAGCTGCCCTTCCGGCGTCAGTGCGACCATCAGCAGCCAGTAGAACGGGAACAGCGTCGTGAAGAGGAAGAAGATCGCCGCTACGTAGAACATCGCGCGGTACACCCGCTCAGGGTGGGAGATGGAATTGGCCGCCCACTGCTGGAGCGGGCCGCGGTCGAGTTCCGCGTCGCGGTCGTCCTCGAGGACCGTGGTCCCGCCGTCGGGTCGGTGAAGCGTCGGATCACGTGGCGGATCACCTCCGCCGTCGCCGATACCGTCAGTGTCGTTCGATTCTGTGTCGTTCGTCGGATCAGTGGAATCGTTTCGATCAGGCATCAGTACATTCCTCCTTCGGTGTCACGGAAGAGCAGTACGTAGATCGAGATGATCAGGCCGATGACGAGCGCCGTCGCGAAGGCGACGGCGGCGGCCGTCGCGAAAATTCGGGTCCCGCCGAACATCGCCTCGACGACCAGACACGTAAGCGACGGGACCGTCGTACAGCCGGCGGTCGACTCGATCAGGCCGAA
Source organism: Natrinema halophilum (assembly GCF_013402815.2). Taxonomy (NCBI): domain Archaea; kingdom Methanobacteriati; phylum Methanobacteriota; class Halobacteria; order Halobacteriales; family Natrialbaceae; genus Natrinema; species Natrinema halophilum. The sequence goes on from NZ_CP058601.1 coordinate 466,433, forward strand.
CACCCGCATCGCGTCCATCGTGCGGAACAGCATCGCGACCAGCAACGCCGGCATCACCAGCGGGAGCGTTATCATCTTGAACCGCTGCCACGGCGAGGCCCCTGCCACACGTGCGACGTCGTACAGACTTCGGTCGATGCTTTGGAGTCCGGCCAGGATCAGCAGCGCCATGAACGCCGACGACTTCCAGATGTCGGCCACGAGGATGATGATGAAGGCGTCCCTGCTGTTCGCGAGCGGTGTCGCGCTAAAGATGCCGAGACTCTGCATGAGGTCGGAGCCGAACCCGACTGTCGGCTGGAACAACAGGAAGAAGATCATCCCCTGAATGACGATCGGGACTGCCCACGGAAGGATGATTGCGACGCGGACCCAGCGTCGGCCTCTGAAATCCTGGTCGAGCACGTATGCTTGCCCGAACCCAATCACCGTCTCGAGGACGACGCTGATAACTGCGAACGCGAGCGTGACGAAAAGCGCCTGCTGGAAGAACTGAGTCCCGAGTTCGACGAAGGGAAACGACGACGTCAGCCCCACGTCGAGGAACTGCCGGGCCAGCCGGGCGTTGCCGGTGAGGATGTCGACGTAGTTTTCGACGCCCACGAACGCACCGAGCGGATCTATGCCACGCGTCTGGTCGGCGCGCAACGACATGACGAACGTTCGGAGCAGCGGGTAGAACGCGATCAGCGCTAGCAGCGCGAACGCGGGAAGCAACAGGAGGTACGCGTAGGCCGCCTCGCTCAGGTTCTCCATCCAGTTGATGACTGCGTTGCCGGTCCGATCGCGCTCTCTGCTCCTTTCCATGTCACCACCGGTCAACGTCCCGCCATCGGTGATCGTTTCGGCGCCGGTCTCCGGTTCGGCGCCGGACTGCGCCCCGTCGGTTGGCTCAGTTGTCATTCGTTTGTACCTCCGCTTCGCTCTGTTTGAGTTCGGTCGCGAGGTCGTTCATCGCCGACGTCGGCGATTGTTCGCCGCGGTAGGCCGAATTCACGGCCTGATAGATCAGAGCCGACTGCTCCGGCCAGAGATCGGTGGCCGGCCGGGGGATCGCGTTCTCGCTGGCCGACTGAACGACGTCGCCGTAGCGGGCGACGGGTCCGACCTCGTCCGTACTTGCCTCGGCGACCAGATCGAGGTTCGGCGGGAGGAACCCGCCGAGTTCGAAGATCGTGAGCATGACCTCCTCGTTGGCGAACGCCTCGAGGACCTGCAGGGCCTCCTCCGTGCGCTCCGAAAACGGGCTCACAGCGAGGTTCCAGCCGCCCAGCGCTGAAGCCGTTCCGCCGACGCCCTGATATTCGGCTTCTTGTTCGGAAACCGCGGACGGCGTCGTCATTACGCCGAGGTCCTCACCGAAGGCCTCCTCCGTTCCGGTCTCGGCGATCGCGTACGACCAGTTTCGGTTCGAGACGGCGTTACCCGCGGAAAACGGACTGAGTGATTCCTGTTCGGTCCACTGGACGATCGCCGACGGACTGATCTGGGGGTACCCGTCCAGCGTGTTCTCCGATTCGCCCTCGATGAACGAGCGCATCATTCGGATCGCATCGATTGCGCGCTCGCCGTCGACGGTGATCGGGCGCTCGCCTGCGGTGAAAAGGTTGTTCGCCCCACCGTAGTATGCGCCTCCCCACGACGTCATCACCTCGTTGAACGTGCAACAGGACAGCCCTTCGTAGGCGTTCGCTTGTGTAGTGTACCCGTAGCCCAGGTTGGCCTGGTCCCTCGCATCGCGGACAGCCGTGGAGAACTCCTCCCAACTCGGCGGATCCGTTCCCCAGCCGCCCGTATCGTATCCGGCGTCCGCTATGAGATCCTTTCGGTAGAGGGTAAACCCCAGATCGGGGAACAACGGGAGGGCGTGGAGGTCTCCGGTTTCCGGATGGCGAGCCGTCTCGAGGATGGCTCCGAGATAATTGTTGTTGACATATTCGAGTACGTCGTTCGGGAATTGGTCGGACAGGTTGACCGTTTGTTCGCGCAGGATAAAGGGGACCGTCCAACCGCTGTCCATCATGTGAATATCGGGCGGGGAGCGGCCCGCCTCCAGCGCGGACTGGGCTGTCTGCATCCGCGTTGCTGAGTCGCTGACGACTGTCTGGATCTCGACGCGGATGTCTTCGTCCAGACCGGCCTCCCACAGCGCTTTCTGAATCGAGGATTTGTCGCCGCCGCTATGCATGATCCCCGCGATATCCGAGGCGGCGGTCATCACCACCGTCCCCGGCTTGCGCCCCCGAGCGAGGCAACCGGTGACGGCGATGGACCCGACCGCTGCCGATGCCGCCGTGGTTTTCAGAAGGGACCGACGTCCGAGGCGAGGGCGGTCACGTCGACCGGCGATATCGCGTCCCATGACCACTGATCAGTGTACGTTCTAGAACTTAGTTTTTGGTAATAAATATTGTAATAAATGGAAACTGTCTGGATTTTGCGTACGTTACGCTGTGCCTGTCTACGGGCGCGTCAACCGCGACAACTTTGCACGCGTTCGTAACACTCTCACACTGGCGTACAATCCACTATTGCTTCCCGAGGGGTGGCAGCTGCCAGCAGACGAACGATACGTCGGCGGTGAGAATTGTACTGGACCATCGCCACGACCGATTCATTTTCGGAATCGATACCGGAGCCGAAACGGATTCGAAACCGGGTACCATTACCGATGGCAGCAGCAACAGAAGATCAGTCGTCTTCGAGCGTCGGCGGCTTGTTCCGCCCGATGTGTATCTCGTGGGCTTCGACGTCCTCGAGAGCGGCGACTCGGCCGCCGACGGAGACCTCGTCGCCCGCTTCGGTTTCGATCGTGAGGCTGGCGACCTCTTCGCTGACTTCGAAGGAGATATCGAGGATTCGACCGCGGATAATCCGATGACCGCCGACTTCGACGTCTCTTCCCTCGATCGTCGCATAGAACTCACCACCTTCGTCCATGAGGTCTTTCACGCACCGCCGAATGGAGGCGTACTTCCGGGGATACGATCTGGGGCTGTCGTCCTCACCGAGCATTCGTTCGGCGGTCGTCCAGAGAACGGTTCCGAAGAAGCCGGAAATGAGAAAGCCAAGCGCCGAGCGGTTGAAGATGACTCCGTATCGGTCCTGGTCGTCGCGTAGGGCGTCCTGAGTCGCATAGACCGAGTAGTTGCCGTCCGCGACGGCGAGGACGGGCGTCGTGATCCCTCGCCGGGCACGGGCAGTCGATGCAACGTCGCCGTACGCGAACTCGGCTGGATCGGGGGCCTCACTCGCCGGCGTCACGATCAGATCGACGCTCACACCGGATTCGACTGCCGCACGCAACTCTGCCTCGAATCGTGTCAGTAGATCCGGCGTAAGCGACAGCGCGAGTTCGAATTCCGCGCCGTCGATAACCTCCTCGAGATAGCGGAGGATCGTCGATCTGGACTTTACCAGAGAGACGGCCTCCGTGTCACGAGCCGGCGCGGTGTAGCGCGCCTCGAGTTCCTGTATCATCTGTTCGAAGGACGTCTGGACGTCGTCGAATGATTCTGCGGGATCGATCGCGACCACCTTCATCGGGCGAGATTCACGGAGTTCGACCAGCCCACGATCGCTCAGACTACGGACGGTGTCGTACACTCGAGGTTGGGGAATTTCAGTCCGGTCTGCGATCTCGCTGGCCGTGAGTTGTCCCTGTTCTAAGACGGTGAGATAGGCGTCGATTTCGTACTCGCCGAGATTGAATCGGTCTCCGACGCGCTCGACGGTCGAGCGGAGTTCGTCTGGTGCCATAGAAGCCAGTACGGTCCCACCGGCTAAATGATTTATTATATACCGAGTAGCACCTGTTTTCGAAATCAGGTTGTCCCGAAACCAGTGACCGAATCTGAGGGTCAGAACCCTTAACAACTCCGGGCCAGAGTGTGTTGCCATGCGCGAGGTCGGACAGGTAAACGAAAGCGCCGCCGAGAGTTCGGCGACCGAGGCGATCCAGGAGATGCTTCCCGGAGACGTTCCCCCCGACGTGATCGAACTCGTCCTCGCACTCGTCGTCCTCGTCGTCGGCTGGTATCTCTCGAAGCTCGCCGTACGCTTTGCAGGTCGCACGGTCGCACGCCGAATCGAGCGACCGAGCGTCACACGGACCGTCCTGCGCGGCGTCCGACTCGCCGTTTTCCTGTGGGCGGGTACCATCGCTGCGGGTATCATCGGCGTCGGGAACACGCAGATTCTCCTATCAGTGACCGTCATCTCAGCAGTGGTCGCGATCGTTCTCGCACCCCTGGTCGGCAGCCTGATCAACGGCCTCTACGTGCTTGCGGATCGGCCCTACGAGATCGGCGATATGATAGAAGTCACCGACGCCGGTCACCGGGGATTCGTCGAAGACATCACGATCCGATACACCAAGATCTTCACCCTTCAGAACTCCTTCATCGTTATTCCTAACTCCGAGATTCACGCGCGCGACGTCATAAATTACTCCGCGGAGGACGAACGGACACGGATTTCGGTTGGCTTCGAGATCACCTACGAGAGCGATCTCGAGGCGGCCCGGCGGGCCGCCGAACGGGCCGCCCGCAACGTCGACAACGTCATCTCCGGCGGCCCGGACATCAGAATCGGGAGCGCTCGATACGTGGCTGCGCCGAACTGCCTCATTCGGGAGTACGGCGACCACGGTGTCGTCCTCGACGTATACTTCTGGATAAAACACCCCTACAAACAGGCCGTGGCCCGATCGGCGGTCCAGGAGGCGATCGGGACGCGCTTTGCGGAACTCGACGTCGAGTTTGCGTATCCGCACCGTCATCACGTATTCGACGGAACCAGCGGCGTCGCGCGACTGGCCGTCGACGATTCTGGCTTCGAGCGCCAGACCGCGGATTCGCCGGGCGAGCCGGCTAATCCGGACGAGAACCGCGCGAATTCGGCCGATCGGTGACTCCGATGCTGCTCGAGTAACCTCGTCGCGAACAACCCGGCGTCCGGCAGAACCGAGTTCGGCACACCGCGCCCGCTACCTGTCGACTCAGCGCCGTTTCGTTCCCGTGAGCCGGCACTGTGGGGGTGATTTATATCACACCCGATCCAAGTCGATCACAGCTGAGAGATGTACGACGATATTCTCATTCCCACCGACGGTAGCGACACGATTTCTGAGACGCTCGCACACGGGTTGCCGATCGCGACGAACAACGACGCAACGATTCACGGACTGTACGTAGTCGACAGTCGCGTCACCGCTGCAGCCGGCGAGGATACCAGTACGGATCTCGAGCGCTCGCTCGAAAACGAGGGGCGACAGGCCGTGTCGGACGTCGAAGAGCAAGCGGTGGCCGAAGGTCTCGAAGCAATCACCGAGGTCCGGACGGGAACGCCCGCAAAGACGATCCTCGAGTACGCCGACGAACGTGGGATCGATCTGATCGTCATCGGCACTCGAGGCAAAAGTCCTCGCGAGAAGGTGACTTCGCTGGGAAGCGTCTCGGAACGCGTCGTCGACAATGCGCCCATTCCGGTGTTCGTCGTCCGAAATGCGGGCGAAACGGAATAACGCCGTCCTGGTTTCCTCGGAACCTCGTCGTCGAACGTCGTTCGAAGGTGGTTCTTCCCCTGCTAGTACAGCTAGACCTGTGCGCTTTCGACCGTGATGACCTCACAGTCGAGGTGGCTCCGCAAATACTGGTCAATGTCAGGGTTGTCGGTAAAGCGCTGAAAGATTCGTCGAAGCCGACTCGCTTGCTTGCTCCCGATGACCACGGCGTCGGCCCTCTCTGCGCCAACTTCGTCGAGAATACTTTCTTCGACGAGAAAGCCCGTCCGAACCACGTAGCGAGTGTTCTCGAGACGTCCGAACGTCCGCTCGACGGCGTTTTTCAGGTCGATTCGCGTTACTTTTTTCCCGTTCTGGTAGAGGTCGACGTGCAGAATCGTCAGCGCTGCGTCTCGTTCGCGGGCGACTTCAATCGCCTGTTCGAGCGTTCGGCGCGAGTGTCTTGTTAACGGATATCGAACGGGGACCACGACCAGCGACATTAGGAGTCCGAACGATTTCCGAGCGGGTAAACCTTTCAGTACGGACACTCACCACTGAGAACTTATCACACACACCCGAAGAAATCGGCGAACGACCGTATAGCCACGCGATTCCCGCTGGCTGCTCGATGTGGAGAATCGGCCTGGAAGGACAGCCATTTACCCTGAGCAACAATACGAACTGGCATGCAATCCAGGTCGACCTCCGCTGGTGATACCGTCTATATTTCGGAGACGGACGGTGACAAAGGATCGAAGGGACCGTTTCTCGTCGCGTACGAAACCGCCGACACTGAGCGCCGGTACGGCTGGTTCTGTACGAACTGCGAAAGTCTCGACATCGCGATGGACGCGATGGGTCGAATCAAGTGCAATCAGTGTGGGAACTTCCGCAAGCCGACCGAGTGGGACGCCGCTCACGAATAACCTCGGCAATCGTCAATCGGAGGAATACGCCGTCGCAAATCGCTGCGACTCAATAATAGACAATTACTGACTGGTAATCCACACTACTTGGTCACAGCCTAATCAAAATCCCAACACAGTTCAGGATGATTGAGAAGTATCCAGGTATTCTTGTCATGTACTAACATTTATGGTGGATGCCGACATAGATCGTAGCGAATGGGTCCTGTTAACATGCGACTCGTCGAGCAGGCCAGGTCGATCTTCGCAGAGTTGGGTTACACCGTCGAAGGCAACGGCCCCGAGTTCCGCGCAGAACGCGCATGGAAAGTCGTCCACGTCAATACCGTTCTCGAGGCCGAAGAGTTCCCGTCGTCGTCGTCGGGTCAGTTCCACTGTTTCGTCGCCGAACCCGACGATGTGGACGACCTCGAGACTCAACTCGAGCGAATCGAGCCGGAGTACGAATGGGCGATTATCGTCGTCGACGGGGAAGACTATCAGGTCGAACGAGCTCCACCGGGACCCCGAGTTTCGGCATAAAAACGGCAGCACGAACGCCGCATCCCCTACTTTTTGAGCGCGCGTCGCGTCGCGGTCACGCCGGCACCTGGATCGACGTCTGCGCCCATCGACTCGAGGACGTCACCGAGCGCCGTCACGACGTAGATCACGTTTTCGGAACGCGCGGAGTGGCCCATACAACCGATTCGGAAAATCTCACCCGCGAGATCGCCCAGCCCGCCGGCGATCTCGAGATCGTACTGCTCGAGTAGTCGGTCGCAGACGTCCCCGTCATCGATACCCTCGGGGATGCTCACGGCGTTCAAACTCGGAAGCCAGTACTCGTCGGGGGCGTTCATTGCGAGCCCCATGGCTTCGACGCCAGCTTTCAGGGCGCCTGCCAGGCGCTCGTGTCGATTCCAACGGTTTTCGATACCCTCTTCGGCGACGAGCCGAAGGGCCTCGCGGATCGCGTACACGTTCGTAATCGGTGCCGTATGATGGTACGCTCGTTCTTCGCCCCAGTACCCCTCGAGCAATGAAAGATCGAGATACCAGGACCGAGGGTCCTCATCGCGCGAGAGGACTTTCTCCATCGCCTGCTCCGAGAGCGTGAGGGGACTCGCACCAGGTGGACAGGAGAGACATTTTTGCGGGCCTGAATAGGCGACGTCGATGTCCCAGTCGTCGACCCGGAGTTCGACGCCGCCCAGTGAGGTAACGCTATCTGCGACGACGAGCGCGTCGTGATCGTGGGCCGCGGCGGTGAGTTCGGGGACGTCGGGCTGCAAGACGCCCGTACTCGTCTCGGCGTGTACGAATCCGAAGACGTCGGGGTCGTGCTCACTTAGCGCGTCCGCGACGTCTTCGGGATCGAGCGGTTCGCCCCACGGCGCATCGACCTCGACGACCTCGCCGCCGGCCCGACGTGCCATCGAGGCCATCCGGCCACCGAAGTAACCGTTCGTCGGGACGAGCATCGTATCGCCCGGTTCGACGACGTTTCCTATCGCCGCTTCCATCGCGGCCGAGCCGGTCCCCGAGACCGGGATGGTCCACTTGTTGTCCGTCCGGAACGTGTACCGTAACAACTCCTGAACCTCGTTCATAATCTCGATGAACGACGGATCGAGGTGCCCAACGAGGGGCGTGCTCATCGCCCGGAGAACGCGGGGGTTGACGTCGCTCGGACCGGGTCCCATCAGGATGCGATCCGGCGGTGTGAGTTCCCCAACTGCTGGCGCTCGAACCCTCTCGGTTGGCGGTTCCTGAGCCATAGGCGTGTGCTCGCGTGCCACTTGCAAAGAGGTATCGACAGCGGCGAAGTTGCTGACGGGTTCGACGGAATCCGCCGTTCTCGTCTGATCAGCTAACTGAGCTTCGTCGGTACGGTGCTCGTGTGGTCGCTCTCATTCTCGGTCGCGCACTGTGCAGTGGTATCGTTCGACACTGCGAGTCGCTTAAGAGCACTCGTTGCGTAATCGAAACGCTATGTTCATCGGCCACGCCCTTATCGCGTTCGCCGTCGCGGCTCTGGTCGCCGACTGGCGTGGCTGGGATCGCCGGCCTGCCCTCATCGCAGGTGGTGTCGCCGGGGCGTTTGCTGCTATTCCTGATATCGACGTCGCGTACGCGCTCGTCGGACTCGCGAATGCTGCAAACGGCTCAGTCGGTGCACCGAGGGCGTTCTGGGATGCGAGCCGAGCCGTTCACCGCTCGGTCACTCATTCGCTGGTCGTGGGCGCGGTCGCAGCGCCAGCGTTCGGTCTTCTCGCAGTCAACGGCTCGAGCTACCATCGCCTCGCCCGCCTCGCTGGTAGCGCCCTCCTCGTGGCACTCGTCGCGATCGCATTCGTCTTCGGTGGCCCACTTGCTGCCGTCGTCACGGGACTGTTTGTCGTAAGCGGCGCCTTCGTCGCTACGGTGTCCGCACGGTGGACGTCTCTCTCGGCGCCGACAGTTGCTGTCGCGGCGTTCTGGGGACTCTGGTCGCATCCCTGGGGAGACCTCGTCACCGGCTCGCCGCCGGATTTACTTTTCCCCTTCGGCTCGCCGGTTTTCGGGTCGCGTGTCGTCCTTCATAGCGATCCGACGCTACATCTACTGGGCGCATTCGCGATCGAACTCGCCGCGATCTGGCTCGCGTTCGTCGCGATCTGTCGTCTCACCGACCGATCGATCGTCGCTACCATCAACCGTCGGGCGGCCGTCGGTGTGGCCTACGGCGTCGCCGCTCTCGCAGTGACGCCGCCGACGCTCGAGGTTTCGTATCACTTCGTCTACTCCATCCTCGCCGTCGGGTTTCTCTGTGGTGCCGTGCGGGGAACGCCGGCCCCGTCAACCGGCCGATTTCGCACGTATTATTCCGGCCGACCGACGTTCAGCGGAACTCTCGAGGTCGCACTCACGATGCTAATGGCTATCACGCTCGCGCTCGCGGCGTATGCGACCGTATACATCTTCCTCGTTGCACCGGCGTAGCAACGGCGGACGTGGCGCGATCGAACCGCGCCAGCTAGCCACGTACGTTTTTGTGAGAACGCTTAGTACGGTTCACTGTGTCTCAGACTACACTCGAGGGGCTGATCGCGGACGGCCGAACCAACGCGACGGTCGGGTGGGTTCTGATCGCCGTGATCGGAAGCATCGGTCTCGCCGAACTACTGACGGGGGGAATTCTGTGGATGACGTTTGCGGCGACGCTCGTTACGCTCGCGTTGCTCCCGCCAGTCGCGTTTCGGTCGCCGTTAGCGATGCTTCCCTGGGAGGTATTGCTATTGGCGGCCTTCCCGGTCCTCGGAATGGCGATCGATGCTGATCGACTGACCGGTCACTTCGCCGCATACCTCTCGGTCGCGGCCATCGCGCTCGTTCTCGCCGTCGAACTCCAGTCGTTCACGTCGGTTCGAATGACTCCCAGTTTCGCCGTGGTCCTCGTTGCCGTCGGAACGATGGCCGCTGCGGGGCTGTGGGCCCTGTTTCGATGGAGCGCGGCACAAATGCTCGGCGTCCCCTTTACGGCCGATCACGATGCGGTGATGTGGGAGTTCGTCTACTCAGCCGTTGCCGGGATCGGTGCTGGCGTCGTCTTCGAACTGTACTTCAGACGACTCGCCCGCCCCGAACAGCGCATTCCCGAAGTCACCCCCTCGGAGCCGGAGGTGAACGATGCGTAGTCTAGCGAGTGGATTTCCTTCTCAACACCGCCAGCGTCAACTCACCTATCTCATGGAAGTCGGACTGATCGGCATGCTATTCGTCGGAATCGATCGCGGCAACGGCGGCATCGTGATCAACACTGCCGTAGCGCTGGCCGTCACCCAGCTTCCGCCGATCCTCGAGCGCGATTACGAGATTCCGATGGACCCTCGCCTTACGCTGTGGATCACCACCGCCGTCTTCCTCCATGCGTTCGGCACCGTCGGACTGCCGGGAGCAACGACGACGCTCTACACCGATATCGGCTGGTGGGATCACCTGACCCACGCACTGTCAGCGTCGCTCGTCGCGGGCGCAGGATACGCCACCGTCCGGGCGTTCGATGAACACGCAGAGGGTGTCCACCTCCCCCAACGGTTCATCGCGGTGTTTATCCTGCTTTTCGTCCTTGCGTTCGGCGTCCTCTGGGAGATTCTCGAGTTCGCTATCGCGCTGTCAGCCGACGCATTTGGTATCGATGCCGTCCTCACCCAGTACGGACTCGGTGACACGATGCTCGATTTCGTCTTCAACTCGATCGGTGCATTAATCGTTGCGCTGTGGGGTGGCGCCTACCTCGCTGACGTCTCCGGAGCCATCCGCGAGCGCCTCGAGTCGAGGACCAACTGACACCCGCGCCGTCGGCGGAATGTCGCCTTATCTTCGAAACTGGCGGAGAGTTTTACATCGCTCCGCGGTGTAGCAAGTCGAGCCATGGTCTTCAAAAAAATAACACTCATCGGCACCAGTCCCGAGAGCTTCGACGCAGCAGCCGACAACGCCATCGACCGCGCGGAAGCGACCCTCGAGAACGTCCACTGGATCGAGGTAGACGAACTCGGCGTCGAAATCGCAAGCGCCGACGACCGTGAGTATCAGGCCGAAGTAACAGTCGCTTTCCGGCTCGAGGAGTAGCCGATCACAGCGTCACGCGACAGTGTCACACCCGCTGTCATAGAACGTCTTTTTTGAACGCGGCCCCCAGCCGAGTTTCTCCACAGCGGGGTCTCCGGCACAACTCGAAGCTGCGAGATCGGTTCGAAAGAGTACACGAACGGCCTGAGATGGTGAGATTGCGGCTGGTACCATCCTTACGTCCGGAACGACTCTCCGCATCCGCACTCGCTAACGACGTTCGGGTTGTCGACGTGGAACCCTTCGGCTTGCAAACCGTCTTCGTAGTCGAGGATGCTGCCTTCGATGTACTTCAGACTTGCCGGATCGACGAACACGCGCAGGTCGTGGTGTTCGTAAATCGTATCGTCTTCGTCCGGTGCGTCGTCGAATCGCATGCCATACGAGAGGCCAGCGCATCCGCCCTGCTGGACGAACAGGCGGAGGCCGGCTTCCGTCGGGTCGAGACCCTCTCCCTCGAGCAACGAAAGGGCTTGCTCAGCCGCGTTTTCGGTTACCTCGATTTCCGGTCGCGTGTCCGCGTTCCCGCCATCCATACTGTCCGTACTCATGCCCGTACCTTTCCGCGCAACGATGTTAACTGTGACGCCCTTCGGTTGTTGTCCAACTAGCCGTTTTCGGTTTCGAAGCGTCTCGCCACAGCTTCTCCTCGGCCCGCACGCCCACTTTGTCACGTTTCCGCTAGTAGTTCGTTCGGCGCTTGAGCGACCGATAGCACGTTCCAAATTGACGCCTATCGTTGCGCGAAAGCTCGATGTCGTGTTTCGCCAGCAACTCGAGCATCCGCGGTACGTCGCAGTCGTACCAGGCAGAGAGGAGCTGCACGTTCTTCTGTGCGTAATCGTAATTGCGCTCGAGGACACGACCGTCCGTCGGGTCGACACGCGGTTCCATCTCGGGACCTACTCCGCGCTCTAGCTATGTAAAACTGGTTTGTCATTTGGGTCGCCGACTCCATCCCGCTATCGGCGATTCCGATCCGAAACAACTCGTTCGCTACGGGCCCGTTTCGTCCTCGAGTCGAATTCGAACGCTTTCGGCGTGGGCCTCGAGGCCCTCGGCGTCGGCGAGAGTGGTGATCGTCTCACCGAGCTCGGCGATCCCCTCGTCGGTGAGCCGCTGGACCGTCGTCGACCGGAGGAACGTTTCGACCGAAAGTCCGCCGGTTACCTGCGCACCGCCGTTGGTCGGCAGGACGTGGTTGGTGCCGCTTGCGTAGTCGCCGGCCGCGACGGGCGTGTTCGGCCCGAGGAAGACGCTGCCGGCGCTGTCTATCCGGTCGAGGATCGACTCGTCGTCGGTTGCGACGATCGAGAGGTGTTCGGGTGCGTACGCCTCGGTGAAGAGGATAGCCTCGCTCATCGAGCGGGCCTTGAGGACGCCGCTCGCGTCGTTCGAGAGGGCCTGGCGGATCACGTCGTCGCGCTCTCGCTCGTTCGTCTGTTCGTCGACAGCCCCAGCCACGGCATCGGCAGTTCCCTCGTCGTCGGTGACGGCCACGACCGATGCGTTTGGATCGTGTTCGGCCTGAGCGACCAGTTCCGCTGCGACCAGGTCGGGGGCAGCGCTCTCGTCTGCGATCACGACGACCTCGCTCGGTCCCGCGAGGAAGTCGATCTCGACGTCACCCCGAACTACGGCTTTGGCAGCCGTCACCCACTTGTTCCCGGGACCGACGATCTTCTGGACCCGATCGATCGTCTCCGTCCCGTAGGCCAGCCCCGCGATAGCTTGCGCACCACCGACGCCGTAAACGACGTCCGCGCCAGCTGCGTGGATCGCCGCCAACGTGACCGGATTTAGTTCCTCGGCCGGCGGCGTGACGACCGCGACGTGGTCGACTCCAGCGACGACAGCCGGAACGATTCCCATGATCGCGCTCGAGGGATACGCTGCTGAGCCGCCGGGGACGTACACCCCCACGCGCTCGAGCGGCCGAAACCGTCGACCTAGCGTCCGACCGGTGGCGAACTCCCGCCGCCAGTCCTCCGGGAGCTGGGCCTCGTGGAACTCGCGGACGTTCGACGCTGCGGTCTCTATCGCCGTTCGAATCCCTTCGTCGATCTCCTCGTCGGCTCGCTCGCAGCGATCGGTGATCTCTACGTTGCCGAGTTCGACCCCGTCGAACTCGCTCGTAAACTCGCGGATGGCAACGTCACCCTCCTCGCGAACGCGGCCGACGATCTCACGAACGTCTTCCGTGACCCCCTCGATACCGGCGTCGCGCTCGAAAAAGGCCGCGCGGTCGGCCGGCCCGAGGTCAGCGATCGCCTGGACGTCGATTGTCATAGATCCGGATTCGCGCGGCGGTCGAAAAACGGTTTCCTTCCGCCCGGACGGTCGACCGGAGACCCGATCCCGTCATGGTCAGATCGCTTCGGACCGGTGCGTTCGGTCGGGAGACGACGGCAGCCGGCCGACTCACGTCTCGGTGTTCTTGACTTCCCAGATGCCCACGGCGTCGAGGGTCGCCCGCACGAAGAGGTAGACGAGAAGGCCGAACCCGACGACGGCGAACGGCGCTTGCAGGAGGTTCGCGAGTTCCACCTCGAAAACGATCCGGCTGAGCCCGCGGACGACGAAACTCACGACCACGAGTCCGAACGCGATAAGCGAGAGTCTGACGAATCCCGATCGGTCCATGTTTCTCCGTACGACCGCGGTCGCTAAACGATGTCGGTTAGTTCGCAGTACACGTTCCGCGCCGGGAACCGCCGCCGATAGTCACCGAACGTCGGCGCTGGCGGCGCGACCGATCGCGTAAATGGCTACCGAACCAAACAACAGCGCGAGCCCGACGAGGACTATCAGTGCGGGGACGAGCGTGTTCCACATACCCTCGAACCGTGTAACCTCGACGACCGTCATCGTATCCTGGCCCAGCATCACGGCACGGGCAGCGTCGACGCCGTAGGTGATCGGGTTGAACGTCGCAACCGTCTGAATCCACTCCGGAAGCGCCGGCAGCGGTAGAAACGCGCTCGAGACGAACAGTAAGGGTAACTGTAGCAGGTTCGCCCCGATTATCGTCGACTCCTCGTCGCGGGTCACGACGGCCAACACGTTCGAGAACGCGGTAAACCAGATCGAAAACACGACGCAGATACCGGCGATCGCGACGGCCCCGATCAGCCCAGTCTCGATCTCGGCCCCGAGCAAGACGCCGAGCCCTAGAACGATCGCGACCTGCGCGACGATTCGGACGACCTCGGCCAGCGTCTTCCCCAGAAAGACGGCGGTTCGATTCATCGGACTCACCAGGATCTTCTCGAACATGCCGGTTTCGATGTCGTTGACGAGCCCGATCCCGGACGTTGCAGCCGCGACCAGCGCTACCTGGATCACGATCGCCGGCACGAGATAGGTCTCGTACGTGATCCCCTCGAGGGCGCCCGTCGCAACGCCGCCGAACACCTGGGTAAACAACACGAGGAAAATAATCGGTTGGACGAGCGAGACGACGAGGACGAACGGGTTTCGAACCGACTTGATCGTCCACCGGACGAACGTAACCCAGACGTCGCTCGCGAACCCGCCGCCGTAACGGTCGACGTTCGGCGTACTCATCGGTTACCTCCCGTTCCACCGGTTTCCGCCCCTTCGCCGTCTACGGTACCGCCGTCACCGGTGGGCTTCGATCGCACGGCTTCGGCCGCCGTCGACTCTCCCCCGACCCCCTCCACAGAGTTCGGCCGTTCGTCAGTTACGGCGAGGAACACGTCGTCGAGAGTCGGCGCGCGGACGTCGAACCCAACCACTTCGATACCAGCGTCGCGCAGCGCGACCAATAAATCCGTCCCGCGCGTCCGCGCGTCGCGTGCGGTCACCTCGATCCCCGACTCGGTCCGCTCGATCGTCGCACCCTCCGCGAACAATTCCTCGTCGCGCGCGACCGTCGCCGCTCGATCGCTCGCGGCGGGATCTGCCAGATCGACGCCGAGGATCTCGCCGCCGACGCGGCGCTTCAACTCGGCGGGCGACCCGTCGGCGACGACCCGGCCGCGCTGGATGACCGACAGCCGATCGCACAGTTGGTCGGCCTCCTCTAAGTACTGCGTCGTCAGGAAGACGGTCGTCCCTTCGTCGTTGATCCGCCGGAAGTACTCCCAGAGTCGGTTTCGCGCCGCCGGATCGAGCCCGGTCGTCGGTTCGTCGAGGAACACCAGTTGCGGTCGGTGGACCAGCGCCGTCGCCGCGTCGAGGCGTTTCTTCATTCCGCCCGAGAAGTCGTCGGCGACCTTGTCCGCCACGTCGGTCAGTTCGACGAGCTCGAGCAACTCGTCGATTCGCTCCGTTCGATCCGCTTTCGGCACCCCGTAGGCGTCGCAGGCGAATCGGAGGTTCTCGTAGGCGGTCAGCTCCGGATCGATGCTCGTCTCCTGGGCCATGTAGCCGACCGTCGCCCGCACGCTGTGTGGGTCGGCGATGGCGTCGAAGCCGTTGACCTCCACCGAGCCGGCCGTCGGGCGCAACAGCGTCACCAGCGTCTTGATCACCGTCGTCTTCCCCGCGCCGTTCGGGCCGAGGAAGCCGAAGAACTCGCCCTCGTCGACGAGCAGGTCGACGCCCCGGACCGCCTCGGTCCCGTCCGCGTACGTCACCGCCACGTCTCGAGCCTCGATTGCGTAGTCGGTCACAGTCGTGTTTGGGCGAGCAACTGGATATAGCTGTGAGTTCGAAATCACTTCGCAACTTCGGAGTTCGAACTATCGGCGCTCGTCACTCTTCGACGGGCTCGAGGTCGTGCTCGATGGCCCACGCGTGCAGGTGGCCGAACGCCGGGAACGCCGCTCGGCCCTTCTCGGGCGGTTCGTACTCGACCCGTGGCGGAACCTCGTCGTAGGCTTTTCGCCGAGCAACCCGGCCGCGACTATCTCTTTGAGCCGCTCGGAGAGGGTGTTCGCCGGCACCTCGAGGCGCTCCTCGAGCTCCGAGAAGCGAAGTGGCTCGTCGGCGAACGCGAACGCCGAGAGGATCGCCATCGCGTGGGCCTTCCCGAGGAGGTCGAGCAACCGGGCGACGGTCCGCTCGACTCGCTCGCGCTCTTCTGGCTCGAGGCGGTCGCGGATCGCTCGCGCGGTGCTCGAGGACGCCGACGCTCACGTCGGGCGAGTAAATCGGACAGCCCTCGCATGGACCGTCGTCCGTGCACCACGGCTCACCGAGGGCGATCCGGCGGGCGAGTACCGCGCCGGTGACCTCGCGCTGGGTTTCGATCGACCGCGCCGACGTCGCACGGTTCGTCCTCGACTGTCTCGAGGGTGAGCAGTTCGTTCGCGAACTACCGAAGGTGGGTCCCGCGTGAACGTCCTCGTCACGGGCGCAACCGGAACCGACGGCTGCCGCGGCGTCGACGGCCTCCGCGACGCACCCGACGTCACAGTCGCTGCCGCGAGTCGCCATCCCGCCCGCGCCCGTGATCGGCTGAACTGCGCGACCGTCGCCTTCGACTTCACCGACCCGACGTCCTATCGGGATGCGTTCGCCGACGTCGACGCGATGTTTCTCGTTCGCCCACCGGCGCTATCTCGAGTCCGACGAGACGTCGTTCCGGCCCTTGCGGCTGCCGTCGGAGCCGGGGTCGAACGCGTCGTCTTCCTCTCTGTCATCGGTGCCGATCGGAACCCGCTCGTCCCCCACGCGCGTATCGAATCGTGGCTCGCCGACGCCGGCCTCGAGACGACGTTCCTGCGCGCCTCGTTTTTCATGCAGAACCTCTCTACGACCCACCGCGAGGAGATCCGCGACGGTCGGCTGGCAGTCCCCGCCGGTGACGGAAAGACGAGTCTGGTAGAGGCTCGAGACGTCGCCGCCGTCGCGGTCCGAGCGCTTTGCGAGGGGATTACCGGCGCGTCCGATCTCACCGGTCCGGACGCGCTCTCGTACGCCGAGGTCTGTGCGGTGCTCTCGGCGGCACTCGAGCGTGAGGTCGAGTACACTGCTCCCTCGCTCCCTCGGTTTTTGATCTCGCGGTACCGACTCGAGGGCAATCTCGCGAAGACCGGTGTGATGGCCGCGATCTACACCACTGCTCGACTCGGACTGGCAAACCGAGTGACCGACGACGTTCGCTCGCTCCTCGGCCGTCCGCCGACGGACTTTCGCACGTTCGTCCGGGATAATCGCACAGTCTGGACGTAGCCGGTCAGCACCGACGATGTATGCAGTCAGTAACAGGCTTTTTCTCGGTTTCGAACCGGCTATCGAGAGTATTTTCGTTCCGCCCCGCTTCGAAGAAACAGCGTAGCCACGCTTGTCCGCTGTCGGCAAGTCCTGCATAACTATTCCGCGTCCACTGCACCACCGTCCTATGTGGCCATGGGAACACGCGATCGTCGGCTATCTTGCATATTCGGTGGGCTGTCACCTCGTCTTCCGCGACTCGCCCAGCGGGCTCGAGGCATTCGCCGTCGTGCTTGCGTCGACCCTCCCCGACCTGATCGACAAGCCCCTCGCGTGGGAATACGGCGTTTTCGATTCCGGATACGCCGTCGGTCATTCCGTGTTCTTCATCGTTCCGCTGTCGGTCGCAATCGCTGTCATCGCATACGCGATCGGGCGTCCACGAACCGGCCTCGCATTCGGAGTCGGCGCCCTCCTTCACCCTCCGGCCGACGTCCTCTACTCCTACGTCAGTCAGGGGATCGTCCAGTTCGAACTCATGCTCTGGCCGGTCGTGACCGTTCCCGGCTCTTCGCCCAGTCGGGGATTCCTCGAATCGTTCGACCTGCTGTTCGGCCGCTATCTCTCCCAACTCCTCGCGGGAGATATTTCGACGTACGTCTGGCTCCAGTTCGGACTCGCCGCCTTCGCGTTCCTGCTGTGGCTCTACGACGGTCTGCCGGTTCTTCGTGAGTGTCTGGTAGGGTGGAAGCGACTACTTCCTGGACCCAGTAATTCGAGTTCGAAGTGACGGGATTCCCTCGAGGGCGAGACCCCGTCCCCTGCTGTAACAGTCGCCCTCGAACCGATGGGTCATCTTCTGTTCGCCGCCATCGACGCCGAACGCTCTGTGTGATCCGAGGAGTCTCCGCTGACCGACGCCGCTGGTGTGCGGTCCGTAGCCACCGCTTTAGACGGCCCGGAGTCGACCCTCTGGCCACGAGGGCCCGATTCGCACTCGAGGTTTCACCGCGACCGCTTCAGACGATCGCGGTACCCGAAAGACGGATATGCCGATTGGGCTCCCAAAGCCGGCAATTTTCGGGAGTCATCGCTGTGCCAGCAGTCGCTGCAACCGAACGGTCGTGGGATGAAATGGTGGGAGACCGTCACCCTCGTGAATACGTAACGTAGAACAACGAACGACCGAGACGACGGCCTTATGTAGGAGCCAGGGTTTCCACATTAATGCGAACGACGTGGCACACGCCGCCACGTTCCCTCCGGCCGCATCCCGGCACGGAGGCAGGATATAATCCATTACCTCGCTTCGATCGTCGACTCGTTCGACGGCGTCTCTGAGGTAGCCGGGTCGATCGTGACCAACGTCGGATTACCGGCGATACAGTACGATGCCCTTATATAGTCCGGGCGCGTATTGTTGGTTGCACGAAAGCTCTCGCCGGATGCGGTTTTCGGCGCGGGTTCGATCCGACGCCCTTATATGTACGAGGGCAGTTGGATATGAACGCAACAAACGCGTGATCGACGGGCCGTTCAACCCGGTCCGTCATCTCGGACGCCGCGAGTTCGAAGGGGTTATGTATCCCTGACGGCTTACGAATACGTCCGAAGGAAATGAGGATCCTACCCCTGCGGTCCGCCGTACAGATGGGATCTGATGTTAGCCTTGGTAGTTCGGTGACGCCCGACCGGTCGTCGCGACCGGCTGTCGTCAGCGAACGTGGACCATTTATGTGTGAGTGTGTACCAACATTCACCGCCAATCTCCCCGGCTTCGCCGGGGAAACTTATAGCATTCATTCCGGTTGATCCTGCCGGAGGTCATTGCTATTGGAGTCCGATTTAGCCATGCTAGTTGCACGAGTTCAGACTCGTAGCAGATAGCTCAGTAACACGTGGCCAAACTACCCTATGGATCCGGACAACCTCGGGAAACTGAGGCTAATCCGGAATACAGTTCGCAGCCTGGAGTGGCGCGAACTGGAAACGTTGCGGCGCCATAGGATGTGGCTGCGGCCGATTAGGTAGACGGTGGGGTAACGGCCCACCGTGCCAATAATCGGTACGGGTTGTGAGAGCAAGAGCCCGGAGACGGAATCTGAGACAAGATTCCGGGCCCTACGGGGCGCAGCAGGCGCGAAACCTTTACACTGCACGAGAGTGCGATAAGGGGACTCCAAGTGCGAGGGCATATAGTCCTCGCTTTTCACCACCGTAAGGAGGTGGTAGAATAAGTGCTGGGCAAGACCGGTGCCAGCCGCCGCGGTAATACCGGCAGCACAAGTGATGACCGCTATTATTGGGCCTAAAGCGTCCGTAGCTGGCCTCGCAAGTCCATCGGGAAATCCGCGTGCTTAACGCGCGGGCGTCCGGTGGAAACTGTGGGGCTTGGGACCGGAAGATCCAGAGGGTACGTCCGGGGTAGGAGTGAAATCCCGTAATCCTGGACGGACCACCGGTGGCGAAAGCGCTCTGGAAGGACGGATCCGACGGTGAGGGACGAAAGCTTGGGTCACGAACCGGATTAGATACCCGGGTAGTCCAAGCTGTAAACGATGTCTGCTAGGTGTGACACAGGCTACGAGCCTGTGTTGTGCCGTAGGGAAGCCGTGAAGCAGACCGCCTGGGAAGTACGTCCGCAAGGATGAAACTTAAAGGAATTGGCGGGGGAGCACTACAACCGGAGGAGCCTGCGGTTTAATTGGACTCAACGCCGGACATCTCACCAGCATCGACAATGTGCAGTGAAGGTCAGTGTGATGAGCTTACTGGAGCCATTGAGAGGAGGTGCATGGCCGCCGTCAGCTCGTACCGTGAGGCGTCCTGTTAAGTCAGGCAACGAGCGAGACCCGCACTCCTAATTGCCAGCAACACCCTTGTGGTGGTTGGGTACATTAGGAGGACTGCCAGTGCCAAACTGGAGGAAGGAACGGGCAACGGTAGGTCAGTATGCCCCGAATGTGCTGGGCGACACGCGGGCTACAATGGCCAAGACAGTGGGATGCCACCCCGAAAGGGGGCGCTAATCTCCGAAACTTGGTCGTAGTTCGGATTGAGGGCTGAAACTCGCCCTCATGAAGCTGGATTCGGTAGTAATCGCCGTTCAGAAGACGGCGGTGAATACGTCCCTGCTCCTTGCACACACCGCCCGTCAAAGCACCCGAGTGGGGTCCGGATGAGGCCGACGCAACGTCGGTCGAATCTGGGCTCCGCAAGGGGGCTTAAGTCGTAACAAGGTAGCCGTAGGGGAATCTGCGGCTGGATCACCTCCACAGACCGAGACCAGGCCGTCGCGCCTGGCTCACTGCGGATCGCGGTTTTCGAACCGCACCCCACGTTCGATCGAGACAGTCACTCGACTGGCCGATCGGGCACCCTAGAACTACCGAGGCTAACACCCAACTCCCTGCCCGCCTCTCCTGAGGCGGGCGTGGGCCCATAGCTCAGTGGTAGAGTGCCTCCTTTGCAAGGAGGATGCCCAGGGTTCGAATCCCTGTGGGTCCATGTCTCGGAGGAAATCTCGGATCGTGTCCCTTAAGTGGGGGACGGCCCGACGATTGAATCCGAACGAACCGATGCACCACCCCGCGCAAGTGCGGGTGGGAAGGGTTAATGCAGGCCAGCTGTCTACTGGCGTGCAGATGAGACCGTGTGTACGTGTAGTCCAGGCGTCCACTGGACCCGTTCCCGGGTCACGATGTTGCGACTTTGTCGCAACGCCGATCCGATGAACGTGGCTACTGTGCCAGCTGGTGGATCGCTCGGCTTGAGAGCTGAAGAAGGACGTGCCAAGCTGCGATAAGCCTATGGGAGCCGCACGGAGGCAAAGAACATAGGATCTCCGAATGGGAATCCCCACCGCAATTGCTTCGCGCAATGGGGAACGTCGGGAATTGAAACATCTTAGTACCGACAGGAAAAGAAAGCAAACGCGATGTCGTTAGTAATGGCGAATGAACGCGACGCAGTCCAAACCGAAGCCTTCACGGGCAATGTGGTGTTCGGACTGACGATCACTTCCTGAAACGCGACACGAAGTCTCCTGGAACGGAGCACGAAACAGGGTGACAGTCCCGTACTGTCGTCGAGTAGAGAACGAGTCAGCTCCAGAGTATCGGGGGTTGGATATCCCTCGTGAATATCGCGGGCATCGACCGCGAAGACTAAACACTCCTCAAGACCGATAGCGAACAAGTAGCGTGAGCGAACGCTGAAAAGCACCCCACGAAGGGAGGTGCAATAGGGCGTGAAATCAGTTGGCGATGGAGCGACAGGGCATAGAAGGTCCCGGACAAAACGACCGTAGCGCGAGCTACCAGTAGGAAGTTTGGGAAGCCGGTGTTCTGTCGTACGTTTTGAAAAACGAACCAGGGAGTGTGCCTGTTTGACGAGTCTAACCCGATTATCGGGGAAGGCGTAGGGAAACCGATATGGTCGCAGTGCTTTGCACCAGGACCACCGTGTTCAAGCGCGGGGAGTCAAACGGGCACGACCCGAAACCGGACGATCTACGCACGGACAAGGTGAAGCGTGCCGAAAGGCACGTGGAGGCCTGTTAGAGTTGGTGTCCTACAATACCCTCTCGTGATCTGTGTGTAGGGGTGAAAGGCCCATCGAGTCCGGAAACAGCTGGTTCCAACCGAAACATGTCGAAGCATGACCTCTGCCGAGATAGTTCGTGGGGTAGAGCAACGGATTGGGGGACCGCACTCCGAGAGGAGTGTGCCCCCCTGTCCAACTCCGAACCTACGAACGTCGTTTGACGCAGGGAGTCCGGTGCGCGGGGTAAGCCTGTGTACCGTGAGGGAGACAACCCAGAGCTGGGTTAAGGTCCCCAAGTGTGGATTAAGTGCGATCGAAGGTGGTCTCAAGCCCTAGACAGCCGGGAGGTGAGCTTAGAAGCAGCTACCCTCTAAGAAAAGCGTAACAGCTTACCGGCCGAGGTTTGAGGCGCCCAAAATGATCGGGGCTCAAATCCACCACCGAGACCTAGCAGTGCGGATCAGACCGCAATCTTGTAGGTTGGCGTTCTGTTCGGGCGGAAGCACGGTCGAGAGATCGTGTGGACCGTTCAGTAACGAAAATCCTGGTCATAGTAGCAGCGTTAGTCGGGTTAGAACCCCGACGGCCGAACGAGTAAGGGTTCCTCAGCAATGCTGATCAGCTGAGGGTTAGCCGGTCCTAAGTCAGCCCGTAAGTCGAAGCTGACAACAGGGAAATAGGTTAATATTCCTATGCCAGTGTGCACTCAAAGCCGACGCTTTGGGGCCGCCTGAGCCGGGTTTTCGCCCGGTCGAATCGTCGAAGAGCGTGGAAGCCGTAATGGCACGAAGCGTTCGAATGACGAGATAGCGCAAGTCAGGTCAACCTAGAGCCCGTGAAAAGGCGAGCACACTGTCCGTACCGAGATCCGACACAGGTACTCGTGGCGGCGAAAGCCAAGGTCTGTCGGGAGCAACCGACGTTAGGGAATTCGGCAAGTTAGTCCCGTACGTTCGCAATAAGGGATGCCTGCCTCGGAAAGAGGCAGGTCGCAGTGACTCGGGCGCTCCGACTGTCTAGTAACAACATAGGTGACCGCAAATCCGCAAGGACTCGTACGGTCACTGAATCCTGCCCAGTGCAGGTATCTGAACACCCCGTACAAGGGGACGAAGGACCTGTTAACGGCGGGGGTAACTATGACCCTCTTAAGGTAGCGTAGTACCTTGCCGCTTCAGTAGCGGCTTGCATGAATGGATCAACGAGAGCGCCACTGTCCCAACGTTGGGCCCGGTGAACTGTACGTTCCAGTGCGGAGTCTGGAGACCCCCAAGGGGAAGCGAAGACCCTATAGAGCTTTACTGCAGGCTGTCACTGAGACGTGGTCGCCATTGTGCAGCATAGGTAGGAGGCGTTACACAGGTACCCGCGCTAGCGGGCCACCGAGCCAGCATTGAAATACTACCCGATGGTGACTGCGACTCTCACTCCTGGCGGAGGACACTGGTAGCCGGGCAGTTTGACTGGGGCGGTACGCGCCTGAAAAGATATCGGGCGCGCCCCAAGATTTCCTCACCCGTGTCGGAGACGCGGGGAAGAGCGCAAGAGCAAAAGGAAGTCTGACAGTGTCCGGCACAACGACGGACGCTGACGCGAAAGCGTGGTCTAGCGAACCAATTAGGCTGCTTGATGCGGCCAATTGCTGACAGAAAAGCTACCTTAGGGATAACAGAGTCGTCACCCGCAAGAGCACATATCGACCGGGTGGCTTGCTACCTCGATGTCGGTTCCCTCCATCCTGCCCGTGCAGAAGCGGGCAAGGGTGAGGTTGTTCGCCTATTAAAGGAGGTCGTGAGCTGGGTTTAGACCGTCGTGAGACAGGTCGGCTGCTATCTATTGGGGGTGTAACGGTATCTGACGGGAACGTTCGTATAGTACGAGAGGAACTACGAATGGGTGCCACTCGTGTACCGGCTGTCCGAGAGGGCACGTGCCGGGCAGCGACGCACCACGGGGTAAGAGCTGAACGCATCTAAGCTCGAAACCCACCTGAAAAAGAGATACCATTGAGATCACTCGTAGAAGACGAGGTCGATAGACTCGGGGTGTACGCGCCAAGGCAACGAGGCGTTGAGCCCGCGAGCACTAACTGATCGAGCCACACACTCATAACTACATAACGCATTGGATCCGTGACGCGAGAACGGGTCCGGACGCAAACTGGACTACACGTACACAACGGTCAGACGCCATAGGCAACGACGCCACGACCGATACTGGTATTACGACGGTTCGAATCCGTTGATCGGCATTACGGCGGCCACAGCGGCGAGGTACCTCCCGTACCCATCCCGAACACGGAAGATAAGCTCGCCTGCGTTACGGTCAGTACTGGAGTGGGCGACCCTCTGGGAACCCCGTTTCGCCGCCGACCATTCATACTCCACCCATTACCCCCACGGAGCGACTGCATCGGGCAGTCGCCGTGGGGGTTTTCTCTATTGCAACCCGGCGGGCGGAGACGATTACGAATAACCGATCAGTGTATTCGAATCCGCCTCGTGGCTCCGACCAAATATTTTTGGGATGTGACTTATCCAACTGTCTATGAAAGAGATAAACCATGGACACAGGTAGTAACGCGATGGATCTCGACACCCTTTACGATATTTTATCCGAATCCCAACGACGATACGTTTTGTATTACTTCTTTGACTGCGACCACGCAACCGTCGACTCACTAGCCCGGCAAATTGCCGCCTGGGAACGTGACATAGCGCCCGAATCCGTCTCTACTGAGCAGAAGAAACAAACCCAGCTGTCCTTACTCCACAACCATCTTCCGCGACTCGAGGAACAGCGACTCGTAGCGTTCGATCACCGAAGCGGCGACGTCGTCAGTGGAAACAACTTCGAGGCGATTCGGTCGACGATCGAGCGTGCACGAGAGCGGGACGGAATCGGACCAGTCGCCCGCACCACGACCGAGACGTTTCTATACAGCGATTTATTGACGGAATCGACGAGTACCGATCGGTAACTCGGTAGCGAGGGGGCCGTTTCGAACGACCGACCGGAAGGGAAACCGATCTACCAGCCACGACGATTGAAGCTACCTGATGCGATTGACTGTCGTTGCGGGAATCCGTGTAGTGCGACGCAAAACTGGCCATTTACTCGCCCGTTTGTCTCGACTCTATAGTAGTCGTTGAAACGATTTACCCACCGCTCGCACTGCTGCGGCGGGCGAATGCTCGCTGGCCGCGAACTCGCGAGCGGGGTATGCAATGACGTTCAACGACTACTATAGTTCAGACGGCGTCGTCAAAATGTGCGCCCGGAACACTAACGTCCAGCCTCATCCCGTGGCGGCGTGCCGCGTCGGCTGGCTAACCCTCGTGCCGGGCGGAAGAACTCGAGAGAGTTCTCCAGTGTGGTGTTGTTGCGTGCCCGGGTTCGCCGTGCTGTCATCGCACCCGAATGGGTTTGCTCGGACGGGGACTAAAGGCACGCAGTTTGTCTAGGCAGGTCGGGCGTTTAACTCTTCTACTCCGTCGACTGCGCGCGGCTCACTTACCCAGGATTCGGCGCCGTGGTAACGTTGCCCTCGTTCTCCTGGAGCCACCGATCGTAGGTTTCCGACTCGACGACGACGACTTCGGCATCCATCCGCGAGTGGCCGGCGCCGCAGAACTCGGCACAGACCGCGTCGTAGCGCCCGGGTTCGTAGGCAACAGTCCGAGCCCGAGTGTAGCGGCCCGGGAATGCGTCCTGTTTGACGCCGAGATCAGGAACGAAAAGCGAGTGGATGACGTCGTCGCTTGTAAGCCAGATCGTCACGTTCTCGTCGGCCGGGATCACGATCGCGTCCTCGGTCGTGACGTTGGCTCCAGCGTACGTCGCTTGCCACTCCCACTGGTATCCAGTGACGTATATCTCCTCGTCGTCGGTTTCGGGGAGATCATCGAACGACTCAAATTCCCCTTGACTGCGGTTGTCACCACCCTCGAGGGCCTGTGATGGAGACACGTACGGGCTGACGAGGACGCTGTAGCCGGAAAGCCCGACGAACAGGAGGATAATCGCCGTCGCAGCAGTCCACGTGATTTCGAGGGCGGGATCTTCCGTCGTCGGCTGGGGATCGTCGTTGTCGTGGAACTTGACGGCTGCGTAGACCAGAATCAGGAGGACGAACAACGTCAGCGGCAGTGCAACGTAGAGTAGTTGATACTCGAGACCGTCGATCAACTCACGGTTTGTCGATTGGGCGACGACAGTTCCGGTCGATGCGAGGAGACTCGAGAGCGCCGAGACAAGCAGTGTCACGGTCGTTCGGCGGCTACCCATTGGCAGTGATTGGGCAGCCGGAGTGAAATACGGCATCCATAGATCGATGAACTGTCACGAATTCGTATCCGTTATGCGGCTGTATCCACGGGCACAATGCATCAATAGGGATGACACTCTCTAAACTGTCAGTTCAACTTTATTGGGGTCGGTGATGACCCCACCGCTATGCACGGCGACGAGCGGTGCAGTCGATCGGCACGGGGTGAGGTGTGACGATGGACCGTGCAATCGTGGAGGTCTCGTTGTTCGTGGGCATTCTCGTGAGCTGTGCCGTGACGGTCGTGCTGGCGCGCCGGTTACGAACCGATCCGTCGCCGGATGGGGGGTATATTGCTGGCCGCGAGCGTCGGTTCAGTCTCTCCGATGCCAGGGCGGCTGCCGTCCGCTGGACGACGACGACGAACCACCGCGAGATCGGCTTGCTCTACATCGCGTTCGGTACAGTCGCGGCGATATGGGGCGGAATCGACGCGATGATGATTCGAACGCATCTGTTGACGCCGGAGGCCAACCTCTGGACCGAACAGACGTACAACGAGCTGTTTACGATGCACGGGTTGACGATGTTGATCTTCTTCGTTACGCCGCTTTTCTTCGGGATCGGAAACTACTTCCTGCCGCTGTTGATCGGCGCAGACGACATGGCGTTTCCGCGGCTCAACGCCGTCGGGTTCTGGACGTTGCCACCTGCACTTTTGCTCGCGCGGCTGGGAATCGTCGCCGAAGTGACGGGAAAAGTGCTCGCGCTGCTGGTTCCAGCGGACTGGCTTACGGCGCTGTTTGCGTTACGCGAACCGGCGATCGGCTGGTACCTGTATCCGCCACTGTCTCTCGCGCCGAACCCGCAGACGAATTTCCTCATACTCGGGCTCCACCTGAGTGGCATCGCGACCACGATCGGGGCGATCAACTTCATCACGACGGTCGTCTACGAGCGCGACGAGTCGATCGGGTGGGCGAACCTCGACATCTTTTCGTGGAACATGCTCGTTACGAGCGCAATCGTTCTCTTTGCGTTCCCGCTGCTCGGCACGGCGCTGCTCATGTTGTTGTTCGATCGCAACTTCGGGACGACGTTCTTCGCGGTCGAGGGCGGCGGCCCCATCCTCTGGCAGCACCTCTTTTGGTTCTGGGGCCATCCGGAGGTATACATCATTTTCCTCCCCGCGACGGGGTTGATGAGTCTTATACTACCGAAGTTCGTCGGTCGAAAACTGTTCGGATTCAAGTTCATCGTCTACTCGACGATCGCGATCGGCGTTCTTTCCTTTAGCGTCTGGGCTCACCACATGTTCGTAACCGGTGTCGATCCCCGAGTTCGAGCGAGCTTTATGGCGACCTCGGTCGCGATTGCCGTCCCCAGTGCGATCAAGGTATTCAACTGGATCACCACTATGTGGAACGGCGACGTCAGGCTCGCTGCCCCGACGATACTCTGCGTCGGCTCGATCGGCCTGTTCATCGTCGGCGGCGTCACCGGTATCTTTCTCGCGGTGATCCCGGTCGATATTATGTACCACGGCACCTACTACGTCGTCGGTCACTTCCACCTCATTCTCATGGGGATCATCCCGCTCATGATGTTCGCTGCCAGTTACTACTGGTATCCGCTTCTTACCGGCCGGATGTACGACCGACGGCTCGCGCTGTTTCAATCGTCACTGCTGGTCGCCGGTTCCGCGCTTACCTTCATGACGCTGATGGCTCTCGGGTTCCTCGAGTTGCCCCGCCGGTACGCGACCTACCCGCCGCAGTACTCGGCCCTGCAGGTCGTCGCGACCGTCGGTGCGTTCATCATCGGCATCAGCGTCCTGATGTGGCTGTACAATATGCTCTGGTCGTACTTTCAGGGGACGCCGATCGAGACCAGCGACCCCTGGGAGCTGAAAGCGACCGGGCAGTTCACGCCCGAATGGCAGTGGTTCGAGGACCGACTCGAGCGCGAACGCGGCATCCCCCCGAGCGAACCGGAGGAGGTCAGACCGTCGTACGTTCCCGCACGCGAGGAGCGCCCGCCGTCGCTTTACGGCCGCATTTGGCCTGTCGCTCGCACCGTCGCGAACGACGCCGGGGCGGGTGCGACCGGGGGCTTCGTCGGTACGATGCTCATGTCCGGCGTTCTCTTCGGGGCAGTAATATTGGGCGTGTTCGATCTCGAGTCCTTCGCGAATCTCGCAACGTTCATCGGACTTCCGTCGAGCGTCGCACTCGGCTACACGCTGTTCCTCGTCGGCGGGATGACGGTCTGGTCGCTGTTGTTCCTCTCACTGGGCGAGTATCTGCCGGGTGAACTCACCCTCGTCACGGGACTGTGGTACGCGACGGTCATCGCCTCCGGATTCGCGATCGCGTTTTACACCGGCCAGACCGATCTCGAGTTGGTCGCGTACCTCGTCTTCGTCTTGCTCGCCCACTGGCTCTACGGACTCGGCCTCGCGGGGACGATTGCGTATCTCGGCGGCCGTCAGCGCCGGCCGTCGACGGGGGAGACAGATCAGGAATGAGTGACGGCGATGCACCCGGGAAGCCGACCGATCCGCCAGCTACCGACGAAACGGGACCGATAGAGCCGACGGCAGAATCGGAGTCGTTGGTGTTGACCTATGCCGCACCGTTTCTCGGCGTCCTCCTGATTGCCGTCGGACTCCCGCTCTCGATCGTCGGCGGTTACGTCGTCGTTCAGGATAGCGTTGGACTCTGTGGTGATCCCACGATCACTGCGACGCCAGTCGACGAGTACGACGGCGTCCCGGAATCAGTCGACGAACTCCCCGTCGAGGATCTCACGACCGCAGAGCAGCGGGCCCTCGAAGAGGCGACTGCGAGCCCGTTTCGGGAGGGGACGATCGAGGGTGACGTCGCGAACCTGGACGTACTGCTCGATGGGGCAGTCGTAGCCTACGAGGGTGACCGATATTACGTTCAAATCGCATCTCAGAACTCCTGTCTCGAGGCCGAGCCGCTGTTGTTCCCGGTCGGTGGAATCGCGATCCTGGTGGGTATCGCAGGTGTTCTGACGCCGCCGATTTATCGGAAAATGGCAGGCTTCGAGGAACGGATGCGAGGCGATAACCAGGAGTGATCGATCTGTCGGAATGGGTACCGGGGATACGAGTAGCAACGGCAAAGAGTGTAGTCGTCGCTCCGATGCGGGCGATCCGTCCGGGAGAACGCCGTGGCCTGCGAAAGGAGAGCGCCGGATCTATTGTCGGCCGTTGGCACGCAAGGAGCCTAGTCGTCGGTTTCGCTCGGCTCGTCGTGGGTCAGGGATCGGGGTTGGGGGCGATCTCTTTTCCACCACCTGGCTGCTGGATGTGGACGAAAACTGTCCTTTGCCATCCGGCGAGTCGCCCTGCGTCCACGGAAGGCCCGGATCGGGCTGTTCGACCCGTCTGGTAGACATGAACGTGTAGTTGTACTCCTGGTTTTCTTCTTCTTGCGGGAAGCTTGCCGGCACCGAAACCGGATCGTCCAGCGTTTCTAGCGCCTGAAGCCACTGGTTCTGGTGTTGGGTGTCGCGGGCGATAAGATACGAGAGCATGTCCTTCATACCCGGATCGTCGGTGTATTCCCGGAGGCGCGTTGCGAGGGTGCGGCCGGTCGATTCGGCCATTACGTTCGCATAGAGGTCGCCAGCGAGGTTGCCCGATGCGGCTATGTACGCGCCAGTAAATGGGACGCCGTTGCTATCGACTGGCATCGCGGAGAGCCCCGACGAGAGGAACTGGCGTGCGTTCTGTCCAGTTATCGACGCCGCGGCATCAGCCGCCCGCTTTGCCTCGTCGTCGATGCGCCTGGGCGAACCGCGGAAATTCTTCGTGACGGCTGTCGCGAGCATTTCGATGTGGCCGAGTTCTTCCGCGGCGGTTTCCATCAGCAGAGTCCGGTATCCCTCGTGTTCATCTGGCACCGCCCAGGCCTGAAACATGTACTGTAGCGCGACTCGCATTTCGCCTTCCTGTCCACCGATCGCTTGCTGGAGGAGCTTCGCGAAGTGGGGGTCAGGATCTTCGACGGTAACTTCGTACTGGACTCCGGTTCCTGAAAGAACATCACTGTCGCCTGCCCAGACCGAGCGGGAGAAACGACTGTTGAGGCTATCGCTGAAATTCGGATCGGTTGGTACTATCCGAAACGAAATCGGATCGAGAAGTCGACGACCGGGGTTTTTCTTCGCTCGGCGTGGTACCGGTGTACTGAGTTCGGTCAAATGGTCCACCAGAACTCACCGCTTTCGTCATCGGGTGTACGCGGAGGGCTTACGTTGTCCGCAAGCCTGTGGGACGTGCGTGAGGCCAGCGGAAAGTGCCGACGACCTCGTAATTGCTGGGGGACCATCTGTCCTGCTGACCTCGCGGGTGCGACGCTCCCGCGAGGTCAGTCACTGGAGACCGACGGCCTTCCGACCGAACCAGTGCCACTCGATTCGCTCCGCCTGCAGACCCTCGAGGTAACTATGAGAGGTACCGACGACGAGAGTAAACGAGCGGCAGCGACGTGCAAACGATGCAGCGAGATCGGAGTCGTCAAGGTGTGGCCCGACGGCAGGCTACGGCCGCTCGGTCGGTCGAACTTCTGTGACTGCGACTCGCCGACGCTCGAGGTGTTCGAAAGCGATCTCGACCACGAGCTACCGTGAAACCGCGTGCTGAGTTGATCTCGGTCGTCACGCAGACACCGACGCGCCGACGTAGAGGACGACCACGAGGAAGAGCCAGACGAAATCGACGAAATGCCAGTACAGCGAGACCGTCGCGATGGACGTGTCACGGTCCGGTCCGTAGTGCCCTCGAAGCGCGCGCCAGCAAAGCGTTGCGATTCCGCCGACGCCCAGTGTAACGTGAAGGCCGTGGAGACCAGTAAGGCCGAAAAATGCGCTTCCGAAGACGCCGCTCGAAAGGGTAAATCCCTCCGCGGTGATGAACTCGTAGTACTCGACAGCTTGGCCGAGAAGAAAGACGACGCCGAGCGCGAGCGTCGTTCCGAGCAAGCCGAGGAAGCGCCGCCCGTTGTCTCCCTCGAGTGCTTCGTGTGCGTAATGGAAGGTGACGCTGCTGGCGAGTAACAACGCGGTGTTGATGAGGACGAGCGAGCCCAGAAGCGGCGGTAGTTCCTCCGGCGGCCACGTCCCGATCCTGACGAAGAAGTAATAGATGAACAACGCACCGAACGTCGAAACGTCGGTTGCGAGAAAGAGTATCGTCGTCGAAACGTAGGATCGGCGGGAGTTCCGGTCGGCATGTGCACTTCGCGTGGGTGCCAGAAACGCCTGATCGACCCAGCCCGCGATGCCGGCCAGCAGGACGATCGTTCCGACGACGGCGAGGGCGACGCCAGTCAGTGGTGGGACGATGGCAGTCTCGTTCCCGAAGATGTAGATCGCAAATCCGGCGTAGAGCCCTGCGGCTCCGACGGCTGCGATCAGCGGCCAGCGGCTTCGATGATGATCGTGATCGTCGTGATCGCCGCCGCCACGATGATCGCCATATTCCTCGGGTGCTTGCCTTGCGGGAACCCGATGACTCGAGCCATCGGTCCGAGACCCGTTCTCGCCGGGTGGCCCCCCGGGTTCACCAGCGTCCATATCCTCGCTTCCACGTCGAGCCCGAAAAAGGATCGTCGGTCGCTCGGAGTTAGGGAGACGCTACGCGAACTCAGTAGAAGTAGTCGTCTTCCGTCAACTGAACGTACCGTCCGTTGCGATAGCTGTACTTCTGTCGCTTGTACCGCGTTAGTATCTTCGCAGCGTCGATGCCAGCGGTATACCGCTTGTTGACCAGGACGTTGTCGCTCCCGTTGCCCTGCATGTCGGTGACGGTATCGAACGCCCAGTCCCAGTCGTCAGGTTCGTAGTCGGCGACGATGTCCGCGAAAGAGACGTTGCGAAGGATCTCGTCGCCGATCGCACGCTTCCAGACGTCGTTGTAGTTCTCGAGGGTGTCAGTTCCTGCGAGTCGGCCGGCGATCTTGCCGGTGCGAACGGCGACGTGGTAGCCGCCCTCGTGGAACGCCGATGTCGTTCCCATCGCACCGCCGGCGACGGCGATGTTCGCGCCGACGGGCGACTCGATTGGCCGCGTCGAAGAGATCGGATACGTTTCGGTCCCCTTCGACTTGCCGCGATCCTCGACGCGGGGGATGTCCTCGGCGACGTCGTACTCGTCGCCATACTCCTGCTCTAGGAGCCGGCTTATGTACTCTGCGCCGGAAGGGATCTTCTCGTCTTCGGGCCGGAGAAGCTTGTAGGATCCGGGAGTGTCCACGTCTTCGAGATTCATCCCGATCGGCATCGTCAGCCCAACGCGGGCGACGGTACCATCGTTCGGGAAGATCCAGGGATAGGCGGTCTCGCCGGGCATGTAGCCCCACCAGAATTTGAGGGTGTCCTCGAACGCTTCGAACAGCTCGTCGGGGAAGTCGCGGTATTCCTGATAGGCGATGTGGTTGGCTTCCGGCGGCGAGAGGTAGTCCGACGCGCTTCGGCCGGGTGCCGTGAACTGATCGAGCGCCTCGAGGGTTATCCGCCGCTGTGGGCCGTCTGCGAGGACGACGTACTGGGCCTCGAGTTGATCGCCGTTCGAGAGCGTCAGCGTGTGCGTCGGGCCCTTCGGTCCGGTCGCTCGCAGATCGGTTTCGAGGTCTCTGACGCCGGTCCCAACGCGCAGATCGGCACCCGCATCGGCCGCGCGTTCGTGGAGCCAGTCGTCCATGCGTGCGCGATGGAACGTGCATCCGAATTTGGGGTAGCTGGCTTCGATTCCCGTCGTCCGCAATTCGACGGCGCTGTTCGGTCCGATGAATTCCGTGGCCTCGAGTTCCCGGAGGATGACCTCGTCAGGAATCTCCCGGTAGTCGAAGTCCATGATATCGATCCAGTAGTCGAGCATCCCTGCAGCGTCGGTCGAGTCCGGCCCCAGCTCCTCACGGTCCTCTCGAGGCACCCCTTGCTCGAAGAGGACCGTCTCGGCGCCGTGGGTCGCAGCCTGCTCGGCTGCCGACGCACCGGCGGGGCCGCCGCCGACGATCGCGACGTCTACGCGTTCCATACGCCGTGGAGACTCGTTGAGCCATTATAAAAACTGCGAGGCGAATTTTCGACCGACTCGACGGTCACGACCTCGTACCGAACCGACGACGAGTGCCGTGAATCTCTGGACCGGCGGACCGAAATGGAACCGGGAAACGAACACTTTTGATCGCACTGGCCGAGGTCACGGACATGAGCGACGCCGACGTCCCAGACGTCCTGGTTCTCAGGAAAGGCACCCACGGAACGCCGATCGAACAGTACGCCGATGCGCTCCGGGACCGACTCCCCGATCACAGCGTCGAACTCGCGCGAACGCCGGCAGAAGAGCGCGAAGCGATTCGAACCGCTCGATTCACCACGGGCATGACCCTCGAAGACGACCTCCTCGACGTCGCGGAGAACATCGACGTTTTCGCGTGCGCGTACGCGGGAACTGGCCATCTGCCGCTCGACTCGCTCGAGAAACGAGGTATCGCCGTGACCAACGCGTCGGGTGTCCACGGACCGAACATCGGAGAACACGTCATCGGTGCGATCCTCCAGTTCACCAGGCGGTTTCACGTCGGTGCGCGCCGACAGCGCCGCCGCGAGTGGCGCCACTACAAGGCCTACGAACTCCACGGATCGACCGTGACGATCGTCGGACTTGGCGCGATCGGGACGGCGGTCTGTAAACGACTCGAGCCGTTCGGGGTGGAAACGATCGGCGTGCGGTACACGCCCGAGAAAGGCGGTCCAACCGACGAGGTGGTCGGTTTCGAAGGCGACGCATTTGACGATGCACTCGCACGGACGGATTACCTCGTTCTCGCGTGCCCGCTTACGGAAATGACCCGGGGATTGATCGATGCCGATGCATTCGTCACGATGGATCCCGAAACCGTCCTCGTAAACGTCGCCCGTGGCCCGGTCGTCGACACCGACGCGCTCGTCGACGCGCTGCGCTCGAGTTGGATCCGCGGGGCTTCCCTCGACGTGACCGATCCAGAACCGTTGCCCGAATCACATCCGCTCTGGACCTTCGAAAACGTTCAGATCACTCCTCACAACGCCGGCCACACGCCGAAGTACTACGATCGTCTGGCCGACATCGTCGCCGAAAACGTCCGTCGGTTCGACGACGGTGACGTCGATGACCTCGAGAATCAGGTTCTCCCCTGATCGATTTTCGACCGCGTCGTATCGATCCAGGGCGCAAGCACCGCGGGCCCAACGCACTTTTTTGGCCCTGTGCTCCGAATCAGGAGTATGGAACGCCCACCGGCTGACGCAACTGCTCGCGCGAGGGACCTTCCATGACGCTCTCGTTCGACGGCAGGCTCCTCGTTCCTGTAGCCGATCCAGACGACGGCGAGTCGACTGCGAGGGCGCTCGCAGCGCATCTCGAGCCCTCGAGTTCGGTGATCGTCGTCAACGTGATCGAAAAAGCGGGTGGTGCGCCCGATAAGGCGTCCGTCGAACAGCGCGAAGAGTACGCACGAACGATTTTCGAGCGGACGCGAGGACCACTCGAAGAAACGGCTGGGTCCGTTGAAACGGCAATTCTGTTCGGAACGGACGTCGTCGAGACGATTATGGATGCGGCGACGGAGCGTGCCGTGGATGCAGTGGTCTTCGAGCCCCGCGAGGGAAGCCGATTCGTGGAGCTACTCACCGGCGATGTTGCCCGTCGGCTGGTCAAGCAGGCATCGGTACCGGTCGTCGCGTTGCCACACGGGGATTGAGCTCAAACAGTCCACGACCGTCGCCTCACATCCGCTCGTTCGTGGGCGGCTACTACCGCGGCTACTACCGAGCGCGATCGAACCGTCCGCACTGCCGAGCCGTCTGATTCAACATCCGCTCGCTTTCTCGGAGCCAACTCATCGTTCGACTGTCTGCTGGCGCTTCCGTCGATAGCCCCTCAGATGTATCCCTTCTCGAGAAGCAACTCACCGTTTAGCACGCTTGCGCCCGCGGCACCACGGATCGTGTTGTGCGCGAGACAGTTGTACTGCAGACCGAACGGCGATTCCTGGAGGCCGCCCGCGGCGATGGCCATTCCGTCTCCGAGGGTGCGATCCATCCGCGGTTGCGGGCGATCCGGTTCGTCGAACACCTGGATGAGCGGGTCGGGCGAGGAACGAAGGTCCAGCGAGGGGTACTCGCGCATCGCCGCAGTTGCCTCGTCGGGGGTGAGGTCGTCTTGGGTTTCGACCCAGACGTTCTCGAGATGGCCGTCGATCGTCGGAATGCGATTGCAGGAGGCCGAAACGGCCATGCTGTTGTGCGACAGCGATGCGCCGTCGAAATCGCCCAGTAGTTTTCGGGACTCGGTCTCGAGTTTGTCCTCCTCGCTGCCGATGTAGGGAATCGCGTTATCGATTATTTCCATCGAACTGACGCCATCGTAGCCTGCGCCGGAGACTGCCTGTAGCGTCGAGACGTGGACTTTTTCGAGGCCGAAGTCAGTCAGAGCGGCGAGCGTCGGGACGAACGTGATCGTCGAACAGTTCGGGTTTTTGACCATCGCACCGTCCCAGCCGCGTCGGTCACGCTGTACCTCGAGCAAGTCGAGGTGGTCTGCGTTGACCTCGGGAATCACGAGGGGAATGTCGTCGTCCATCCGGCCGTTCGAGGAGTTCGAGGAGACGACGTAGCCCTCCTCGCAAAACGGTGCCTCGACCTCCGCACCGACGCTCGAGGGGAGCGAGGAGAACAACAGGTCGACGTCGGTGGGAACCTCGTCGGGGTCAGTCGCCGTGACGGTGGTGTCGGCGATGTCGTCCGGAATAGGGCTGTCGACGCGCCACTTTGCGGCCTGCCGATACGTCTTGCCAGCGCTCGAACCGCTCGCGGTTAGTGCTGCAATCTCAAAATCCGGGTGGGGATCGAGTAACTGAATCAGTCGCTGTCCGACGGCGCCAGTCGCACCGAGTACGCCTACTCGTACTGCCATTTTCCGCCACTCCGAGTTGTGTCCGCAAAACCGTTTGGGTTTTCGGTAGCGAATGTCAATCGGCGGAGGAACCGTCGGGTGTTCCACGCACGTTCGACGATGGTCGTGATACATTACACGCATTTTTACGTCGACGTACCGGCGGGGGTTCCACTGTGCAGCGACCGCCGGATCACTGCATCCGGATAGAAGATATTAAGAAACGGGAGTGGCACCTAGGACGTAATGCACTACCGACAGGCCCGACCCAAGGCCGCCGGACAGAGGTGGTCTCGATGACGAGTTCGACCACGAATACGAGCGACCGAGGGCTGTTCGAGACGAATTTCAGTATCGGTGCAGCAGCCGTTGCAGCCGTTGCAGCGCTGTTAGCCATTTTCTTCGCCTGGCTGGGATACACCGACGGGGTGCTCCCGGTTATTGGATACCAGTTTACCATCTTGACGGGACTGGTCGGTATGTTGTTCGGATGGGGTACCGCGCTCGTTGCGGGGGTCGCTGCAGTCTACATGGAACCCGGATTCGACAACTAGCGTCCCTCCATCGTCTCGACAGAAATTCGACCGCTCGTTTTCACGATTGACGTATGCGATGCAGTTCACTCCGATAGCCGACTGGAGCTGTGGCTCCCGGCAGAGATGATGTGACGTGATGAAATAGCCGGCTTACGCGGGAACTTCGGCGCCTTTCTTTCGGGTTACGTAGCCCGCGATGCGGTTGCGGACACCTTTGGAGTCGACGTTGGTGAGTTTGTCGACGCTCTCTTTGTTCTGTTCGAAATCGGTCGTGAACGCCTCTGGATACCGTTCCAGGAGGAGATTCCCGGTCTTCTTGACGTAGGCCGGTTTAATTGCCATACAGGGATTTCCGTCTAGAGACTCTTATAACGCACCATTTCTACCGACGGATGGCCTGGAAGATAATTGTCCGATCAGCGAGAACTGGAGGACGAAACGGTCTCCCACGATGGCACTCGTCGTCTGGTCGGTGGACGATACGCGAGGGGATCGATACCGCTATCGATCGTCCGCGGAGGTCACGCCGAGCACGACCGCGATTCGTCTCGCGAAGCCTGCTTCGATGACGTCGGTCACGAGGATCACGAGAAAGACCGTCCCGAGCAGGATATCAGCACTCGCAGGATCCGACGGGGGCGTACTCGTCTGCAGACGGATTGCAAAGAGGGTCGCCACCGACGCGGGAATGATCCCGCGGGGGCCGACGAAACTGACGAATACCCGTTCGCGAAACGAGAATCTGCTCCCGATCGTCGAGACAAAGACGACCAGCGGTCGGAGCACCAGCATCAAAACGGCGACGACCGCAATTCCGGCGCCACCCAGCGCGAGAATCGCCGAGAACTCGAGCAACGCGGCGAGCGTGATGAAAACGAACGAAAGGACGAGTAGCGTCACGTCCTGATTGAAACGCAGGATGCTTTCACGGTGGGGGAGATCGATGTTTCCGAGGGTGAAGCCGGCGGTGGCTGCGGCCGCGATACCGGCCTCCGAAAACACCGAATCCGCGATAGCAAACGCGATGACGGCTCCGGCTAGCGTGAGCAACCGTGCCGCTTGCGGCACTTCTTGGGCTGGAAGGTCGACCTGCGTGAGGAGGTACCAGACGACGCCCGCGGTCACGAAACCGGTGACGATCCCCATTCCGAGTCGCTCGATGAACAGGAAAACGTACCCCCGCGGTGAGAGCTCGATTGCCGTCATCGCCTTGAAGATGACGATTGCCAGAATGGCGGCGGTGACATCGTTGACGATCCCCTCCACCTCGAGGGTCGTCGCGACGTCTTCGCGGACGGGAACGACCGCGAGAATGGGGGTGATGACCGTCGGTCCCGTCGCGACCAGCAGCGCGCCGATGAGAAACGCGATGTCCCACCCCAAACCGAGCAGGAACCGGACCGTCAGGCCGGTCCCGACGAACGTAATCGCCGCACCGCCCGTGATTAACAATTCGACCGCCCTCGGCGCGTTCCGAACGATTTCGGCTTCGAGCCGAAACGACCCCTCGAAGACGATGATGGCGACGCTCACACCGACGATCGTCGAGAGCGCCCCGCCGAACGTTTCGGCCGTGATGATGCCCAGACCTTCGGGGCCGACGGCAACGCCGGCGACGATGAGAAACAGCACGCTCGGAACCCGGTATTTCGCGGCGAGAAACTGGGCCGTAACGCCGAATCCCACGATCGCCGCGATAAGTGCGATGAGTTCCAGATCGACGTGGATAGACACTCGCTCATCGACCTCCGCGAGTGGTCGTTTTGAGGCG
Source organism: Natrinema halophilum (assembly GCF_013402815.2). Taxonomy (NCBI): domain Archaea; kingdom Methanobacteriati; phylum Methanobacteriota; class Halobacteria; order Halobacteriales; family Natrialbaceae; genus Natrinema; species Natrinema halophilum. The sequence continues at coordinate 504,673 of NZ_CP058601.1, forward strand.
GCGGTCGGACGAACTGCGGGTCACCAATCGGTTGCCGGATTCCTCGACCGACATACGGTGGGCTCCCACTTCCACAGACTAATCGGCTTCCCGTGTCGAAGCCCCAGCAACGCGTGCCAAACGGCTCGAGGTCATTCGAGAGACTGTCCTGGTTTTCGACCTCCCAATTCGCCACGCCTGAAAGGAAGTCATCTTCGCGTGGGGGTCTTCACAACGCCACCGACTCTTCGGCCGGCCGCACGCGATTGCTGCTGCCCACCTCGTCATTCCCGCAAGCGGGCGGATCGCTCCTCTCGTCGCGTCCTATGCCGAGCGAGGCGTTCCGACCTCCTCGAGCGGGACGATAGACGAGACTTCGGTGTTCGTCGTGTTCCTGACGAACTCGGCGAGTGCGGACGGCGGTTCGTTTCGGATCAGGTCCTGGAGCGACTCGCCGTCGACGACGAAGTCTCCGTCCCCGTCGGTGTGGACGACGATATCGGTCCCTCGATTCGGGCCTGCCCAGGGCGGCGGTCCCTGACGCTCCTTCGACGGACCTGCCCAGGGTGGCGGACCCTGTCGGCCGTTCGAACGACCGCGGCCACGACCTGGACCACGATTGCCGCCGTCGCCCGTCGCGTCGGTCAGGGTGACGTCGATACCTGCACGTCGGCCGGTCGTCTCGCTCAATATCGCAAGATCGGCGTTCGAGAGATCCCGTACCTGACCCGGCGGCGTGTCGGTAAAGACGTAGACGCCGCCGGCGTTGTAAGCACCGATATCGCTCTCCGGGACGCCAACGACGAGATCCATCTTGTTCCCGCCGGTTATCTTTCCCTTCGCGACGACGTATCCGGGTCTGGCCTGCAGCGGGACGTTGGTGGATCGCTGCGGTAGCGGCTGCGGATCGTCCTGTTCGAATCCGTTCGGATCGTCTCGAACCCGGAAAATGCCCCAGAGCCCGGATTCGAGCCGTCTGCCCTGTTTGGTTTCCTGATAGAGATAGTCGCCCTCGGTGGCTGACGGCCCTCCTGCCCCGTTGATGAGGTCGAAACTTTCCGCCTTCCCGGGACCGTACGATCCGTCGACGCCGACGACGGGTGACGCGTCGACGCCCTGGAAGCGCTGCCATTGGTGCCCGGCAAGATGGAACGAAATCCCGCGAGCCTTGTCGGCGACGCACCCGACGCGAAACCGGACGGGGTCGCCGCTCAACGCTCGCAGGATGGGCGTGTTCGGATCTCCGTGCACGTCGGAACTGAATACCAGGTGCTGAGAATCGTTTTGTTGGAAGCGATAGCGGAATGGTTCGGAACGGTAGTTGATCGCCGCGTAGCCGTGATCTTCGGCCTCACCGATCTGGTTCGGTCGGGAAGTATCACCTTCATCACCATCGCTCGGTACGATGGGTCTACTTGGCGCATCACGGTTTGTGATGTACTGGGCGTCGGCAAACAACAGGGGTTTCTGCCGGAAGTCGTCGGCGTTCCTGGACTTCGTCTTGATCATCGAGGTTCGGCGACCCGGTGTCGCCTCGGCCGTGTGGTTGGTGAGCGCGATCGATTCCGACTGGTTTACGATCAGTTGCCCGTAGGCGCCGTGATGGCGATTGCTCCGGATGTCGGCCACGTCCGTGAGGAGGACAGTTCCAAGTTCGACGTCTGCATGCCATGCGTAGCTGATCGTGTCGCCGCGGCCGACTGTCGTGTCGTAGTTAAATCCGACTGCCGACCCGTTCGATCCGTTGACGTCGAGTCGAACCTGAGACGGATGTAGTGAGATCCGAGTCGATCGATCCCAGTTACGTTTGATCCGCATTTGGGGATGTGCGTCGCTATTGTCGAGATCGGCCGGGAGTTCGTTCGTGAGATTGATCTTTACGAGATCTCCTTCGTTGGCGTGGAGCGTCAGCGGCTCGACCGGCCGTTGGCCGGCCTTGATCTCGTCGACGTACCGATCGAACGCGAACACGATTCCCGACGGATCGCTGTCGCCGTGATCGTTGTACGGGATTTCCGTCTGGAACGCCGTGATATTGTACTCACGGACGGTCTCGACGTCGGCGGATGGGGCCGGCGTGCCCGGGCCTTTGTCGTCCGCGGCGGGCTGTGGCGGAATCCGTCCGACGTTTTCGTTCTGCCGGGCGTCCCTGTCCGGCGGGACGGTCGTATCCGTTTCGTCGGAACTGTATAGCAATCTGGCGCGCTGCCCGTCCGCGGTCCAGTCGTGGTCGGAGAACTGCGAGGGATGGCCCATAGCCGCCAGTTCAGCATCGGCGATCGTTCCGTCCGGAGCGCCGTAGTCGTCGAGTGCCTGGAGGTGCGTGACTGACCCGCCCCAGATACGGACGAGCCCCCACATTCCACACCAGAGATCGTCGACGATGTTCGATCCGTACCGATAATCCCGGACCGGAATGTCGTCTGGGTTCGTTATTCGGTCGAACTGATGCTGTGTGGCTTCTGGCGTCAGTTTGTAGGTGAATGCTTCGGACGGGCTGATCAGCTCCGAGACGTGATCCTCCGCGGAGAACCCTTCTGGGTTCATCCGCAACCCGTGAACGGCGAAGTTGTGTTGTTCTTCGTATGCACCCTGGAAGAGACGGAACCGAATCTGATCACCTTCGTACGCTTCCAGTACCGGGGTCGATGGATCGCCGTGGACTTGCGAGCTGTGAACGTACGCCGAGTCTGCGTCCCCCCGCGTGTAGTAGGGCGTGTTTCGATAGTTGATCGCCATCGTCCCGGCGTTCGTATTATGCTCTCGTCTGTCGGTGATGAACTCTCCGCGCTGGTCCTTCAACGGGGCAAAGTCGTGATAGTGTAGGGCCTGCTCCCGGAAATCACTGTCAGTTGATCCCTCCGGAGTGATGATGTTCGCCTGCGCACCGCTGAATATCGGTGCGTCCGAATACGGGTCCCGCCACTCTGATCCCCGTGGTTCCACGAGCAGTCCACAGAACATTCCGTGTTGACCCTCCGAGAGCGCAACGATATGGTCGTGGAAGTAAATCGCCCCTTGCTCGTCCGCAAACCACCGATACTCGTTAGTCTCACCGGGATCACACCCCTGATAGTAGTTGAATCCGTTGCCCAACGAGTCCGACCCCTGAACGTCGAACCCGACGAAGTGGGGGTGGATCGATGCGCCGTAACCTTCATCCGTGAGTTCGTTTTTCAAACGGATGATGACTTCGTCGCCCACGTTCGCCCGGAGGAACAGCGGTTCCGGATTCATCTCGCCGTTTCTGACGCGCGCAGCGTCGTCGACCGTCGTCGGCCCGTCGGTCACCCCGGGGACGTTTGCTTCCTCGAGAACGTAGCAGATTCCGTCCGGATCGTGCTCACCAGCGTCGTTGTACGCGATATCCGTCGACATGACGGCGATCGTGTATTCGATAGTCCGGTTTGCCCCGGTATCGGGGGCGGGGTCGGCATAGGGTGCGCCCGGGAGTATCGTATCGCCCAGGGCCGCTTTCTCGACGGCCGTCGGTTCCCGAGGCGAATCGACGGACTGGTTCGGCGGCTCAGGTGCCTGGTACCCCGTTGGGTCCTGTACACCGTTGACGTTCTTGATTGCGTCACCGACGAACTCCGGGAAACCAGGCGTTTCGGAATCTGCAGGGATGATACCGCTCGTGTTGGGTAACGGTTGCAGGAAGTCCCGCTCTTTGTCGAGAACGCGCATTGTCCCCCACATTCCTTCGGCGTAATGTGGGAACAAGTGACAGTGAAAGAGGATGTCCCCGGTCGTTCCGTGGACGTAGCCGGCACCGACCTCGAATGCCTCCTCGAACTTCATACCCGGCCGGAGCGAGCCGGTCCCGTGGCCGGCAACGAGATACGACTGGTACGCATCCCCGAGGCCGATCGTCTGTGCGTCGACCGTATCGGCATCCGTATCAGGGACCTGCTTCCAGCGGTGTTGGTGGAGATGGTGCACGTGATTTTCTTCGGCCGAGGCACCGACGAAGCAGAACTTGATCGGATCGCCTTTGTAGGCCGCATAGACGTTGTCACCCCCGCCAGGATCGCCGTGCGTCCAGGAGTGATAGAACGTTTCTTCGGTATCACAGTCCGGGCAGTTGTTGTTGACGCGCTGGCCGCTCGGATCCGCCCGGTAGTTGATCGCGTGGATGGATTGTTCGGTGTTCGAGTGCGGCCAGTCGACACGCGGCTTCATGCCAGATGGCGAGTGATAAAACGTCACGAACTCGCGGTAACTCGTCCCGAGCCCGTTGGGATCGGTGATGTCGGCGCGGACACCGCTCCGGAGTTCGCCCCCCGTTTCGGGATCCGTCCACGTCGCACCCGGCGGTTCGACGACGAGAGCGCCAAAGAGGCCGCGTTTCAGGAGATTCACTTGGTCTACCTTTCCGGACGCCGAGTCGACGGCCTGGTTCGCACCGTCGTAGAAGAAGTGCGTCCCGGTGTGTGTCGCCTCCCATTCGTACGTGATCGTCTCACCGGGTGCGGTCGTCGTGTCGGCGTTGTACCCAACGGACATTCCGTCCGACTGCTGTACGTCGTACGGCAGTCCGGTCTGATGGATCGATGCGCGCTCATCGAGATGGTTGTGAAACTCGATTTTGACGGTGTCTCCCTCGTTCGCCCGGATCACCAGCGGTTCGATTTTCGAGGGATCGGGTCCGCCGTTCTCGTCCGTCGCGTTTTCGTCCTCTATGAGTGCGAATCCATCATCGGGCGTCTTCCCCGACGCGCCACGCACGTCTTCCAGATCCGATTCGAGGACGTACGCTGCTCCGTTGGGCTGGTGTAGCCCGTATCGGTTGTAGACGATGTCTAGCCGTACCGCATGAATGCTGTACGTTCTGGTGGTTCCGTTGCTTCTCACTCCCTGTTTTCCGTTTCCGCTTTTCGCATTCGTACGTGTTCGTCGATTGTTCAGCAAGTAGCCCGATACCGGTAACTGGCCGATTCCCTGTACGAACGTACGCCGATCGTGCCCGCCAGTGTTGCCACTCGAGTTCGTACTGCCCTCTGATGATTCGGACATGTTCACTCAGTACCAATATCTAATAGATATATTGTTTGGAATTAAATTACTAAAATGTATTTAAACCAAATAAAAATTTAATTTAGATAAAAATAGGAGGAAATATACCTGGGACCAGTTATGACGTTGTGCCAGCCACCACTACGTCATCACGGTGGTTGATTCGTCATAGCGACCGCTGCGGGCCGCCATGTAGCTGTATCCATCACGATCATGACGTACCGAATTCGTTCGGTGGGATGCGATATTGAAATGAAGGATTCGAACGGTTCGGCGCCGTTATTTCATTCTGTTAGTTTCAGCCACACTTTCTATCGGCCCGGCAAAACCCTGCCAGCACGAACGAGGCCAAACCGGCCCCAATACCTCCGAATCACACCACGTCGGTTCGCTGACACCTGCCGCAATCGAACTGGAACATTGTTTACACGGGCGGGGATCGGATCGGGCTTACCCAAACTCGTGACCAGGCGGCGTCTCCTCTATGACCCGGCAAGATAGGTGAAACCGACGACGCCGGTTCTATGTCCCGACGAACCTCGGGGAATCCCAGCGAAATCGCAGGACACCTCGACGAACCCGCAGGATCGAGTGAACGGTCGCACTAGCGTTGCGGAGGGGAAGTTGGGATGACTGGCCGGACGTCAGACCGGGTCGTAGACCCGGACGTATTCGACTTCCATACGCTGGGGAAGCTGGGTGCGCCCGTCGGGGTAACCGGGCATCAGGCCGCCGACGGCAACGTTGAGCAGGAGAAAGAACTGATCGTTGAACACCCACTCGTTGCCGCCGACGTCCGAGGGGGTGAGGGTGTTGACGTGGTTGCCGTCGACCCAGAACTTCAAGAGGTCGTCGTACCACGTAAGCTGGAAGTCGTGGAACTCCTGTGAGAAGTCGCCATTGATGTCGTAATTCGCTGAAATACCGCCGCCGCCGGAGTATCCAGGACCGTGAATCGTCTGGTGGACGGTGTCCGTGTCGTCGCCCGTCAGTTCCATGATATCGATTTCGCCGCAGTCCGGCCAGCTGACGCTGTCGATGTCCTGACCGAGCATCCAGATGGCGGGCCAGAGGGCCTGTGTCGCGGGTAGTCTGGCACGGACCTCGACGCGTCCGAACTGTTTCTCGAACTTGTTCTCCGAAACCAGTCGGGCGGACGTGTACGAATTCTGTCCGTTGGGCGCCGCTTCTTCGCGGGCCTCGATGATCAGACGATCGCCCTCGACCCAGGCGTTGTCGCCGTTAGTGTAATACTGCTCTTCCTGATTGCCCCAGGAGCAGTCCGTGTTCAGCCTGCCGTTCTGACCGCATCCGCCACCGGTCGCGAAACTCCACTTCGAGGAATCGATCGATCTGCCGTCGAATTCGTCGTTCCAGACCAGTTGCCAGCTATTTCCGTCGAGGTTCGGATAGTTGTCCGCGCCGTCACCGTCTTCCGGCGGCTGGTCGCCACCGGTTTCGGCTTCAATCCAGTCGAAATTGAAACCGCCGTCCTCGACGTAGATTCGCACGACCTGCCGTCCGCTCGAGAGCGAGACGTCGCTTGCTGTCACCCTCGTCCAGGATTGCCAGCCGCCGGTGTTCGGGGCGGTGATAGTCCCGGTGACATCCGTCCCGTCGACTTCGACGCGGAACGCGCCGCCGCCGGCGTTCGAGGCGACGTTCGCTGTCAGGTCGTACGTTCCTTCGGTGACGTCGACGGTATACTCGTACCACTCGCCGGCCTCTGTCCATCCGATGTTGTAGTTGTCACCCCCGCCCTCTATGTCCACGCCGTCCGAACGATACGCCCCGCCTGCGTTACCCGACGTAGTGTCGTTGTACGCAACGCCCTGTCCGCCGGTATCGTACTCCTCGGCTTCGATCCGGCCGGGGAAGCTGTGATCGGCGTACGCAGACTGTTCGTCAGCGTCTTCGTCACCGGTATTGCCCTCATCGGCGTTCTCGCGTCCGCCATCGACTTGCGAGAATTCGAGCCAATCGATGTTGGTTCCGCCGGTGTCGAAATGAATGGCGATCATGCACTCGCCGCTATCCAGATTGACTTCCCGGGTGACCGTCGTCCAGGACTGCCAGCTTCCGGTATCCGGTATGTCGAACGTCGTCAGACTCCGCTGATCTCGAAGAAGTGTTATCGTCCCGCCACCACCGCCCGAGACAACGTGCGCTGTGACTTCGTAGGTTCCCGTCGATTCGACTGTCGCAGAGTAGTTGAGCCACTCGCCAGCCTCAGTCCATCCTACGTTGTAGTTGTCGCCCCCCTCCTCGATGTCCACGCCATCCGAACGGTACGCCCCGCCGCTGTTGCCCGTCGAAGCATCGCGATACGCCCAGAACGATCCGTCGGTGTCGTAGTCCTCGGCCTCGATTCGACCGGGAATCACGTGTCGAGCCCCTTCGAACGCCGTCGCAGCCCCGCTCGCGCTGAATACGCCGGTGCCGGCGGCTGCCGTTGCTGTCGTCAAAAAGTATCGCCGTTTTAACCGATTGCCTGTCGACTCGCTTTCGTGGTTCGAATTGTCTCCGTCGTGCATCGTGTCTCAGCCCCCGTAGTCAACTGGCACCTCTCAGCACTGAACTGCCAGATCGTTTCGACTACTATTGGCATGCTATACCACCACAGCAACTTAATTTTTATTATAAAGTTAATAAAAATATATCTGGTGGGCAGACATCCCCGCTCGCAATTACCGTGATCCAGGTAACGATATTCTCCGGCCGTGGACTACCGGTGGACACAGAATCGTTGAGACACCGTATCGTCATTTTCGGGTGAGTAGATGAGGCTGCTCGAGTCGATGACTGCATGTTGTTCGATGGCGACGAATCGAGGAAAACAGGCGCAATTGCTAACGAAAAACGCCTACGGCTCGGACCGAACGAGACCAGGGCGGTATCGGACCGCACGAACAGGGCTCAGCTTCGTTCTTCTTCGGAGAACCGCCACGAATTGTCAGCTTCGGCGGAAACTTCCTCCCTCGAGAGCGGCACGTTGTGGTAGAGTTGCTCGAGGTGGTCCATAGTGTAGCTGACCGAGTAACGTTCGACGGCCGCTCTGGTCTCACGATCGGTTGCCAGACAGGTCTCGATGGCGTCGACCATCGATTCGAGGTCGCCGTATTCGAATCGCTCGCCGTTGTCGCTGTCAATCGTCCGATCGAACGGCGGCACGTCGGCCGCGGCAACGGGCGTCCCACAGGCGTTGGCCTCGAGCGTCGAGAGTCCGAGCGTGTCGGCGGTCGAGGCTGTCAGGAAGGCATCGATCGAGGAGTAGAAGGTCGGTAGCTCCTCTCGCGGAAGGAACTCACGGATCTCGACGTTGTCAGGTGCGTTGCGCTCGAGGCAGTCTCTGTAGGGCCCTTCGCCGACGACGACGAAGTCGTACTCCGGACACTCCTCGGCGGCCCGCAGGATTTCGCTGACGTTTTTTTCCATGCTCAGCCGTCCGCTGTAACCGATAACCGTCCGGTCTGGATACCAATCGTCTTCCGTCGGTTGGAAAAAGTCCATGTCGATCCCGACGGGGAGTTGGACGTGTTCGACGGATCGCTCGATGCGCTCAGTCGATGCGGTAACGACGTCGAAACTCCTGAGGAATGCATTCTCCGCGGGGACGTATCCCTTCGAGAGGGCGGTGGCGATCGACTCGAATTTGACGCTCTGATGGAAATACTCCTCGAGTGGTGTGTGGTGGGTGTATATCGTCGGCAGGTCGTGTTTCCAGGCGTAGTAGCGACCGAGGAGACCTATCGGGGCAGGGCCGTGACAGTGGACAACATCGAGGTCGGGAAGCGTCGACGGTCGCCTCGTAAGCGGTATCCGGTAGCCGGCGTAGAACGGGTTCGGCAACGACTTGACCGGGATTTCACGGGGACCCGGCTCGTAATTGCCATCCGGGTAAATAACGTACACTTCGTGTCCCTTCTGCTCTAACTCTTCGCGCCAGAGTTTGATCGTGTACGTTACGCCGTCGATTTCGGGAAAATAACTGTCTGTAAAGTATCCGATTTTCATTCAAGCCACCTCCTCGTACAACGACTGATACTGGTTTGCAACCGACTCGAGCGAGAAGGCTTCGCTCCGTTCGGCTGCGTTTGATCCGAGGCGGTCCCGTTCTGCTGGATCGGAGAGCCGATCGATAGCATCGACGAACCCTCCGATACCCGACTCGGATACCTTCAGGCAGTCCGTCCCGTCTTCGAGCCACGAGAACGTCTCGATGTCACGGACGAGGACTGGTTTGCCGGCGGTCATCGCTTCCAGGAGCGCAATCCCCTCGTTTTCTTCGTGTGTCGGGAAACAAAATATATCTCCTGCTGCGAATGCACCACGGATGTCGTCTACGTATCCGGTGAACGTGCAGTTTTCCGGGGCCGTTTCGATCAGTTCCGTCGTCTCTCGCCCCTTCAGCGAGAGATCAAGGGGACCGAACCAGGCGAAATCCAGATCGGGTTTCTGCCTGGCCAGTTCGACGAACGTTTCGAGTCCCTTTCGCTTGATGACGTGACCGACGAGGAAGACGACCGGTGGACGAAGGTCGTATCGCTCTCGATACTCCGCCTCGAGCGATTCGAACCCCTCTAATTTCCCTCGGTCGACGCCGTTCGAGATGACCGTAGTCGACACGTCGGTGTACGTCTCGATCAGCCGCTGGTTGTATTCGGATGGACAGACCAGAGCGTCGGCCAGCCCGTACGCTCGTTCCAGATATGGCCGCAGTGGCTTCGCCAGAGCGTTCGTAAATCGGAAACTGTCCCCGAAATCCTCCGCCGTTACGTGTGTGTTCGCAACGACTGGCATGTTTCGCCGACGGGCTCGTTTCGCGTACCAGACGGACCGAGGTCCCATGAGGTTACAGTGAAACACGTCGGCATCGAGGGAGGGTTCGGTCGTATACGGGAGGCCTATTAGATCAAGCATCTTCCGCTGATGGACGACCGACTCGTGGATACCGCCAGTGACGTGATCCTCGAGTTCGAAGTAGTGGCTGATTTTCATGTCTATTCCCTGAAGGTCTCGTTGACCGATCGGGATCGACGAGGCCAATCGACGGTCAGTGTTCCCGTTCCCGTTCCCGTTCCCGTTACTGGGACTGTTGTCACTCGAACGGAGCGTTATTCGACTTCGAGCCACGGCACCTCCATGAGTGCCGGGATGTGCGTTTCGATGTGATGTTCCCAGACGCCTTCTTCGCCGAACGCTTCCCCGTGGTCGGCGGTCACGATTACTGTACCATCCAGTTCCGAGATCAGATCGGCGACCGACTCGAGGGCGATTCGAAGGTTCTCTTCGTAAAGCGCCATCGCGGTCTCACGGGTTCCGTTCTTGACGAGGTCTGCCGGATCGAGTTCGAGCCAGAGTCCAGCTTTCTGGGCGAGTTCGCTTCCCTCGAGTGTGTTTTCGACCTTCGGTCGGATCGTATCGCCGAGTGACGAAAGCGCCCCGCCCCCGCCGTCGGTCTCCTTTTCGGCTTCCTCCTGTTTTCGGATGCTTTTCTGAATTTGTTTTAGCTTCTGTCCTTTTCCACGAGAGAGGTAGGGTGCGTGTGGCTGCATATAATGGATGACCGTTCGTTCCGCTTTCTCGACGGCATCGCGGTGTTCGTGAAAAGCCTCCCCGAGGCTCTCTGGTGGCACCGTCCCGAGGTCGTCGTCCCAGCCGGTCTTCCAGACGTCGAAGACGTTACTGATGTGTTCGGATGCCGACCACTCGTAATCACAGCTGGCTCCCCACTTGAGTTCGTTCAGTGGGATGCCCAAGTCGTTGATGAAGGGATTTCCGGAGAAGTAAGCGAGATCGTGGTTGTCGGTGAACGTTCGATAGGCCCATTCTGGCGTGGACGAACCCGTACTCCAGCGCTTTTCCAGCGTTCCATCGAGATAGTCGTCGTACACCTCGCTGAACACGTCGTACCGGCACGCATCCAGCACCAGGCAGTAGTCCCAGTCCGATTCGAGGAAGTGCTGGTCTTCCATTAGTTGCGGCTACCTTTCGAGTCGACCTACGTATTCTTATTGGTTCCCGGAAAGTCACCGCAATCGCCCCTATCGGGTACCACAATCAGGCGTGATCCATACGGGTTGGTGCCCAGTCGAACCGACGATTTATTCGAGGTAGCCCAGCTCTCGGAGTCGGTCTCGGGTTTCCTCGTCTGCTTCTGCCAGTGCGTCGCCACTGTCGGCGACTCGTTCGTCGGGGTCGTCCCACGCGCCGCCGACGGCTTCCTCGAACCGAGCGAGCGCCCGCTCCGTGGCGGCTACGATCTCGTCGTCGGCCGGATTAACGGGCGAGTCTTCGGCCGGATCATCGTCCAGTCGGTAGCCTTCGTCGGGAATCCGATCCCCACGGACGTACTTTGCATCGGTGGTTCGGGCGGCCCGCAATCGCGAGTAGGCACGATGATCGTCGGGGAGAACGATGCCGGCCTCGTTGGCTTTCTCCTCGAGGTGGTGGAGTTCGATGACCGGTTGTTCGTACTCGACAAACGCGTAATCGGCACCGGCTTCACCCTCGAGTACCGCGTGCTGACCGGGGTCTGATTCAGTTCCACCGTCGAACTCCCGGTACTCGCTTTTGAATAGCGATCGCGTCGGATCGAAACCGACGGCGCCATCCTCTCCGCCCGTCTCGCCCAGTGCGTCCGGGTCGACGTTCATCGCGTCGAGGGTCGTGTGATAGAGGTCCAGTAGTTCCACGAGGTCGTCGCGACGACCGGCTTCGAGATCCGGATGTTTCACGAGCAGTGGAACGTTAATAAGCTGGTCGTAGAGGCTGAACTCGTGGCCGTAAAGGTCGTGCTCGCCGTGGAGTTCGCCGTGGTCTGCACAGACAATAACCGTCGTGTCCTTCCACTGGTCGGTCTCGCGAAGCCACGAGAACAGGCGACCGAGTTCGGCATCCATGTGGGCTATCTCGGCGTCGTAGAGCCCGCGGATGGCCTCCCATTCGTCGTCGTCGATTGCTCGAGCGCCGGAGTTGTACTCTTTGGAATTCTGGCAGACGTCGTCGGGGTCAACGCCGGGAGCGAACGTCTCCCGATACTCTTCGGGTGGATAGTATGGCAGGTGGGCATCCATTAGATTGACGAACGCGAACCAGCCTGCTTCGCTATTGCTACCGTCGATAAACGACCTGGTTCGGTCGATAACTGCCGGCGTCTTCGAATCTGCGCCCTCCCCGCTGGCGAGTTTTGCGTGGGCCATCGCGCCGAGTCTAACAAGTTTCGACGCCAGTTCGCGCAGGTAGTCGTTGTCATTGACCGTTTGCCAGGCGCTTGCTAGGGGGCCCGAGAGAACGTCGCGAGGCAGGACTTCGAAGAACGAATCATGGTCGTCGAAACCGTCCGTGAGGCTGGTGTAGGGGGTGATCCAGGCGTTCGAGGAGTAACACGCCGTATCGCAACCTGCCGTCGAGAGAATCGATGCGAGAGTCGTTACGTCGTCGAGGTACGGGCTTCCCTGATCAGCACCGTGCTGGCTGGGATAGAGGCCGGTAAACAGCGAGGCGTGGACCGGCAACGTCCACGGAGCGGGGGCGGTCGCCGACTCGAAAACGGTTGCTTCCTCGGCAAACCGAGTTAGTTCGGGTGTCGTCTCCCGTTCGTAGCCGTACGGGCCGAGATGATCCTTTCGGACCGTATCCAGAACGACAAAGAGGACGTTCGACGAACGAGTCCTGTCCATTACTACCGACACTCGTCTCCACGCCAATAAATCGATTGAAGGGTAACAGGCGATGGCTGCGCAGGGGACTTCCGTTCATCGACGTCGATCAGACGTTTCAAGTTTACTGACGATTGATACCAGCCATGGACGAGCGAAATCGACGCGCGTTTCTTATCGGCGTATTCGGGACACTCGCGGTCTTTGCCGTGTTGTTCTTCTTCGTCGGCGCGCGCGGTATTGTCGACTCGCTGCTTTCAGCGGACCCGTCGCTGGTCGCCGGAACGTTCGGCCTCGCACTCTGCTGGCTGGCGGCTTGGAGCCTGATGCTTCGTACCGTCCTCGCAGCACTCGGGGTCCACGTACCCGTCGGCAAGTCCTTTTTCGTCTACGCCGGCGCCGTCTTCGCCAACAACGTGACCCCGTTCGGTCAGGCCGGCGGCGAACCGATAGCGGCATTGCTCATCTCGAAGGTTTCCGACGCTCGCTACGAAACCGGCCTCGTCGGAATCGCTAGCGTCGACGTTATCAACGTCGTCCCCTCGATTTCGCTCATCCTCGTCGGCGTCGCATACTACGCGACCACCGCCGCCCTGGCGAATCGCCTCGAGACGGCGGTCGGATCGGCGGTCGCGCTGATCGGCGGCATCGTCATCGTCATGGTACTCGTCTGGCGTTATCACAATACCATCGTCGAGCGACTCCCCGCCATCGTCGCCCCCAGACTCGGGCGGTTCGATCGATTCGATTCTGAAACGCTCGAATCGGATATCGCGGAACGAATGGGAAGATTCTTCGAAAACATCGAGCGAGTAGCGACGGATCGGTGGCGACTCGTCGCCGTTGTCGGGTTATCGCTGTGCGGCTGGTTGTTTCAGACGGCGGCCCTGACGGTCGCGTTCGCCGCACTGGGATACAGCGTCCCGGCGTACGTGTTGCTGTTCGTGATTCCGCTGGCGAATCTCGCGGGAGCAGCTCCGCTCCCGGGCGGTCTCGGTGGCATCGAAGCTGCATTCGTCACTCTTCTGGTGCCGACTACGATGGTCCCGGCGTCGGCGGTTACTGCGGCGGTACTCATCTTCCGGGGAGCGATCTACTGGATGCCGGTCCTGATCGGCGGGATATCGGTGTCGGCGTTCGGCGTTCGAGCGCTGCGGTGACCCCGTCTGCCGGGGCGACCGAGCGGTTGATTTTCGTCTGGTACCGATACTCGAGTAGCTATCAGCATGTATCAGGAAGGGCACTCGGGGTTCAACGCATTGCTATACGCCCCGTTTCTACCGCTGGTGAGCAGCTATTGGTCGTTCGAACTGGCGCTGCTCGGGGCGTTGCTCGCCGTCGGTGTGGCGAATCTTCCGGATCTCGATCAGCCACTACCGCGGATCAGCCACCGCGGACCGACCCATACGGTCTGGTTTGCCATTCTCGTCGGATCGGTCGCAGGCTTCGGGACTGCCATCGTCGTTCCGTCGATACCGCAGGCATTTCAGTTCGGCTTTGCCGTCGGAACCGGTGGCATCCTCGCTCATCTCGCAGGCGACGCCGTGACGCCGATGGGCATCACACCGTTTGCACCCGTCTGGCGGGGCCACGTAACGCTCGATTGGTTCAAGTCGAAAAACAGCCGCATCAACCGAGCCGTGTTGCTCGTGGGCTCCATTGCGTTGTTCTCGTCTCTGGCCCTGACGGTCGCGTATTCGGTATTAGTCGCCCCGATCGGCTAACCAACCGGGCGCGACGGGCCGCGACCGATCTTCACCGACGATCGCTCGCCGGTATCGCGACTCGGCCGCATCTCGAGATAGTCGCTATTCGTTCGACCGCGGATCGGTCGATTGGGAGACGAGGATGGTGATCGACACGGCCCAGAGCAGTCCCGTTGTGATCGGGCTGTGAACCGGGAGCCCCGGACTCCAGGTCGTCTCGATCGGAAACAGCCAGTCGATTCCCCTCGGCGAGAGCGAGTCGATCGCGAGGTGCGACCCGATTGCCAATCCGACGGCCGCCGCACTCTCACGAGAGCGACTGCTGAGCGCGTAGGCACTCCCGACGACGGTCAGCGCGAACAGAGGCGTGTGAGTTATGCCTCGGTGGACGAACGGCCATTCCCAGACGACCGGAAACAAAAAGTCACCGTCAGGAAGGAGCCCGAAGACGATTCCGAGCCGCGGATCGGCATCGGTGAAACCACGGACCAGAGCGTACCCCACGAACGCGTGTGTCAGGAATGCCACTGCCAGAAATAGCACTCGGTTCGGCTCCATTGGGCCCCGTTCGTCGGTCACCATCACATAGTTTATGGCTGCCGAACGCCGAATGTAATATTAACAACGCGATCTGTGGCACGATGGATCAATAATGTTTACATTCCCGATGGAATACGCACGACGTATGCATCCGCTGCAACTCGAGGAGGCGCCGTCCTGGCTCGAGTCGACGTTCACATCGGATATCGCCCTCGTGGTATTCTTTGGGATCTGTATCCTCGAAGGCGCGATGCTCCTTCGGTTCATGCCGAGCGAACTCGTCGTGCCCGCCGCGCTCGCACTGATCGGTTCCACGGTCGCGCAAACGATCACGATCGTCTCAGTCGCGGTCGTCGGGACGACGATCGGCCAGTTCTGCCTCTTTTGTCTCGTCCGACGCGGCGGACGGGAGTACGTCGTACAAAAGCGCTGGTTCCCGATCAGCGAATCCCGACTCGAACGGTTCGACGGCTGGTTCGATCGCTGGGGGGCGATCGCCGTTCCCGTAAGCAATACATTGTTGTTCGTTCGCGGACTGCTCACCGTTCCTGCCGGCCTGTCCGAAATGGACCGGCGAACGTTCGTGGTGCTGTCCGCAGCGGGGTCTCTGTCCTTCCAGTCGATCCTCGCAAGTCTCTACCTGTTCGGCGGCCACCTGCTCGCCTAGTCGGCCGGACCCGCTGGGTGTGTACCGGACCCGCTGGGTGTGGCCGGACCTGCTGGGTGTGTACCGAACCCGCTGGGTGTGGCCGGACCTGCTGGGTGTGTACCGAACCCGCTGGGTGTACCCGCGGGGAAAATGAGGAACGATTGCTCGAGTACGTCGACGGTATTCCGCGCGGACGAACTCGTTCTCCGTCGGGTTCAATTGCCCCCTTGTCGGTAAATCGGGAGCCGGAACCTGACTCCGGCGTCGTGGAGTTGCCACCTGATTTCCAGACCGACCCACGCCAGTCCGGTCAGAAGCGCGATACCGATCGCGGCAAATTCCGACGATCCCATCCAGACCGGGCTCACGAAGAGCAAGGCGTTGTATATTCTGTGGGGAAGGATCCACTCGACAACTCCGCCGAGATACTCGAGCGGCTCGAACCCGAACATGGCGCTACTGTCGTCACCACCGCCACCATCGCCGCCTTCGGCGGCCGTTCTGGATTCGTAGCCGAGTTCGGCGGCGCTTTGCCCGCCCGCACTTTCGTCACCGGTCTCGAGGCGTTCGGATTCGTAGGGGAGCGTCGATCCGACTTCCCACACGATTCCGCCGGATTCGTTGACCTCTATCACGCGATTGCCGTGAGTGTCGGTGATCAGCGTGTTCCCGTTCGGGAGACGATCGGCATCCCGTGGCCACTGGATTTGATCGTCTTCCCACAGCCAGGTTCGATTCCATTCGCCGTCTTCGCGCTGGAACTCTTTGATCTGGCCGTTCTCGGAGTCGGCGACGACCACTGCCGGACCGCCGTTGCTTTCGGGGATATAATCCGGATTGTGCTGTTCGTGCAGGATGTCGTGTTCGTTCTCGGCTCCGAGCGTCCAGTTGCCAAGCAGCCCTTTCTGACGATCGAGGAAGACGACCTGATCCTGATTTCGCAGACTGGCCATGATCCGACCCTCCATCTGTCCGCTCTCGATGTACTCGACGTCGTTTATGTGGGCCCAGTCGCGAGGCCAGGAGTGACCGCCCTCGAGGGGGAAGTCACTCTGGGCATCCCAGAGCCACTCGACGACCTCCGTCTCGGTGTTAACGACGAAGACCTGATCAGAGACCATATCGGCGACGACGAGGTGAGTTTCGTTGATGCGATCGAAGTCGTGCCACTCGCCGGCGTACTCCTTGTAATCGTATCGCTCGTAGATGACGTCGACGTCACCGGTCTCCAGGTCGGCGCGCTCGATGACGTTTCGGGTACAGGGTGGATCGCCGCAGTTCGGCCCCTCCGTGTGAATCGTGTCCGTCGTCGCGTACTCGACGGTCAACGGTTCGCCCTCGACAGGATCGACGTCGAAATACTTCGTCCTCGAATTATTGTAATAGAGGACTTCCCCGTCGGGTGCGTAGGCGGTAATCGTCCCCGCTCGTCCCGATTCGGTGACGACGGTGTGGTTTTCCGTCGGCGGAGCGTTCGGGACGCTCTCTTTCGACGCCGTCGATAGTCCGCCGGACGATGCGCTGGCAGCGACGACGCCTGCCGATACGAGGATTAACACGGCGAGCGCGGCTCGGAGCCGGTTTCTCGTAATTTCCGACCGGACCCGAGCAGGCGACGGGAGCGATTGCGTAGTCACAGGTCTATCACCATCGTGTTCTCGAACGCCGTCAGCGGGATCATCTGTTCTCGATTCAAAATCGATCTATTAGTATTTTTTCTAGATACATAGAGATAATGGATACAATCCGTCTTGGTATTGTATTTCAATCACCGTCCGCCACTTCGGATCGTCTCGTCGTGAGAACGGGAACTGGCGACGTCTGTATCACCCGCTCCGTGAAACTGCCGAGCAGGTGTCGGTCGAGGCCGGTGTGTCCGTGCGTCCCCATCACGATGAGATCGATTCCCTGCTGGTCGGCGTAGGTCGTGACTTCGCGCGGCATCGATCCGGTGGCGACGCTGGTCGTGACGTCCTCGACACCCGCCTCATTGGCTGTCGCTTTCGCTGCGTCGAGTACCTCCTGGACATTCTCTTCTAGTTGCTCGGGGAGCTCTGCCGATTCCGCGTCGATCACTTCCGGGAGTTCGTCGACGACCGAAAGCAGATGAAGACGTGCGCCAGTCAGCTTGGCGACCGACGTCCCCAGTTCAAGCGCTGCCGTCGCGTGATCGCTCCCGTCGGTTGGAACGAGAACGTCCGCGTAGGGGTAAGTCTGCCGTCCCTCGTCGGTTGCACGAACCGTGAGCACCGGAACCTCGCTTCGGTTGACGACGTGGTCCGTGGTGCTCCCGAGGACGTATTCCCCGAGACTCCGTCGACCGTGGGCCCCCATCACGACGATATCGAAATCCTCGGCGATGGCGTACTCGGAGATCACCGATCGAGGGTCGCCCTGAACGACGTTCGTGACGACGGAAACGCCACGTTCTTCCGCCGCCGTGCTTCCGTCCGAAACGATTTCGGTTCCCTCCTGTTCGAGGACGTCGACGACGTCGCCGCCGAGTCGCGTGAGACTCGGTTGATTCGTATCGGCGACGTTGAGCAAGTGGACTGTCGCTTCCCGTTCGCTGGCGATGTCCAACGCATGGTCCAGCGCCGCTGTCGCAGAGTCGCTCCCATCCGTCGGAACGAGAATTCGAGCGAGCATGCGCCATGGTTCGATGCCGACTCGCATACGTTTGTGGGATACTGTGCTGTACCGACGGGTACTGCCGCGGACTCGAGCGTGGGATTTTCGATTCCTGACCGTTAGATCGGGCTGCGTGTAACGATACAGGAGTCTGGCAGGGCTCTTCGGAGTAAGGGGACTGAAAAAAGAATGCGAATAACGATCTGATGCGTCCGGAATCAGGTGTTATGCCGATTCGACGCGGATTTCGCCGTCCGCTGCGATCGTCACCAGACAGTCGGAATACTCGAACGTGACTGAACCGCTCGAGCGAAGGCCGTTTGCACGTGGCTCGAACAGCCGCTCGAGTGCGTCGGCGTTGATCGAGTAATGGAGCGGCTCGAGTTCGGTTACGTCTTCGTTACAGAATGTTGCGACGGCCTCCGCTACGGCAACGCTGAGCGGTTGGTCGTCGAGTCGATCGTATTGCACTGAATATTGATCCCCCATCGTTGTCGACGGTGATCGTGAACTCATCTCGGTCATAGCTTGTACGTACCCCCAGTACGTCAGTGGGAAGTCATTCCTCTGTTCACGAGTTGTTGCAAAGAACCTGATCGTTAACTGTGTAACAGCGGCCTCAGAGGAAGGTTAACTATTTAACCCCGTCGGCTGCCTGCCCATCGAAAAGAGCCGCGAACAGCTTTCGTTCAGCGGATCGGATATGTTTGTGAAACGCTGGCGAAGAAATGTCGAGCGATCCGGCAATTTCCTCGCCGGTCGCTCGTCTCGGCCACTCGAAGAAACCACCGTGATACGCAGTCTGAACGACCTCGCGCTGTCGGTCGGTAAACGTCTTCAGCAACGTGTTGCGTGCTGGGCCGCTGAGCGTCGACGATTCGTCGCTCGTCTGTTCGCGTCGCGCGATCATCCAGACCGACGGACCGCTCCGATTTATCCCCGATAACACTTCGCGGACGGCGACCCCATCCGGAACATCGACGATCGCTTGTCCGCTCGATCCCTCGGCGACGAACTCGCGCAATCGCGCGCCGTGCGTATCGGCGATTGCGCCGAGGAAGGGGTCGTTCAACTGGAGTTGGAGTAGCGCTCCCCCGTCGTGTTCAGCGATAACGGACAATTCGCTGACTCCGTTACACGCCGTGTGATCCGTCGCGTCCTCGAGTTTGTCGACCTGCTCCTCGACAGCGACGAAAACGATCTGAGACCCGTCGGCTCGATCCGTTGCTCCCTCGTAGGTCACGGGGGTTTCGAGATAGGTGGCGAGTTGACAGAGCGTCGCCTCGGATGCGACCTCGAGTTCCACCTCAGTGCGATTGTCGCCCAGTAGCGCTTTCTTCCGCTTGACGGCGTCGATCGCATAGGCGATCGTCTCACCGAGTTCTGCCAGCGTCGATCGAAGCGTTTCGTCGAAGGCGTTTCGTTCTTCACCGTAAATCGTCAGAACGCCGTAGAGGTAGTCATCGTACATTAGCGGGACCGCGTAGACGGATTGAAAGTTCCTCGAGAGGGCCGTGCCTCGCCACTTGCCGTCGTGGACCGACTCTGCGACGTTGTCGACGTAGATCGGCGTTTGCGTGCGAGCCGCGCGCCCGGCTGGTTCTGCGGCCGAATCATCGACCGTCGTCACCGTCACCTCGTCGAGATACCCGCGCTCGTGGCCGGCGTGGAATCGCGGTCGAAGATGGTTGCCGCTCGGATCGGGCTCACCGATCCAGGCCAGCGAACACGCCCCAAAATCGACCAGCTGTTCGGGAATCCCGCGTTCGATCTCGGACCGTGATTCGGCCATCAACAACAGCTGTTCGATCTCCTGACGGACATCGTTGGCGGCGTTGAGCCGCTCGAGATGCTCGTTTTGCTGTTTCAGCTCATGTTCCCGGTCGCGTAATCTGCGCGACCGACCGATCCGATCGAGTGCGGCCTCTGCCGCCGTTGCAAATAACTCGGCAAGTTCGACAGTGTCCGTATCGTACTCACCGTCAGTTGACGAGAGCGCAACGAGGACGCCGTGTTCGCCGAGCGGAACGTAGAGACCACTTCGAGCAGCGGTCGACTCGTTGGTGACGCTGTCGGCAGTCCTGACGTCATCGAAGGCTGACGGCTCTCCTGTCACGAACGCTTCCCAGGCGATGCTGTTATTCGGTTCGAGTCGCGGTGGCGACCCGAAGGTGGACTCGAAGTCCGTGGAGGACGCCGCTGGTACGAGTTCGTTTTGTTGGTCGTCGAACCGGTAAACGACGCTTGCAAGATCGAGGACGTCAGTCGCTACGTCGACGATGTATTCGCAGGCCGCCTGTTTCGATTCGACAGTCAGTAGATGGCTTGTCGCTTCGTGAAGCGCATTGAGCGTGTCCTGGTACTGAACACGTTCAGTCACATCACTGGCGACGCCTATGACGCGGTCAACGTCGCCGTCGTCAGTTATAGGCCGGTACCACATTTCGAAGACGCGGCTTTCGATTTCTCTCCGCGAGTGCACCGATTCCCCTTGGAAGGCTCTCCAGGCGTCGCTACAGATGTCGGGATACTCTTCGAGCAGGTCGAAGAAAGACGTTCCGACCGATTGATCGGAGTCGAAGCCGATATTCTCGAGTCCACGTCCTTCCGAGAGGGTGAAGGTCCCGTCCTCGTCGAGGACGAATAGAACGACAGGGACGTTCTCGACCAGCGTCTGTAATCGCTCCGTCCGCTCGGCCAAGTCCTGCTCGCGCTCGACCCGTTCGGTCACGTCCCGCCAGTAGACGGAGATACCCGATTGTGACGGATAGATCCTCGCTTCGATCCACGCGTCGTAGGACTCGAAGTAGGCTTCGATCGTCCGTGATTCCTGTTGTTCCATCGCTTCCATCGCCTCGGCTTCTAACTCCGTTCCCTCTATCTCCGGAAAGACATCGAGGATTCGCTCCCCGAGCAAGTCCGTCCGATCGAGTCCGATCAACTCGAGTGCCCGGTCGTTGACGTAGCTAAAACGCCACTCCGAGTCGAGCGCGTAGAACGCGTCAGTCACCCGCTTGAAGGACTCGCTCAACTCCTGTTCGATTCGGTGATACTCCGTAATGTCGCGAATGGATGCGACGATACCCTCGACTGGGTCGTCCTCGAGGCAGTTCGTGAGCGAAGCCTTGTGAACATACCAGGTTCCATCGGCATGTTGACACCTATATTCGACCGTCCGCGTCGACCCTGTCTCGGCTTCACTGACGGCTTCGAACTTGTTTCTGACCTCCTGTGTATCGTCGGGATGAACGTAGTCGAAAATACGAGAGCCACACAGTTCTTCCTTATCGAATCCGCCGTCGCGTTCGACCGCTGGACTGACGTACGTAATGTCGCCGACATCGTCTGTGACGACCAGCAGATCCGACGACTGTTCGATCACCGTTCGATACCACTCTGCAGGCCGTTCGCAGTGGGGCCGTGCCGGAGAAAACTGAACGGTCCGACGGAGCCGATGGGCCAGCAATGGAGGTTCGTGGATCGTCGTTTTTCTGATTACGTCGGTAGCACCGTCTTCGTGGAGTCGTTCGATCGATTCGTTCGCCGCCGGTTCGGCGGCGTACAGGACCGGATTTTTCCCGTCAATCGTCTCGAGAACGCCCCGGTCGTCGGTCAAGACGCAATTGGCCGCTTCGAGCTGTTCGTCCGTGAGGTCGGAAGCAGCCGAGACAGATCCCGTCACCGTAACCGATATGTCCGCGAGTCCCGCCGTCGCCGTCTGAAGCCACTCGGACGAACCGACGGCGAGAACGCTAACCGGAATCACCTCGGACTCCTCGAGACCGCGAGCCATACTCCTTCTGAGACCGGCGCAGGTAAAAACTTCGCGTCGATTTCAGGCTCGGCAACTAAAACCAGTCGCCGGACAGGAAACTGAAACCAGTCGCCGGACAGGAAACTGAAACCAGTCGCCGGACAGGAAACTGAAACCAGTCGCCGGACAGGAGGCTGTCCCGGTTGAACAGCAAGCGACTCCGTTCCTCGAGCCTCTGATGCCCGCTTGTCGATCGGTTGAATTACCCTCGAGTGAGCGGATCGAGCGGCGTGTGTTCAGCGCGATAGCCCGCCTCAATCCGGTCGATCGTACGTACTTTCCGTAATCGGATATCCCGTTCCATTTTCGTTACGACTGGCGTTTCGTAGTGCTCTGCTTCGTACGAGAACGATTTTCCGTCCGCACGGCGGCGCTCGACGAACGCTCGATGGCGCTCGAGACGCGAACGGCCAACTGACTGCGACAGGGTAGTCACGTCGTCGACACGGTCGTCGAACACCTCGAGAAATGCGTCCTCGAGTTCTGCACCGACCGAATGTCGTCCGGCACACATCGCCGCCACTGTCGTCGTCCCGGTCCCCCAAAACGGGTCGAGGACGGTATCACCGAAGGCCGAATACATACAGATCAGTCGGTATGGTATCTCGAGCGGGTAGGCCGCTGAGCGTTCCCGAAGCCCGTCGTCCTCCTCGTCGATACGCTGTAGCTCACCCACGACGTCGGTCCAGACGTCCGAGAACCAGCGATTGCGCTCCTCCCAGAAATACGCGGCCTCGTACCGCCGGTCTGCTCGCGGCTTGAATTCGCGGTTCGTCTCTCCTTTCCTGAAGAGCAGAATATACTCGTGTTCGAGAGTAACGTACGCGTTCGGCGGGATCATTCCGCTTCCCATGAACTTAGCGGCAGAATTTGCCGGCTTCCGCCAGAGGATATCCGGCAACGGCTCGAACCCTCGCTCTTCGAACGCCTCGAGGACCCGTGCATGGTTCGAGTACACCCGAAAACTGCCGTCGATCGACCGCGTCGCGTCACCCACGTTGATACAGGCGATCCCGCCGTCGACCAGTACTCGTTTGAGTTCATCCCAGACGCGCTCGAGTTGGACGTGCATCTTGTCGAATGCGCGCTGACCTGCCCCGGACGCCAATGCGTCGCCTATCTCCGGATCGAGTTCCGTAAAGAGATCGTCCCACATTTCGATCATCGGATACGGCGGGGACGTGACGACGAGTTCAACGGACTCGTCTGCTACCTGCGAGAGATCACGCGAGTCACCGACGAACACTTCGTGGGTCGTCTCCATTGGCTGTAGAGTGTTGGCGTCGCGCCCTTAGCTTCTTCGTCAGCGCGTCATCTCGAGCGGTCGGTGACGGACGGAAAACGACTCCGATGGTCGACGGGAATCGAAGTCAGCTACCCCAAATTCGGATACACATCGCAACGAACGAATGGGGTGTGCAGAATCGATCGAGAGTACGGATAGACGAAACCGGTTGCGCCCTTCCAGTCCGTCCGTTATTCTTCGGTTTCGTCAGCCATTCCTTCGCCTTCGGAAGCTTCGCTCTCCGTTTCTTCGGTTTCCTCGCCGCTTTCTTCGTCCATTTCATCGCCAGCTTCCCCGCCCGTCGCCGGCTCGAACTCTTCGATCGGCTCCCACTCCTCTTCCTCATCGCCCGACAGTAGTCGTCTAATGAGCGCTGCCCCTGCGAGAGCACCCACCACGAGCAGGGATTTGGGAAGCCGCCTCGAACGCGACTCGACTTCGACGTCGACTTCCTCTGGCGCCGCTGTCGTCTCGGCGGTTTCCCTGACGTCTTCGATGATATCCGGTTCTTCTATGTCTTCGATCGACGTCCCCTCCATCTCCTGTGATTGTCGTCCCGCAAGAAAGCCGACGGCTGCGCCGAGGCTGAACAGTGCTCCCGCGAGTGGAAGGCGCCTGCCCGATCGCGCCCCGTCCGACTCTTCAACGGCCTCGAGAATGGAGTCCCGCATCGGCGAATCCATCCCTTTGGTGATTGCTTCTTTGACGATAAGCTCGGACAGCGTCTTGTCCTGTTGTTCCATCTCGGGCATAATCCGCCACGACCACACCACCGCACATAGTTCTATCCACTGTTTCTCTCGTCAGTCGCTTTCGCCATCCGTTATTCACTGGCTAATCGATTACGAGCGATCGAATCAAGGGGATACCGTCGGACTGAGACCGGATTCCGAGACCACAGAGCGTGCGTTCGACGCCAGGGCATTCGACGGACGAACTGCATTATGACGTGGATGAAACGATAGCGGTGCGACGTACTCCGTTCGGTCCGCGCCCAGCCACTGACGCTTGCATCTATCGAGGAGAACCGAATTCGGCATCACGATCGATTTTGTTGCCGTCCTGTTCGGTCTCCTCCCGCGTTTAGGTTCGGTCTCCTCCCGCGTTTAGGTTCGGTCCACTCCCGCTTTTGGACGTCAGTTTTTGCGACCGCGCCCGTTCCGAACCACCGCAGGTGGTGCATGAAATTGAAACAACTGTTTCAGTTCAATAAACACCGCAACAGTAGGATTTCCGTTCTGCTACGGCATAATGGCTCCCATAACGAAAGGGGTGTCTCCGCAACCAGGAAACATGAGCGTTCTTCGCCAGCCAGAGGTCCTCGGCCAAACGACGCGCCGTCGCGTCGTTGGCGTCACCGCTGCCCTCTCGGCCGCAGCCATCGAAACGCTCGCCGTCGGCCTCTGGTTCGGTCTCGTCGTCGACTCGCGGACGACGTCGACGGCACTTGCGGGACTCGGCGTTCTCTTCTGCGGTTCGCTGCTCAGGTCGGGCGTCTTCAGTGCGACAGTCAGCGATCTGGGCGATCTCCTGCAACCCCGTCGGCTGAGTGCGGCGCTCCTTTTTACAACAGGATGGGTCCTCTGGCTGCTCGTGGCCGAACTGTTCGACGATTTCCTTGGCATCGTCATCGCGACTACCGTCCTAACCGGCGTTCTCACCGCACAGTTTGTTTTCGAGCGACACATCTTCAGGTTGGATTCGAACTTTGAACCCACGTTCGCGCTCGTACTGCCGGCGCTCCTCATGGCAGTCGGCGCGTCGACACTACTCGGCACCGCCTGGTTTGCAACTTGGAGCCTCTCATTTCCGCCCCTCTCGCTTTCAGGAACGACAGTCGCTATCCGTATCGTTGCGCTCCATATCGGTGGCCTCGTCTTCGGGCTCTTCGCGTTCGTCGCACACCAGCGTCGATTCCAGCGGATTCTCGAGCCCGGGTAGTGCGACTCGAAACGGTTCGACCGGCTACTTCCCCTGTGCACCCACGTTCTGATCGCTTTCGAACGAATCCGGATCGGGCTCGATAGCGGCGTACTGTACTGCTCGTCTCCCGAGCGTCGTCACCCGCATCTCGAGTTTCGGATCGACGAACTCACCGTCATCGAACGCGGCGCTCGCGTTCGGTATCGCCGCTTCGTGGGGTATTACCCACGCGTTCAGGGCCCGAGCGACCGACCGCATATGCTCGAGCGCTGTCACGGGGAACGAACCACCTGCAACCGCCAGCAGTCCCACTGTCTTGTCCTCGAACTCGTCGAAGCCGCAGTAGTCCAGTGCGGTTTTCATCGGTGAGGCGTACGAGCCGTGATACATCGGTGACCCAAGAAGGATCGTGTCGGCATCGCGAACGTGAGTCGCCACCAGTTCGGCGTCACCCGCGTTCTCTCGGCCGCGATCCGGATCGAACGTCGGTAATTCGTACTTTCTGAGGTCGAGCAGGTCAGTGCTCCCCCCGGCCTGCTTGGCGGCCGAAAGTGCACGCTCGAGTGCAGTCCGGGTATGACTTCCGTCGCGGAGACTGCCACAGATCGCAACCACATGAACGCCGTTGTCGGTCATAGTTACCTGGACGACGGGATGTGGGAAAAGCTACTGGAAAGGAAAATTCGTTGATGGGTAGTGGTCCCGTCGTAAGCATCAGACACCACATTGCGATTCCACCTTCTGCGCGTTTGAACTGGCATCGATCCCCTGTTCGGATACTCGCCTCTGTAATCGGGGACCGTTGGAGTAGCAAACCGGGGATACCGTTCGGTTCCGGCAACGGAGCGCGTATCCCGCTCCCACTCCCGCTCCCGCTCTCGTTCCCGTTCCCGGTTTCAGGCGCCATCCCCCCATCCATATTTCGGGTTTCAGTTCCCACCGTCGTATCCGCATCGGAGGTTACGTGGCGCGAAAAGAACGACTACGACATCACGCACTCGAGGCGGTCGTATTCGACGTCCGAACGCTTCCGTACGCACCCACGAGTGATAGAATGGCGATGATGGCGCCACCGAGAGCATTGATTCCGATCACCAGTTCGCGCTCGATTCCGAAGACGAACGGCGACGCAGCAATCCAGATTCCAAGCAACGCGAGTATCCCAGCGACAACGACGCTCGGCGAACGCATTTCGCCCGTCCGGTAGGCCTGAAACGCCGCGATGAACGCGACTACTGCGCCGATGACGACGTTGTGGATTCCCATGTCTCCAGTGATCGTAAACACGGGTGTCGATATCATTATAAACGCACCGAGAACTGCCGTCAATCCGGCCGTTCGTTCGGCCAACACTGATGCATCGTCCGCGGTTCGTGGTTGACTCATACGTCGTTCATAATGAGCGCACATATTTGACACCATCGCTAATATGTCATTCTCAACGGTTGAATGATACGTCGGCGCTACCGTCTCATTTCACGTCCCGGCGGTGAATGGTGAGTCTACTATGCGAACGACGATTGGTAGCTGGCAAACGACGCGTTTGTCGCTTCCGACTGGTCGGTCCCCTCGGAGCCAATGTCAAGAGCCAGGTATTCGAGAGGCGAATTTGTCGGCTGAGACCGATTCACCCGGCTTTGAGGCGACGCGATCCCATCTACGAACCGCGCTGGTCTCAGCCTTGCAAGTCTCCCCCATACGCTTATTTTTACACCTGGGATGTGTACCGATATGCGACTTAGGGATCGGTCGATCAGGATGCGCAAGCGCCGGTCGCACTTTCGGCGATCGCTCGCCGAACTCGAATCGGATCTCGAGACGACGAGGGTCCGAATCCAGCAACTCGAAAATACGCTCCGAGGTGTAGTCCGAAACCTGGACAATATTTCGATCGGTGGTCCCTGTCGCTGTGGCGAGAGTATGCTGTTGATTCGCCAGAAGAAGATTTTCTGTCCAGAATGTGGGTACCAACGGACGATGTGACCGACCTGCTCTGGTCGTTCTCAACTTCCGGTACCCGGTCTCAGCAACGCCGTTTCTATCCGACAAGTAGCAGTTTCGATTCGATTCCACCCTTCGTGAAGCCGATACCGACTGTGGTGGACGACCGTTTCCCGTCCACTAGATGAGATCGTGTTCCTCGTTCGAGACAAGACGAGATCGCGTTCCTCGTTCGGATACAAGACGAGATCATGTTCCTCGTTCGAGACAAGACGAGATCGCGTTCCTCGTTCGAGACAGTACGTTCGTATGAGATTCCTGATTTGGTGATGGTCTTTTTGCAGCGTTTTTCACAGAAGTCATTACCAAGATTGAATATAATTCGACATTGATCCGAGAATGGGGTGATAGCCTTGCGCGACCACAATCGTATCGTGGCCGTGTGCGAGCGCTGTAATTCGGCTTACGCAGCGAAGGAACTCCTCAACGGAAGCGTTCGCCCGATTGGAACGAATTCCTGTTCCTGTGGGTCCGAAAATTTCCGTGCGCTCAGGTGAATCGTTCGGCGTCACTCGTTCGGCGTCAAACGGATGCCCTACCCCTTCCGATTGTCAGACCGGAGAAATCGACTCTTCTCTGTGCTAGTCACGCTGCCTTACTGTTTGGGACCAGTCGCTATAGTAGCCGTTGAAACGATTTACTCACCGCTTGCATTGCTGCGGCCAGCGAGTGCTCGCTGGTTGCGAATTCGCGAGGAGAGTCTGCAATGACTTTCAACGTCTACTATATTTCTGCTGGCCGAATGCGGATCGTGGATTCGACTGGGGACGGACCTCCCCAGCAGATTCAGACTATCTTCGCTCACCGTAACTCCTCGTCTCGAGGTTCCGCCATCGATTCCCGCGTCGCTCTCGAGTGTTGACCTCGATACTTCAGGCGATAGCAGCGAAAAACGGTGTTACCGTTCTCGAATAGCCAACAGCGTAATTTGGTCCAGCCATCGGCCAATTATATGAAGCAATATATTCGGATGGTTGGGTACTAGTATTAAATTTTCGAGGGAATTGAGGAGGTTTTGCCTGATATAAAAACATATTTATAGTTATTCTTTCTGGAAATTCGTATGGTAGGGGATCAGGATGTGCTGTTACCAACGGCGTTTGACGATCTCGACATCGGAATCGTCCTCCGCGACCCGGAAACGGGTGCCATGCTCGATGTGAACAGCCAGATAGAACGATTGTATGGATATTCTCGGAGCGAACTACTCGAGATGAACATAGCGGATTATACTGCACCATCGACGAAATTTTCACAGGACGAAGCGATGCGTCGTATACGAGCTGCAGTTGACGAACCGCAGGTGTTCGAGTGGCAAATCAAACGAGCCTCCGGTGAACTAATCTGGATCCGCATACGTCTCAACAAAACTGCGATAGATTCGACTACGTGCGTTATCGCAGAAATCCGGGACATTACGGAGTACAAGGCGCGTGAACGACGGCTGCGACTCCTCAATCGAGTCGTTCGTCACAATCTTCGAAACGAAACGAACGTGCTGATGGGATACGCCGACCGTCTCCAAAGAGCCGTCGAAGAAAAAACACTCGAAGAAGAGGTGGAAATGATCCTCGAGATCGCCACAGAAATTGGGTCGTTGAGCGATTCGATTCAGCAGATCGAGGAAATCGCAAAGCCTGACGCAACAGATCGCTCTCCGACGAACCTCGGTACTCTTGTCCAGGAAGTCATCACGGAGATTCGAGACGAATATCCACCAGCAGAGCTGACCGTCGATATACAGGCCGATATCTGGGTTAATGCCGATCAGGGCCTCCGACACGCGATCACTCACGCCATCGAAAACGCAATCGTCCACAACGACCAAGACGCACCGTCTGTCGAGGTTCGACTGTCTTCAGCGTCCGAGACGGGTCAGGGGGAGATCCGTATCGTAGACGATGGCCCGATTATCCCTGATGTTGAAACTGCCGTTCTGAAAAATGAAATTACAGCCAGTACAACATATCATGGGTCCGGTGTCGGTCTCTGGGTGATGCAGTGGTGCGTCGATTCGCTCGGTGGTGAACTCCGCTTCGAGGAGAACGTTTCTGGCGGGAATACAGTTCGTTTCTTGCTTCCACAGGCCAACTCATCTCTGGTTTCGTGACGGGTGATCCGATGTCGGATGATCCGTCGTTCGTCTCAGTGACCGGATCTACCCCTCGATGAGGGGGACACGAATACTGACGGGAACGGGAACCGAGATTCCACCTCGGAAACGAACTGAACTGCCTTCAATCCAGGCTATTCCGACGGCTTCGTTCACTTAGCGCCCGAAGTTAGCTACAATCAATGAATGCGGAACGTAATCGGTTCACTGTTTCTGCTGAAATACGCATCTTCGTCCTGCCCGATCGGTCACCGTATCCCGTATACGGCATTATAGAAACAGTTATTGATGTATGTGTAAACAGCAACTGTTATGGGCGATACTGGCGTGGAGAAACGACGAACGATCGGTATCTGTACGGGCTGTGGAAAAACAGCTGTCGTCTGGCTCTCGTCGGACGGGTCTACTCGGCCCGTAAGTGGTCACAACGCGTGCTCCTGCACCGACGCTTCGTTTCAGGCTATCGAAGGAGACGACTCATTCGGGACCATCCTTGATTAAATCGCGTCGACCCGACCTACTCATCCGGTCAAGAGGAAACCGTTTTCCGGGACGTTTCATTGAGAGAACCGATATCGGTAAATTCAAATCGAGCTCCACCATCCGCGCCGTTCGTGGCGGTGATCCCCCACCCGTGAGCCCGGATGATGTCAGCCACGATCGACAGACCGAGTCCTGTTCCTTGATCGTTCGTCGTGTACCCGTGCTCGAGCACCTTGTCGATGCGGTCCGCGGGTATTCCCGAACCGTCGTCTTCGACGTAAAGTCCGTTTCTGTTCGGAAGGGTTCCGACCTTTACGGTCACGTCCCGACCGCCGTGCTCAACCGCATTGCGAAAGAGATTTTCGAAGACGTTCAATAATCGATCGCGGTCGGCATCCAATCCGCCATCCGCATCGCATTCGAGGGACGCGTCTTTCGTGTCCACGTTATCCCAGGCGGTCGTCACGACGTCAGGCAGTGATACCGTTTCGGTTGCCGTAATCGCCTTACCCTGACGGGCAAGTGTGAGTGCATCGTCGATGATCGCTTCAATACGCTGGTGTGAATCGTCGATCTCGTCGATGGTCGTCTCGTCAATGGGCGATTCGTCGGGAAGTTCGTTCGCTTGCTGTTCGAGAACATCGAGATAGCCCTGAGCGACGGCAAGCGGATTTCGAAGATCGTGTGAAACGATGCTGGCGAATTCGTCGAGACGTTCGTTTTGATACTCGAGTTGGTCCGTCCGCTGTTCCAGTGCCGCTTTCTGCTCTTCGAGTTCCTGCTCTCGTTTTTCGAGTCGTTGCTCTCGGTGTTTCTGTTCGGTGATATCGTGCAACAGAATTACGTGACCGGCATGTTTGTCGGCGTCAGATAGTGCCGAAACTCGTACGTCGTAACACCGCCGTCCGTTATCGGTCCGCAGCCAGATGGCTTCTTTGAGTTCGTGTATGGGCTCCTCGCCCGTGATGATGGGTTCGAGAACGCCCGGGTCCTCGACCGGCCCTATATCTGCAACGTCTTCGATCGTCCTGCCGACCGGTCGCTCCCATCCTAGCATCTTTCTCGCCGTCCGATTGACGTCGACGATTCGACCCGTATCGTCGAGAATAACTAGCCCGTTATCGACTTCCTCGATGACGTAATCACGGGCGAGCGTCACGAGACTCCCCAGTCGTGAACTGAGCAGCGTAAGGATACGATCGATCGGAAGCAAATTCGCGAACCTGGCGCTCGTCGCGACCAGCAATTGCACCCCCCCGAGAGCGAGGTGGACGTACGGCACGATCAAAAAGTACGGCAGGGGGCTGAACTGAAAAACCGACGGAACGGTCGCAAGTACCGTGGCCACGTGAACCAGGAGAAAGGTGAAACTCAGTTTTCGGTATACGTTCCGGGAGTGAAGAAATTTCTTCAGTAACAGCCATTCGTTGGCGACTATGAGGGTGTAGCCAATTCCGAAGATCAGCCAGAAGACCGCGCCCCAATCGTACTCGAGATACGCCCAGGATTCCTTCGTAACGAAGACCGGATTAGTGACGATAAGTTCGTGCCACCAGTTGGTGAGCGCGAACACGAGCATGGAAAGCGGAAGGAAGAGAAGAATCGCCAATCGTCGTCGCGTAAGCCACTCGCCGCGACCCGTGAAATAGACCGCAAAGCAAAACGCGCTCACTGCGTGCATCAAGGGAATCGAAAGAAAGACCAGAAACCAAAATAGTTGCCACTCGGGTGACGCCCTCGAGACAGTCACGAGCATTACAAACGCCCACAGTGCCGACGTAAGCTGCGTGATTGCTCCCCAGGTTTCGGTCGGACCTTCTCGTTGATACCACGCTCCAAACGCCCCTGCGGACCCAAGGAGCGTCACCAGAACCAGCGGGACGGTTACTGGTGTAAATTGCCATGACATTACTAGGGAAGTGAAACGTTATTTTGAAAATGTGTGTTCAACTCTATTAATCCCCACGGCCGTCCAGGATTTCGCTGCTTTCGGTTTCCATATTGTGGCTACTGCGGTTTCGATCCCACTTATCGGATTCAATTCAATCACATGGTATCATCGTAGTCACGAATTTCATGACAATTGCCCAGACGAAACTAGCACCAAAATACGTGTAAAATGGGGTCGGAGGGATTTGAACCCCCGATCGACTGATATCTCCGGTGCGCCTCGGAACTCCAGAGGGTCATCACACGGACACTGATCAGGTGTCCGATCAGTATATCAGTCTGGAGTGTCGTCCCGGGCGCGGTGCCTCTGGAGTCAGTCGCCATGCCTGGCTTGGCCACGACCCCGCGTCCGTCAGTTGGCGTATCCTGCCTAAAGTGGTTTCGGTTCGGAATAGAATCGGGCTACAGCCAGGGGGCTCGCCCTGCGGTATCGGTCGCGTCGTCACCCGGATACGTTTCCGGCTCGTCCTTGCTGTCGGCAATTCTCGAGTCGCTGTCGGTCGAGGAGGGGGCGCCGTCGCCGCCGTCGGTCAGCGCACCTATCTGGGCGGCAGCGTCGTCGGTACCCGCACCCGAACTCGACTCGGTGCTATCGCGGAACGGGAAGTCGATCGCAAAGATTGCGGCCACGATCAGCGCGGCCAGCGGCGCTTGGCCGAAGGCCATCCCCAACAGAGAAAGGGGCAACAGGCCGAGTGCGACGGCGCTCCCGAAACGGAACCGATCGATGTCCATGTACGTCCGAAGGTAGGGTCCGGTGAGAGCGACGGTGAGCGCGAACGCAACTCCGACGACTGCTGCCAGCGTCGCGTGGGCGACGAGAGTCGGATCGGTCATCACGTCGAACGTCACGCCGGAGGGGTCGATACTCGCGACCAGGCCCAGTCCGAGGACGACGACGGGGTTCGGTAGATACTCGCCGATAGTTGCGCTTGCAGTTTTGGCCGCGATGGTTGCGATGACGAGCGCTGCGAATCGTTCGAAGATGACGATATCGAGGATGCTCTCGATCGCAGGTGCGAGGGCGGCCTCGAGAGCGGCCAGCAGGATCAACGGCACGCCGACTAGCATGACGACAGTCGCCTGCTCTCGAGGGGAGCCGTCCATATCGGCGAGGATGACGGCGACGGTTGCGCTTCCGCCGAAGATCAACAGTCCGACCTGGATCGCGCCGAGTGGTTCGCTGAGCGCGTCAGCGAGGATCAGCGCTGGGAAGACGCCGTCGACTAACGGGAGCATCATGACCAGCGCGAGCAACCTGGCGTCACCGCCGACGATGCGCTCCATGCGGAGCGCAACCGGATGTTGTGACGTGCTCATCGGTCAGGGCCGGTGGCCGTGACCCGAGGCCGGTGGGTGGGATGCCGAACGGTCCCGTACCGACTGGTCCGCATTCCAGTCGTTCCCAGTAGCGTCAAAATTACCTGCTGTGAGTTTCGATGTGAATTTCCCGAACATAGCAGTGGAGACGAAGTGGTAGCTCGTCCGACCGGCAGTTCGGGTCGTAGCTGCACTCACAGCGTACATACCTACACAGACGGGCGGACTCTCAATAAACGTTGTGTGAGAGAGGGGTTCACGACCCGAGGAATTTCAGCCAGTAATGGACACTTTCGAAGAGAAATGCACACAACTGATCGAAATTTATCCACCCAAGTCGATATTTTTAAAGTGATCTCTTGACTCCGATCGGTGCGACGGGGGTTGAATGGCCGTCCGATTTGACTGAACCAGATTCCGCGCCGCGCGACGGAAGTGGATGGGCTGGTGACGGCCTCGGAACCGTCCACACCCGTGTTCATCTCGCAACGTTTTTTGCCTGTGGGACCGGACGGATTACATGGCGAACGACGTTCCCGAGCACGAGCCCTATTCTTCGAAACTTCAGGTACCGGAAGCGCTAACGTTCGACGATGTCCTTCTACGACCGAAGGAGAGCCGTGTCGAACCCGACGATGCCGACCTCACGTCGCGCGTCTCCAGGAACGTCGAGGTTTCCGTGCCGATCCTCTCTGCAGCGATGGATACCGTCACCGAAAGTGACATGGCGATCGCGATGGCTCGCCACGGTGGCCTCGGCATCCTCCATCGAAACATGAACATCGACGAAATGGTCGAGGAGATAGAGCGCGTAAAGGGCGCCGACGAACTCATCATCCCCTTCGATTCGGTCGTTACCGCCGACCCCGAGATGTCCGTCCGGGAGGTCGACGAACTGATGGCCCGAAAAGGCGTCGGGGGTGCACCAGTCGTCAACACCAACGGCGAAGTGCTGGGCATCATCTCGAGTACCGACATCCGCCCCCACCTCGAGGTCAACGAGGACGATCCGGTTACCGAAGCGATGACGGACGAGGTCATCACAGCCCCCGAAGATATCAACGCCCGCGACGCGTTCGATCTGATGTACGACCACAAGATCGAGCGCGTCCCGGTAGTCGACGACGAAAACTTGTTGGTGGGACTCGTCACGATGCAGGGTATCCTCCAGCGTCGGGAATACAAGGAAGCCGTCCGTGACGAGAACGAACGACTTCGCTGTGGCGTCGCCGTCAGCCCGTTCGAGCAAGACCGCGCACACGCCGCTGACGAAGCCGGCGCGGACGTTCTGTTCATCGACACAGCGCACGCGCACAACCTGAACGTCATCGACGGCGCTCGTGAGATCAAAGAATCCGTCGACGCGGACGTGGTGGTCGGGAACGTCGGCACCCGCGAAGCGGCGGAGGATCTGGTCGACTTCGCGGACGGCATCAAGGTCGGAATCGGCCCGGGTTCGATCTGCACCACCCGCGTCGTCTCGGGATCGGGAATGCCACAGATCACGGCCGTCGCTCAGGTCGCAGACGTCGCCGCCGACAACGACGTTCCTGTGATAGCAGACGGTGGCATCCGGTACTCCGGTGACGCTATCAAAGCTATCGCCGCCGGTGCCGACGCCGTCATGCTCGGGTCCTACTTCGCGGGAACCGACGAAGCACCGGGCCGCGTCGTCACGATGAACGGGAAGAAGTACAAGCAGTACCGCGGCATGGGGTCCGTCGGCGCGATGAAATCCGGCGACAGCGATCGTTACCTCAAGGATGAACCCGACGAGGACGACGAATACGTCCCCGAAGGCGTCGAAGCCGCGACGCCGTACAAGGGAACGCTCAAATCGGAACTCCACCAGCTTGCGGGAGGCATGCAGTCGGGGATGGGCTACGTCGGCGCAGAGACGATTCCAGCGTTCAAAGAGCGATCGGAGTTCGTTCGCGTCTCTGCGGCCGGGCAGGCGGAAAGCCACGCCCACGATGTCGTCATCACCGACGAAGCGCCGAACTACTCGCCGGACAGCGAGTGACTTTCAGCTCCCGTTTCTTCTGTTTCGAGCGGTGAGACGAACCCAATCGTTCAGCCGCGACGTCTTCCGTCAGGATGCGATGTCGTTTCGTCGCAGCGCATCGACGCTTTTCGGACTCGACAGATAGACAAGGCGAGTGTCTCGGGGTCGTCCGGAAATCGAAGATTTCAGTGATCAAGCGAAACCAACGGTTTCGCGGCCCTCACGAATCTTTGATTCGCTCAGTCACGAAAATCGGAGATTCTCGAACGACTTGGCCCCGAGGCGGTTCACGAGGGGGTCCCATCGGAACGGTCGACGGTTCTAGGAGGTCACAGACGGGTATTCTCTGGCAGCCGTCACATACGTCCTTGCTGCGACAATACGTCCTTGCTGCGACAATCCGTCCTTGCTGCGACAATACGTCCTTGCTGCAACAATCCGTCCTTGCTGCGACAGTCCGATACAGCCGAACGGCGGTTGCAATATACGCGCGTTCTAGCAGCTGTAATTCCACCGTTCTGCTCGGAGCGTCCCTCGGTCCGCGCACGTCGCACACCGGTGTGGCGACCGTGAGGTCGTAGGGGCGACGTCGTCGATCGATTCCTCGAATGTCATGCCGAACGTCTCGGCGGCCCGCAGGACGGTCACTAAGTGCCAGAGAGTCTGTTTTGGGGTCGGCAGGATGCCGTGATCTCGAGTCGTTTCACAGAGAAGGCAAGACGCCGTCGAATCGACGTGAACCCTGTCGCTGAACATATCCTCGGAGCCGTCCTGTAGCCCTCCTTCGTCGTATCGGTAGCAATACGGGAACTGCGCGAGATAGTCTTCATTGAGTGTCTGTCTGACGGCCTCTGATGCGCGTTTGGCTGCCACATCATCCGTTGGGAAGACCGCCTGACCAACCGGCGGATCGGGGTCGGGCGGGTCCACGTGGTAGATACCCATGGAACTGTGGAGGTCGAACGCGAGGTCCGGATCGGCGGCCGTAAAGCGGTCCCAGATGGTTCTCGTCATCGGAGTAGCGGGACGGCCACCCGAATTCCAATTCCGGTTCATGTTTCCGTGTCGGCCGTGGTACGATGGGTTTTCGTCGACGGCGGTCTTGTTCGCGATCGGGATGACGAGGAGCTTGCCCGATTCCGGGGTCATTCGGCGGAGAATGTCGGCGGCGTTTACCCCAGACGGTTCGAATCCTTGCTGACCGGCGAGGATGAATACAGTCGGCCCGTCTACCCGTGTGTCGACCGCGTAGAGCGGTGTTTCCCATGCGGTTCCCGGCCTGAGTATGTCACTCGATCGCCGGACGGCGAACCCGTCGCCGATATCACGAGCTTCGGGTTCGTTCCACCGGGACCGTCTGAGTTCTCTGTACGCTGCAATGCCGTCTTCGATGCGCGTTACGAGTCGTTCTGCTGTCATCGTTAGTGTCTTGTGGTTGCGTCGGTGGAGTAGTCCAGGTTGGTCATGGATACGGTTCGAGTACCCGACTGTACGGTGGCGCCGTCGCGAGATCGACGGATCTGCCCCTGCGTCCGAACCGGGACTGCCTCATCAGCCTCCGGCCGAGGAGACCTCCATATCGAAGTAGTAATAGTAGTACTCGGTGGTGGGTTCGGGAGTAAGATTCGATCTGTTCGGGTTGTACCCACCCTTTAATTGAACGCCGTGCCGAGAGTCGTCGCTGTACCCGCCGTCGTATCCGGCAGAGCGCATCAAACGGATACTGTCGTCGGACCGCTTAAAGAGGTCGTCAGGTATGCTCTCTTTCCCCGGGGACTGGCCGGGTTGTAGTCGAGTCAGCAGGTATTCACCGGGCTTTTCGACGAGAAAATCGAGGAAGATCGTCTGTGGTCCACCGCGGGCCTGTATCGTCACCGTATCGACTTGCTCGACCAGCCTGTCCGTGGCCGAATCGTACCTGTAGACCGCCGGTGTGAACTGGCCTGCCTCTTCTGCGTCGATCGTACATTCGCCGAAGTAAACCGGCCGATCGGTCTCGAACAACATCCCGAATGCACCCTGAAAATGGTATACGCCGGTCGGTTCTGATGGACCGACACGCCAGGTGTTTCCCGTCCCACCGACAACCTCGAGATGTGTGACGGCGTCTTCGAGTCGGTTCTCGAGGGTTTCGCTGATCTGACCGCCGGTGGCCGTGAGTTGGCCGTTATCGACCCGGAGGTTGTCACCGATTAGCGAATCGAGCCGTTGCCCACCGGTTAGAGAGGAACCTTCGAGGCCGCCAACGTCGACCAACAGGTTATCGTTAAACGAGACGTCGCTCGATGCTGTCGCGGGCCCTTCTGTGCTGGCACTGGCATTGGCATTGGCACTGGCACTGGCACTGGCACTGGCACTGGTCGTTCCGTACAGTCCACTCAGACCGACGATACCTGCCAATCCGAGTGTTCTCCGCCGTGAAAATTTATTCTCAGTTGTTTTTCTTCCTTTCTCATTTCCAATTTCGTCGTTCGTTCGTCCCGGTTGAGACATACTAATACGCTTATATGTTCTATGGTAAATTATTTTCGCTCCTGGATATTATAAATAGAAATTGCCATACAACATCAGCAAACCGGTTTCTGTCTGCCGGTCTATCATATCGTAATCGTATCGGAAAACAGCGCGCTGCATCGGAAGCAAAACGGGTCTGAGGGCTGGACAGGACCGGTGGCTCCGTCGAAGAGATAGCCGTTGCTTCATCGAGAAATCAGAACGGGCGACGATGTCGTACAGGGAGACTGAGGCCGGTGCCGTCGCCGAGCCATCGACGGCGTAGATAACCCACCGAACTGTTCGCGAAAGGAGTGAGACGCACGCAGCGATCCCGACCGAGCGGTATTGTTACGGATCTACCGAGGGAATACTGAACGATCCTTCGTCGAGTTCGGGTTCGTACTCCTCGATCGCGGTCCGGACGAGGGTGAATACGGCATTTTTGCTCCAGCGTGCCGTATTGATTTGCAGGTCGTCGAACTCGCGGTCGTCGATATCGATCTCGTAATAGGACCTGTAACGCCCGGCTTCGCTGACTTCTCGAACGCGCATTTCGGCCTCGGTTTCGCCACGATCAGCGATACGCTCGAGTCGAACGTCTTCTGGCGCGTCGAGCCAGATCCGAAGGTCGGCGCGCTCACCAGCCAACCAGCCCGCCAGCCGGGACTCGAGAATGAACGGTTTGTTTGCCATCCCCCACTTTTCGGCGATCTGTTGGAGTCGCTGGTCGAGTGCACGGTCGATCTCGTCGGATTCGTCCGCTTTCGCAGTGAGTTGGTTGAGGCTCATATCGCGGTCTTCGGCGAGGTCGCGAAAGATATCACCACCGGAGACGACCGGACAGTTCATTTCCTCGGAAAGGCGCTCACAGAGCGTCGTCGCCCCACAGCCCGGCGGTCCGGAGACAGTGATAAAAAGCGTCGAGTCGATCCCCGTGGGCGAATTGTCTGCTGTGACCATACGTGGAACCAATCAGCCCCCCATAAAAACCTTCAGGCTA
Source organism: Natrinema halophilum (assembly GCF_013402815.2). Lineage (NCBI taxonomy): Archaea > Methanobacteriati > Methanobacteriota > Halobacteria > Halobacteriales > Natrialbaceae > Natrinema > Natrinema halophilum. The sequence goes on from NZ_CP058601.1 coordinate 543,245, forward strand.
TTCCGATCATCGACTGCGAGCGAAACCGCCCCGTCCTCCGTCGGTCGTTCTGCCGGCCGAATTGAGCGTCCGTGATCCGCCACACGAGCCACACTCAGCGCACGAACGAGTTCCCACAATCGGTACACGTCAGCCGGAACGCTCCTTCGTCCGCCAGTTCGAGGCTGTGAGCGATTTCGTCTTCGCACTCCTGACAGTAGTTCATCGACTCGACCTGGTCCCGATCGTGTTTCGATTTGGGCGCGCCAAATGCGAAACCGACGATTCGTTCGTCGGTATCGTTGTATCCGCGCTGGAAGTCGCCGGGTGCAAACCGGATGACTTCCGCTTCGTCGACGGTGATCTCACCGTCTTCCATCTCGAACGTGGCAGTCCCCTCCTGTATGTAAAAGACTTCTTCCTGATCGTAATGAGTGTGTAATCCCCCGGAGAACGATTCTCCGGGCTCGAGTTCGAAGTAATTCATTGCGAAGTCGGAAAATCCGAGCGCGTCTGACACCGGACGCCTGACCGAGTGAACTTCCATCGGATGGACTTGCACGTCAACATCGTCGATCGCGATTTTCTCCATGTCCCGTTATTCAGTTCGCGACGCAAAAAACTCATGGAAGAGGATGACAATTAGGAATCCGACGAGCGAAGAGTAACGCCTACAGTCGTGCGACCCCGAGAGCCGCACGTGAACCGTCGTACGGTACTTCGATCCGCCGGGGTCGCCGCCACTGCCAGCCTCTCGGGCTGTGTCGAGACGCTGCAGGAACACTATCAGGGGAGTTTTCGGGGCCTGGTGCCGGTCGAAATTCACAGCGAAGCAGATCAGTATTTCAATCTCACGCTCGAGGCGTTCAATTCGGAGACGAATCGGAAGACGTACGACGAGAGCTACAAGGTTACGGCTGACCAGTCGGCCACGGCACCGCATCTCGATGCGACCGAACAGATATTCCGCGCGACCAAACTCGGACGGGACGGCGACACACTCGCCGTCAAGGACGGACCGATCACGCCGGATACGAGTGTCGTCGTCGTTCGGCTCACAAACGACGACCTGATTCTGGACGTTCAGCGGGACGACGGACCGGGATCTGATTCGGCAACAGGTCCTGAAAGCGATGAGACGAACGACACCGCGACCGATTCTGAAACCGAGTAGTTCGAACGAACGCTGCCGCCGGACCGTCGACGGCGGGAATCGCGAGCGTGATCCGTTCACGGTGGGACGACAGTCCTTTTGCTGCCCCCGTTGGGCCAGTTACGGGTACGGATGATACGGGCGCTCGAGTGCCGGTTCGAAACCGAGATCACGAGGAACGTTCGCTGCTCGGTCGCCGAAGAACGGATCGCCAGTGAATAGCGGCTGGGCACCGGGGACGACGACCCGAACGGCTTCGAAACCGAGCTGAGCGACGTCGCGGGTCGTCAGTCGCGTCGCGAACGGGCTCAGTCCAGCGTCAGCCGTTCGCTTACACAGCGACTCGAGTCGATCGAGGCCGGTCGGAACGGGGTCCGGTCCGACGGTAGCCGCCGGAACGGTTTCGTCGACGTCGACGAATTCTCGCGCCCGCTCCGGGAACGACGCGTATTCGCCGATAGCCCCGCCAGCGTCGTCGGCCTCGTCGGGGCCGAGGTTCCGTAATTCGAGCCAGTTCTGGAGGGCTTCCTCGAGTGCCGAGGTTGCGGCCGCCGCGGCGTCGAGGCCGGCGGCCGAGCCGACTGCGAACGCCGGCCACCCGTCGTTCGTAGCCGAACCCGTTTCACCCCCGTCGAAGTCGGCTGGTTCCCGGTGGACGGCAACTGCCACGACGGGAATGTCAATGTCCTGCGTGACCAGCAACGGCGTCACCGACAGCCCCTCGCCTCGTGCCCGTCGCTCGAGCGTTCTGAACGCCTCCTGCTCAACTGATAGCTCGAGCGGTTCGAACGTCGAGTACCAGGCGAGCATCGTGGCGTCTCGCTCGAGTACCTCGGTCAGGCCGGACAGCAGGGCATCGACCGTCGAGGACCCGAGCCCCAGCCCCGTCGTGATCGGGGGGACCAGTTCCTTCCCCGGTTGTGGAAACTGTACCGACGCGGCGGGCAGGTGTGCCGGCTCACCGGTCTCGAGGTTTTCACCGGGGACCCAGCGATGGTTGTCGCTCGGATCGTACGCAGGGGCGTCGTCCGGTCGGACGAGCGCCGTCGGGGGTACTGCGTCGTCGAGTTCGTCCTCGCTCGCGGAGACGAACTCCGAGTCTCGATAGACGCCGGCGCAGTACCGTTCGAGGCCCTCGCCGACGGCTTTCATCAGTGCGGCGTTCCAGTCGCCGGCGACGCCGGCTGCCTGGCGCGGGGCGCTCGCCTCACTGTACGCCGACGTATCCGCCATCGTCGCCAGATAGTAGGGGGCTGGAAACGACTCGATTTCCCCGATGCTCGAGACCGGACCAACTCGCTCGTCGATCGCCCCCTCTGCGCGTTCGACGGCGGCGTCGAGCGCGAGCGTGTCGGCGTCCCGTTCGAGCGTTCGATTCCGCGTTTCGTCTCCACACTCGCAGCCGGGAACGGGCAAGAACGGCCGTCTGGCGTGTGGTACCTCGCGAACCTGTCCGATGATCGATTTTTCGCCCCCCGAAAGCACGCGCACGCACTCCCGACCGGCGAGTGCGCCGGCGAGTCTCGCCGCGCTTCGATCTGCCTGGGGACTCTCGGCGCTGTCCTCGAGATTCGACGTGACGCGGGCGCGGAGACAGTCGAAACAACCGGTCGCGGGCGCAAAACCCGTTACCGCCGCGTCGACCGCCGAAATCGAATGGCCGCCGACGCCGCCTATTTCGACGGCTATCCAGGGTGTTCCGCCCTCGAGCGTGGTTTCGTTCGCCCGGTCGAACGTCGCCGATCCGACGACGTCGCCGACGATAGCAAATCGCGCGTCGGCGAGCGTCTCAACGTTGGTGTCACGGACGCCAACGTCGACGTCATCGAGGGCGGCGACGACCGCCTCGCGGATCGGATCGTCTGCCGCGATGGAAACGTGCATACCCCAATCCTCTGGGCCAGACGGCAAAAGCGCCCCGTTCGAGCCACGCTGTGAGCGCGATGCTGGGCCTCGAGGTGAGGGGTGGAACGAACTCAGTCGTCGGTCATCGGTGTCGAATCGACGTAAACGAGTTCGTCCGCGTTCTCGAGCAGGCGCACGCCCCAGGTGACGGTAATGGGGACGAGCGCAGTCGTGAAGACGGCGATGAAGATCAGGATCGAGAACAGGGACTGGTCGATGATCTCGGCGCGAAACGCGACCTCTGCGATGACGATTTCGACTGTTCCGCGACCATTCATCCCGAATCCGATGACGAGGCCCTCGCGTGAGGTGAGGGCTGTCGGGAGCGCGAACAACCAGGAGCCGATGATTTTGCCGAGGAACGCGATGGCGACGAGCACGACGAGCACGTTGGGGGTATCGGAAACCACGTCGAAGGTGATCTGGAACCCGACCGTGACGAAGAAGACGGGGGCAAACAAGCCCACTGCGAGGTCGTAGATGACCGTTTCCATGTGGTCGTGCAGTTCCGATTCGACGTCGGCCTGTCGGAGAAACAGTCCAGCCACGAACCCGCCGATGATCATGTGCAGTTCCGCAATCGTCGCGAGCTGTGCGAACAGCAGGGAGACGAGAAAGGCAAACGTGAACGCGGTCGTCCGGTCGACGAAGCCGTATCGTTCCCGCTGACGTTCGATGTACCGCCACGCGATCGGCAAGAAGCGATAGCCTAAGACGAATGTCGCCGCGAAAAAGCCGACCACCTTGAGGAGGATCACGCCGATCTCGACTGGATTGAGCCTGACGGCCGTCACGTAGCTATCGATCGCCGCGTACGCGATAAGGACGCCCACGTCGGAGGCGAGGGCCCCGCCGAGTAACACGTTCGCGATCCGGGTATCGAGCAGATCGAGATCGGTAAGGATACGCGACTTCGTTGCCAACGACGTGGCGGCCATCGCGAGTCCGAGGAACAGTGCCGCCTCGACGGTACTGCCGAGCCAGATGCCTGCCGCGTATCCCAACCCGAACGGGATGACGAAGGCGCCGAAAGCGATCACCAGGGACTCGGAACCGAGGTTGAACAGCTCCTGCAAGTCGACTTCCATGCCAACGTAGACCATCAGAAGGAACACGCCGAGTTCGGATAGCACTGAAAGCAATTCGGACGGGCGGAGGACCCCGAGCAACGCGGGACCGAACGCAATGCCGGCGAACAGCTCCCCCATCATGGTCGGATAGCCGATCCGTTCGGCAAGCGCACCGAAGACCCACGCTACGGAGAGAACGAGGAAGAGACTTAGTATGTCGATTCTGACGGTCTCGACCATCGGTTGTCACCACGTTCTGCAGGTCGACCGAGCACCGCGCTGTCCGCTGCTGTCTACCCACCAGCAGGGGCTGTCACGTGGACATCGCATAGTGAACCGGCTCACGTGACTTCGTCACCTCGCGGGCTCTTTACTGACTGGGGTAGACGTCAGTCGTCGGTACTGGTCTCCGGCTCACCGACCTCGAGATCGTCGCCGACCGAGGGTGCCCCCGGCGCGCCGGTTACGTCGACGTACCGCCAGGTACCTCTGCGATACCACCCGTATGCGAGGCCGGCACCGAGGACGTTCGAGACGGCGAAGGCGAGCCAGATTCCCCGGTATCCCATCCCCGTTTGTGAGAGGATCGCTGCGATCGGTAGCCGGACCAGGGCGTAGATTACGAGGACGATCGCGGCTGCGGTAAGCGTCTTCCCGGTGCCGCGGAAGCTGCCATTGTAGGCGCGCATCACACCGATGAATCCGAACGACGGCGCGACGTATCTAAGGAACGTGACGCCGACGTCGATGACGGCCGGATCGTCGGTGAACACGGCAGTGATGGGGCGCGCGCCGATCCACGCTACCACGCCAAGCGCCCCGAGAACGACGAACATAGTCCGAGCCGCGAAGTCGGCAGCGGCCTTCGCGCGGTCCGGTTTGTTCGCTCCGACGTTCTGGCCGGTCATCGTCTCGACGCCGCGAGCGACCGCGATCGCCGGGAGGAAGATGACCGAGAACACCCGCGTTCCAATTCCGTATGCGGCGACGACAGTATCCGGGAAGAAGGCGACGATCACCAGCAGTAGGTTGATCGACAGTGCGCGGCCCATCCCCTCGATCGACGCCGGAAAGCCGATGCTGACGAGCTTCGTCGCAAAGGAGAAGTCGGGACGCATCTGTCCGAGGCGGATGCGGACCCCTCGCGTGCCACTGAACATGATCCCGAGCCCCACGACGAGCGCGAGAGAGCGGGAGAAGACCGTCGCGATCGCCGCGCCTTCGATTCCGAGTTCGGGAAACGGTCCCCAGCCGAAGATCAGGAACGGGTCGAGAATGACGTTCAGCAATACCGAGCCAAACATCACTAGCATCGGCGTGATCGTGTCGCCGTAGCCTCGCATGAGAGCGATGAAGACGAAGAAGCCGAACATGAACGGCATCCCGAGCGAGATAACCTGCATGTACTCGGTGGCCAGCGGCAACACGTCCGACGACGCGCCGAGAAGGCCGAGCAGCTCCTCGACGAAGCCGTAGCCGACGAATCCGAGAAGTATCGCTGCGAGCAGCGACAGCGCCACCGTCTGCGAGGCGGCGTACTCCGCGTCGGACTCCTCGTCCGCACCGATGTGCTGGGCGACGAGGACGCTCCCGGCGACCGACAGTCCCATTCCGACCGAAATAAGCAAGAAGACCATCGGGAACGCGAAGCTGATCGCGGCCAGCGCGTCCGTGCTGTACTGTCCGAGCCAGAACGTGTCGATGAGGTTGTACGCCGTTTGCAGTAGATTCGTTACGATGATCGGCAAAGAGAGATAGAATAGCGGTTTCGCGATGTCGCCCGACGTGAGGTCGAACTCCTCGCGACTTTTGAACACCACGGAGAGCCGATCGAAGCGGCGCGTGACCCACGCGACGAGTCTGTCGAGTAGACTCATTTGCCGGCCTCCGCCTCGCCGTCCGCGACCGTCGGTTCTTCACTACTCGAGCCGTCAGCTCGAAGCGTACTGTCGATGTACTCGTGGACGGACTGTTTCGTGTGCTCCGGCGACCGATCGACCGCGGCGGCCCGCGTTTGCGCTCCGTGAAACAGTGTCACGAGAAAGTCGGCCGTTTCGTCCGGATCGATGCCGTCCCGAAACTCCCCGGTCTCGATGCCGTCCGCGACGAATCCGGCGGTGCGATCGCGGAGCGCGCGGTCGAACTCGCTCAATCGCTCCCGATACGCCTCGTTATACGGCGACTGTGCCTTAATCTCGAGTATTGCCGTCCGAAACTCCTCCGCTGAATCCTCGTCGGACGGTGTCAGCAGTTCGTCGAAGAACTCGTGGAGTTTCTCGGACGGCGTCTCGCCGGGGATGGTTTCGGTTCGTTCCTCGAACCTGTCCAGAATGTACTCCAGAAACGACTCGAGGAGGTCCTGTTTGCCCTCGAAGTGGTAGTGAAGCGTCCCTTTGCTCTTTGTCGATTCCGCGGCGATGTCCTGCATCGTCAACTCCGCGTAGCCGTGTTTACACAGGGCGCAATACGTCGCTTCCATGAGGTCGTTGATCGTATCGTCCGCCATGCAGGATGGTTCTACAGGACCTTACTGACTGGTCAGTCAAAAGGGCTTCGTAACCGGAGGATCGCGTTCGATTGGTCTGCTCAAACTGTGTGAAGGACGGCGATTCTCGAGTGCGAACGCGGCTAGTCCCGGTCGCGCAACCGATCGAGGACTTCCTCTGCGTTCGCGACGGCTTGCTCTTTTTTCGCCGGATACGCTTCGACCTTTCCGCGGAACGTGATGCCGTCGCCGAGGCGCACGTCGCCCTGGAAGGCGGCCTGCTTGTCGAGGCGCAGGAATAGTTCGGTGTTCTCGGTGACCCGCTCGTCGAGTTCGTCGATCAGATCGTCGAAGGTCTCGAGGTCGGCCAGCCGAGAGAGGACGTGGCGGACGTCGTCGGCCTTTTCGACGCGAGCCGAAAGAACGAGGATACGGTCGCCGTAGTGGCCCTCGCTCTCTGTGCGGTCGATTTCAAGCGGTTCGTCGTCGTCCGGGAGGAAGGTTCGCAGCGCTTCCTCGACGCGCTTTTCGTCCTCGGTGGCGTAGCAGAACGTTCGTAAGTCGACGTAGTGAAGCGGGATCTGTGGCATCTACGAGTCGAATGTCCGAGTAGTGCTCGGCCGGTGGTGACGGGAGCGACCGGCTCGAGCGAGCGTGACTGGGCCGCTGTTATTCCTCGTCGTCGGCCGCCTCGAGGTCGTCCTCGGGAACGCCGGCCTCCTGACCATCGTCGAAGCTGATCGTATACGTGACGTCACCGAACATGGACTCCATCGTCTGGGTCACCGTGCCGGTTTCGCCGTCGAATTCGCTGTGCTCGTCGTGCAGAACGACGCGGTCGTCTTCCTCGAAGCTCATGAGGGGTGTTTCCCCGGCGGCGTGTAAAAAGGGACTGATTTGGATGCCCCGCCGTTGAAGCTCTCGTGAGCATCCGGTCGACGGTTCGTCCGTCTGGTCCGGTACCTGGTGGTCTGTCTGTCGATGCATTTCTTCCAGCGAGTACCCGATATCGTCTGCAACCTAGCCTTTCGGCGCGAAAGCCGTTCAGGCCTCCACTTCTACGTCGAGTTCCTCGAGCAGAGTTTCGGCGGCCGCGCTCGAGGAGCCCGGGCCCCGGCCCGTGATGAGGTCGCCGTCGACGGTGACGCTCGTGTCGGCGTCGAGTTCGGCGTCCCAGTTTCCGCCTGCCGCTTTCACTTCGTCTTCGACCCAGTAGGGGAGCTTTCGACCGTCGGGCATCCGGTCTGCCTCGTCGACGATGCCCTCCTCCCAGGCGTTGGGGAAGCCGGTCACATCGCGCCCGTTGACGATGAACGCGCCGTGGCTATCGCGGGCGAACGCGAGCATGCCGACGGCGTGACAGACGACCATCGCTTTTCCGTGGCCTTCCACGATTTCCCGGAGGAGCTTTCGGGCGTGTTTGTCCTGGTTGATGTCCCATTCGGTCCCGTGGCCGCCGGGGAAGACGACGGTGTCGTATCCCTCCGCGTCGGCCTGTGCGACCGAGATCGGATCGTTCAGTCGCTCGTCGTTCTCGATGACCGATCGGGCATGCTCGGCGGTCTCTTCGCCGACCTGGTCGGGATCGAGCGACCGCTCGTCGACCACCGGTGGACTGCCCGACGGCGTCGCAACCGTAATCTCTACTCCCGCATCCGAGAGCGTCTCGAGCGGTTCGACACATTCCTCTGCCCAGTAGCCTTCCTCGCTGACGACGAACAGTGCTTCCGTCATGTTTGGGCCTATGGCAGGCAGCGTAAAAACAACCAGCCCACCTGTTGGTTCTGCCGCAACTTTGACTGATAACATATCGGATCCGAAGAGAATCACCGCTTCTGAGAGTGGTCTTTTTCGCGGTCGGCTTCCTACATACGAGATACCATGGCAGACCGCTCTCGACCGTTCGACGGGATCGAGGAACTGCTCAACCGACTGAACCGCCAGATCGAAACGACGGCGCGGTCGTGGGAAACGCAAGTCGACAACCGGAGCCGCCTCGATCTCTCGATCGGTGACTCGGCGACTAGCATCGACCTCAAAGACGAGGGTGACGAGTTCGTCGTCACCGCCGACGTTCCAGGGTACGAAAGCGACGACCTCGAATTGCGACTATCCAGCGACACACTCACCGTTTCCGGAAACCGTGAACGCACACAGGAGGTCGGCGACGACGCGGCGACCTACATCCGACGAGAACGGACGATGCAATCGTTTAGCCGTCAGATCCGCCTGCCCGAGTCGGTCGACGTCGACTCGGTCCGAGCCAGCGTCAACAACGGTATGCTGACGGTCCGACTTCCCAAGCGGGTGACGAGCGACGAGTCACACTCCATCGATATCGACTGAGGCGCCCGTGGAGCTATCGGTTCCACGTCACTCGTCGAGGTTCAACGCGTCGAAAAATCTGTTCGTGAGTCGACTGCCGACGAACTCGAGCAATTCGTCCACGTCACCTTCGTCGTCGGCAAATAGTCCGAGTTCGATTCGGCCGCCAGCCATATCGTGGTGGCCGCCAACGGCACCCAGTTCATCGAACGCCGACCGGAGGGTCTGGCCCATGTTGACACGGGGATCGATGGAGCGGCCGCTCAGGCGAATCGCGTCGCCGATAATGCCATAGGCCAACACCGTATCCACGCCTTCGAGATTGAGCAGGTAGTCCGCCGCCTGGGGAAGTGCATCCGTCTCGGTAGTTTGGCCGACGCTCGCAATCATCGCTGAACCCCGCCGGTCTCGGCTGACTATCGCTCGACCGATGGCATCGAGCGTTCCCGGTGTGAACGCGCTGCCGTACAACTGCTCTAAAATTTCGAGGTTCGCATCGGAGTAGACTGCCAGCGCGGCCTCGTACTCGCGTCGCGTGGGTTCGCGGACGAAGTCGAGTCGCTCTCGGTGGAGCGCAAAGAGCAGCGCCGAAGCGAGTCTCGTCGTCAGATCTATCTCGAGGTCGCGAAGGTATTCGACGAAAATAGTCGCCGTGGCGCCGTAATCGGTACGCACGTCTTCGTACGTTGCCTGACTCGATTCGCCAGGGTGATGATCGACGACGATGTCGGGGGTGACTTGTTCCGGTACTTCGGTATTCATTCCTGGCACGGTGTGGTCGACGAAACTGATCGTGTCGTACTCGCCGATGTCAGTCCGCGAAATGGTCCGGAGGCTGATGTCGAGCATGTTGACGAACGCACGATTTTGCTGATGCGATATCTCGCCCCCGTAGGTAATCGTCACGTCGGTTACGTCGTGTTCTGTTGCGATCGACTCGAATGCGAGCGCGCTGGCGAGACAGTCAGGATCCGGATTGTCGTGACAGACGATCGCCAGCGACTCGGTCGTCTCGAGGGCGGACACGAGGTCGGCCGCACGCGACATATTCGCCATACGTTGACGAGACGCTTGAATCCCGCGTCGCGTTTCGGTGTCAGCGACCGATTCCGACGGCGGTAATTCCCGTTTGGCGGTTTCCTTTCGATCGAATTTTCCCCGATCGGGCCAGACGAGAACAGGCCTTTGACGGCCTTTTCTGGCGGCTGAGCCGGTATGCGTGGGAAGAACGCATACTTATTTCAATGCGATTCCTCAATGGCGAGTATGCGCGATGTATATCTCGTCGGTGCGGGACAGTCGGACTACGGGGCTTTCCCATCGGAAAGTTACCGGTCACTGTTCCGGACGGCATTCGAGGCGGCGGTAAGCAGCGTACCGAACGGACTCGAGGCCGAGGACATCGACGAAGCGTTCGTCGGCAACCTCGGCGTGGGCGGCCGCCAAATTGGACTTTCCGGGCCAGCTGTGACCGAACACGTTGGACTCGACGGCGTTCCCACGACGCGGGTCGAAAACGCATGCGCGGCAAGCGGATTTGCCGTTCGACAGGCGGTACAGGCCGTCAAATCCGGAATTGCCGACGTCGCTCTCGCAGGCGGATTCGAGGTCATGTCGGACATGAGTTCCGACGCGACGAAATACTGGCTCGGCGTTTCCGGAGAGACCGAATGGGAACGCCTCTCCGGAACCACCTTCTCCGGCGTATACGCCCAGATGGCAAGCGTCCATATGGAACAGTACGGGACCACGCGCGACCACCTCTCACAGGTCGCAGTCAAGAACCACTCGAACGGGGCGAAGAACCCTCACGCGCAACTCGGTTTCGAATGCTCGCTCGAGGATGCACGATCAGCACCCGTCGTCGCTGACCCGCTCAATCTCTATCATTGTTGTCCGACTTCAGATGGCGCGGCCTGCGCGTTGATCGTCAGCGAGGACGTCGTCGATCGATATACGGACGACCCGATCCGGGTGGCCGGCGTCGGTGCTGGAAGTGACTCGGTCGGGCTCTTCCAGCGCGACTCTTACTCGAGCGTGCCCGCGAGTCAGCGGGCAGCCGAGTCCGCCTACGAGATGGCCGACGTTACCCCCGATGACCTCGACTTTGCGGAGGTTCACGACTGTTTCGCGATCGCCGAACTGCTGGCCTACGAGGACCTGGGCTTCTGCGAGAAGGGCGAAGCCGGCCAGTTAATCCAATCAGGCGCGACCGAACTCGGAGGAGACCTTCCGGTCAACACCTCCGGCGGGCTCAAGTCCAAGGGCCATCCGATCGGTGCGACGGGCGCCGGTCAGGTCGTCGAGGCGTACAAACAACTATCCGGCGACGCAGGCGAGCGTCAGGTCGACGCACCCACACGCGGGCTAACACACAACGTCGGTGGCAGCGGTGGTGCCGCCGTCATCCACATTTTTGAAAAGGAGTCGGAGGTGAATGCATGAGCGCGATAACCGGCGTCGGTGCGTACGCCCCGCGATTCCGCATCAGCGCGGACGCATTCGAGGAGGCCTGGGGACAGTTCCACGCCGCTGGCGTAAGCCAGAAGGCCGTCCCCTCTGCCGACGAAGACGCCCTGACGATGGCCTACGAGGCCACGACCCGAGCGCTCGAGGCCGCCGGGACCGATCCCACATCGGTAGACTGGCTGGGCTTTGCGTCCTCGCGGCCGCCGGAAGCCGAGGAAGACCTGACCGCTCGATTGGGGGCAATGTTCGCCCTTCCCGAGTCGTCGACGAGGCAGGTTTTCACCGGCAGTACGCGAGCCGGTACTCGCGCGCTCTGGGCCGGACTGGACGCGCTCGAGTCCGATTCGACCACCGGGCTCGTCGTCGCAGCCGACGCACCGAAAGGCGATCCGGACGACGCTGTAGACCACGCAGCAGGGGCCGGCGCCGCAGCGTTCGTTCTCGAGCGCGGCGGTCCGGCTGAAATCGTCGACCGCGCCGAGTACGCCGCGCCCTACCCCGGAACTCGGTTCCGAGCCACCGGCGACGACGAGACCCACGCACTGGGCGTTACGCAATACGATCGACAGGCGTTTCAGGAAACGATCGGCGGCGCAGTCGATGGTCTCGAGGGCGATCCGGAGCCCGAAGCGGCAGCGATTCAGGCACCCGACGGAAAGCTCCCCTACCGCGCGGCCGGCGCGGCTGGCGTCGGTACCGACGAAATTCGGGCCGCCGCGTCGGTCCACGAACTCGGTGACCTCGGTGCCGCAAGCGTTCCGATGTCGCTCGCAACGGCGCTTTCCGAGGGTTACGAATCCGTTCTTGCGGTTTCACACGGCAGCGGTGCGGGAGCAGACGCCCTCCTCATCGAGGCCGACGCGGACGTGCCGGTCGCGACTGCGCTCGAGGGCGAGGACCCACTCTCCTACGCTGAGTATCTGCGCCAGCGCGGCATCGTGACCACGGGACCGCCGTCCGGCGGCGGCGCCTACGTTAGCATTCCGACCTGGCGGCGGTCGATCCCACTGCGCTACCGGCTCGAGGCTGGTCGCTGTTCCGAGTGTGGAGCGCTATCGTTCCCGCCGGAGGGCGCGTGCGACGACTGCAATGCCCTCGCCGAGTACGACCCCCTCGAACTCGCGGGCAGGGGAACGATCGAGGCAGTGACGACCATCTCGCAGGGTGGTGCACCGCCCGAGTTCGCCGAGCAACAGTCCCAGTCTGGCGACTACGCGGCGGCGATCGTCGCCCTCGAGACTGCAGGCGGTGACGAGACCGTCAGCGCACCGGCGATGGGTACCGACGCTGCTCCCGACGACTTCGCGGTTGGCGACCGGGTCGAGACGACGATCCGACGAATCTATACCCAGGAAGGCGTCACCCGATACGGTTTCAAAATCCGACCTGCAGGAGAGTAGCGAGCCTCGAGTTACGGCCCGTCGAAACCGAGTGTTCTGATTCAGGGGTGGTTTCACGCGGAGTCGCGCGAAGAGACGGCGCCCGTTCATCGATCCCGAGAGCGGGTTTAGATCACCGAGAGTGCGACGACGGTACATCCGGTGATGCCAGCGAGGAGACCGATCACACGCGCAAGTTGCTCCCCCCACGTAACCGTCCGCTCAAGCGAGAGCGCGACCGCGATGAGCGCCATCCAGATAATGTTCATCGATCCCACGATCACCATAAACGCGAATAGGGCCCAACAGCACCCGATGCAGAAGACGGCGAACTCCCCGCTCATCCTAACGGCGCCACGAACCCCCGGTCGATGGTGAGTCATGAGAAATCCGAGCGGCGATCGACAGTAGCGCAGACATCGGTATTTGTACGGCGAGAGCTGGTACACCGACAAGAGCAAGAGCGATCCGCCCATCAGGAACCCGCCGTGGTCGTTCGCGAGGCCGGCGATCGGGACCAGCGCGTTGAGGGCCAGCGGAACGACTCCCGTGAGCGTCCAGACGAGAGCGTACGTTCCGAGAAACGCACCGACTCGGGCCGCCTTCCCCGCGGTCGTCGTTCCGGCGAGCGTCTCGGCGTACAGCCGGAAGAGCGGGACCGACGACGGATACATCATGGCGATCATCATCACGCCCCACATGAACAGGTACAGGGCGATTCCCGACGGTCCGTTCGAGAGCGCCATCGCCTCCGGCACCCCTGGTTCGGACGGCTGCATTGGTGCGTCCGTCGCGCCGCCAGGCATCGGTAGCCAGCGACCGACGACTGCCGTCCACGCCCCCAGCGCGATCACGTAGGCGACGAGAGCGACGATCGGGACTCGCCGGCGGGTAATTCGTTCGCGGAACGAGTCGTCCGTCTCCATGGCTGATCAGTCGGGTGTCGTCCCGCTGCCGTCAGGAGTTCGCCAGTTCGAAGTCACCGAGGTAGGCGTTGTTTCCAGAGACGTCCCACTCGAACCGATCGTCGTAGGAGACGGCGGCCGTCGTCGACTTGCCTGTCTGGACCTCGTGACTCTGCGTCAACGGGTGGGGCGATATCGTGCCGACCTCCTCGTTGAACCCGACCGCGGCACTCGCGTCCATCTCGATGACGTCCCCGATGTCGACGGAGAAGTCCATCCCGTCCCGCGAGTAGTCGATGGGAACGGTCGCGACGTCTGCGGATCTGACGTGCGTGTCGGCGACGGGAGCCCAGATCCCGCCGGCGCGGCCGAGGTAAATGTCCTCGACAGCCTCGCGCTGGTCGTCGTCGGCCGTCTCGTCGACGAGTAACACGACGTCCCACTCCGTTTCGGTGTCGAACATGACGCCTTCCTCGGTCGAGATGAGCATTCCGACGTCTACCCCACTCAGGTCGACGTCGCCGTAGCGTCCCTCCTCGATGTGCCACGCCAGCGAGACTTCACAAACGTCGTCGTCCGGCGGTTCTAGCCATACGCACTGGCACGCGACGTCGCAGTTGCAGGCTTCCACGTAGTCTCCTTTGATCGTCCATTCTCGGGGCATTTTCGTTCAACCGTGTGAAATGCCAACGAAAGACGTGATAAAGCTACCAGGTGACCCAGCTCGCCGTATGGAACCGTCGGAGCAGGTCGCTCCCACTGGAGACGTGACGAACCGCTCGGTGAGGCTCGTCTCCGTGTTCGGGACGTCCCCTGGACTACGGATCGCGAAAATCCGCGTGTCCTCGGCCGCCCGTACGGCTTGAAGACCACCCCAAGCCGCACTGACGCGGGGAACACTGGTACCAGCAATACCCCTCTCATTATACGAGGTACCTCGAGGCCGTTCGAAAACCCCGCCGATCCTCCGAACGTGGGCGCGGCGAAGCGTCGCGGTATGTCGGCGCGAAACTCGAACTACAAGCGATTCCGTCGGACTCACCCGCCGGGAATCCCCGATTCGTCCGATGACGAGAGAGCGATGGCGCTTCGAGCCACGCGACCGCACGGCAGGTCACCGGTGTACCGTCTCGGGCGTTCAGTTTCCGGTGAGCGCCTCGCTCGCCGGCTCGAACTCGATTTCGGTGCCCAGCCCCTCCTCCTGTGCACGTTCGTATAGCAGATACGCAGCAGCGACCGTCTCGATACCGGTTCCCCCGCTGTCGAAGACCGTAATCTCGTCTTCGTCCGTTCGACCGTGTGCGTTCCCGGCGACGATATCGCCTAATTCCGCGGAGACGTGGTCTTCGGAGATCGCACCCTCCTCGAGCGCCTGGATGTACGAACCCGCATCGAACGTCGCTCGCTCACGGAGATCGGGCACGTACGTCGCGTTTGCGATGGTCGCTGCATCCAGTTCGCGCTTATCGGGCGAGTACTGGCCCATCGCGGTAACGTGAGTGCCAGCCTCGAGATCGTCGCTGTCGAAGACGGGATCACTTGCTCGTGTCGCTGTGATCACGACGTCCGCTCCGGAGAGGGCCCGGGAACTCGAGTCGACCGCACGGACTGATGCCTCGAGTGATTCATCGAAATCGGAGGCGAACGCGTTGCGGTTTTCTGGTGTGGGAGAATATACCCGAATTTCGGTGAAGTCTCGAACTGTCGCAGTTGCGCGAAGCTGTCCTCGCGCTTGTGCGCCGCTACCGATCACCGCGAGCGTGTCGGCGTCCGAACGAGCGAGTTCGTCGACTGCGACTGCACCGGCGGCACCGGTTTTGTGCGGATTCATGCTCGCACCGTCGAGCAGGGCGAGTGGGGCACCGCTTTCCGCATCGAATACCGGCGTCATAAACCAGGCGTCTTCTGCACCGAACCCGGCGCTGTACATGTACCCGCCCATCGCACCGGTCTCGGGGAGGACGGCAGCGTAGGTCGTGAGCATCCCCTTCGGATCGGCGTTGAAGAACTTCGACCGCGGTTGTGCAGGCGCACCGTTACCCCGCTGGCGATACCCTTCCCGAACTGCATCCACGTAGTCAGCAGGGGTCGCCAGGTTGACGACATCCGTGCTAGTAAGGAACAATGTGTCAGTCATGACTGACAGCACGAAACGGAGACGTGAAAAGGAACCGGAAGCGGTCAGTTACTCGGAAGAGAGAGGGAAATTCAATCCGCGTTGACTGGGTGACGCGCTGTCTGGGCCTCTTCTGTGACATCAGCCGGGACGTCTGCTGGGGTGTTGATGAACATCGCGTGGCCGATGATAGCCATTGCGACGAGTGAACCGAGTGGTACTGCGGCGGTTACCGATAATCCTACGAACGTCAAGGCTGCTGTGATTCCGAGCAGTGCGACTGGGATGAGGCCAAGAACAATGTCGTAATATCCAGTCATAATGTATTCTATAGTATGAGGAAGAGGCATATAAGTGTTTCCCATAATCGGCACATGGTAGATGAGTTTCTAACTTGTGGCCAACGCCGTGAATTCTCATAACTTATTGGATTGTTATTGCACGTCGAGATCCGTGAAAATTTACCGATTACGATACTGTCGAAGTGGTTACTCAGCTACTACCGCCCGCGATCCCAGTTAGATTGGGAGAAATAGCCGGTTTTCGCCTCGGTACGAACGAAGGGTGATTCAACAGCGATTGGACAGTACTGACTCGATCCGACAGTGACTCGATCCGACAGTGACTCACGCCGTCGCCGAACGGTAAAGACCGAATCCGAAACGCCAGCCCAGCAGGGCAACCAGTCCGGTTCCGGTTATCACGAGCGGGAACGGCCACGTCGCGCCACCATCGAACAGCGACGAGGCTCGAAGCATGAGGCCAACGTTCGCTGCTGCGATCCAGGTTACTGCCATCTGACGGTACCGATGCGAACCCTGGACTCGGTCGCGTGTGTAAACACCAGCGAGAAGTGAAACCGCGAGCCAGCCAATGACGAACGGAGCGATCGTCTCGACGGATGCGAACGGTTCAGCGATCGGATTTCCGCCGTGTTCGATGTTCCCGAGAAGAACCAATCCGGCTATAACACTGACGTCTACAACCGCAGTGACGAACTGATCGCGGTCAACACCGCCGCCGTACCCTCCGGATCGAACAGCCGTATCCATACACGGGACTTGGTCCCAAGAGATTATTGTTTTCCCGATTCGGATCGCCGAACGCGGCAAATCTGACAGGAGAGGAGGAACTCGGCGACTGCTTGATGCCGAGCACCATCCAACGGACAGAGCGTCTTCGTGCGAGGGTCGCCTCGCACGTGCCGGAACACGGTGGGAGGGACCTTTGTTATCGATGCCGTTCAGGACCGACTGTCCAACGGCACTATTCGGGGTAACTAGTAAGTGGAACTTACCTCAGTAACAGCTAAAATCCCGTCTCCAGTCAGACTGCGAGAGTTTCTCGTTTGCGCGACTGTCAGCAAAAGAACTAATACGGGAAAGTCCCAAATCGGTCGAGTGATGGCCGTGGTCGGTGATCGACAGGCCGGCTGTGACGGGTGTGGCCGAACGGTTGCGCTCGAGGAATTACTGGCAGTGACAATGCCAAACGGCGATCAGGTCGTCTGCTGTTCGGACTGTGAACCACATGCCAGAACGGTTGCGCGGAACGGTGGGTCGCTCGATCAGTGTCGAGACGTCTGTGATGGCTGTACCCGAACCACCCGTTTGACCGACCTCGAAGACGTCGTACTCGACGACGGGACCGTCCTCACCTGCTGTCCATCCTGTGTCGCCGAAACACCGGGTAGCAACACGGAAGGCGCCGATCGTTCTACCGCCGGTGCATCCGACTCAGGAGTCGACTCGAGCCCGACTCCGGGAGATCAAACCGATGCGGAAGTGACCCGCTGTAGTCACTGTCACGAGAGCGTCTCAGGCGACCCCTTCCGCATCACGACGATCGACGAGCGCACGGAATGGCTCTGTCACGATTGTAAGACCGACGCCGAAGAGCGGGGTATCGTCGCAACAGTCGACATGCAAACGTCGAGAGCGTGCGAAATCCTCGGCGTGAGCGCGAATGTAACCGAAGACGAACTCCGTGCGGCCTTTCACAAACAGGTCAAACGGGCCCACCCCGACCGGAAAAGCGGCAGCAAATCGGCGTTCAAACTCGTCACGAGGGCCTACGAGCGGCTCCGAGATGCCGACTGAGGAGCGATACCTTCTTCCCGCCCCAGAAACCCGATCGTCGCCGGGTTGAAGTAGTACGATGTTTCACAGACCTCACACGACGTCGTCAGGTGTTTGCTGTGAGCGTGAAGTTTCCAGAGTTTTGTCTGCCCTTGCTCGAGTTCGAGCGTGACTGGATGGCCACAATCGGGGACCGTACACGGGAATCGAATATACCAGTTCGGCACGGACAGCGCACCCAATGGGGCGAGTTCGCTCCGCAGGCGACAGAGGAGGTTGAAGATCGTAAACGAGAGATTGTCCCGATCGATCGTCACGCCTTCGACGTCGTTGATGAACCCGCGCCGGCTCACCTCCTCGTCACGTAATGGCAGTACCGGAATCCCCTTGGCCACCGCATAGCCGATCTCCTGGTCGATCCACGTATTGCCGGTGGCGTCCTCGGTTAAGACCGCGACGACGACATCGCTGTTTGCGAGTCGACCTTCGAGTCGTTTTCGTGACCGACCAGATTCGATCTCCTCGAGTGCAATGTGTACCCCGAATGGAAAGTTTTTGACCGTCGAGAACAGGTCCTGAACGAGGCCGAGATCGCCGGGAGCATGTGAAACGTATACCTGTTCTCCAGTCATTGTATGGTCTACGATAATCAGGTGTATGAGTCATTATTAATCTATCTCTCAAATCGTATTCAACAACTGCGCTGTTTATCTTGGTAATTAGAGGTGGATTTCGAACTACGGCACTACTATTCGAGTGAGTAAGATCCGTGTCGAGCCGATCGAATCGTTCGCGATCGGCGCTCTCTCCGGGGATGGTTTCGCCCCAGGTAACAGAGGTCAGTGCGGAATTTAGAGCGGCTCGACCAGCGACTCGAGCGCCGCAGTTGGGTCGTCGGCCTTCGCGACGCCGCTTGCCAGTAGAACGCCCTCGGTGCCGAGGTCGCTCGCGGAGACGACATCGTCACCCGTGCTGATCCCTGCACCACAGAGAACCGCGACGTCCGGGTCGACGGTTTCGGCGGCCTCGACTGCGTCGCGGACGATGTCGGGATCGGCCTGGCTCACCGGAGTGCCGGTACCGATGAGTTCCGGCGGCTCGACGGCGACGGCGTCCGGTTCCAATGCGGCGGCAGCGCCGACCTGCGTTGGATTGTTCGCACAGACGATGGTCTCGAGATCAGACCGCTCGGCTGCCCGGAGCGCCCCGTCGATGTCGGCCAGTTTCAACCGTCGTTCGGAGTGGTTTATCAGCGTGCCAACAGCCCCAGCGTCGGCGGCGGTTTCCGCGAGCGTGTGCCCGGTGTTGCTCCCGTATTCGATTGGATCGACGTGCTGGGCCCACGTTTCAACTCCGGTCTCGGCGACTCGTTCGATGTGCGCCGCCTGTGGCGCGACCGCTAGCCGAGCGTCGGTGGTATCGTTGACGTCGCGGACGGCTTCGGCGATCGCGATTGGATCGCACGGATAGGTCTTCAGGTTAACGAGGACGAACATATCGCCAACCCCTCCCGCCCGAAAGAAATAGCTTGCGAGTCGGCGACGCCGTCTCCGACGCCGCTGACGGACCGCGTGTCAGTCTTTGCGCTTGACGACGTCTCCAAGCGTATAACTTCCCGTCGAGGACCCACTGGACCACTCCGAGTCCCCGCCCGAACTCCCTTCTGCACTCAGGTCAATCTCGAGGAACTTCTCGAGTTTCGATTGGACGCGATCGCTCGGAAGCGTGTCACCGCGCTCGATCTTGCGGATCAGACTCGCTTTTTCGTTGAGTTCGTTTGCGAGATCGGATTGGCTGAGCTCATTTGCCTCCCGGGCGTTGCGAACCCGATCGTCGTAATCAGTCGCGAGTTCCTCCATGTCGTCGAACATGTCCGAACGGCGCCGCTGGCTCGAGCCGCCAGAGCTCGAGGAACTCGTACTCGAACTGGCGGATTGGCCATTTTCGCTCGAGGAAGACGAACTGGAACCGGTCGAATACTTCGTGGACGTACCGGAACTCGAGGGCTGTTTCACCTCGGTTCCGAAGTCGGTACAGTTCGAACACACATCTAGCTTCGCGCCCTCGACTTTGATGGTCTTCGGGGACGACGTCTCGGCCCCACACATCTCGCACTGAACCATGTGAGACCCTATATCGTGGCGAGGGATAAAGCATGCGGCGCGATGCCGAACTGTGGAAATCCCCCGGCTGTGTCGGGTGAACCAACGGTCACTCGAGTGCAGCCCACGAGTAATAGAACCGCTGGAGCGCGGTCACGTGGCCCACGACAGCGAGGAAGATTAGTACCCAGCCGACGATCGTAAATCCGCCGAATGTCGTTCCGGCGAGGGGATACGCGACGAATCCGACGATACCGATGATCGCCAGTCGATCCGCGCGACCGACGAGACCGCCGTAGACTCGGTCGAGACCGACTGCTTGCGCCTGCGTTCCGAGATACGAGGTCATCACGACGCCGGTCACTGCGACGAAGCCGAGCAAATAGTCCTCGAGTCCCGCGGCCAGCCCTGCAATGACCACGATGTCCGCGTATCGATCGAGAACGTGATCTAGTAAGTCACCGCCGGCTGACGCAACGTTTTGCTCTCGTGCGAGCGCGCCGTCGACGATATCGAGCCAGCCATTTAGGAAAACCAACGCTGCTGCAACGGCGTACCAAACCGGATCGCCACGCCCGCCGAGGGCAAAGGCCACCGCGGCCAGAATCGCCATTCCGAAGGCGATCACGCTTACTCCGTTCGGGGTCAAACCGACGCGATCGAATCCGGTGACGAACGGATCGAGAAACCGCGAGATGTACGGTCGAAACCTGTCCAACGTCATGTCAGATACCCCATGAAGTTGACCTCACCCGCGCTCGGTTCGCGCTCGTTCAATGCGACGGCTGCCAGTTCGTCAGCGACTCCCTCGGAATCGAGATCTGTCGTGTCGATCTCGTAAATCGACTCGAGGCCGTGTTCCTCGACCGCTTCGGAGAGGATGACGTCGAGCGCCTCGCTTTCCGCGTTTTCGTGGGCCTTGCGCTCACTCTCGCCGCGATCGTGTAACCGTTGCTCGAGGATTGCTGGGCGACACCGCAGGACTGCGACCCGATCGGCCTCGAAGTGGTGGGCGAGGTGGGATTCGAACACGACCGACTCTCTGCCTTGGAGCCACTCGCTGATGGCCTCGAGGTCCGCAATCTTGCTTTCGCGGTCGGCGTCGACATCGGTGTAGAGCGCCTCGTCTTCGAGGACGCGGTTGAGGTGGACTACTTCGAGATCAGCGAGCGATCCGTCGTCCTCGTTCGAGTCTCGGCTATCCAACCGAGATCGGAGCAGTTCCGTGGCGGTCGTTTTCCCGGTCCCCGGAGTACCAGTGACCGCAATTTTCATGGATCGGCCACCTCTGTATCCGGTCCCTCAGGGGCGTCCGAGCCGAGACCGAGATCGGCGAGCACGCCGTTGAGCGTCTCGACGGCGCGCTCGGTTTCGTCTTTGGTGCCGCAGGTGATGCGGATACAGCCCGGAAGACCGAAACTCGAACAGTCCCGAACGATGACGCCTCGTCGTTGCATCGTTTGGGCCACGGTTGCTGCATCGCCCACGTCGACGAGAACGAAGTTACCTCCACTCTCCCAGACGTGCGAATCGATGTGTTCGCGCATATACGTGCGGGATTCGCGGGCCGTTTCGACGGTTCGAACGACGTGTTCGTCGTCTCCGATGGCGGCGAGGCCGGCCCTGCAGGCGAGTTCGCTCGCCGCGAACGGTGTGTTTACGCGGACGTAGGCGTCGGCCCACTCGTCGGGGACGACGGCGTACCCGAGTCGGACGCCGGCCAATCCATACGCCTTCGAGAACGTCCGTAACACGGCGACGTCGTCGCGGGCGTCGTATCCGTTTCGTCCCTCGATGAGGGCAACGGCACTCTCTCGGTCGGCGAACTCGCCGTACGCCTCGTCGACGACGATCAGCGTTTCCTCGTCAGTTGCGTCGGCGAGTCGCCGAATTTCCTCGAGCGGGATGGTCGACCCGGTCGGGTTGTGCGGGCTAGTAAGCCAGATGATCCGTTCGCCGTCGTACCCCTCGAGAACCGTCTCGGCGTCCTGAACGAAGCCATCGGACTTCGATAGTTCGTACTCTCGGACGTCGCCGTGGTGATACCGGGAGCTCATTCCGTAATAGGCGAACCCGGGTGTGGGGACGACGACGTCCTCACCCGGTTCGAGCATCGCCCGGTGGAGGTAGTCGATCGCCCCGTCACCGCCGTTTGCCAGCCATATCTGTTCGTCGGTGACGTTCCAGCGGTCCGCGACGGCGGCGGTGAGGTCTGCGTGGGCGGCTTTCGGGTAGGAACTTACGCTCGAGGCCGTCTCCCGGAGGGCAACGGCCGCGGCCGGCGAGGGACCGTGCGGGTTCTCGTTCGAGGCGAGTTTGACGAACTCGGAGGGATCGCGCCCGAGTTCTCGGGCGACTTCCTCGATGCCTCGACCCGCCTCGTAGGCGACGTGATCGGACAGGTCGCGCGGTTGCATACGCGAATTCTGTTTCCCGTGGCTCTTAAGGGTGCTTACATGTGGTCGGTCGCGCCGTAGAGACCGTGTGTTCTGCTGTCGCACGTCGGAAGAGACACCGTCCGGTGACGCGGAGACCGATGTACGGATGCGGGTCCGCAAGCGGTGTAACCTATCTGCTCTATATGCGTTCTCCACGGCCCGTTTACGGCGGTTAGACGGCATTTTCCGTCGCCTCTCTCAGGATGTGTGGGACGAGGAAAATTTCCACGATCGCTATACCGAGCCAAATCCACCGGCTTGTTCCATCAGCAACGGTGAATGCGAAGAACGTGATTGTCCCTGCGCTGGCGAACCCCGCCCCGTAACGGACGATCGGGTTTTCGAGCGGACTGGACATACGTTCCACGCCACGTGACGTGGATATATTACTTACTATATTAGAGGGAAAGCAAGTTGCGAATTCCTCGCTGCAATGTCCCGACTCGATCGAAATTACTGAGCGAATTCGCCATTCGCTGTCTCGGGGCGGTCTCCGTATCCGTATTCGGTGACCCGCCGGCATTCGATAATCACTGTGCTCGAAGCCGCTCGAGCCGTTCGAGCGTGTCCGCATCCTCGGGAGACTTGTCAGATCGAACGCCCTGAAAGCGCGGAAACCGAAGCGCGTAGCCCGACGAATAGGTCGGCGAGGATTGAATCTCC
Organism: Natrinema halophilum; assembly: GCF_013402815.2. NCBI lineage: Archaea > Methanobacteriati > Methanobacteriota > Halobacteria > Halobacteriales > Natrialbaceae > Natrinema > Natrinema halophilum. Next base: position 566,312 of record NZ_CP058601.1, read on the forward strand.
TCGTAGCCGACCTCGAAGACGACTGCGGGTTCTACGTCTACCTCCTGGCCTTCTTCGACCGTAACGTGGGGCTCGAGCAGTTCGGTGAGTTCGGCGAGTTTTTCGTCCGTGATTCCGGTCGCGACCTTGCCGACAGTCTCGAGGTCTTCACCCGCCCGAACGGACAGTTCGAAGGTGCCGAGGAACGTCGCGCGTCTGCCTTCGCCCCATTCGGCGCCCGTCACGACGCAGTCCAGCGTCTCGACGTCCGGTTTTCGTTTGCGCCAGTGCTTGCCCCGACGGCCCGGCGAATACGCTGCGTCGGGATTCTTGAGCATAATCCCCTCGTGGCCGGCCTGGAGCGCATCCGCGTCGATCGATTCGATCTCGTCGGGATCGCCGGTTTGCCACAGGAGGGAGAGCCCCCGGATGTCGTCGTCATCGATGGTATCCGCGTCTGCGTCGGAGTCGACGAGCACCGACCGGAGTCGCTCGTGACGGGCCGAAAGCGGCTCCTCGAGCAGGTCTGCACCGTCGGCGTGCAGACAGTCGAAGAAGACCGGTCGGACGGTGACGTCCTCGCGAGCTTTCGCGACGTCGTGTTTCCGCCGAAATCGCTTGAGCACTTCCTGAAACGGCAACGGCGAGCCGTCGCCGTCGACCGCGACGACTTCCCCGTCGAGAATCGCGGGTTCCTCGAGCCTGTTCTCGGCGAACTCGACCACTTCGGGAAGCGCATCGGTGACGTCCTCCATGTTTCTCGAGAAGACGCAGGTTTCGCCCGATCCGCTACCGTCGAATGGGTCGTAGTGCAACTGAATTCGAGCCCCGTCGTATTTCCACTCGACGCCAGCCTCGTCCCACTCCTCGAGCGCGTCGGTCACCGTCCCCGCCTGGGCAAGCATCGCCTGAACGGGTCGACCCACCTCGAGGTCCATCGCGTCCACCCCCTCGACCCCTTCGTCCTTCGCCACCCGGGCTACCCGACCGTAGTCGTTCGAAACCTGCAGGGCGCGCTCGACCCGATCCACGGGAACGTCGAACGCGTCAGCGATCGCGTCTCGAACCGTTCCTTCGCCGACCCCGATGCGCATCTCGGAGAGGACGAGCCGAGCGAGGTATCGAGCTTCGTCGCTCGAACAGCGGTTGAACAGCCCGAAGAGCAGGGCGACCTTGCGATCCTGGCTGCCAGATCCCTCGGCGGCCGCAAGGTCGGAGAGCACGTCGAAGACCTCACGGACGGCGAGGTCGTCGCTGCGACCGGCTGTATCGCTATCATCGTCGGCATTTCCACCGCCACCGTTCACGAAGGCCCCCAGCCCTTGCTGGCCGCCGAAATCGTAGCCGGCCGCAACGTCTCCGATCTCGCCGACCGTCGCGAGGCGATCCTCGACGTCATCTGCGCGCACGTTCGTCCCCGCCGCACGGGCGATCGCTTCGTAACAGGTCCTCGGTCCGATGTCGAGCGTCGTCGAGTCCCAGGCAGGGAACACCCGCCCCTGAGCGAAACGCGCGACTATCTCGAGGGTCTGCGGGCCTCTCTCCGCGCCATCGTCTGCGGTAGCCGCTTCCGAGAGCAGATCCCGGACGTGCACAACGGTCTCGAGGTCCGCGGTTTCGGCTTCGATCGTCCCGGCGTGCTCGGCGAACGTGGCGAACTCCATCAGCGGAGTCTCGTTTCGGGGGAAGTAAAACCATTCTGAGACGCGATCGAGCGGCGGTGATGGAAGCCAGTGTTTAAAGACATTCGCGTGCCCACAGGGAGGTATGCCAGAGGAGGAACTCGCTGCTCGGGTTGCGGACGTGCTGGCCGTCGACGCCGCTGCCTTTCGTGAGCAGGCCGAGGAGGACGCCGAGGTTATCAAAGATGCCGTCGAGGAGGGGGTATTCGATAACCCGCAGGCGATCGTCGGCCTGGAGTACGAGTTCTACGCCGTCAAGGCCGACGACTGCACGTTGCGGCGAGTTCCACGACGACTGCTCGAGTTGATCGGTTTCGAAAAGGAACTCGGCTTGCACAACGCCGAAATGACGACTAGTCCGCAACCACTGAACGCTCCCGGGCTGGCTGCACAGGAGTCGGAAGTAAAAGCGCGCTTGCAGACGGCACTCGACGTGACCCAGTCCGAGCGAATGCGACTCGTCAGCGATGCGCTCTGGACGATTCCGCCCGAGGGAGAGGAGGCGAGAACCTATCTCACTGACAGCATCGAGCGAACCGCGCTCGCGGTCGACGGAACGGAACGAACGATCCGCATCGCCACCAACATGAGCGATTCGGCGCGCTATCACGCGATGGCCAACACGGCGAAGGCCGATTCCGCTGGAATGTGCATCGAGGCACCCCACGTCTCAGTACAGGCAGACACCGTCATGCCCGAAAGCCTCATCACGTCGATTCAACCGCACTATCAGGTCCCCCACGCGCCCGACCTTCCCACCTACTTCAACTACGCACTGCGGATCGCCGGTCCGCTTCTCGCACTGGGCGTCAACTCCCCGTTCTTCCCCGCGGATCTCTACGACGACGACGCGTCCGCTGAGGAGATTCTCCGCGATGGCTGGATGGAACACCGAATCAGCGTCTTCGAAACCGTATTGAACGATCCCACGACGGGCGACGGAAAGGTCCGCTTTCCGTTCGACATAGAGACCGTCGGGGAGGCGATCGATCGGATCGCCGCCGACGAGACGATCGTCCCGATGCCGGTCGAACCCGGCGAGCGCTTCGACGACCAGTTCCCACACTTCAGCCGCAAGCACGGCACCTACTGGCGGTGGATTCGGCCGGTGTTCGGCGGACCGACCCGGTCGGCCGCCAACGCTCGCATCGAATTTCGACCGATCCCCGCCCAACCGACGGTCCGTGATTCGGTGTCCTTCCTCGCCGCTTTCGCCGGCCTGATGGAGAGTCTGACCCGTCTCGAACATCCCGTCGTCGAACTCGATTGGCAGATCGCCCGGGAGAACTTCTACGCCGCGATGGCCGACGGTCTCGAGGCCGATCTGACCTGGATCACCAACGACGGCAAGGAGACGACCGACGGCCTCGCACTCTACGAGGACCTCCTGGCCCACGCCGAGGACGGGTTGACGAACCGGGGACTAAGTGAGGAAGACGCCGCGAAGTACCTCTACCCGCTCCGCCGGCGCGTTCGCCAGGGAGTAACGCCGGCCAGCTGGAAGCGCGAGCACGTCCGGTCCGCGATCGACGGCGGTGCGGAGTTTGCCGCCGCGATCGAACGCATGCAACAGGAGTACGTCGCTCGACAGTCCGAGACGCTGCTCGAGGGTAGTTTCGCGGACTGGATCGGCGAATAACGCTTCGAACGCCTCCATCGGTCGAAAAAGCGCTCGTCTACCGGGTCTTTGCCGGTTCGACGTTCTGATTCATCCTGAACAGGTTCTCCGGGTCGTACCGGGCCTTGATCTCGGTCAACCGCTCGTAGTTCACGCCGTAGCCGAGGTTCTCTTCGCCCTCGTCCTCGCTGATGAAGTTCACGTAGACACCGACGGTCGCGTACGGGGCCATCGCGTCGAAGAACTCTCGAGACCAGGTAATGCACTCGTCGTCCATCGCGGGATCCTCCCAGCGCGTGTGGACGTTCATCGCGTACTCGGCGTCGCGGTGCGGATACGCCGTGGCGTCCGCGGGAACTCGTCCCATCGCACCCCCGAGCTGTCCGAAGAAGATTTCGGAGAGCGGCGACGGCAGATCTCGAGCGTACGCCACGACGGTATCGATGGCCTCATCGGGGATCTCGCTGAAGTTGTGCGACTTCCAGTAGTTCCGGGCACCCTCGGTGAGGAGCGGATCGAACGCTTGCTGGAACGCTGTGTACTGTCGCGGGCTGACGGTATCGGCGATCGGTTCGCCGTACTCCCGAACCGGAGCCAGTACTTCTTCGCCCTCAGCGACGTCCCCGGCGTAGAACGGGACCACGACGATCACGTCATCACCGTGGATGGTTTCGGGAAGGAACGGGAGCGGCGGTGCCTTGCGTAAGACGACCCAGACGGTCGCTTCGTCGGGTGTGTCCTCGTTGAAGTCCCGGACGTGTCGCAACACGTCCGGCGCGTCCGCGCCGCGATAGACGATCATTCCGGCGAGCACTTCGGGACCGACTTCGTGGAGGGCGAACTCGAACGACGTGACGACGCCGAAGTTGCCGCCCCCGCCGCGGACCGCCCAGAAGAGATCGGGGTTTTCATCTTCACTCGCGTGGCGCAGTTCGCCGTCAGCGGTGACGATGTCGACGGAGCGCAGGTTATCCACGGTCAATCCGTAGTTGCGCGTGATCCAGCCGAACCCGCCGCCGAGCGTGAGGCCTGCGACCCCGGTCGTCGAGTTGATCCCGAGCGGCGTCGCCAGTCCGAACGCTTGTGTTTTGTGATCGAAATCAGCGAGGGTTGCCCCCGGCTCGACTCGAGCCGTCCGTTCCGCTGGATCGACGCGAACCGACCGCATGGCCGAGAGATCGAGCATCAGTCCGTCGTCACAGACTGCGTTCCCCGCGATGTTGTGTCCAGCGCCGTGGATCGCGAGCAACATATCGTGCTCACGGGCGAAGGTCACCGCCGCAATCACGTCCGAAACACCCATCGCTCGAACGATGAGCGCCGGCCGCCGGTCGATCATGCCGTTCCAGATCGCCCGAGCGTCGTCGTAGCCGAAATCCCCCGGGAGAAATACCTCGCCTCGAAGCCCCTCGCTGAGACCGTCAATAGCACCGTCGTCTATGGGTGTGGTAATCATAGACATTGTCCTTCACAGGTACTACGCCTCGCTAGAGCTTATAGTACCACATAATTAATAATTAAGATAGCTCTGCCCACGGAGAGAGACTCGAGAGTTGGCGCGTCAGCGCGTGGCTCGGTCCGACAGAATCAGTGCGTTCCTCGGCCACCCATGAGTCTCGTGATCCGAGCAACCGGCGCGGAAACGAACATATCTCCCCGACTGATCATCGTGTTAGATTGACTACTGTTTTATCTTCGGCAACAATCTACTGTGTGGTATGGGAACAGCACACAGGCAAGAGGGGGATGCGGCGTTCCACCAGCTGCCGAGCGACGACGTGCGGTCCTTCGTCGCTGGATTTCGCGGCGACGTGGTGTCCCCGTCCGACGAGGAGTACGACGCCGCTCGAGCGATCTGGAACGGCATGATCGAGCGGTTTCCGGCGCTCGTCGCGCGCTGCGCCGGCGTCGCCGACGTCGTCGCGGCGGTGACGTTCGCCAGGGAGCACGACCTGCCGCTCGCCGTGCGAGGCGGCGGGCACAACGTGGCCGGGACGGCCGTCTGCGACGGCGGGATCGTAGTCGATCTCACGGAGATGAACGGCGTCCGGGTCAATCGCCAGGCGAGGACCGTCTTCGCCGAAGGCGGCGCGACGCTGGGTGACGTCGACCGTGAAACGCAGTTATTTGGGCTTGCGACGCCCCTGGGGGCGGTGTCGCAGACTGGGATCGCCGGGTTGACCCTCAACGGCGGCTACGGTCACCTGACTCGTGAGTACGGACTGGCACTTGACAATTTGGTCAGCGTCGATATCGTGACGGCAGATGGGACGGTACGAACCGCCAGCGAAAAGCGGAACGAAGACCTGTTCTGGGCGGTCCGCGGCGGGGGCGGCAACTTCGGTGTCGTCACGTCGTTCGAGTACGCCCTCCACGAGGTCGGTCCGGAAGTGTACGCGTTCTTCGTCTGGTTCCACGCCGACGAGGCCGACGCGGCATTGGCGGCCTTCCACGAGTGGACCGAGACCGCGCCGCGAGACGCGGGCGTTCTCGCGTTCACTGCCCACATCCCCGATCTCGAGGAATTCCCCGAGGAGACGTGGGGCGAACCGGCAATCGCGTTCCTCGGTTCCGCCCGCGGCGAGTCGGCTACCGACGGCGATGTCTTCGGATCGCTCCGCGAGGTCGCGACGCCCATCGCCGATATGAGCGGGCCCATTGCCTACGTCGACCTCCAGTCGATGCTCGACGAGGACTACCCGGATGGGCTACGGTACTACTGGAAGTCGATCTTCCTCACGGAACTCACCGACGAGGTATTCGACCGCATGGTTCGGTACAACGAATCGACCCCGTCGGCGCTGTCGACGATCGACATCTGGCACCTCGGCGACGCGGTCGCTGACGTTCCGCGGGACGCGACCGCGTTCTGGCATCGGGACAAGCCGTACATGCTCACCGTCGAGGCGAACTGGGAGGAACCGGAGGACGACGACGCGAACGTGAACTGGGCTCGCGAGGTGTTCGCCGACGTTCAGGCGCTGCCAGTCGCCTCTGGCCGCTACGGAAACTTCCCGGGACTGAACGAAGACCCCGTGAAACTGCTCTACGGCGACAACTACGACCGACTGGTCGAGGTGAAGACGAAGTACGACCCGGAGAACCTGTTCCAGTCGAACGCTACCGTTCCACCACGATCCGGAGTCGACTGATGGACCGATCCTCGTCGATCGAGACCGGTGAAACCGCAGAGGATCCGGGGGTGTCGACGATCGAAACACGCAACGAACGACTCGTTCGGGACTACTTCGCAGCCGTCTGGAACGGCGGTGACCTCGAGGCGCTCGACACCGACGCGGTGAACGACGACTACGTGCTTCACCACGGAACCGACGACGCGTATACGGTCGACGAATTGCGGACGGCATGGGCCGACTGGTACGAGGCGTTTCCGGACTTGCGAAACGAGATCGAAGACGTGATCCCGACGGCCGACCGGGTCGTCGTACGGTACCGTTTTTCGGGGACCCACCGGGCCACGGTTTTCGACATTCCGCCGACGAGGAACGAAGTCGAAACGGCCGGCATTGTCGTTTTCAGCGTGGAGGACGGTCAGATGTCTGAAGCGTGGGCGCTCGACGACGTTGACGGACTCCGCTCACGGCTCGGTGCTCGTCGAGTCGTCGCGAGACGATCTGACTCGTGATACCTCGTTCGCCGCGGCCGAAAGCGATTAAGTAGCCTCGCTCGAGAGTTGTGCGTATGGTAACCTTCCTCTCCGGGGGCACAGGGACGCCGAAGCTGTTAGACGGTGCAGCTGCCGCGTTCTCGCCGGAGGAGACCACGGTCGTCGCCAATACGGGCGACGACATCGAACTCGGCGGACTCATCGTTTCGCCGGACGTCGATACGCTGCTGTTCCAGGGTGGTGGTGTTCTCGATCGGGAGACGTGGTGGGGAATCGACGGTGATACGCATCGAACCAACTCGGCGCTGATGGACATCGCTGAGGCCGCGGGTCTCTCAACGGGACCGCAGTATCTTCCCGAGGAGAAGCAAACCGAGAGCCGACGGCTCGCGAACTGGCGACGGTTCTCTGGCGTCGCCGAATTTATGACGATCGGCGACCGCGACCGAGCCATCCACATCACGCGGACGAGTCTCATAGACGAGGGCCAGCTGCTCGACGAGGTAACTCAGCGCCTCGCCGGCGCGTTCGGACTGACCATCGATCTGATTCCGATGAGCAATGATCCTGTCGCCAGCCTCGTTCATACGGATCGGGGCCTCATGCACTTTCAGGAATACTGGATCGGCCACAATGGCGAGCCGACCGTCAACACCGTCGAGTTCCGGGGCTCTTCGGAAGCCGAACCCGCACCGGGCGTGCTCAACGCGCTCGAGGAGACCGTCGTCATCGGCCCTTCGAACCCGGTCACCAGCATCGGTCCGATGCTCGCGCTGCCGGGCGTAGCAGACGCACTCGCTCAAACGACCGTCGTCGCCGTCTCGCCATTCCTCGGCGACGAAGCATTCTCCGGGCCGGCAAAGAATCTCATGGATGCGGTCAACGCTGAACCGAATACTGAGGGGCTGGCCACGGCTTATCCGTTCGCGGATGTATTCGTGATCGACGACGACGACGATGCTCACTTCGACCGGCCGACTGTCCGTACCGACATCGAAATCAACTCCCGCGAGGATGCAAACCGCGTAATTCGCGCGGTCCAGAGTGCCATCGCGCGCGTGAGCTGACAATGGTTCCACCTCTGTCGTTTTCACCGTCGCTCGCGCTCGCAAGTCTCAGCGGCGAAGCGGACGCAGAGTGGGCCCGTGCGGGCGCAGAACATGCGGGTGCTGCGTTCCTCGGTGGAATCGCCCTCGACGCGGATTCACGGGCCGCCGCTCGCGAGCTCGTCGAACGCGACCGTAACGAGTTCCTTCCGGACGATCCCCTCGCGTTCATCGACCGCCAGCTCGAGGCACTGGCCGACGTCCCGATTCAGCCGGCATTCAACGTCCGGAGCGCGACCGCCGAACCGGTGGCCCAGGCCGCTCGCGTCTGCCGGGATCACGAGGCCTATCTCGAGATCAACGCTCACTGCCGTCAGGACGAACTCTGCATCGTCGGCTGCGGAGAGACGCTCTTACAGGACGGACCACGCCTTACCGACTACGTCGACCAGGCGGCAAGCACTGGCGCCACCGTCGGCGTAAAAGTTCGCGCGGAAGTTCCGGGCATCGACCTCCCGGACCTGGCCCGAAGTCTCGAACTCGCGGGTGCCGACTTCATTCACGTCGACGCGATGGATACCGAGTCAGTTATCGCGGACGTCGTCGACGCAACTGACCTCTTCGTTATCGCCAACAACGGCGTCCGCGACGAGGATACTGTTCACGAATACCTCGAGTACGGTGCCGATGCTGTCAGCGTCGGCCGGCCGAGCGACAACCCCGCCGTTCTCGCACGTGTCGGCGCGGCCGTCGATCGAAAACCGGGCCTCGAGACGATCTGACGGGAGCCATTGCTCGGAAACGGGTGATCCAGGCGTATTTCCGGGCCTGAATTCGAACCGACGGTGAGCAAAACTCGACAGCGCGATAGCCGGGACCAATCGTTTTATCCTTCTCGTCGTCAATCCCCAAACGATTGCCTGATCGCTCCTATGAACAATCCGATCGATATTCTGCTGGTGGAGCCAAACCCGGGAGATACCCGTCTCTTTACGGAATCGTTCGGCGAGGCGAATCTCACAAACAGCGTCCACACCGTTGCCGATGGGGAGGCTGCACTCGATTTCGTTCATCAACGCGGAGACTACGAAGACAAACCCGATCCGGATCTCATCCTGCTCGAACCCCAGCTTCCCGGAAAAAGCGGGATCGATGTGCTCTCCACCCTGAAAAATGAGCCCTCCCTCCAAGAAATTCCGGTCGTGGCACTCACGAGTTCCGAAATCGGCGAAGAAATCGTCAAATCCCACGGCATCGACGCCGATCACTACAGTCGGAAGCCGGTCGAACCAAATGACTTCCTCGAGTTCGTCCAGGAAATAGAGGAGTTCTGGCTGACGATCGTTCAACAGGAATCGATGAACGAGTAACTGCTTGACGGGCGACGCCTGTTCGGAAACCTGTCTCGGAACCAGTCTCCTTTCGGTTCCTCCCTCGGCGATCGACCTCTCGTCGTGCGATCGGATTCTCTTCCAGTTAGTTCGGTGAAACTGAATTCACCACCGCGACCACCGCTACCCGGTGGCAACGAGGGGGAACCGTTGGACTACAGCACTACAGCGGCGCGCCGACCAGTACGAGTTTCGCACGTTCGTCGCCTCGGTTGTAGATCTGGCGCGTCTCGTCGGAATCGAGACGGATCACTTCGTCCGTGTCGAGCGATACCGTATCGCTCGAGTCGGGCAGTTCGATCTCGACTGGCCCGGAGACCACGTAGTATACTTCCTCCTGCCCGGTATTGGTTTCATCGTGTTCTTTTCCCTTCCCTTCGGGCTCGAGTTCCAGGATCGAAATACCGAGTTCATCCGTTTCGAGTTCCTCCTTGAGGAACCACATGCCACCCCACTCCTCCGGAACGACCGATTCAGTATCCGTTTTGGCTGCGGTGTCGTAGCCCATACTGAATGGTTTTCGGTCCGGAGCTTAAATCGACGGGACGACGACCCCGTTCGATTTGCGCTGACTGGGTCGGCAAGATTGCTCCCACGGGCCCACAGATCATCGACCGTGACCGAGCTCAACCCGTATCCCTAAGCCGCCCCGGCACGCAGCGAGACGTATGCGATCGCCGGAAGCGAACGCGGAACTGGCACTCCTCCTCGAGGTAGCGGGGACGCCCAAACCGGGAAACGTCGACCGGCATCGAGACCTGCCGGACTTGCGGTTTGAACACTTCCTCGCGGGTGCCGTGGGGGCACGCGACGGTCTCGAACTGGCAGCCAACGGAGCAGCGGTCGGCACAGCGTTCGAGCAGGCCGTCAGCGGCATGGCTTCCCAGAAGGGGGGAAACACGCAGTTCGGAGCGCTACTGTTGCTCGTCCCGCTCGTCAGAGCCGCCCGCAAAGAGGCGTCTCAACCCGTCGTAGAGGCCGTCGTCCGAGAAACCACCGTCGGCGACGCGGCGGCGTTCTATCGCGCATTCGAACACGTCGACGTCGCCGTCTCCGATCCGCCAGCAGGGATGGCCGCTCTGGACGTCCGACGAGGTGCAGCTGCGATTCCGGCTCTCGAAGAGCGGAAGCTGACGCTGTTCGACGTCATGGATCGAAGCGTCCCCGGCGACGACGTCGCTCGCGAATGGGTTCGAGGCTTCAGACGCTCGTTCACGGCGGCCGAGCGACTCGCCGCCGCCGACGGCTCCGTCCTGGATCGGACCGCGGCGGTCTTTCTGTCGCTCCTCGCTGAACGACCCGATACGCTCGTGACGACGCGCCACGACGAAGCGACCGCGCGGGAGGTAACGGATCGGGCCGCAGACCTGTCCGAAGACGATGCACTCGAGAGCCACCGAGCTGCCGTTGAGACGTTTGCGGACGATCTTGTCGACCGCGGTATCAACCCGGGAACGACGGCGGATATCACCGCGGCCGGGCTGTTCATCGCGCTCGAAAACGAGGGGCTCGAGCTATGAGCGACGATCGTGATGTGCGATCAGGCGATCGAACTGGATGTGGCGACAGCGTCGCCGAGGACGGATCGGCCGAGTGGCCGGTCCCGCTCTCCGGCGTCACCGAAACGGTCGTGACGACGCTCGGTCCGAACGGGCTGTGGAACGCAGCCGCACTCGGCCTCCACGCAGGAAATACCGTTACTGCACGAACGTGGGGGAACACTCGTACCCGTCGGAACTTCCACCGCCGAGGCGAAGGCTACGTGCAATTCGTCGACGACCCCGTCGTCTTCGTCGACGCCGCGCTCTCGATCATCGAGCGCGACGAACCGACCCTCGAGTCACCCTGCGCCTGGGTTCGCGTAGCCGTCGAACGGGTCGACGCCGGGACCGAGGGCGGAACCGACTGGGAAGAGTGGACACTTCACCCCCTCGAGTCGTCGGTCGAGCGCGAGACCGTCCCGACGATCAACCGCGGATTCGGCGCCGTCGTCGAGGCGACCGTCGCCGCATCGCGACTCGACGTCGACGACTACGACGAGGCCGACCTTCGTGACCGTCTGGCATACTGCGCTACGGTCGTCGACCGGACCGGCGGGTCTCGCGACCGCGAGGCACTCGAGCACGTACGTGAGTACTCTTCGTGGTGACTACCCTTCGGTGACTACCTGGCTTCGTGGTGACTACCCTTCGGTGACTACCTGGCTTCGTGGTGACTACCTGGTCGGAGATGGATCGTGGCAACTGGCAGACCTGATCGGATACAGCATCCATCAAACCAGATGGGTTCTACGATGAGCACCAGATACAACCATTTTCGTCCACGACGAACGAGATATCACGCAGCTCATCGATGTTACGCTGGTCAACATAGCGCGCAAACTACCGAGCGAACGCTCTCTCACTCGTAAATAAACCGTGCAAATCAGTCGGTCACTCGAATTCAACGCAAATGGGGAGTAACCGTTCCGTCTGGAGTCAGATTGTCACTGATACTGCCTCGATGCCGATTCGGTCGCTTGACAGGACCCCTACGCAAGGGGTCATCCCTATCCTGTCGACTATAAGAGTGGGACATCGTCTACTGGACAGACCTGCCCTTCAGCATAGACTGGCCTGGTCGGCCGATCCGGCAACGATACCGTGGCGTCAGAACGGGATATCGATGCTGTTGATTGCCACTGCGCATCGTCGGTCGAAATCAATCTCGTGAATATTGGGTGAACTTATGGGTAACTCCGTAAAGAACCATGATAATTGTCATTCCAATGAGGCCGGCGTAAAAAGTCGCAGCGACGATCGGGAGGGGCCAGACTAGGGGAACGTTGCCGTTGTCGCTTGCGTGTCTGTACGTCCAAACTGCAATATAAACCGATACGAGTACGACAGCCAGATGCCCAACACGATATGCCAATGAAAGTGGTGGGTTTAATAGTTCGTACATTGACTGTTATTTATTAATAAGTATATGGACTAATAATTTTCCCATCCATTCTGTGACTGATCCTTCCGTCCAAGTCGGAAAGTGACCTCGCCAGTGCGACCGTGATCACCGACGTGGCTACCGAACGTCGCCGGGTATCGGTCGGCTTCGGTATCGGATATGACGACGACGTCGAACAGGCGCGGAACGTCATCATCCACACTACTCAATGGCGTCGAGAAACTCGTCGAACGTGTCAGTGAGTTCGGTGACCGGTCCACCATCCTGCTCGGCGGAATAGCGCACGATGATCTTGTCTTTCTGATCCGTGTTGTGTGTGGCGTCGATTTGTTCGACGCCCTTCCAGATTCCCGTGACTTCGACGAGTCCGTACTCGTCGTGATCATACGTCTCATCCTGTTCCACGATGCGCTCGGATTCGAGGCCGGGAGAGTCATCCGGGTCACTCATATGAACCGATGGTCACCAACATCGCTCTGTCCGTTATCGGTTTGAACGACAGCCCGAGAGGAGGGGTTCCCATCAAACATCTCCGTTCTTCTCTTCTTCAACTATATTTCGGTTTTGCACCTTCACAACTCCGCGGTTCTCCACCTCCACTTTGCAGCCGCAATAGGTGAATGTGATCTTCCCGTCCGAACGATGACCGTCACCAGTTATTGAATGGAAGAGATTGTCCAGGGCCTCGGGGTCAATTGCGTGGTAGAGCGGATCGAGTACGTTCTCCTCCTCAGGAGTTGAGCCGATCACTTTGGAACCCGTTGCTTCGGCAGTGGCGTGGAGAACCGCTTCGCTCGACGATTCAGATGGAGACATTCTGTAGGTAAGTCCTTCTAGACCGATCCCCTCGCTCTCATCACTAGAGTTCATAATAGCCAACGGATTGGAGAACAGGGAGATAGGTGAATCTGGTTTCTAATTATGAACGGTGTTTAAATATGCCTTCGTCAATCCCCGCCCTTTGTGTGGATGAGCGTACTTCCGATCAGGTTCCGATAGCCGCGATGGAGTCGGGATGTTACCGACGGACGCGTAATGCCGAGCATCTCGGCAAGCTCTTCGAGGTTCGTCTCTCTGGGATCGTTGTAATATCCCTCGTTGAACGCCAATACTAACGCTTCGTGTTGCTCCGATGTGAGGTTATACTTGCCCCCGGTTTGCATTTCGGCGAGCGTGAAGAGACGATTGAGGGTTAAGTCGATGTCGTGCTCTCGACAGTACTGTTGGAACTCGGAGAGAGAATCGAGGCTTTCGACTCGGAACTCGAATACCCACTTGCCGCGTTCACCTGTCCCCTCGCCCCTCGTCAACACCACGTCGGACTCGGCAATTGCGGTCAAAATACCCTCTTTCTGCTCGTCCCACACGGCCCGGAATAGCCCGCCGCCCTCCAATTCGTCCACGATCGTAACCGAGAGGATTTCGGGCTGATCCGCGATTACATCCGCGACGCGTTCCATATCTCTTCCCCACACCCAGAAGTATGGGAGAATTGTCTTGTTCGTCGGGACGAGGCGGTCGAGTTCTACGGTGACGGTCGGCAGCTCTTCAAAGATCGATCCGAGTGGAAAGTCGTCGCCACCGACGGTGAATTCTGCGATGGTGGCCATGCGGTTATAATCGGGAACGGATATGAAAAGTCTGTCACCCATGTGGATTGGCAGCCTCGGCCATCTTTTCACGCTTGAGCCACACCCTTTCAGAAGCAAATACTGTTCATTTCGTTCCCGCCGGAGGCACTCACGTTGAAAGACTTGTCCTAACCCGTTTCCGATATCAAGATAGAAGCGAGACAGATTAGCGCCCGCAGAACGGAGCGGGTTATACGAGATACAGGAGAAAACCCACGGCTTTAGCCGTGGGATGAATCCGTCACTGCTGAATCAAACCACGCTACAGTAGCAAGCCGACTCCCATCTGTTTAAGAAACACCAGTCTTACATATAAGATATGGACGTACGGCGTACCGTCCCCGTTGCACTTGACGTGGACAGTGATGACGCCGTACTCCTCGAAGACACCGTTAATACGTTCCTCTGGTCGGCTCAATACGTCGTAGACCACGCCTTCAAAGGCGAGTACGTCACCACCAGCAAGACGACGCTGGACGACGAAACCTACGACGAGGTGCGCGAGAAAACGGACGGGTTCAACGGCGGCCTCGTCCAAGCAGCGAGGAACAAAGCAGCGGAAGCCTGCAAAAGTGTCGTGGCACGCTGGAAGAACGGGAAGAAAGCCAGCAAACCAACGTTCACCAGTCCGCACGTCGTCTACGACAAGCGCACCGCGACGTTCCACGACGAGTACGTGAGCCTCGCCACCACAGACGGTCGAATCGAAGCTGACTACGTGCTACCCGACGAGGACAGTGACACACCGCACTCCGAATACCTGTTTTCAGACGAGTACGAAACCACGGGTGCGGAATTGCACTACCGCGACGGCAGCTGGGTACTTCACATCCATTGCAAGAAGGAAGGAGAGTCTGACACGTCGGAGAAGGCAACACCTGAGAACGGAACGGTTCTCGGGGTTGACCTCGGCGTGAACAACCTCGCTGTCGCTTCGACGGGCACATTCTGGACGGGCGACGAGTTCGACCACTGGCGACAAGAGTACGAGAAACGACGTGGCTCGCTCCAACAGTGCGGGACGCACTGGGCACACGAGAACATACAGGCCGTTGGACGGAAAGAGGAAGGGCGGTTCAAGCTGATGCTCCACCGCATCAGCAACGAACTCGTCGCTGAAGCTCGTGAGAACGAGTGTACGGTCATCGCCTTCGAGGACTTGACTGACATCCGTGAACGGACTGGTGCGTCGTGGGGGCACAAATGGGCGTTCGACCGTCTCTACGAGTACGTCGAGTACAAGGCAGCGGAACACGGCATCAAGGTTGAGCAGGTTGACCCCGAGAACACGTCACGGCGATGCTCGCACTGCGGATTCACCCATCCCGATAACCGTGATGGTGAGGGCTTCGAGTGTCTGAAGTGTGAGTACGAGAATCACGCGGACTACAACGCTGCGAAGAACATCGGTTTACGGTATCTCCGTCGCAGGCAAAATGCAGGCGATGGAGGCGTACCCTTGGGCGTGCGCTTGAACAGTGGGATGATGAACGTGAACGGAGGCTATTCTCCTGCCGCAACGGAGGCCAGAACGGGAGTCCACGCTGAATCCCACGACTTCAGTCGTGGGTAGCTCAAACCGTGTCTTCGGGGTTTTCCATACCGAATTCGAGGCCGTGGCGGAGGCATTTCGTTCAGATTCCACGATAGCCTGACACCATCCAGAGAGACAGAATCCGTTCCAAAGACGTATGCTACCTGTACTGACCATTCAGCCATCCGTGTTGATCACCATCGGCTTATGCCACATTTGTACTGTGTATTCAGCATGACACCTGAAAATTGTCGTCGATTGAAAGTTTCAAGAAGGCCGACGAGATCGATATCGATCTTCCGATCGGCCACCACTCCCCAGACGTTTCACCGACGTGACTATCTTTGATCCTCGATTGCGTACCGACAGCCTTCCTCGAGAGCCAGTGAGGCCTGATGTCCGCGGGAAACACTCCAACTGCCGTCTCGAGCATCGCCCGATGTCGACCGATCGAACGAGAGACCTGCAAGTGACGAAACTGTGCAAACAGCCGCGATCGCGGTGGGTCAGTCGTGTCGTGGACCAGCGATTGCCCGGTAGGGCAGTGGTAAGTCCTGTAGGCGGACATGCGGGAATTGATTCGACCACAACCTGTTGGAATGGGCTGTGGCGGCTTCGTAGAGAACTCCGTTGGGGGTCTGGGCCGAACATTCGATTCAGTCGACTCGAGGGCAAACCGTTGGCGGAGATCGCGGAGCATCCATCGAACGGACGCGCTTTTTCCGACCCTCGCTTCTGCAGAAACTGAACGATCCATCGATCTGCTGTCAAGAACAGCGTGCTGAATACAGAGCATGAGTTCGGCACGGCGGCTTCGTTTGTCCCACACCGAAATCAGCGACTTCACTCGTGAGTGATCGGTCATCTTGCGAAAAGAACCCGCTGTCGCCCGCGTAGCGACTTCTCCATCAATGCCGCCGCCACCGCCGACACCGCCGTCATTGTTGCTGCCTTTGCCGGGGTTTTTGGGTCCGAAATTTACCGGTGGTTTGTGTTTTTGAGCCCCCCTTTGTATTACGCGACGCTTTCTTAGCGGTCTTTGACTTTGCGCTGGCGGTGCCGACGCCCATAGTGAGGAGCCCGGCGACACCCGCGCCACGAAGGACGGTTCGGCGTGGCCTGCATTGATTCGGATTTAGTTTCATCCGTTGTATGGTTTTGATCGTTACTCATGGCTACTTGCCTCTCTTGAGCTTTGGCGGTAATACCGCAACCGACTCACGCTATCGTAGGCCAGACGTCAGCCGTCGCCGGGCGCGGCCTCGAACGCCGCGATTGCGCGATCGCGGTACTCGCCGAGCTCGACGATGGGAGCGGGGTAGTCGGGCGCAATGGCGGCGCGTGTCTCGTCATCCAGCGTGGGCCACTCGTGGATGGCGTCGGTCGGCACATCCCGGAGTTCGGGGACGTGTTCCCTGACGTACTCGCCGTCCGGGTCGTACTTCTCGGCCTGGGTCGTGGGGTCGAGGACGCGGAAATCCGGCTGGGCATTCGCTCCCGTCGAGGCAGCCCACTGCCAACCGCCGGCGGCGTGGGCGGTGTCGTGGTCCGCAAGCTTTCGACGGTACCAGTCGTAGCCCTCGCGCCAGTCGATCAGCAGGTCCTTCGTGAGGAACGAGGCGGTCACCATCCGGACGCGATTGTGAATCCACGCGTCGGCGCGCAACTGCCGCATCCCGGCGTCGACGAGCGGATATCCCGTCTCGCCATCCTTCCACGCCCGGAGCCCCTCAGGATCGTCGCGCCACTGGATTTCGTTCGGGTACTCGCGGTAGTTCTCGGTAACTACGTCGGGACGCGCGTCGAGGATGTGCGCGTAGAACTCCCGCCAGGCGAGCCGTCGTCGGAACACTTCGACCGACTCCCGAGCCTCCCCGTCGCTGGCGGCGGCCGCCGCGTCCTCAGTGGCTTCCCAGACCGTCCGGACGCCGACTGTCCCGAACTTCAGGTGCGGCGAGAGGCGCGAGGTCGACTCTCGGGCGGGGTATTCGCGGTCGTCCCCGTAGCGGTAGATCGTGTCCTCGCGGAAGTCGGCGAGTAGGTCGTGGGCGGCGTCGGTGCCCGCTGGCTGCACGTCGGCTTCGGGTTCGTCGAAGCCCAGGTCGGCGAGTGACGGGAGCGGGCCGGCGACACCGGAGGCTTCGCGGAGCCACTCCTCGTCGAGGTTGTCGCGGGGGTCGACAACGTCACCGCTAACCGGCGCGGCGACGGGGGCGGCCTTCTCCTGGGTGCGCCACTCCTGCCAGAAATTCGAGAAGATGGAGTGGTGGCTCCCGTCGTCCGTCGTGATGGTCTCTGGTTCGTGGAGGAGAGTGCCGCCGAACCGCTCGACGTCGACGCTGACGCCGGCGTCGGCGAGCGCCGCCGCGACCGCACGGTCGCGTTCGCCCGCCAGGCCGGAGTAGTCGCGGTTCCAGGTGACTGCATCGGCGTCGCAGGCCGCGACGAGATCGGGTAGCACCGCCCGTGGGTCGCCACGGGCGAGGAGCAGTTCGCCGCCGCGCTCGCGGTACTGTTCGCGCAACGAATCGAGCGCATCGAGCAGGAACGCCACCACGGGCGGCGCGCCGTAGGTGAGTATCGCGGGGTCGTGGACGAACACCGGGAGGAGGCGGTCGTCGCCCGCCAGCGCCGGATTGTCGGTCACACGCAGGTCGCGGCGGTGCCAGTGGAGTCGCGCAGTGGAATCTTGGCGGGCGCTGGCGCCGCCCATCGCGAGCATTCCGACGAGACCCGCCCCGCGAAGTGCGTTTCGACGGGTTGCTCGCATCGGTTCGGAGTCTGGTTCCGCAGTCGTGTGGGGTGGCTCGTTGCTCATGGCTCGTGCCTCTCTGAAGTAGCCCATAGCAGCAGTGGGGACTGACTCACACGCTCCCACTCCAGCATTCCATATAATACAGCGACGATACTTGAGAAGGATTTCACGAAATGAGGATAGTGGTGGATGGATGACTGAATCTGATTCTCAATATGCTACCGAAATCTGTAGTGAGCGATCACGGATCTCGCTAGCCACCCGGCAGTTCATACTGCACTTGCGCCCTGTATCTCACAGCGCCTCGGCGAACCACCGGGGAGGTGTCAGTAGGGGTAGGCGAGATACAGAGGATGTGTTCAGCACCGCCATCAGAACTAAACGCCAACGAGTCGACAAATATGGAACTGTTGAGGTCGTCGTATCGGGCGTTCAGCCGTAGTGCCCGACCGAGATTCATCGGATAGGCTCGCCTCAGCCTATCATTCGGACGATTGCTTCGTAGGGAGTCCGCTCACCCTGCTCAAGCAGACGCCGCTGGAGGGCCGTGGACTGGCGTTCACGTTCTTCCCAGAAGGACTCGAAATGAAGGCCGTAGCAGTTACAGACCGCCCGCATCCCCTCAAGCGTCTTCGATTCACCGCCGACAAACGCTTCGACATCCGATTCATCCGAAACAACGTCAAAGGCTTGAAATGTCCCCTCAACTACGCTTCGATAGACATCTGGATAATTGGGGTGGCGGCGCAAAAGTACCCCGTCAACGTCGAAAACGGCAGCGTCGTACATATCCGTACATGAGGAGCCAACATGATGAACATATCGCCTGATTGAACGACACCGTCGCCTAACTCGTGATACATAAGCGCCCTGTATTCAGCAAGACCTGATCGAACTCCCGAACCACTGTCACGATCGGCGTGCTGAATACAGAGCATACGTTCAGCATATGACCGTCGGTAGAAAGGGGCGGACGAGTCGATGTTCGATATCGCGGCGATTCAGTCGCCTAAAGCGTCAAGACCGATATCCGCGCGTTTGCCTCACTCGACCGGCTGGGCTTCGGGGAACTGATAGCTCCCGTCGAGAATGGGGTCGCGCGGCTGGTAGAGCCGAACCGTGTAGTTCCATCCCTCTGGTGTATAGAGGAAGTTCGGCTGGTCGGGGTCACCACCGAAATGGATCGTGATACTGTCGTCGTCGTTTGGCTCTGCGGTCGCGTTACTCACAGTATAGGCATCGTACTCGTTCTCCTCGAAGTAGAAATCGCTGTTGTAGACGCTGATCGACCAGAACCCGTCGACGGGGACGTCCTCGACGGTAAGTGTGTGTGTGGCGTCGTGCCGTCATTCTGGGCGGGAGTCCGTTGAAGGATGAACGCTTCTGATGGGTTCGGAACGCCGGTCCACCCTGCCGTACTGGCAATGAAGTGCTTCACGGGGTCGACCTCATCGACGTCGCCATACGCGCCCGAGTAGTCGTCAAATGTGAGTCCGACCGTTACGAGCGCGTCGGTGAGTTGTTCGTATGATCGCTGATCCCAGTGAGGAATGTCGAACGTGCCAGCCGACGATTGCTCCGCGTCAGTCTCGTCCTGGAGTTGCCGGGTTTGTTCCAGATCGTCTGGATCGGTCGGGTCGACGAACGTGCGAATCACGACGCCAGCATACCCTGTGCCGACGAGGTCTTGTGTTATCGTGTACTCGCCGGGGTCGGTGGCGAACATCTTCACGTATTGGTCCTCGTTCTGGACGTTCATCGACCGGTATCGATCACCGCTGTCTGGGAGCGTGATGGTGACCGGCTCGGTTAGATCGAAGACTCCGAACGAGGCGAGCACGTCCCGGTCCTCCCCGATAGCAACCTGATCCTCGATGGGGGAGACATTTCTGCGATGGTAGAACTGTCCGAACCCGCCCGCGTCGACGATCGACTGGAACACGACATGACAGTTGGCGCGCGGGTAGTTCTCCCACGTCACTGGGACTGTCTCGTCATTTTCTGACGGTTCGTTCTGGTCCTGTGAGGCATTAGACCTCGCGGGGTTCGTCCGGGCAGTGGCGCTGCCACCACCCAGCGCGAGCAGTCCCCCGAGACCCGCCCCACGAAGTGCGGTTCGGCGGGTTGCTTGAAGCGGTTTGGAGTCCAATTCTGGCGTCGTGTGGTGTGTTTCGTTGCTCATGGCTCATACCTCTCTGAGTGGCCCACAGCAGCGATTAGGACCGACTCAGACGTTCACACTCCTGCATCCCATATAATATAGTGACGAGATTCGAGAATAATTTCACGACACAATGATAGTGGTAGATGGATAAACATCTCTGAGTTCTCGATTGTCTCTCTGTGCGTATAGTGGGCGATCACGGACCGTAGTTCGTGCTGCATTCGCGCCCTCTATTCAGCATGACGCTTGAAAATTGACGTCGATTGAGGGATTCAACAAGACCAACGAGATTGATATTGATCTTCCAATCGGCCACCACTCCTCAGACGTTACACCGGAACGACAGTCTCCCAGACTCGATTGCGTACCGACAGCCTTCCTCGAGAGCCAGTGACAGCTGATGTCCCCGGGGAACACACCAACCCCCGTCTCGAGCAAGGACCGACGACGACCGATCGAGCGAGAGACCAACAAGTAACGAGACCACGCAAACAGCCGCGGTCCTAGTGTATTATTCTACCTGGGAGTCTTTGATTCATCGTTCGGGTGGTGGAAAACCCCCATGGCCAGCCCTATCTGTGGACACCATCTGTCTCCGGTGATCCAGTCGATTCACCCGTCTCCCCGGGGATCGACGCATCCCCTTCAGCAGCATCCGCCGCTCGGTGTACGGCAGCCCGTTCTTGCGTTCGGTCCGCTTGCGGATCGCCAGGCGATTCTTCGAGAGCTCGAGCAAGGCGTCGATCGTCCTCGAGACGAGCTTCTTCGCGTAGGCGTCACTGACTCCTTTTTCTTGCCGCCGGATCCAGTGTTTCATGTCGCTGGCCTTCACGTACTCACGGACGCCCTTGCAGCCCTCTTGCCACGGATCATCACCGACACTGGGATCGGACCGAGCCCGCCAGAGTTTTACTGCGAGTCGCGCTGGGAGCGAACTCGTCGACGACCGGAGCATATCGTCGTCCATCTGTGCCAGTCGCTGGATTGGGAGCAGATCGCCGTGAGACAGCGTGACCGATCCACCCCGATCGAGTGAATCATCGGCGTCGGGAATCCGCATGTACGTATCGTCCTCTTTGGTGAATTGCTCGAGGTGATCGACTCCACTTGCAAGCGCGTCGGGGTCGACGTGCTCGGCGAGGAGATGCGCGCCTTTCTCGAGTTCTCTCGTTTGTAGCTCTGCAATGCGGTCTTTGTTCGTGCCGGCTTTCTTCAGGGCGGCCTGCGCGACGGCTTCCAGGCGCGTGTTCCCTTCTTGGAGGGTCTCGATCTGGTTGCTCTGTTCGGTGACTGTCTCTCGAAGGGATTCGTTCTCGCTCTCGAGATCGTCGAGAAGATCGACGGCTCGCCAGACCGTTGATTGTGTGACGCCGGTGACGTTGACGAGTTCGGGGATGCTGAACTCCCCCTTGTGGGCATCGACGAGAAGCCGAAGAATATCGTCGGCTGCCTGGATACGGAACGTCTCGGTATCGTCAGTCGGATTGCCGTCGATGGAGTCCTTTATCCCTTGTTGCATAGCTTCAGATAGAGTCTGATACTGTGCAACGAGTTAAGGATGTAGCGGAGAGAATTGGCAGATGAATCTCGAGGACTGATTAGGGCTCGGTCGGTTTCGATAGGATTCGAAAACCCAGTCAGCTCTGATTCAGATCCGTTCGCTGTTACACTGGATTTGCTCCCGGTGTTCCGAAAAGCCTCACCGACCGTTGGTTCGAAGCTGAAATACCTGACGTCGTCAGGGAAGTCGAACGCAAGTAAGATGGTCCAGACGATTTCTGGACCGGGTCGCCACTGTGCTCGAGGATATCTGATCCCTGGACTGAGACCTAGTTGCAATCCTTGAGTGACACATGTCGTGATCGCAGTTCGTTACGTGAGCGGCACCAAAGAATCCCAGAAATAATTCCTTGACAACCACCTCGACATCGCCACCATGGAACTCCAGAAGCTCCTATCCGAGTTTTTGTTCGAAGATGCTCAATAATCAGGTCAGGGATTGGAGCTGCTTAATACGCACGTCGATAGAAGGGTGTGTGGAGAGAAGGCGGAATGTATTGGATCCTTGCCCGAGCGTCGGGAAAGCATTGACAGCATTCGTCGAACGAGCATGTTTCCGAAGGTCAGTCATCGGTTTATCCGACTTCGATTCATCAAGTCGTTTGAGAGCTGTTGCAAGCGTCTCAGCCTGACCAGTCGCAGCTACAGCACCACGGTCTGCAGCTAGTTCACGACCGCGAGTGAAAACACCCACACCAACCAATGCAATGACGGTAAGGATACGGCCAACAATATCAAACACGTTTGCTGGATACCCCTCTTCATAGAGTGATTCAGCGGCTATGAGCGGCACAAGTAGTCCCGAAACCAAGCGGAGATCGTCGTTAGCAATATGTGCGAGTTCATGCGCCAGTACAGCCTCACATTCTTCTTGTGATAGCAATGTGATGAGACCCTCGGAAATAATGACGACGGGAGTATGTCTGTCTTTGGTCCAGATGTTTGCATCTTCAGGCCGGTAAGTCGTGTATGCGAGTGGCGCTGAGGTTGAGTGGATTCGCAGATCTGGAACCGGAACATCGAATTGAGCAGCAACCCGTCTGACTGATGCCTCGGTCAACGCTGCATCTTCCAACGTTGACTCCGTTATAGGAACGGTCTTTTCGAGTAACTGACGACGTTCCTCACGAATTGTCTTCTGAATCGTCCAAGCAAAAATAGGTAACATAACGACAATACCGAGTGAGAACGCGGCGATCCACAATTGCATCTTACCCTGTTTGGGAACAAAATACATGAGTGCAGCACCTATTATACCCCCTACAAAAGCAATACTGACAGCAAGTACCGTAACGAGGATAGCAATTGATAAAAGTGCCCGGATGGCCAATCCTGTTGGTGTTGTTAGCCGCATATTGGTTATTACCGCATATGGGATAAAACCCAACTCAATAAGATATAATTAGTGTTGTGAGGGCGGATTAAAAAGTTTCCAACTCAATCGACTGTACGTACCTGAACGGACGGTATGACGAGAACGGTGTGGTGCGTCACGGCTACGCCGCTGACGCGCCGTTCATCGGGACTCCACACGACGCTCGATACCACTACAGCAAACGCTTCGGTATCGAGTCGAGCTATCGCTTATCTGAGCAAGCGATAGCGACGACAACAACACGAGACGTAACGGAGAGACTGCTGTACGTCGTGGTGAGTCTGCTGTTAGGGAACGTTTGGCGGTATTTGCACTACGAATACGTGGCGACGCCCTGCCGAGGCGGGCGTCGCTTCTGGTGGTGGCCGTACAAGGAGTTCGTGAATATGGTTCGGCGGGCTGCGTGGACGGCCCTTGCGGTGCGTCGGGCTGTCCCCGTGAACCGACCACCTGACGCACGGTTCTACCGGCAGCCACAGACCGAGCAAGCGTCTTCGCAAGTGGCAACGCTGTCGCGTCGGCGGCTGACCGCCGCCGGCAGCGACAACTCTGTCTTCGATCAGCGTTGCTCGGCCGTTACCGACGACTCATCACAACAAAACAGGTGGGTCAGCTCAGGCTAACTGGCGATGCTTTGTGAGGTACTGATACTCTACTGTGAGAAGCTATCCTTGAATTTTATTCCTGGTCCATCTTCTCGATGTTTCACGACAACGTTCTCAGGTAGCATAGAATCAAATGAGATAGTTGCCTTATATGGAACAACCGCAGTTTCAGTTGTACAGACGCCTGCTGACTCATCCCTATCATCAAAAACTATCACGGTAAGAGTATCACTTTCTTCATCGTAACATGCCGACTCAAGGACCGTCTTCTTACAGGACCGGCCCCCGCTTTTCAATCGACCTTCGATGATGATTTGAAATTCCTCAGATATAAAGTGAACATTTACAGCGTGTTGGAATCTCTTCTCAAAATCTATCTTAGTTGATTTGGGGGGTTCCTCGGAGTCTACAAGCGCGAATTGAAAGTCTGTAATCGGCTGAGTGAAACAGTTTTTGTCGGCTGGTGAACCAGTCGCCATGCATCCAGCGAGAGTGGTGAAACCCGCACCTGATAACCCGAGGAACGTTCGCCGGTCCATATCTCATAAACGGTTGCTATAGATTAAAATCATAGAATTGTTCAAAGAACCATTTCACCTTCTGCACCGAGCATTTCAAACAATTTCTCTGGTTCTATCTGTCTTCTAAGATCACAGACTGGTTAGTACGTCACTGAAATTTCGTGTTGCATCAGAGCTTGCACTCCGAATATTGAGGTGAGGTATATATAGATCGTGTATTCAGCAAGATCCACCTACCAATACTGTATCGGAAAGACTATTCAGCGATATCAGCAGTGTCTGCGCTCTCAAAGCATATGCTAGAGCACGTAGGCTCGAGAAGTTCTCGGACAAGGTTTTCCGAGAGACACCTGATGTCCTCGGGGAACACTCCAACCCCCGTCTCGAGTTCGGACCGACGACGACCGAGCGAGCGAGAGACCCACAAGTAACGAGACCACACGTACAACCGCGATCGCGGTGAATTACTCGTTTCGTAGACCTGAATGAGCCCGGTGGGCGGTGGTCCCTCCCTGTGGCCAGGCCTATCTGTGGACGCCAGCTGTCTTCGGTGAATCAGCGGATTCGGCAGTCTCGCCAGGAACCGACGTATCCGTCTTCAACAACACCCGGCGTTCGGTGTACGGCAGTCCGTTCTTGCGTTCGGTCTGCTTGCGGATCGCCAGGCGATTCTTCGACAGTTCGAGCAAGGCGTCGATCGTCCTCGAGACGAGCTTCTTCGCGTAGGCGTCGCTGACACTCGTTTCCTGCCGTCGGATCCAGTGTTTCATGTTGCTGGCTTTGACGTACTCGCGGACGTCCTTGCAGCCCTCCCGCCACGGATCGTCGCCGACGCTTGGGTCGCTCCGAGCCTTCCAGAGTTTCGCGGCGAGTCGTGACGGCAAGGAGTTTGTCGACGACCGGAGCATATCGTCGTCCATCTGTGCGAGTTGCTGAATCGGGAGCAGATCGCCGTGAGACAGCGTGACCGA
Organism: Natrinema halophilum; assembly: GCF_013402815.2. Lineage (NCBI taxonomy): Archaea > Methanobacteriati > Methanobacteriota > Halobacteria > Halobacteriales > Natrialbaceae > Natrinema > Natrinema halophilum. The sequence continues at coordinate 591,715 of NZ_CP058601.1, forward strand.
TCCACCCCGGTCGAGTGGATCATCGGAGTCGGGAATCCGCATGTACGTATCGTCCTCTTTGGTGAATTGCTCGAGGTGATCGACTCCACTTGCAAGCGCGTCGGGGTCGATGTGCTCGGCGAGGAGATGCGCGCCTTTCTCGAGTTCTCTCGTTTGTAGCTCTGCAATGCGGTCTTTGTTCGTGCCGGCTTTCTTCAGGGCGGCCTGCGCGACGGCTTCCAACCGAGTGTTCTCTTCCTCGAGAGTCTCGATCTGCTCTTGTTGTGCTTCGATTTGGTCGCTCTGCTCGGCGACGGTCTCTCGAAGGGATTGGTTCTCGCTCTCGAGATCGTCGATACGAGCCTCGAGCTGTTGGAGGTGGTCTCTGATCGATGCGTCACTGTCGGAATTGTTGGGTGTCATCGAGGGAATGGGGAAAGTCGAAGATCGTTCGCCAGAACGGAGCTCGAACTCGGCAACAGACCGGTGATCACGGCGCTGTCGCTATCGCGACGGGGACTGTGCCCGTCGCGAGTGCAAGGCGATTGCTGGCAACGTGGCCACTGGAGACTGGCCGTTCGTGAAGGGAGCACCGTTCAGGGAGGCTATCCGAGGGTGTGGTGCTCGTCAGGCAGTGGCCACGACTGTCGGATCGACGAGGGTCGTCCAGTGTGTCTGACCCGCCATCGCGAGTCCGAGGTCGGCCTCGAGGATGACATCGTCTCGGCCGTGGGCAGTCCCAGTTAGCTCCGTTGGAGCGCAGCCAACACAGTAGACGGCTGCGATCGTGTAGGTCAGCTCGTCTGAGTACCGGCAGGCTCGAGCGCTTATTGGACGGCCTTCATGGAGGCGACCTCCGCAGTCGTAGCAGGGGACAGTCTCGCCTGCCGTGATCCGTGCACCCTCAAACTGCTGCTCGAGGAGACAGGGATGGTGGGTCCCGGTCGACGTCGTCTGTGGTTGGCCATCGGGTGACTCAAGAGCGTCGTCACAGACAGACGCCAGCCAGAGGGGGGAGTCTGTCATCGGTCGTCCTCCGTGGAGTAGGAGTCGTCTGCTTCGATTCGCTTGTACACCTCGATCGTCTCCTCGATGTTGCGGATTGCCGGCTCGAGCGACAGCGGCTCGATTATCTCGCCGTCGAGAATCCACACGTCCGCGAGGACTTCCTCGAGACGGACACGGACCGGGTGTTCTGGTCCGTTGGTCATGCTTCGACCTCCTGGTTCGCTCTAGCGAGGGTGTCGGTCGTTGTGGGAGTAGAGTCGTGGGACTCTGGACCAGCGACCGCCTTCGCTTCCGCGAGGAGTTTCAGTTGGCGCTCTGCTTCCCGCTCGAGTTGCTCACTGCGGAGGCTTTGGTGTCGGTCCCTGGCGACCGACATGCTCAGAGTTCCTCCTCAAGGATGTCCTGTGCCTGGTCAGCTGCGGAGACAGGGCGGTCGGCCCAGCCGCCACACTCCTGGTCGATGAACGCGATCCAGCGCTGGAGGTCCTCGCCACCTTCGCCCATCGGTCCGAGTTCGATGGCTTCGGTGTGCAGGATCGGCCCCTCGAGTGAGAATACCGGAACGGCGCCTGAGTCGTCGCGGTTGGCTCTGGAGTCCGTGACGACGATGCGCTCGAGTTTTCGGTCGACGTGGTGGTGTCGGCCTTCGTTGTCCTCGCCGACGTAGCCGTCGTTCCACGAGCGACGCTCGAAGGCTGGGTTGTTGGGCAGTGCCTGTCCATCAGTCGAAACGGTTTCATCCGTTGGGTGTTGTACGCTCATACGCTGGTTGCTCCAGCACAGGAGGTCGGTGCTCCAACACCGGCCTCAGAGATTTTCCGAGGCGTCCTGTGCTCAGTTACTACTCTATTTGCCAGACTATTAAGCGTTACTTTGTAACGTACAATAGAGGAGACAACAGAAAATACAATAGCTTCGACAGCGATAGGTACATTTGAGGGGATTGCTATGCAAGGATACAAACGATTCAACGTGGCGAACAAGAACTTCGATCCGTCGAAACAACAGCGCCAGGTCCTCGATGTTTTCTGTGACGAGTATCAGGTAAATCCGCGGCGCATTCGTGATATTACCGATCTCGAGCGCCAACGCGTGAACGACGCACTTACTGCGCTCGAGAACGCCGGCTGGGTCGAAAAACGTGCTCGTGGCCTGTACCGATTATTGTACGATGGCGAGTGCTACGTTGAACAGGTCATCCGCTGCGAGGAGAATGCCAATGAATAGGCTGCAGTATGCCGACGGCGGCTCTCTTTTTGAGTGACCTGCTAGCTACTATCGGAGCGACTCAGACGGCCATGAACCCTATCTCGGAAACCCCTCTGTCAGCCATATGCAGGCATTCAAGAGCGTCGCCGAGGAACTCGGAACGGAGTTTACTGAGGGAGATCAACTCTTCCTCGATCGGGTGAAAGAAGACGCACTTTAAAAAGAGCGCCTGCGCCAGTCGGCGACGGTCAACTCTGAGGACAATATTGCCCTCGAGTTCGATAGCATGCTAACCAAGCAATTCATCGACCGCCGAGACCAGAACTAGGTGCACTTCCAGAAGGTCATGGACAACGACAAGGTCTAGGACATCATCACCGAAAGACGGTCTACGAAGCGAGTCAGGAAACCAAGGCTTGATCATCGCCTCTTTCAAAAAATTCACTCTCGCCTCGTTTGTTTGCACGCTCTTGTGCTCCGTTTCCTAACAGATGAAAACCCACTCGACGATATAGTCCTAAAGAACGAGTACAAAGGACCCGCGAAAATCGGCGCGTCCTCGTCGAAACCCGACTCACCGTTCGTAGTCCCGGGCGGGGCTGACATCCGAGTTTTGCATCTTCAGTAGCCACTTGGAGGAAGATCATTTGAATGTCATCTTTGATCATCTCGTAATCGTCTTCGCGGAGATGGCTAATATTCTCGTGATCAAGATCGTTGCAAAGGTCAACAATTGTTCCTTCGTTAGAGTATTTGATCTGTAGCGCCTCAAGCAGGGATACCTGACTGGTAGTTACTCCTCGTCTCCATCATCGGGGACTCCAAGACCATACTTCGACAGCTGGCTCTGCTTGCCGATCTCAGCAGCCACACGGTCCTCGCATTCCTCTCGCAACTCATCTTTCTTACCCTCGATCCGCCAATCAATCCATTTGTCCTCAAGAACCTGCTCTAGGTCATCTTTGGCCGTATAATTTGACACAATCTTGAATCCCGCACGGTCGTCCTCCCACTCCGACAAGAAATTAATGTTCTCACCACCCTCTATCAAATCGTTCACGATCTCTTCGACCCGTTCTTCGGTATAGTTCAACGAACTCTCCGCAACATACTCCCTGATGTCCTCACGGTCAACGCATGGATGGCGCCCCTCGACACGACGTGCCTGCACAACAACACGGAGCCGATCGACGATAATTGACGTCGGTAAGACATCCGCCTGCCCGAAACTCGTCGTTACACGGTCCAGTTCGCCGTTCAACGACGAAATATCGTGGGTATGGCGTCTCTCCAACTCTTCGAGCATTGCGTCTGGCTGTTCAGCTTCCAGATTATCCGGGAATGCCGTCGGCCTCGCATGACGAACCCACAGCGTGTCCGAATGCGCGTCAACAACCCACGTGATGAACTCCGCGCCTTCTTCAATGATCTCCTTTGCAATTTTGTCGCCGTGATTGACGTACGTCGCTACCACGAACTCCATGTGGTTAATCTCGCTTCCAAGGTACTCCTCCTCGATGTAGTCCTGATGGTCCTCCGCGATCTCTTTGCGGTCTTCGAGCTGATTCACTACCTTTGTAGCGTTGTCCGGAATCGAGGACTTTGCTTCCCCGAATATAACGCTCCCATCAAGATTCCAGAGCAAGAAATCGAAGTTCGGAACCCCGAGTTCCTCGAGCGGTTCTGCTTTGAGGAATTTGTATCCAGCAGGATCGTCCTGAGCAAACGGGAAAATGGAATAGCTAATTAGCTTCCGGTGGTTGCGCTGTATATCGATCTCTTCGCGTAAGTCCTCGCGCTTGGATGTTTCTGGAAACTCTTGGAGCTTATGATGGACGCACTTGCCGTATAGCCCGCGAAATTTTGTTTCTTGACCCTCTGGAACCGAATTAGGAGGGTCAACGTTCGTCATATATTATGCGGCCTGGTGAGACTCATAAAGTTTCATTCTCGCCCCACCATCCAACATTTGAATCACGGCCAAGTAGAACTCAACAAGCGAAGGGAACGAACAGTCGTGCTTTGGAACGATCCTCATCGACTCTTCGGTGGCACTGACGTTGAAGAGGGACCCTCTGTTCTCGTCGGTGACTTGGGCCGAAAAATCGAGAGAGCCTGCTTGCTTTGTTACGTCCGTAAAGCTGAAGTTCAAATCGTTACTGATCTTCGTTCCTCTGATGAAATTCTCGGCCTGCATCAACGTGACTTGCTGATCAAAATGGATTTCACCAGAACTCACCTCCGGCACCTGGATTTTCAAGTTTCCCGGCATCACCTCTCGCTTCTCGAATTTAATACTGTTTGCAACATCGAGAAGCTCGAGAACATTCACAACAACTTCGCTCAAGAGTTCGAACAAAATGTTGAAACTCTCTTGGTTGATGGTCTCCAAGGTGAATTTACCGGATGTATCGATCCTGATTGAGACGTTCTCGTGTTCGTATTGAATACGAGTCGGGACTACACCGTATTCCTCACGGAATTCGTTGAGGCGTTCTCGCCCGTCGATACCCTTATATTCAATCTCTCTGTCGACGTCAGGTCGGGTCCGAGCATCCGCCAAGCTAGGGACTCGTTTGGATTTGAATTCGGATATCCGCATATCATCATAGCTACTGAGGACGATTTCGTTCATGGTCTGGAAGTCCTCAGTCATGATCGGCATTGGGGAGAGGCAGTCACTGTGTTGAGAAATAGGTAACAGCGCTTGTCGGATCGCCTCTTCAGTTTCCGCAGTGACGACCATCTGGAGATCGTCTTTGTATTCTCCAACGTAGAACTCGGCGGGTTGCTCAGCGCCCTTCCTATTCCGGTATTCGCCGACGAACTTCGTTATTTGACCGAGGTCCTCGGTCTGGTAGTGTCTGTCGAGGTAGTCTCTCCAGCCGTCGTCGGAGAGATAAAGGTACGATTTGATGCGTTGGCCATGGTACCCTGATAGGACGGTTTCAGGCGAGTCTATGATGACTCGGCAGAATTCCTTTAGGTTGTATTCTCCTTCGGGTATGTCCATAGGGTACCTCCGGCGCAGTTACTGGTTGAATATGAGACAGCCGGGTGTATATTAGTTCCCCATTTGGGGTGAAAGTAGAATTCACGCCTCTTACGGTTTGGTGGGCGTGTTTCTGGTGTTTTCCGAAGTCTGTTCTCCTTATAGCCAGCATCCTCACGTTTGATCCGAGTCGGCAGTGACTTCTGGTAGTCATTCGCGTCTTTGGAGATCTCAAACAGAGTCAACGCTGTTCTTTACCATATACCTGGAAACGTGACGAATCCACTGGAGACACGAGATGATCGTTATTGAATAGTCGAATCACGTCCCAGACGCGATGGCCATCCGGAATCATGATCCCTTCTTCGCCATTGCCGTTCTCTTTGATCTCTAACTCCAAATCGAACTCATCGATAAGTGCTTTCGCTTGGTCCATGTCGAGTTCTGATGTGATGCCTGACTGAGACACTTCGTACAATTTCCGCATTTTTGTACGATGACTATACACTCGATCCCGGAACTCACCCATGTTGTGAATCAGAACATCACTGTCTTTGATGGTCCTGAACGTCTCTACAGCCGTAGTTTCGAGTTCCTCAACCCAGTCAAACGTATCCTCGAAGCTCCGCTGTTTGAAAATAAAGAACTGGCCGTCAAAGTATATCGCATCGATCTTCTGAGGGAGCGAGACTAATTCACCCTCATCTATTTTATTGTATTCTTGCCCCTGAAGCATCATCCACCCTTTCCGGGTCATTTTGATGACTTGGCGGTTCGTGTACTTCCGGAACGCAATCAACTTCTTCTCGTCGCCATTTTTCAATCGAATCGCTTGGAAGTCAGGACGAGGTTCCTCGTAAGACGACTCAGGGAACACTTTCTGTGTAACCAGTGATTCCATTGAGTCATACATTGGAAAATCGTCTCGGTCACAGTATTGGACGGGTGCCGGGTCGCGATTGATGTTCGAGAGACAGTATTCCTCAAGTTCCTTTTTCCCGTCCTGATACTCCTTGATTCGGTGTTTTAAATGGCGTTTTACTAGGTCCTGAACATCATTTGCAATCGTCTGATTGATCGGGACTTCCCCAAATTTGAATTCGAGACCGTCATCCGAGTCCTGTTCGCGGGCGACGATAATGTCTCGAGTCAACCCATGCCCCATCGCAAAAGTTCTCGCATCCTCCAGATCAGTAATGTCAGTCATGAGTCTCCTCTTTCTTACTAGGAGACCTCAGTTCAGTTACCTATTTCTTACGGTGATATACACCCGATTACTTAATTCAACCGTTGTGACATTATCATGCTCAAGATTGATGTCTCGATCGGCAACCAGCATGTTGGTCCCACGACTGCCGTCCTCTATTTCGTAGATGTCGTATCCCATTGCAGCTAGTACAGGGTTGACATGCAGGTGAGTGGAGCGAATCTGAATCGCGGCTAGCACTAAGAAGAACAGGGCAAATATCACCCAGCTCTCCCACATAGTGTAGTTGAGGTTAACGAACGGGAAGATGTATGCGATGAGGTAACTAGTGAGGAGATCATGGCGACTCTTGTAGGATTCAATGTCGCGGAATTTCGGTTCTTTCTGCTTGCGAATAGTGATTGCTTCTCGGAGGATAATTCCAGAAGCGAGTGTGATGAGGAGGAATAGAAGTGAAACCCACGGGAGTGGGACACCGTAAACTGGGTATGTAACATCGTGGGCTTTCACCGCCATGGCAATCCAGAGGGGAATGTAGGAACTCAGGAAGAGACCTACCTTGACCCACCCACGATAGTCCGCCATACTTGTTCCTTGTAGATGCAGAGAAATGGCCTTTTCCCAATCAGTTGATGATGGATATCGATTCTTTCGATCGTCCGTTTTTTCGAGTGGGCCTAATACACCCTTATGTGTTCTCGGTCCATTCTTCAAAAGAGCCTAGCATTGATTATACCGGCTTTCGTGCCTCCATTAGGCTCAGTCTAGTGAACTCGAATCCGCCACAGACTCCAGTGTAGGACCTCTTGATATATGATTGGGACACGCGTTTCTTCCCTATCAGCAGCACTATTCTCTTTCTGTTCCTCTGGTTCGCTTGTGTGGCTTGTCACTCGCCACATCTTGTATTTTGAACGCACATACGAGGGGGCATAGAACGGAGTTTGTCTCTTTGAGGCGCTGCCAGAATTTCCAAAGGCAGGGTTCCCACACGTGGTCCGCGTTTCTCGAAATACACTCGCGAACGTCTTGGTCAACATCATCGATCATCTACTCCTCGAGACACTCTTCCAACCCCTGAATCCGACACTCCTGAGCTAACAGCACCGACATCAGAAACGGCTCCATCACCCCCATCTCATTCTGGAGCCCAGCCGCATCCGCGAACTGCCGTGCCCCGTCAAACAACTGGTCGAATTCCTCCTGATACTGCACACGAAGCGCCCCGCCGAAACGGCTGCCAGTCCTCCTCGAGCCGATGCAACTGGTCGCGATAGGTGGGGTTCGTCTTCCCCATTTAGGCCACCTCCCGGATTGATCCCGCAGTGATCGGCGTCGGATACGCCGGCTCACGCGCCGCGAGTATCTCCTTCCAGAACGCGAGTGTCGTCTGGACCATCCCGTTCCCAACCGGATACACCAACGACTCGAACTCCCCACCGATGAATCGAGCACCCTCGTCGGTCTCGAGACACTGGATCCGCTCGTCGGCGAGGTTGTCGATCGGCGCTGTAAACTCATCATCGCGAGCCTTCGAGACCAGCACCGGACACTCATACTGCCGAGCCGCAGCAGCCAGTCGGGCGAGGGCAGACACGACCGTTCGCTCTGATTCGTCCTCGTCGAGATCGTCGTCCCGATAGAGGCCATCCACCGCCGGCACCACGATCAGGCCGACGTCGTCTCGATCGACGCTCGCAAACACACCGTAGTCGGGATCCTCGAGCAATCGCTCGCACAATGTGTAGTGCTGGTACGCAGTGAATGTACGAGCGATCTGGATCTTCTTCAGGACACGCCGACTCGGTGCGACGTCTGCAAGCGGCGCGGTCTGTGCGTGGCCATGCGTGTCGATCCACCACGCCGTTCCCGGCCGCTCGAGGAGGAGATGGTCGACGACGAGTGCGTGGAACGCACCTCGTGAGGATGATTTCAGGACCGTGACACCTTCCTCGAGAGTTGGAAGGTTGGGAATCTGGTCAATCGACGGTACGACGTCTGTATTCCCACCCATACTCGTATTGGTCTGTCTCGGATGTTAACTGTTCGAGGGTGGGTTCCAATTTTCCGAAAGCTATATTGTGAACAATATCTATTTGTAGTAATGCATGTTCTTCTAATCATACAAACAAAATCATATACAGCGATTTTAGTTGGTCATGTCCAGTAATAGTTAGAAATACTTGCAAATTGGCCAACAAGTTGATGCTGTTTGCACCTCTTCGGTAAGATGGCGAGGCGCCGATTCGGTCGTTGCCCGACAGAATCAGGCACTCCGAGACATACACCACCTCGCCGCGACGAGATCAAGATGCCGTGAAGGCATCGCCAAACTACCACCTGATCTCAAGCCCCACCTGACACATCTAGGGGGATGTGCATCCGATGCCGGACCCCTCCGGCATTTATCTGGAATTTTTGTACAGAGCCACAGGTGACGAAGGTGATACACCTCACTATTGTATTGGAAGAGATGGGAACTCGAAACGAACTTCAGGCAACGGAGACACAGTTGGCCAATAGATTGATGATTCACACCCGTTAAGTCGCAGACGGCGGGGGGATTGAGTCGACTCTCATACAATCGACTCCAAGACATTCAGACCTCGCCGCCCCCGAGATCGTTCCACCGTGAAGTCAATTGCCACATTGTCACCCGATCTCGGACTCGCCCCATTAGTACACCACCTACCAGGGGGACCCAACGCCGGCCCCTGCCGGCGTTTCAAATACGACAGTTCGTATCCAAAGCCGCGGCCAATAGCGGCGATGTCTTTCGATAATCGACAGGATGACCTCTTGATCGCTGTCGCACTGACTGAGTTCAGCGTACACTACGCAGTTGCTGATCCGGTGCGATCCCAATGGGCGTGGCAGTTGGCTGCCGATCGATTCGTTGAGCAGGACGTCCGGCTGGAGGAAGTCATCGACGAACTTGAGGTAGAAAACGGAAATTTGTCAGTATTAGCGTAGCCATCACCTGCCGTACCGTCACTGTATTCACTCGTCGGGCTGCCGTATTTGGATAAATAAAAGACCAGGAGTTACGAGTCATTTTCCAGTATATTGCCACTCACGAGGGGGAGCAGCTTCCTAACAGAAAGTCATAATCGATGGAAGTGGTGGACCTCACGATACTTAGAGACTGAACACGAGTTAGTCAAAGAATCCGGCTGGGGATATCAACTCACTGAGCGAGGAGAATTAGTTGATCAGGTACTATGGAATCTTGAGAAACAACCACTGCTCGAAATGGTAGGACAGGGTCGGATGAGCACTGCCGAGGCGGCTCTGCAGTTATTGCCACATCACGTCGGGGCAGATCGCTGGGATGCCTGGGAAGATTTTAACTACTCGGGAACCGCGATGGCTGACGCCAACTGCGGGTACGGCTTACTGACTCCCGAACTGTTGTAGAAACCCACGGACCGGGTACGTCGTCACGGATGAACTTCTGCCATACTGAGGATAACATTTCATCGGACTCCAGCCAAGAAGGGTTATATGGCGACGTCAGAGATGTCCCTGTCAGATGCCCTTTTAGAGGAGATTTGATGATGCTGCTACAAGAAAACAGCTCATAGCCGCAATCAACTGCTTCCACTTCAGCAATGATTCGCTAGATATCCTGGCTACAGCGTCTTTCGGTCGAATCTTGCAGTTCAGAGCTGAAGCGGCACTACAAGCAGATGGACGTTCTCACGGATACAGAAGTTCCAGAGTTCGGGTTCTCAAGCAGTTTAACCTCGAAATGGTTTAACCGGCTTGAAAGGATAGTCAACTATCCGTTTGAATAGATACCACAAACCACGACAAGGTAGACCACCGTGAGTTTCTTTCAGTAGCTTTATTAATCCAAAGTGCAGACTCAAAACTATCCAACTAATTCATGACTCCATTTATTGTATCGTCGTCAATGTGTTCCGATAGACTACCGCAAGGCGACCATGCTATTCGAACGCTGGAAAAGTAATCAATATTAAGAGTTCTTTACTACAATAAATGGACATAAAACTGGGTAAAGACACGAGTGTTCTATTCATAACAGTTGATGCTGCCCGCGCCGACGTTATGGGCAACAATTCAGGTAGCCCTTCTCCAACGCCGTTCATCAATAATTTATTTGAAAATAACTTCACTCTGGATTCCTGTTTTAGTACCGGATACCCGACTCAGTTTGCATTACCTGGTTTGATCACATCGACTCTACCGCTTGATTATGGTGGATACGACAAAGGTATTTACACACGGCCTTCATCGATATCGGAACCATTCGAGCAACACGGAATGGATACTATCGCGTTTGTGAATGGATTTGCACCAAATTCTCTTTTTGGGTACGACCGAGGATTCCAGCGGTTTCACCACTTCAATAGTTTAGCGTCGATCCTGGGTAGCTTTATGAATATTTATACAAAATATTATGCAGAGAGGGAGTTCTCCAGTTCCAAATCTAGTGGTTTCTCTTCATATAAGGAATTCGTCAAACGTTTTTTTCCATTCCTTCGAAAATGGTGTGAAAAGAGAAAGAGAGAAACAGACGAAGGTGATGGAAAATTACCGTTTCTTTCACCAAGGTTGCACGACATCAATTGGGAGAGGGCCATTTCAGTAATTGAAGCGGCTATAGAAGAATACGAGGAAAAACAGGACCAGTTTGTTCGTGATTTGATCAAGGACTATCCAGAGATCGATGCTATTGAATCATTGCGAGATGCAGAGAATTGGAACGGTATTGACCTCGCGTTTTCGAGGATACGGCGTCTGGAATTCCAAGCTCTCAAGATGATAGGTGGGACGAATCCGTACTTCGTTTCGGTAGCCAAGAATGAAGGTTTGAAACCAAGTTTAAAAGAGATCAAATCTTGGGCAGAAGCGCCACTAATATCACCTGGTAGTTCCTCATGTGGGTATATTTTTGCAAACCTTTTTAATTATATACAAGATACGGAGAATTCCTTCTTCGCATGGACTCACCTCATTGACGCTCATTCTAATAATTATTTCTCATGGGAGATCAGCGACAGTTCATGTCCATTTCCTCATATGTCTAATACATTGGAAAGAGAGTTGTTATCACATCTTCGTTATATGCGATCCATGCGACCGTGGCAATTAAATGGCTCTCCAAAATACGATTTAGGTCTCCGTACTATTGATTTGAATCTAGAAAATTTCCTGAACAGGGTGTACGAGTCAATGGACAATCCTCCTCTAGTAGTTATTACAGCTGATCACGGTCATGAAGTGTTACCATCCCGGTCTGGCCATCATGCAACTCATTTCTATGACGAGTTATTGCATATTCCGGTTGCTTTCGTTCATCCCTCAATGCCGTCCGAATCGTTCGAAGGTTTGTGTTCTTCGATGGATATTGCCCCGACGCTTTTCGACATACTAGGATTCAATATCCCATCGGGCTTTCAAGGAACTCCAGTATCACAGTTATCAAAAAAGGGACGTGAATACATCATTGCAGAAGATTATGGTAGAGGTCCGATTGATCCAGTCAAGAAGTCACCAAACGTGTGTATTCGCTCTGCTGAACGCAAGATTGTTTATTCTCCAACCGAGTCAAGTGACCTTGATACCGAGATAAAATCTGCTTACAATCTTGATTCAGATCCAATGGAGCTAGAATCTATAGATATTGATGATATCAATAAACGGTTTGACATCTTGGTGGATCGTGCTCGGACCCGTTGTAAGGAGATTGAGGAGTCAATCGCAACTCGTCACGAGTTATGATTACATTTAAAAAAATGTAAAGCAGTATTGGAGTCATGCAGAAAGTCTACCGGTACAATAAAAACGAATCGTACTGGGAAGATAGATGGGAAAACGCCGGTGTAGACAAGCAAACGTTTGATCGGCTCGATTTTTATCCAATAAAATACGCAAAGATGGTTATTGACGACCTCTCACCGTCGTCGGAAATCCTTGAGGCTGGCTGTGGTCCCGGTCGTCTCTACTTCCATTTCGACGAGAGGGGGTACGACATGACTGGCGTCGACTTTAGTTCCACTGCGATCGATCACATACGGGAGATAGATCCCGATGCAGATGTCGAAGTAGCCGACGTTCGCGATCTCCCGTTTCCAGACGAATCGTTCGATGCTGTGCTAGCTTTTGGGCTCTTTCATAATTTCGGTGATCCCCAGGACCTCGCGGCGGCCTTCTCCGAAACCGCTCGAGTTCTGAAACCGGGTGGTCGCATCGTGCTCTCTGTTCGATGTGACAGTCTGGAGAACCACCTCATCGAGTACATAACAGCGTGGAAATCCGAGCAACGTGGTGAAAAAGAGTTTCACAAGCTCCACTTCACTAGAAACGATGTCGAGTTTTATATAACGAGCACCGGGTTAACCCTGAAAGATGTAGAATTCGCCCGAAACGTGTCCTTCCTGTTTAAATTCGATTCGCTGCGTGCGCCGCACATGCGGGGCGAGAGCTTTGACGAGTCCGTGGCCCGAGCGAGCGGATTCCAACTTTTCGAAATTGGGGACGCGATTGACACGACCCTCCATACCCTCTTTCCGAAGCAGTTCTCTAACGAACTTGTCGCGTTCGCACAGAAACCCGAGACCGAGGGGTAATCCCCGACGTAGTCATCCGAGCAGACGACCGCTCGCTGTTCACGAGTCGTATCTGACAAACACGTCATCAGCCGCCATCCGTTCGGAAACCCGCTCGTGATCCTCCGGCGAATCGATCGAGTATGTTTCGCGGTCTGTCTCGACTACGTGGACGGGGTGGCCGTGCTCAAGCAGGCGTAACATATCGATTGACTCCGCGGCCTCCAAAGGCGTTTCCTCAAGTTGGGTGTACTTACGGAGGAGTTCGCGCTCAAACGGGACCACACACACCTGGTGAAAAACCGGGACAGATCCGTATCCAGTTGAACGGAGGTATGGAATGGGTGCACGGGTGAAGTATAGTGCCGCCCCGCTCTCATCGACGACTATCTTAATGCTGTTCGGATCCCGATGTATCTGCTCGTCCCGTATCGGTCTCCCGAGGTTAGCTACTCCGACATCCTCGCGCTCTTGTACTGCCGAAACAGCTTCGTCTATCATTTCCGGAGTGATCAGTGGCTCATCAACGTGTACTGCAACAATGATGTCTGCGTCAAAAGACTCTGCCGCCTCTGCGACGCGATCGGTTCCCCGCTTATGGACTCCAGTGTCAATAGCCTCGCCACCGAATGATTCTGTCGCGTCCCGGATTTCAGAGTCGGGCGTGGCAACGTATGTCTCGTCGACTGACGGACTCAGCTGACACCGTCGATAGACGTGCTCCACCATCGGCAGTCCCCGGATGTCACAGAGGGGCTTTCCGGGGTATCGAGTAGAATCCATCCGAGCAGGAATGACAGCTGCGACTTGCATACAATCAACTACCCCATACTGAAACATAGGTAGTTTGGCTGTTGGCCATTCGATACGGGCTACTTCTTGAGTCGACCCCGGTCGACCAACTCTCAAGTACCGCTCCGGCTGAGAGGAGTTGGTGCACTCACTCCTTGACGCGAAGCATCGTGAGGTGCTTGAGGACGGGGTGAACGATAAAGTACGTCTCCCCCTCATCGGTCCGTTGGGGCCGCCTGTCGAGTTCTCCCGTTTCCTCGTACTGCGAAAGGACGTCGACCAGGAGGCGCGACCGAATCCACGGATCGTAGTACAGATCCAGTGTCTCGGGATTCTCGGGAGGGGGATACACCTGCTGGCCGACAACTGGCCCTTGGTCAATCTGCTCATTCATAATAAATGCCGTCGCCCCACATTGTCCGTCCGCGAGAAGCGAGTAATAGACGGTCGTGCTGCCCCGGTAGTCGGGCAGTATCCCAGCGTGCACGTGCAGAAACTCTGGTCCAACGGTGAGCACGTCACCGTCCAGGATCACCCCGCCCGGCCCCGAATATACCAGCAGATCCTGATCGAGCTCCCCCACGGCTGCGACAACCGCGTCGTCGTTGGGGTTCAAGGTTTCGACAGTCTGGTAGGGCACACCGGCGTCGTCGAAGCGCTCTCGAACGGACCGGTTGGTCTCTAAGTCCGGATCTTCGGGCAGGACTGCGTCGTCGTTGCTGTCGTCGTCGGACGCGTCCTCGGACTGACGGCGGCGTTGCTCGGCCGTCTCGGTCATCGAGTCGACCAGACAGATCGCAGTTTCGGGCAACAGGTCGTTTCGTTCCAGCACATCCAGGTAGATCCGACTCCGATTCGACGGCGCAGCGAGCATGGCAACGTTCGACATCACGTCGCTCATTGCTCTACCCCCACAGACGTCGCGAGCGCCTGCATGGCATCGCGTTCGACAGCCAGCGCGAGATACGTCACCGCAAGCGTCCCCTGGTCGTCGATCGACTCGTGCCTCGAAGAGAGCAGGTCGCCGAGTTTGAGTGCCACGTTTAGGTACTTGAGGTTCCCCGTGCGTTCGTGTGAGACGAGCGCGACGAGCGAAAGGAGCGGATACGCGACGCACGGCGCAGGCTCGTCGTCGATCGGGTCCATGTCACTGTCGTATCTGGCAGAGAGGCGCTTGTCGACCTCGTACCGTTTGGTCAGGCAGTCGAGCCATGTTCTAGCGATCTCCCCATTGAGCGGTCGGTCGCCGGGATAGCCGAGCAGGGACGCCTCGAGTTCGACTGTCTCAATCTGATCGACCTGGTCCCGGTCCGGGACCTGTCCGAACGCCGCTGTGAATTCGGTGACATCCGATTTCGTGCGCGACTCCAATCTCGGGAGTGACCGTTCAATCTCCCGGGAGGGGTCCGTTCCGACCGCCTCGAGGAGGCCCCGCCAGTGGGAGGCGTCAGACGAACAACGCCCGGAGACAGACGCCTCGATACTGTCGAGGACGGACGCTCTGTCTCGTTCGTACGCGTCGAGAAACGGGCGGCCGTGTACCTCGCTGTACTCGTAGCTTTCCGGTTCTTCAAGCAGATCACGGTCGGTGTACTCGTACGGGATGTTCGGTGTCATGGGAACGGTGAGTCGTCGGGAAGTGCGTCCAGAATGCGGTCGGCGAGCACGTCCGGGTCCGTCGGTGGGTCGTCGTTTTCGAGGACGAGATCGGGGTCTTCCGGCGTTTCGAACGGGATGTCGACGCCGACGACGTTTTCGATCTCGCCCCGTTCGGCCCTGGCATAGAGGTCTTTCGCGTCGCGTCGCTTGAGCGTCTCCATCGGGACCTCGAGGTACACCTCGAAGTACGACGAGAGGTTCTGGCGGTTCCACTGACGGTGTTCCTTGAACAGTGAGAGGACACAACAGACCGCGTGGATGCCCTGATCGTCGAGGAGTTTCCCGAGACGACAGTACCGCCAGCCGTTCTCGTACCGGGCTTTCTCCGTGTGTCCGATGTCGTCTCCCCAGACCTCTCGGAGGTGGTCTCCGTCGAGAAAGAGGACGTCGTTTCGCTCGCGTTTAATCTTTTTGTAGAGTTCGTGACCGACTGTCGTCTTCCCCGCAGACGAGAGTCCGACGAGCCAGAGTATCATCCTGCTATCTATCCGGAAAACTCCGACCGGTCGATATTAAGCGTACCGTCCTCCGTCGGCGTGCATACGGAGCGAGCGATGTCGAGGTCGCGTGGCGTGTCTATCTCGACCCACCCGCCCTGGATTCGGGCTGCGTGGACCGGCACGTCACGCTCGATCATCCCCTGGAGGAGATCCGTCATGTGGATGTCCTCGAAGGACCGTTTGGTCCCCGTCGATCGGACGCCCTCCGCTTCGGCGCGTTCCAGCGCCGCGTACGTCTCGCGGAGGCGATCAATCCCCGCCGGGGAGAATTTCATCAGTCCGATGTACTGGGCCTCGGGTGCGTCGATCGACTCAACCCTCTCTCCGATAGACGTTATCCGATCGCCGTCGAAGGCGAGGCTCTCGGCGTCTTCGACGGGTTCCTCGTGGCGGCGCGTCCAGTAGGACTGCCAGTCCTCGTCGACGGCGACGACGACATCGCGTGGGTCTTCGAGGACCGTTTTGAGCACTGTCGGCGTATAGAGGATGTCACTGTATGAGATGACGACTGTCCCCTCCAGCGAGTCCGATCCACACCAGAGCGACCGCACCATATCCGTGTTCGCGTAGTCCGGGTTCCGGTGGATCGTGACATCGTCGTCGACCTGGTCGTCGATGCTGTCACCGAGGTATCCAGTGACGACCGCCCGATCCTCGATACCGGTGTGTCGAGCGGTGTCCAGCAACCAGCTCAGAAGCGACCGGTCTGCGACGGAAACCATCGCTTTCGGTTTGTCGTCTGTGATCGGGCGGAGACGAGTACCTTGACCGGCGGCCAGACAGAGCCAGGTGACGGCGTCGGCTACCACGTAAATTCCCCCTCTAGAAAGCGCGTGACGAGTCGGTCGAGCGGCTCGCGATCCGGGAGTGGTCGCTCCGGGTGCCACTGTATCGTGAGGACCGGTCGGTCGGGGTGATACAGCCCCTCGACGATCCGACCGCCGTCCGCGAAGGCATACTGTTCGAGTGGTGGTGCAACACCCTCGGGTGTAACGCCCATGTCGTGATATGAGTTGACAGTGAGCGACTCACCGACCATCGAACGGAACGGCTCTTCTTCTATCCGCATCCCGTGCTCCGTCCCTGCGTGTGCCCCGTGGTCTACGTGTTCTTCCACGGCGACGATGTCACCGCCGTAGTAAGAATTGACGAACTGGTGGCCGCGACACACACCCAGCACTGGAATGCCCTCCTCGACCACACTGTCGATGAGTGCCCGCTCGGTCCGGTCACGGGGTCGATGTGAGCCGATGTCTTCACCGTTGGTCAACACCAGCGCATCCGGTGTGACGTCCTCGACGACTGTCGACGGATCCGTGTGGGTGTTGGCAACCGGGATCACGGTTATCCCGTGGTCGTCCAGGTAGGAACTCCAGTCGCGGCTGAGTGAATCGCGGAGTTCGCCCGTTGCCGGGTCACGGATCGAACGCATCGTGGCTAGAATACAGCTCATGTTAGTTGATTTTCTCGAAGGTCCCGTCGGCACAGTTGAGTTCGACGACCTCAGCCCCGGTAATATCTTCATAAACGACCTCGCCACAACCTATCGCAGCTGGGAGCCCGAACTCGGCAGCTCTGATCGCCATGTGTGAGGCGACGCCGCCGTACTTCGTGATGAGACCGGCGATGTCCGAGCCGAATATCCAGTCGTAGCCGGGATCGGCCGACGGGATCATCGCGATGCGTCCGTTCAACTCGTCAGGACTCAGGTCTTCGCGTACCTCGACCTGAACGACAGGTGCCCTGGCGGTCTCGTTGGTGATGTAGTTGGGCTGTTCGGACTTGACTTCGAACGCCCGCACCTCCGATGAATCCCGGATCACGGGTGGAAGCGTGATGCGGTCCTGGATCTGTGCGCGCTTGCTACGGTAATTGATAGTTCGGTCGAACTCACGTGACAGTACCGGTGAGGGGTTGGTCGTTGCGGACTGGCAGATTTCCTCGAACGTGAGAGCGGCCAATTCGTCCGGTTCGAGGTCGTGATACTCTCTTCCGCCCCGACGAAGTAACGTGAGTGCCGCCGAGAGGTTCTTCGTGAACTCAAACTTTGCCAGTTCGCGAAGCGGGATCGACTCGGTGATGAACGAGATCAGTTCGTCGACGGTGAACGTGAATCCCTCGTCCCGAATGAGTGCTCGAATCCGGTCGCGCGAGTCCTCGAAAACCGCCTCCGCCTCCGGAGATAGCGTCGGACTCCACTCGGTCAACTCTGACTCGCGGTCCCGCTCGAGTGCCAGCGGATCCGCATCGAGGCCCCCGTCCACGTCGAAGTACCCGGAAGGATCCTCGTCGTACCGGGGCGAACAGATGTCGTAGGTTCCGGGCCTGAGATGACCGTATTGCGTGAGAAAGTCCGATTCGTCAAGTTCCCCCTCGCGCAGTAGCTGCATGTCTGTCGCCAGTTCCTGAGCGATGGTTGGAACCCCCTCCGATATCGTCTCTATCTCTTCGTCGGTGAGGACGCCCCGCTCGCCGAGAGACCGGAGAAACACGGTTCCGATGAATGCATAGCGGGCGAGAATCGAAAACGGGAGTGTCCCGAACTCGCGGGCGTCGTCGAGAAGGTGAGTGACGCATCTGATGGTGTCAGACCAGGTCTCCCACTCGTCGTCGAGTAACTGCTGTCGCCGGTCGGCCAGTCGCACGAGGCGGTCACACTGCGTTGCGATCGGTGCAACGTCCCCGGTGACGATGTCGTCGGTGAGTTCCCGCAGGTGCCGTCGCAGCGTCGCTATTTCCTCGTCTGTAAACCCGGCGTCTTCGAGTTGTTCCCGGCGCTCGTCGAATGCAAAGTCCAAGCACGTGAACGCGACATCGAATTCGACTTTGTCCTGCAGGTCTGGCTCTGCGGAGAGTCGGTCGACGTAGTGTTCTACGAGTCGACAGCCCAGGTCGTCCGGGAGCGTCGCTGGGAGAAAGCTGTTAAAGTCGACGAGTGTGTCGATGTACGGTCTGCCAGCGAGCGTCACCATCAGTGGCTCGGGCCGGACGTCCCGATAGCCGGACTCTGCGCGAGCCCGCGCCCACACGTCGTCAGTAATCAGGTACTCGTAGAGTGAGGTGGCGAGTAGATCCGGTTCGGTCCCAATCATTTCGGCCGGGTTCCAGTCGGGCATCACGCCGAGAACCGTGCCTTCGCCCAGCACCAGTGGACGAGACCGCTGGAGTCCTTTGATCGTTTCGGCGACACTTTCGAGTTCGTCAGTGACGTCCCGCGTGTCGTACCGGTCGGCTCCCGTGTGGACCGCGAGCGGTCGCACCTGTAGGATCGTCACCGTACCGTCGTTATCGACGACGAATTCGACATCTAACGGCGGGTCATTGAGGAGATTGCGTAGTTCTTCGACAGCCGCTCTGACGGACGCGAGGGAACTATCTCCCTCGAATGTCCTTATCCCGTCCAGTCCATGCCGAAAATACGCCGTTCGTTGACTGGATCCCTCGCCGGCCGTTACAGTGTCGGTACGCCCGGTCGTATCGTCGTAATTGATGACGGTGTACCGACCACCCGAGTCGAGGTCTCGCGTGAACGCGACGCCACTCATCGCAACGTCACTGACCTGGGGCTGGATGAGAACCTGGTCTTCGTCGGCCCGACCGGAGCCGTCCTGGAGACTCTCGACGACCCGTTTGATACTGTCTGTGAGAGCGCGTTTATCTGTCAGATCAACGTCGAGTGCGGTGTGAAACGCCCCGGCCTGTGAATCGTGCCATCCGTCCTCGACCACAGCGCTACTCCGGACGACGATGGGATCACTCGAGAACGAACTCTGTATGCGATCGACGACACCCTCAGGCGTCTGCTCCCAGGTCGCCACGTCGAAGACGACCTGGTCTAAGATATTCGCTTCCTCGAGGATACCGTCAAGACGGGCTAACGTATCGGCTTTCGTCCCGAGGAGGAATCTCCCGAGGGCGTTCTGTCTATCGTATGTCTGGACTGTCTCCTCGACTTCCAGCGCACAGACGTCGGCAGACGAAAGGGTAGCGACGACGTCGTAAAATGACGGGGCCGCCTCATTGTCGGCCCTGGACAACTCCATCACAGCAGACCGAAAGCGCTCGGTACCACGGTCCGATACCGACGCGGCGCCCAGAAGTCGCGCATCCGGCGGTTGGTCGTCCGGGACGTCCGGCTGGACGGTCCCGTCCTCGAGGAGAACGAGTTCGTCTTCGGTGAGCATTCGCTTTGCCTCCTGTGCCGCCTCATTTGTTGGGAACCGGGAGACGGCCACTGTGACGTCGCAGTCGACGTTTCGCAGTCGTGTTATCGCTTCCGGCTGGAGTAGCGTCTCGCCAGTCACGACAATAAGATCACCTTCGAGTAATTGCTGATACTGGGCCAGACCGGATATATTGCTATCATTTTCCCACTCGGAATCATAGTAGTACTCGATCTCCGGGTGCGTCTCAACGAGTTTTTCCACGTGATACCCTGCGAGACAATTTATTTCGTCGATGTCTGCTTGTTTCACGGCCTCGATCTGACTATCTATAATGGCCTGCCCTTGGGGCGTCTCTACAAGTGGGATCGGCTTGCTTTTCTGAGCGTCAAGCCGTCTGACTCCGCGTCCAGAAGCCAAGAGGAGTGCCTGAGTTGGTGACTCGTTCATTGTTTTGTCTGTGGATTTCCTGACATATTACTCTGATACCCTGAGCTAGTAGCTATTCGATATTTAGAATTGAGTTCCTTATAACAATTCCCTATTAATCAACTGAGCAAGTAGCCAACAAATCACGATAAATGAAAATATATTGAACATATTTAGAACGTCGAAGGGGTTGCTCGGGGATTGGGGTCTTCTGCCGAAACAGCCAACGCCAGTGCATCAACGCAATCATCATGGAATCCAGATGGGGAAGTGTATCGGACCCGCCCTCGTTCGCTCGTCTGTGATTCATAGACTTGGAGTTCGTTGATAAGCGTCTTCACAGACTCTGGGATCGTAATCCGTCCAGCTTCGAGTTCGGTGGTCAGGTTCTCGATCAGCGTTCGTTTGTTCGCAGGCGAAAATCGGACTGGATCGACGAAGTATCCGCTGTCCTCGAGATCATGAACGATTTTGTTATCGCGAGTAGCATCGAGAACGGTCGCGCTTGGCGTGTACGTATCCGCGAAACGTTCGACTGTCTGCTGGATTCGTGTCCACGTCGTTTGCTGGAGACGCTTGAACGCTACAATCCGACCATCAGCATCGAGAACGACGATAACGGTCCAGTCTTCAACACGGGCAAAGTTGACGCCGATCGCATACGGTCCGGTGCTTTCAGCGGCGCTCATAGGAAGAAAATATGACTCAACATTGCGTTTGCGTATGTTCTGGAAGACACCACTCGCATCGTCAACAAACTTCGCGAGATATTCCTGTTCAAATACACAGTCCGGCATATCGTCGCGTGCAGCGGCCACCTCCGAATTGGGGATATGTGGGTTCTGATGCGTTGGGACTTGGAAGCTCGCGACGTCCGGATAATCATCTGACTGCCCTCGTTTGAACCATCGATAGAACCAGTTACGGCCCTTCGGGGTCCCGATAGCAATCATATCCTCCTGGGAATCCGAAAGCGTCGGTCGAAGTTCCTCAGCCCACGCCCGCTCGGGAACAGATGCACTCTCGTCGATAATGAGGAAGTCAACACCGCCTCCACGAAGAGAGTCTTCGCGCTCAGCCGATCGAAACGAATTTTAGAACCGTTCATTAGCTGCAGTGCGCGTGGCTTCGCCCGTTTGGGCTTGTCAGCGAGAATAGCCGGCGACAGTAGTGGCATCATTTTATCGAAGCCATAGTGGTTGGCATCGTCATAGGTGGGCCCGCACCACCAAACATTGGATCCAGGGTTCTCAAGCGCACGCTGGAGACCATGATGAGCGCACATCTCGGACTTTCCCCACCGGCGGCCACAGGCAACAATTCGGAACCGTGCCGGATGGTCCATGATAGCCTGTTGCCCGGGATGAGGTTGACACAATGTTCTGAGGATACGCTGCTGATCCTTGGTGTCCATCGTGTCGTCAGAACCCGCGTCACTCATCGTTTTCACCTCCTGACGAGTCGATTTCGATCGATGATGGTGCCGACGTGAATCCGAGATCTTCGTAGTCGACATCGCCAGTCGTGGTGGTAGGTAACGATTGGTCGTCACCGTCACGGACAGTCTGATACGCGACGTCAAGATTCCGCGATTGCATCTCCACGTCAACCGATGACTGCTTCGGTTCTCGATGCTGAGCACCGAGGTCGGCAAGCCAGTCGTTCCAGTCCATAACAATATCCCAGGCTGCTTTCGTTGCCTTCCAGTCGTCTTCATCAAGTAGCTCCTCGGTGATTGTCTCGAAGAGAACTCGCGTCGTCAGTTTCGCATCGGCACCAAGATGGGCATCAATCGCCTGCTTGAGGCGAGTCATGTCCCTCGAGATCGTCGAACGATGCACACCGAATCGTTCAGCCTCGCGGGCCTGTGTAATAGCATACGGTGAACCAGCCTCGCGGATACGATGCAACAGCGCGGCTCTGCGTTCGTGGTGTGTGTACTCTTCAATCGGCTTGTTTTCGGGCAGTTTGAGTGCCGTGTAGTTCGGTAAATCTTCGGTCATGAGTTGCACCTCGTTGTAGTTCTGTCACTTCCGAGAAGCTCGATCAACTCGAATAACTCCCGGCGAGTCAGTGTGTTCGTATCTGCTGGCTTGAACGCTCTCTTGACGCACTTGCAGCTGGGCGGGAGGCTGTCAGTCGCCCATTGTTCGCGAGCGTTCTCGGACATCAATCGGGGGACTCACCCCCGTAGCAGCGGTCCGCCAATCCCACTCGCTCCTGCTTGCGGTATCACTCCCGGAGCTATCAATCCCGCCGCAGCGTTCAGGTTCACGAATCGCCAACGCCCACCTATTAGATACCTCATAAGCGTCCGTTGGCGATTCATCGCCGATGTCGACAATACCCCGCGTCGGGAGCCCGTCGTCGCTGTAAAGCGTCGCGCCGTGCTCACCCGTACCTTCGAGTGCGTCGGCGAGGTCACCCTCGCGGAGTGCGTCGAACGCCTGACGAATATGTTCTTTCGAGCAATCGACAGCGTCGACGATCTCTCGGGCGGTGAGCGACCCGGGCGCATCACGCAGCTCGTCAACGACGGCCTCCTGAAGATCGGTGTAGAGCCACTCGACGCCGGGCACTTCGACATCGACGAAGCCAGTCGGCGCGGCGTCAGTCCACAGGTAGACGGTCGCGGTCGCGTCGGGATTGTCGGGGCTCCGTGCGTATCGGCCGCCAGCCTGGGCGACGTGGTTCTCGCGAACACTCGCAAGGATGGCCGCCGCCTTATCGGCATCCGATCCCTCGAACCCACGACCTCGTGCACGGTACTCGTCGCCGTCGTCGTCGACGGCCGTCTCAGGTTCGGCCATAAGGTCAAGTTCAGCAAGCAGGTCCAGCACGTAGTCATCGACGGGATCCATACAGCCGTTCACGAATCCCACGGCCTCGCCGGCGAAGTCGTTCCTCGATTTTTCCTCGCCATAGTGCATCGTTTCTGGGCTGATGCCAGCCTCACGCATTAGGCGCTGAAGGTCTTCCTCAACCTGCGCTGTCGTGATGGCGGTCCCGAAGTCTGCGCCGTACTCGGCACGAAGATGCTCGATGAGCGCGCACAGATGATCCTCGTCGAGCCACTCCTGGGCTTTCTCGCCGGAAAGTGGCCGTGTAGCGTCGCCGACTTTGACGACACGAAGGCCTCGCTCGTAGCGCCGCCAGAGACGCCGTTCTTCGGCGTCGAGCACCTCAGCGGTATCGATCCAGGGGACGGTGTTAGCCTGCCAAACCGGCACCGCGGGGTGGGCGTCAAGCCCGAGCACACTCCGGGCCGAGGAGAAGTCAGGGGTAATGCGGACCTGGCGCACATCGTTGGATTCGTCGAGTACGACAGTCACCCACTCACGGTTCCAGTCCCCATCCTCACGAGCAGCGGCATCAAGACGCGGCGGTTCGTTAGCGGTTTTGCCAACACGCCGTCCGTTGCCACGATCCTCGGACCGAAAGATAGCCCGTGCGAGTGCCGGCACGAGGACATGAGCGTCCTCGTGCTCGATGAACCACTCACGGTCGGGGTCCCGGTCGAGTGTGTAGTCAAGCGCATCGCGTTCGGTGGCGGCGTCGTCAACATAGTCCTCATGCTGGGACAGCGAGACGAGCGCCTCCCAGGTGCTCACGGGTGCGTCGATCTCCTGAAGATATGCGGTGACCGCCGTCCGAACGCGCTCGGTCGACAGCTCCATGCGGAAGTCGGGTTGCTCGTCGATGATAATGTTGTTACCGTGGCGAAGCCCGGGTGCAAACGAGAAGTTATGGGTCGCAATTACAAGTGGCCAGTCGTCCTCATCGTCAAGGTCGCCTGAGGGACCCTCATGATAGCGTTCCCACTGCGTAATGGCCTTGCAGGAGTCACCACCGCATGGGAGCTGGGCGAAATCCTGGTCGTTGTGCTTTTGGACGTACTGATGGGCGGTCGAGAAAGGGAGGCCTTTGTGCTCGCACAGTCGGTCGATGACCTGTGACGCCGGCTCATCGTCGACGGTGACGATTTGGCGGTCCTCGTCGTCGCACTCACGAACCTGCCGGGGATCGTGGTCGCCAGCACAGACTGGACAGGCCTCATGACGGCCGCGGAGGACGTGGAACTGGCCACCCTCCTCGTCAGCAACCTCGATGGCCTCGTCGCGAGCATCACAAGTTTCGAGCAGGTGAACCACCGGACGACCGCCGGTGATGTCATCGCGAGCATCCCACCGGGTACTAGAAATCTTGTAACTCTTGCCGATTGAGGTTGGGGCGTCGATGACACGGTCATCCTCGTGACGAATTACTTCTTGGATGGTGTCCCGGAGACGGTCGCGAGCGGCGTCGGTGCTGGGCCAATCAAGGCCTCGTTTCCGAGCCACGCGCTTGCGCTCGTGTGGAGCGAGCGCGTCAAGCTGGCCGATGGAAGCGTCGACATCGCACGACTGTTGATGTCGTTCTTGTCCTCCTGAAAGGCAGCATCAAGCAGTTCGGGAAGGTTTTCGTCACGGCCGTATTCGTCGTCGCCGCTTTGCTCGGGATCGTAGTACCAATCTTGGTAACCGACCTCCGAAAGCACCGAAGCGCGATAACTTCGGTCGGGTCGTTCGGGCCACTTCTGCAGGTTCGAACGGTCTATCAGCCGCTCAACGACCGCGCGGTTACCCCGACCGACCCACGAGTCCAGGCGGTTCGCAAGCCAGATCTCTGCGGACGACCGGTCGTCGAAGCCGGCGGCCCGATACCGGCCATTATAGACCTTCCTGATACGATTACCGTCATGACTGTTCTGGAACGCGCGCTCAAGACGCTTCTGGACAGTGTCGTCGTCAGGGGGGTCACCCTCATCCTTGAGGTCGATGGTCGTCGGGCCACTGTCGCCGTCCCTATCGCGACGACTGGACGCTGGGCGCATCGAATGGTTTAGGTCCTTGTCGGCAAGGGTTGCGATGTCGCGGTTCTCAACGAGATGGTAGACGCCCCCGGTCGGATGCACGGATCCAGGCGCGACGACATACCTGTTCTCGGCACGAATCTCACCGACGTTGTCGTCGACGCGGGCGTTCTGGACATCGCCGGAGTTCCGATAAGTCTCGTGGTTGCCTCGACCGGAGCCCGAGAGCATTTCGAGCGTCGGATCGGCGGTCGGCGTCGGGAAGCTATCGTCGTCGTGGTCGATGAAGACGGCGTCTTCGGTACCGTGGTCAGCCTTGCCGGCGTAGATAGCGAAGCCGCGGGCGCCTTCCTCGCGGATCTGGCGGACGGCCTCCTGGCCGTCGACGAGGAACGATCTCCCCACAGGGCTGTCGAGCTTGGCGCGGCCCTTGATAATGGGCGCCTTCCCCTCGTCATCCAGGGGCATGAGCTGCGGGATGCTGCCAAACTCGTCGACGAATCGCTCTAGGTACTCGCTGAGCATATCGGCGCGCTTGGCATCGGTCACGTCTGAAACGTCGATGGGGTTCTCGTGCTCGCCAGTCGTGTCGAATCGGTCGTCGCCAGTGGTGTCGTCGCCCCCCGGAGTGCAGTCAGCGCAGATGTAGGCATTGCCGAAGCGCTCAAGTTCCTCGGTCGTGCCACAGCGGAAGCACTCCGTCACGCCGACCACCATTAGAAACTTACCTCCGCAGACATCGAATTATCTATCGCGTTGTGTGCTGCAAAATACACATCGCTGAAAGAAGGATATCGGCCGCTATCGGTCAGTTTCGACTGGGCATGACAACTTTTAGTAAAATGCCCGGGGAGGGATCTACACCCTATCTTTACATGCCCACACTTATAGTATAAGTCATGACCGCGAACCCGGGAAAGTCGATCAAACGCCTCCGAAAGCGGATCGACGAGGCCGAGGACATGAGCCAGGACGATGCCGAAGCGCTCCGACGGATGTCGGATACGATTCGTATCCTCGGACCGTCGAAGTACTCTGATTTCGCTCACGAGAAGTACCTCATGCGAGCCGTAAAGATGGCCCAGGAAGTCGGCGGGCTCGCAGACGCCCTCGAGGACCGCGCGGCGGCTGAACAGTTCGTCGCTTGGATCAATACAGAGAAGGCCGACTCGCCAGAGACTAACAAGGACTATCGCGTCACCCTTCGCCAGTTCGGCAAACTCGCCAGCGACGATGACGACGTCGACGAAATTCCCGAGAGCATCGAATGGGTCCCTGGTGGCTATCCCAACAACTACGATCCGGCGCCGGATCCCGGAGAGATGCTCCGATGGGAACAAGACATCCTCCCGATGATCAACGCCTGTTCGAATCTTCGCGATCGCGCCCTCATCGCCTTCGCATGGGATCTCGGACCGCGTCCGTTCGAGCTGTTCGATCTGACACCGAAGCAAATCTCTGACCACAAATACGGCCTCCAGGTTACCGTCGACGGGAAGACAGGCCGGCGATCGCCCGTCCTCATCCCGTCGGTCCCCTACGTCAACCGGTGGCTCGAGGTCCATCCCGGTAGTGGAAGCGATCCGCTCTGGTGTAATCTCAACTCTGGCGACTCGATCTCGAACAATCGAATCCGAGACATCTTGAAAGAGAAGGCGCGAAAGGCTGACGTCGACCGACCCGTCACGCCCTCGTACTTCCGAAAATCCTCGGCGTCGCATCTCGCGAGTCAAGGAATCTCCCAGGCACACCTCGAGGACCATCACGGCTGGACCCGTGGGTCGGACATTGCTGCCCGCTACGTCTCGGTCTTCGCCGATGCGAACGATCGAGAGATCGCGAAGGCGCATGGGATCGACGTCCAGGAGGACGAACACGAGGACCTCGCACCGCTGGTCTGCCCTCGATGCGATCGAGAGACGCCCCGTGAAAACGAGGTCTGTGTCTGGTGCGGCCAGGCTCTCTCCCAGCGGGCGATCGACCAAGATAACGAGCTCGAGCGCCGATGGATGGAGACGGCTGGCGCGGTGGCCGAGATTGAGGACCTCTCGCTTGATGAGGTCATGGAGGCGAAGGACGCCGTCGACGAGAACGCAGCCCTTCGGCAACTGCTCCTCGAAGACGACTGACGCCATCATCTACTCGTCACCTCCGTCGGCGAGCTCGAGAACGCGTTCGATATCGTCCGAGATCGGGAGGTCAGCTTCCGCGATCCGTTCGAACAGGTCCTGTTTTTCTTCGACTGTCTTTCGTGCTTCGGCTTCGGGGTCAGGGGTTTTCGTACTCATTCGTCGGTCACCTGAGAGAGAACGTACTGCTGTTCTTTCACGGAGCGTTGCGACAGTGGGATGCACGTGATTAGCGTGTCGTCGCCGGCCACCAGGAGGACGAGATCCGTCTCCTGGTGGTAGCGAGCGTACTTTGCAGGCGGATTGATGCTCGGATACTCGACTGGGATGGCCTCGAGCCACGCGGCTCGCGGGTTCAATTTCGGTTGGGCCGAACGCTCGGTCCACCGATCGTAGGCGTGCTCCGAGACGCTAATCTCGGTGTACCGCGGTGACTGCGTGACGGTACTCATAGGGCGGTCACCCCGACAGCAATCAGGCTGATCGTCGCAAGTCCGAGCGCGATTACGAGTAGACCCAGAACTCGGGGATCGACCTGTGCGCGATCGCCGATCTGCAGGCCGCCGTCCTCTGCCTCGGCGATCATCTCGCGACGGTACACCTCCTCGAGGCTGCCGTCGCCGTCTGTGAACCACGGCTGGCGCTCGCCACAGTTGGGACAGTACCGAGCCGACGCACCGATCTCGGAGCTGCAGGCGTTGCAGGTGGTCGTGTACGAGCCACCCGTCACGGCTGGTCACCTCGCTGTTCAGTGTCCAGTTGTAATGATATTTCTAACCCGAAATCACTTCGGTGGACACAGTATAAGCCAAGATCTTCAGGCTGTGCGCTTATACAATACAACCCGCAAAATGATGATATGGGAGGGAGTAAGCGACGTCTCGTGGGTCTAGGCCTTGCATTTACCACCTTCACTGGCTTGCTTATTGGGTGGACAATTGGGCTAATAGACGCAGAATGGGTGAGCCAAGGAGAGGTCTTGGTCTTTCTCGCACTCGGCCTGCTCTTTTTAGTTAGTCTGGTCAGTGTTCTGGTCGAATTTGCACGGATTAAGCGTAATTCATCCTGATCAGTACCGTTCAACCACTGATCGACACCACCGTCGGTCGCGATCTCGCGTTCGGCTTCGTCAGCCTGTTCCTGTTTTTTCTTCGCGATGAGCTTGTTGCACTTCCCGACGAGGATCGACCGGGTGATGTCGTGTTCCTCGTGCTCGACGCGGATGAGTTCCCGGAGTCGGTCGATCTCCGCTCGAGCCAGAAGTCCATGCCACGAAATGAGGTCTTCATTCTCAACGGCACGGGCGATCGCCTCCTCGATGTCGTCTTTGCTGACACCGTCGAGTTTCCGTCCTTGGTGGACCAGATTGCTTCGACAGCCCCAGCGCGAGTCGGTGCCGGCTGGATACTTGTGGACGTTCCCGAGTACCCACTCGTAGACGTCGACTTCGCCACCATCGGCTCGCAGTTCGCTCGCGGGTTCGAACTCCCCACCATCGGGGAGTGTCTCGAGGCGACTGTCGTTTTCCTCCTCGAGTTGGTTGATGCAGCCCGAGCAGATTTCGGCACCGTACTTGTCTGGCACATACCGGAGGTCCTCGGTGCTGTGGTTGAGTGGCGTCTCGACAGTCACTCCGCAGGCGCACGTGTGACGGGAGCCGTCAAAGTACATCGAGGCGTGCCACTCGTCGCCCAGGACCCACGGCGTTCGGTCGTGGTCCGATGGAACGCCGTGACGCTGCTCGAGCGAACAGTCCCGGCACGTGCGGCGGCCGGGGGCGGTCGGCATGCCGCACAGGGTACAGTCAGTCATCGTCATCACCCGTCGCGGGTCGGGCGACCAGGATTTCGTCGTTGCCGTCATCGATGAGGATTGCATCGCCGCCGATGGTGCCGATCGCGTCGGCGACCGACCGATCGAGCGCACCGACGACCTCGTAGCGAGCTGTCATGCCGAATCACCCTGAAGCAGTTCGAGGCGATCCATCTGTTCGTGATATATCCGCGTACACTCGCCCGAATGCAGGGGATAGCCGTCTTTTGTCGACGGATGATCTCCGCTGTGGACCTCTTCGCTGCACTCCCAGCACATAGGCGGGTGGCGCGATTCAAAGGCCTCGTCGAGGCGGGCGGGATCCCTGACGCGGATAGGAATCCCCACATGGCCATGCGGGCAGGCCAGCCCGATCGCGTGGGCGGGCATGTCTGCTCGAAACTCTATGCGGAGGTCGGCATCGCACTCGGGGCAGTGGTAGATCGAGACGACGTCGCCCAGCTCGACGTAGTCGTCGGCGTCGCCCGGGTCGATCATGCTTCCACCCGCTCGGTCTCGAGCGTCCCCTGTTCGGTCTCCTCTTCCTCTTCGGTCTCGGGGACCCACGCGATCGGGACGATCTCCTCGTCGACGAACCGCGCGAAGGTCTCGATCGACCAGTCCGCGGGTTCCCAGATCGCGAAGTAGCCCGAGCCGTAGACGACGAGGCGGACGAACTCGCCGTTCCAAAGCGTCGTCAACGCGACGCCAACGTCGGACTTGATCGCGTCCTTCTTCATCGCACCCTGGCCCCACTGGATCGAGACGTCGTCGCCGTTGAACTCTCGTGAGGCCATCTCGATCGTGTAGTCGCGATCGGCGTCACGCTGGTTACGAACGAACTCGGCGGGTGAGAGCACGGTCGCCTTGATCTCGACGCCGGTCCGTTTGACGAACTCCGTGAACGGCCAGTCGACCTCGAGGTGTTCGTCCCTCTTTCGTGGCGCGTGGGTGCGATCGGCGACGATCCAACCGCCGCCGGTGACGTCGGCGATCCACTCACTCGCAACTGTGCGGATGCGGGTGTCGCGCTCGATCTCGATCATGTGGCCGTCCATCGAGACGTTCTCCTCTTCTTTCGGGACGCGGCCGCCAACCGTTCCGCGCTGGACGGTGAGTTCGTCGTCGAGGTAGCTGACGGCTGACTCTACGTGGAGTGCCCGTTGCGTGTCGTGGTAGTTCTCGAGCGGCTCGTCGACGGTTTCGGTGAGGAAGGCGAGCTGGCCGGCGATCATAGCACATCGACCTCCTCGGATTCGGGGTCGATCACGTCGATCCCCATGTCCTCGACATCTGCGTGGAACTCGTCACGAAGAACGTTCGCCAGACGTGGCGTTACGGCCTCGGGCTTCGGGCCGCTGCCCAGATCTCCCTTCGAGACGGTCGGTTCGAACGTGTCGTAGCCGTTGATACTGTTGGCGTAGTGGTGCGTGCTGACACTGGCGTGGTTGAAGACCTCGACCTCTTCACCGTCCTTCTCGACCGTGATCCGGTCGCGACCGGTGAGCTCCATCAGGCGGTCACCTCCTTGTCAGCCTCGAGTTGCGCTCTTGCTTCCTCGGCGAGGTCCTCAGCTGCGAACAGCATCGTACCGAAAAAGCGGCGGTCTCCATGCTGCCCGAGTTCGAAAACACCGTTGCCCTCGAAACACTCCTGGGCGTACCCAACAGGGCCGTACTTCGAGTAACCCTCTTTGGCGTTTACGCTGACGTTGCCGGTGACGTCACCGATGAGAACCGCAGGTTGATCGCCGTCCCAGTCCGCTGCGAGCTCGCCGATCATGTCGGCGTACTCCTCGAGGGTCATTA